>JBJHCC010000001.1:0-242993 GCA_050485825.1 Gammaproteobacteria bacterium
CGTAGAAGCGCCCGATCCGACCGATCCGGGTGGCCCGCCGCTGTCTGACGATGACGACGTCACCACGCCGATCAACCAGGGCCCGGCCATCGAACTGGTCAAGGAACTGACCGATGCGCCGACACCAATCGTGGCCGGCAGCGTGCTGACCTACACGGTGACTGCGACCAATACCGGCAATGTGACGCTGAGCAATGTCGTTGTCACCGATGACCTGATTGACCCGTCGTCGATCACCTGTCCCAGCGTGATTCCGGGTGGTACCTGCGTGCTGACCGGTACCTATACGGTCGACCAGGACGATGTCGACGCCGGCCAGATCGTCAACACGGCAACCGTCGAAGCGCCCGACCCCACCGACCCAGGTGGCCCGCCGCTGTCTGACGATGACGACGTCACCACGCCGATCAACCAGGGCCCGGCCATCGAACTGGTCAAGGAACTGACCGATGCGCCGACACCAATCGTGGCCGGCAGTGTGCTGACTTACACGGTGACTGCGACCAATACCGGCAATGTGACGCTGAGCAATGTCGTCGTGACTGACGACCTGATCGATCCGTCAAGCATCACCTGTCCCAGCGTGATTCCGGGAGGCACCTGCGTCCTGACCGGCACCTACACTGTGGATCAGGACGATGTCGACGCCGGCCAGATCGTCAACACGGCAACCGTAGAAGCGCCCGATCCGACCGATCCGGGTGGCCCACCGCTGTCTGACGATGACGACGTCACCACGCCGATCAACCAGGGTCCCGCCATTGAGCTGGTCAAGGAACTGACCGATGCGCCAGCGCCGATCGTTGCTGGCAGCGTCCTCACCTACACGGTTACCGCCACCAATACCGGCAATGTGACGCTGAGCAATGTCGTCGTGACTGACGACCTGATCGATCCGTCAAGCATCACCTGTCCGATTGTGGCCCCTGGCGACACCTGTGTCCTGACGGGCACCTATACCGTCGACCAGGATGACGTCGATGCCGGCCAGATCGTCAATACGGCGACGGTCGAGGCACCCGATCCGACCGATCCTAACGGCCCGCCGCTGTCTGACGATGACGACGTCACCACGCCGATCATCCAGGGCCCGGCGATCGAACTGGTCAAAGTCATTACGGATGGCAGTCCGTTTGCCAATGTCGGTGATCTGATCGAGTACGAGTTGACCGCGACCAACACGGGTGACGTCACCTTGTTTGACGTCAGCATTGCTGATCCGGGCGCGACGATCAACAGCTGCACGCCGGACCAGCCGCTGACCCTTGCGCCAGGCGAGAGCCTGACCTGCCTGGCCAGCCATGAGGTTGAGCAAGGCGATATCGATGCAGGCAGCTACAGCAACACGGCAACCGTCAGCGCTACCGATCCCAACGACGAGCCGGTCAGCGATAGCGATACCGCGGTAGCGGAGGGTCCTGCGGGCGCACCGGGTCTGAGCCTGGTGAAGTCGCTGGATGACCCGCCCTCGATCATCACGGCCGGCACGGTGCTGACCTACACGATCACCGCCACCAACACGGGCAACGTGACGCTGACGGATGTGCTGGTCGAAGATGACCTCATCACGCCGAGCAGCATCCTCTGTCCGGTACTGGAGGTCGGCGAAACCTGTGTGCTGACCGGAACCTACACTGTTCAGGCTTCGGACATGGATGCCGGCGCACTGGTCAACGTCGCCTTCGCAAACGGCAACGACCCCGACAATGAACCCGTGCCGGAAGTGACCGACTCGGTCACAACCATCCTGCGCACGGCAATCCCGGTTCCCGTCGGCGGATCCTGGGCGCTGCTGCTGATGATTGTGCTGCTGCTTGCCACGGGTCTGGCGACCGGCTCAGTCAGCATCAGGTCGCGTGAAAGATAGGCCTTGCCCAAGCACTCTGGGCAACACTTTGGGGCACCGAATTCGGTGCCCCTTTTTTTGGGACAGCATTTGCCATCCAAGGACGCCTTGGCGCTGACTACCTGGTTGACGCCGTCGAAAGAATCGAGGAGCGCTCGGTGCGTTGAGCAATGGCCTCAGTCAGCACGGCGGGGTTTGGTACGACCAGGGTGAACTGGTCGCGGGCGCGGGTCAGGCCGGTGTAGATCAGTTCGCGGGCCAGGACGCGGCTGTGGCGCTCGGGCAGGACCAGGACGCTGTGGTTGAATTCGCTGCCCTGGGATTTGTGCACGGTCATGGCGAAGGCGGTTTCGCAGTCGCTGATCCGGGTGGTGGCGTAGTGATGCAGATGGCCATCGGCTTTCTGGAACACCACGCGTAGCCGGCAGCGCCCGTCGGCCTGCGGCCAGGCAAGGCACAAGCCCACATCACCATTCATCAGGCCGGTGCGGTAGTCGTTGCGGCAGATCATCACCGGGCGGCCGTGGAACCAGCTGCCGTCGGCATCGACCAGGCCGTCCGCGGCCAACCAGCGCCGAATGCGGCGGTTGGTTTCGTCCACGCCCCAATCCCCGCCGCGGGTGCCCGTCAGAATCTGGAAGCGGCCGAAGGCTTCAAGGGCGGCGCGCGCCCAGGCTTCCAGTTTCTCCGGCTCGGCGGCTGCAGCCGCAATCGAGGTTGATGCTTCGCTGGTCAACCAGTCGGCTCGCTGCAGCTGCTTCAGGTAGCGCGCGTAACCCTGGTCGATAAACAGTTCGCGCAGCTTTGCATCGTCTGCGCTGGTTGGCTGCAGGCAAGTCAGAACAGGGGCGTGCTGGTGCAGCAGTTCGGCGGCACGTTCTGCCTCTCCGGCATTGACCGCGAGAGCCAGGGCCGCAATGTCGGCGTTGAAGCGGCGGGCCTGGCGCAGCATCACGGTTTGTCCGGCAAGCGGGCTGGTCTTGGCTGCGACTGCGCGTTCAACCTGTTCACCTGAGACCGCTTCCAGCCAGTCGGCCAGCTCGGGGTCGAAGCCGGTCCGTTCGGCGCCCTGGCAAAGGTCACCAAACACCGCGCCGGGCTCGACCGAGGACAGCTGGTCCTTGTCGCCCAGCAGGACCAGGCGGGTATGCGGATCAAGGCCGCAGATCAGCGCCTGCATCATCTGCAGGTCAATCATGCTGGCCTCATCGATGATGATCACATCGGCCTGCACCGGGTTGTGGCGCTGGTGGCGGAAATGGCGCGAGCCCGGCCGGCTGCCGAGCAGGCGATGCAGGGTGCGGGCTTCTTCCGGCCGCCATTCTTCGCGCTGGAAAGCTTCGGGCAGGCTTTGCCAGTTGGCCCGCACCGACTCGGTCATGCGCGCCGCCGCCTTGCCGGTAGGTGCGGCCAGCAGCACGCGCAGCGGTCGCTCGCTGCCGCCGGCCTGGTTGACCGCCTGCAACAGCGCCAGCAGCTTGACCATGGTCCAGGTCTTGCCGGTGCCGGGGCCGCCGGTGATGATGGCAAAGCCGTAGCGCAGCGCCACGGCGCAAGCCAGCTTCTGCCAGTCCGGGCCGCTGGCCGCGTTCTGGTCTGCATCAGAACTCGAGAAAAGCTGATCGAACAAGGCCCGCAGGGCCGGCTGGTCGATCGGCAGGCTCAGCGGCTGGCCGCGCTGGCTGAGTGCCTGCAATACCTCGCGCCCGGCCGCCCAGTTGCGGCGCAGATACAGCCGGCCATCCTCCAGGACCAGCGGCGTGTTGCCCTCCCCGGCTGCAACCAGGCGCGATGTGGACAAGGTTGAAATCCAGTCGTCGGCATCCAGGTCAGTCAGTTCATCCCTGAAGAAGGCCTGCGCGCTTTGCCATTCCGCCTCGTCGATATCGTCGGCCAAGCGCCGATCGGCATCATCCGGCGGCAGGCCCAGCCAGCGCGCCGGGTCTTGCACCAGGGCCGGGATATCCAGGCAGACATGGCCATGGGCCAGGGCATGGCTGGCCAGCCCGGCGGCCAGCAGCACGCGGCCGTCGGCGTCGGGCTCCAGGTCGAAAAGGAATGCGACAAAGCGGCTTTCCAGCGGCCGCATCCAGCCCAGGCGCTGCCAGCGCTGAAAATGCTCGCGGACCTGCTCAGGCTGCATGGCGATCTCCCCGGCCTGAGAACAGGCGGTCCAGCGACTCGATCAAGGCCCGGCTCGGCTGGTAGTGGAACACGCCGCCGCCGGCGCTGCCGCAGCCGCGCAGGTACAGGTATACCGAGCCGCCGACATGGCGCTCGTAGTCGTAGTCGGGCAGACGGCTTTTCAGTAACCGATGCAGGGCCAGGGTGTAGACGGCAAACTGCAGGTCATAGCGCTTGTCGAGCACGGAGGCCTGCATGGCTTCAAACGTGTAGGCCTCGGCCGAATCACCCAGCCGGTTGGATTTGTAGTCCAGCACGTAGTAGTGGCCCTGGTGTTCAAAGACCAGGTCGATAAAGCCGCGCATCATGCCGTTGAGCTGGTTGCGGGCCAGCGGCTTGCGCGGCGCGCCGTCGAAGGTCGCGCGCCGGACCAGCCGGTCCAGCGCTTCGGTCTGCACCTGGCTGGCCTGGAACCAGAACTCCAGTTCGGGCGTGTACTGGCCGACGGCCAGCTCGGCCAGGCTGAGGCGATCCTCACCCAGCACCATGGTCTGGCGGAGCTGCTCGAGCATCCAGTCCTGCAGGACTTGACGCCAATGGCCCCAGCCGCGCAGTCGGCAGCGCTTGTCGATTTCAGCCAGGAAGGCATCCGGCCTGGCCAGGGTTTCGGCCAGGCCCTGGCGACCGGCCCACTCCAGCAGGCCGTGCAGAAAGGTGCCGGGCCTGGGGCCGGCGGGAAAACCGTGCATGCCCTGCCCGCGATAGCGACCGACACCGATCGGTCCGGCAGACGGCTCAGCCCGGTCGATGGCTTCTTCCCGGGCCTGGTCCTCTGCGGCGTTGTCAGCGGCATCTGCGGCATCGTCGTCGGCGAGCTCGCCACCGACCTGCTTCAGCGCCGAGTAGCTGGCAATCCACCAGGGCTCGCGCGGATGACCCTGGTATTGCCTAGCCGGTGCCAGGGCCCGGGCATCGACCGCCGGCAGCCGTGTGATCGAAATGGTCGAGCTCAAGTCGATGCGTTTGATCAGGTCGGGGGCACGGCCCTGCAGGGCATCGAGCAGCTCGCTCATCGGCGGCGGATTGCCGAGCGCATCGGCCAGCCCCAGCAGGAGATGGCCGAAGGGATAGCGCTCCAGCGCCGGCGGCTGCTTCCTGGCGTTGCCGCTTCTGACCGGGGCCACGCCCAGCCAGCAGGCATGGCGAGCCCGGGTGACGGCGACGTAGAACAGGCGCAGTTCTTCCTGCAGGCTTTCGAGCTGGTGCCGGGCAAGTGCTTCGGCATCCGGGTCGAGATCAAGCACCGGCCGGTGGCCATCGTGATAGCCCAGCGGGCCGTCGGCTTTGGCCTCGCGGTAGTCGCAGACAAAGGGCACCAGCACCAGCGGATATTCCAGGCCCTTGGCGGCGTGGCAGGTCACTACCCGGACCAGCTCGGCATCGCTTTCCAGGCGCAGCTGCTGCTCATCATCCTGGCCGCGCTGGTCCAGCTGAACCTGCTCGGCCAGCCTCTGGATCAAGGCCTGCTCGCCGTCCAGGGCCTGGCTCTCGCTTTGCAGCAGCTCGGCCAGATGCAACACGTTGGTCAGCGCGCGCTCGCCCTGTTCGGCATCGGCCAGCAGGCGAGCCGGCAGCTGATAGAGATCGAGCAGGCGCTGGACCATGGCGAGCACACCTTTCTGCCGCCACAGCGCCAGCAGGCGGGCGAAGCGCTCGAAGGCTTCCTCGATCAGCTGCTCGTCCTGGTTGAGCGCATCCAGCTCGGCCGGGCTCAATCCGAACAGTCGCGTGGCCAGGGCCGTGCGCAGGCTCAGTTCATCGCCCGGCTCGGCAATGCCCCTGAGCACCAGGCACAGCTCGCGGGCCTGGTCGCTGTCGAAAATGGATTCGCGATCCGACAGGTACACGGCGGCCACACCGCGCCTGCGCAGGGCACTCAGTACCAGATTGGCCTGGGAGGTCTTGCGCACCAGCACGGCGATATCGGCCGGGCGCAGCGGCCGGGGCGGCTGGTCCTCGGCCTCGAATACAGCCTGGCCCTGCTCGGCCTGGCTGAGCAGATCGGCGATGGTTTCGGCGGCTTGTTCGGCCATCACGGCTCGGTACTCGCTCAGGCCCAGGTTGTTGCTGCCCTCGCCTTCTGGGTGATACCAGAGCGTCATGGGCGTGGCCGGCTGACCCTTGATGATCAGCATTTCCTTGCGACCCTCGGCCTCTACGCGCTCGAAAGGCAGCGCGCTGGGCTGGCCGGGCCGGGCGAAGGCAAAGGCACCCTGCGGATGCTGATCGCCGGCCTCGAACAAGGCATTGACGGCATCGACCATCGCCGTGCTTGAGCGGAAATTGCGACCCAGGCTGTGGCGGCTGTCGATGCTGTCGCGCGCTTCCAGGTAGGCGTGGATATCGGCGCCGCGGAAGCTGTAGATCGACTGCTTGGGGTCGCCGATCAGGAACAGGCCCCTGGCCGGATCATCGTCTACGGTCGCTCCCCAGACGCGGCGGAAAATCCGGAACTGTACCGGGTCGGTGTCCTGGAACTCATCGACCAGGGCGATCGGGTATTGGGTCAGCAGGGTCTGGCGCAGCGCAGCGCCGCCGGGGCCACTGAGCGCCTCGTCGAGCTGAATCAGTAGATCATCGAAATCCAGCGCGTTGGCGCGCTGCTTTTCTTGCTTGAGCAGGGCATTGACGCTGTCGACGGCGTGCTGCCACAGACCGGCGCGGCGGTCCGGGTAGCCGCCCATCTGCGCCCAGGCCGCTTCCAGCCGGTCCAGCCAGGGGTGGGCGGGGGCCTTGTTTTTCTTGCACATGGCCTGGAGATGGCTGGGCAACAGCTGGTCCAGACCGGCTGGAAAGGGTTGCCCCGGCTGCCAGGACGGGATCTCTGCCAGCAGGCGACGGATGGCGGCCTTGGTGGCCGGCACACCGGTTTTCGAATCGGCATAGAAATGGCCCTGATCGAGGGCGACCAGCAGCACTTCGGCCAGCTCATCGCCCTGCTCACTCCAGGCCTGCAACAGCTCGGCCACGGCCTGGCCCGGCCCTTGTTCCAGGGCGCGCCGTTCCTCCATGAAGTCACCGGGCGAGAGCGCTGCAATCGGCTGGCCGGCCGCGACCAGGGTGGCGGCACTGCGGCGCAGTGTGTGCAGCTGGCGGCTGAAGTCATCGAAACTGCCCACCCATTGGGCAAGGTGGCTGCGATAGGGGTGATCGCGGTACCACCAGCGGCGCCAGTAGTCGGCCACGGCGTGCTGGGCCAGCAGCGGGTCGGCGGCATCCACGTCCTGGTCGAACAGGCTGCCGGAGTCGAAGGCGTGCTGGCGCAGCATGGTCTGGCACCAGGCATGGATGGTGTGGATGGCGGCCTCGTCCATCCAGCCGGCGGCGACATCGAGCAGGCGCGCGCAGGCCGGCAGGCGCTCCGGCGGGAAGTAGTTGATCAGCCATTGCAGGTTGTCATCCTTGCTGTGGCCCTGGCGAAAGGCCTGGGCGGCCTCGACCAGGCGGCTGCGGATGCGGTCACGCAGCTCGCGGGTAGCCGCGCGGGTGAAGGTGAGCACAAGAATGTCCGGCGGCATCCGCGCCGGGCAGTCGACCCCCAGCACCAGGCGCAGGTACAGGCCGGCCAGGGTATAGGTCTTGCCGGTGCCGGCACTGGCCTCGATCAGTCGGCGGCCGTGCAGCGGCAGGGTCTGGATCAGGTTGGGCTGGCTCATGCCTGACCCCCTTCTGCTTGCTGGTGATGCCTGATCGGCGGGCCGTAAAGAGCTTCGGCCCAGTAGACAAAATCATCGCCCGGCCCGCCGGCGGCGAACAGGGCATCGGCGTTGGCATACCAGCGGGCCACGGCCGGGTGGGCGCTGGCCTCGCTGCCGGACCAGTCGCTGCCGTCGAAGATCGTGCGGGCGGCACTCAGGGCCTTGTGGTCCTCGTCGACCAGGCGCTTGGCGACGAAGGCCGTGCCGGCGCTGACCGCCACCGGCAGCGGCCGGCACAGTCCGCTCTGCCAGTGCCCGACCAGGGCGAGCAGGTCTTGACGCGCCTGCTCAGGCGCAATGGCATGCCACTGGAACAGGCCCTGGCTATGGGCAATCACGGTGCTGGCAGCGAATCCGGCGGCGTTGATCAGCAGGTGCAGCGGCCAGTAGCGAACCAGTTTGTCCCAGCGTGGCCCCTGTTTCGATCCCTTCTCGGCCAAGCGCGTGGCGCTGGCGCTGAGCAGGGCCAGCTCGCCGGATTCAGCGCGGTACAGCTCGGGCAACCATTGCTCGATGACGATGGCCTGGCCGTCTGCCAAGTGTCCCAGGTCCAGCCGACCCAGATCCAGCCGCACCGGGCCGGGCTTGACCGGCTCTGGCCAGCGCTGCCGGGCCAGTTGCCATTGTTCAAGTATCGGCAGGACGGTCTCGCGCGCCGTGCTCAGGGCCTGCTCGCCGGCATCGCCCAGCGGCAGCGCTCCGGCCAGGCGCTGGTGCCGGGCAAAGCGCTGCAGTCCGGGCTCCCGGTCATCGATGTCTGGCTGGTCCAGCAAGGTGTTCAGCAGGCCCTCGTTCAGTGCCCATTGGCCCAGGCCGTCGACGCTGAACGGTTCGCTGTCGACCAGGCGTTGATCGTCCAGGTCCAGCCGCGCACCCAGCCGCTGGCGTGTGAAATGGGCCAGCGGCTGGCGCAGGAAGTCGGCCAGGGGGGCGACGGTAAGCGGGCCATCCAGCGGCCACGGCGCGAGCGAGGTCGCGCTATCGGCAGACGAGTTCTCGGCCTGGTCACGATGGGCCAGGCGCCATTCACTGGCATAGGTGAACAGGGCCGGATCGCTGCCGAAATAGGCCGGACTGAACGGCTGCAGCGGATGCCAGGTGGTCAGGGCATCCAGCAGCGCCTGGCCGGCGTCGGTGTTGTCGTCGGCATGGTCGTGCCGGCACCAGCCGGCGGCCAGGTGGTCGCGCAGCTGCCCGACCAGCACCGAGGGCGGCTGCAGTTCGTCGTTGTGGATGCTGCGGCCGACCCAGCTCAAATACAGGCGCTGGCGGGCCGCCAGCAGGGCTTCCAGAAACAGGTAGCGATCATCTTCGCGACGCGAGCGGTCGCCGGGCCGATGCAGTGCGGCGTCGGCCATCAGGTCGAAATCCGCCGGCTTGCGGGTGCGCGGGTAGTCGCCATCGTTCATGCCCAGCAGGCAGACCATCTTGAAGGGAATGGCGCGCATCGGCATCAGGGTGGAGAAATTGACCTTGCCGGCCAGGAAGCGATGCGAGACATGGCCCTGATCCAGCGCCTGGATCAGGGCATCGCGAATCACTTCCAGCGGCAGGGGCTGGTCCAGCCCGGCCAGGGCGGCAGCCTGGCCGAGCTCATCGAGGGCCTGGTCGAGGCGAACGGCGGCCAGCTCGTCGGCCTCATCACTGAAGTCCAGGCAATCGTCCAGCAGCTGGCGCAGGCAGCTGATCCACTGCGCCGACTGGTGGTCCTGGCTGAGCACGCGCCAGTGCTGATGCAGGCGATCGATCAGTTCGGCCAGCCGTCCGGCCAGGTCGGCGTCGCTGCCGGCCACCTCATCGAAGGGCAGGATATCGTCGAAGGGCTCGCTGTCGCCGGCGGCATAGCCCAGCAGCATGCGCTTCAGACCAAACAGCCAGCTGAAGGCCTCAAATTCCCGATCCAGCCCCAGGCTGGCGCGGTGCTCTCCATCCAGGCCCCAGCGCACGCCGGCCTGGGTCAGCCAGCCGGAAAGCCGGTCAATCCGGTCAGGGTCGATGCCGAAGCGCCGCTGCACGGCCGGCACGTTGAGCAGGTCAATCACCTCACTGGCGGTCAAGCGCAGCCGCGGCAGGTCCAGCAGCATGCCGAAGGCCTTCAGCGTGGGCGAGACCAGGCGTTCGCGGCGATCGGCAATGCTGAAGGGGATGGCGCGCGCATCGCCATGGCCGCTGTCGTCGTCGGCCCGCAGCCTGGCGCCGAACACCGCATCGATGTGCGGTGCGTAGGCGTCGATGTCGGGCACCATGACGATGATGTCGCGCGGCTGCAGCGACGGGTCAGCCTCGAGCGCGGCCAGCAGCTGGTCATGCAGAATTTCCAGCTCGCGCTGGCGGCTGTGGGCGGCGTGGAAACGCAAGCTGTTGTCGGCAGCCGGATCGACCGGGCGGCGCCGGGCCGGGTCGGTCTGACGCGGTTCCAGGTCGAGTATGCCCTGCTGCAACTGGGCCAGCAGGCTGGGCTTGTGCGTGTCAGCCAGGTCCTCGAAAAGGTCGATTCGATCGAACCAGCCGCGGTAGCGCTCGGGCTGGTCGTAGTGGTCGAGCAAGGCGAAGAAGTCCCTGCCCTGGCGGCCCCAGGCGGCCAGCAGCGGGTTGGCAAACTCGTGCAGCTGGGCCTCGTCGAGCTGGGCCGGCCAGTCGGGCCGGTGATTCAAACGCTTGCCCGGGCGGCTGCGCAGCAGGTCGCGGCCTTCGATTAGCTCGGCCCAGTAGTGGCGGCAGGGATTGTTCAGGCAGATCAGCACCTGGCAGTGCTCGGCCAGCGCGGCCAGGGCATCGACCATCTGCGCCGGCAGCGAGCTGATCCCGAAGACCACCACCCGGCGCGGCAGGCCGGGAATGTTCTCCCCGGCATCGGCGGCATGCTGCAGGCGCTTGATAATGGCCTGGTGCAGATGGGCGCGTGACTGCGCACGATGAGCCTCGGGCAGCGCGGCCAGCAGGCGGCGCCACAGCGCCGGCTGCCAGGCATGGCGCGCATCAATGGCACGAGCCTGTCCGCGCGCATCGCGCAGCTGGTCCTGACCCTGCTCCCAGTCAGCCAGCCAGTCGGCGCGGTAAATCTGGTACTGCTCGTAAAGCTCGGCCAGCTCGCCGGCCAGCTGCCAGCGGCGGCAGGCAGCGTCACCGCTGCCTTTCAGGTAATGGGCCAGTGGCAAAAAGACCGCCTCGTCGGCAAGCCGTGGCAACAGACCGTAGAGCTGCCAGCGCAGCGGGCCGGCATCGAACAGCGATTGTTCAGGCAGCGCCGCTTCCCCCAGCACCGTGCCGTAGAGCTGCCAGAAGAACCGGGCCGGCAGTTCGAAAACGGTAGCCGCGGCAATGCCCAGGCCGGCTTGCTCGGCATCGCGCGCCAGGGCCAGCTGCAGCCAGCGCCCGATGCCGTTGCTTTGGGTAAGAATGCGTTCCTGCTCCAGCGGCGCCAACGGCTGGCCGCGCAGATGCTCGACCAGCAAATCACGCAGCTGTTCGGGGGAATTGGACTGAACGATCGCGAGCCCGCTGGGCAGCTCAGCGGCCGGCTGAGTCGAGTGGTTCATTTAGCGTCTGTGACCAGGGTTGCCGGCAGTAGCGCCGGGATGGGCCGCTGCCCA
Organism: Gammaproteobacteria bacterium; assembly: GCA_050485825.1. Lineage (GTDB taxonomy): Bacteria > Pseudomonadota > Gammaproteobacteria > Xanthomonadales > Wenzhouxiangellaceae > Wenzhouxiangella. Next base: position 11,322 of record JBJHCC010000001.1, read on the forward strand.
TGACTCGGCATTCTTCCGTCCTGATCCGCGCCTGTCAAACCAGCCGAGCGCCTGACGCCCGGCTGGCGGACTGCACTATCTGATCTCGACCAGCTCCACGCGCCGGTTGCGGGCTCGGCCCTCCTCACCGCGGTTCGAAGCGATCGGCGCCATCATCCCCGCTCCTGCGGCACGCAAACGCTCGGACGCGATGCCGTGCTCACGTTGCAGGTACTCGACCACTGCGGTCGCTCGCGTCATCGACAAGCGCAGGTTGTAGTCGAAATCACCCACATCATCGGTATGTCCGACCACCAGCAGGCCCAGCGTCGGGCGCTCCTGAAGCACACTGGCGATGGTCGCGAGGCTGCTGGCGGAATCGGGCAGGATCTCGTCGGAATCGAAGGCGAACAGAATGTCCTGAATCGCCACCCGTCCCTCGCTGATCAGGCCCTCCTCGATCTCGCTGGCACTGAGCGGACGGTGCTCCATGGCCACCACCATCTCCTCTTCGGTGACGATATTCAGAACATAGGAGGTACCGCCCGGCCGGCCGGACGCAGCAAAGGTGGCGATCGCCACGGTGACCGGCTCGGTCTGGTGTCGAGCCAGCAGGTAGTAGACTGGCTCGCGCTGGTTGAGCACCAGATTCGACAGCAGCAGCCGCCTGTCACCGGGCGCGGACATCAGATAGGCCGACGAGCGCGCCGCGCCGCCGGCGATGAGTTCATCATCGGCGCCGGCAAATACGAATTCGAAGCCGGCCTCGGGCAGACGCTGCATGAAGCTGCGATGGACGCGCAAAGCGCTGACCTCCTCATCCTCGAAACCGTAGACGAGCCGAACCCACTCGCCCTCGACCGTGACGGTGTCGGCGTACTCTCGTCCTGAACGATCCCAGGGCCCCGAGGGCAAGCTGACGGCGCGAAACTCATCACGATCCATACTGCGGATGAACGAGCCGGCTACCCGCTCCAGCAATGGATGATCGCCACTGCCCTCCAGATCTTCAGCCGCTTGAGTCAGGCCGCCGTACAGAGCAAAGACGAGCACCGCCGCCGCGGCAAGGCAGCGGGAAATCAAGGTCAACATGCACTTCTCCAATTGAGGCACCGCGGCTGACTACGCGAAAACAGGCCACAACCGGCCAAGTGGCCTGATGCGCTAGGCCAGGGAAGCGCTGAACACCGGCGTGGGCGCGACGGGCAGGTGTTCGGAGGCTCCTGGCCCGAGCAATTCATGAGCCTATGCGCGCCCTCGCCAGTCTGTTGTCCGGGCTGGCAGCCTGCGCGGCAGAAGCCGTCCCGGCTGCTGGGCTTTTGGGACATCTCAAGCGGTCAAGCTCTTGTTATCCCGACCTCTGCAGCACGAACCTACGGCAAATGTCGGCGTTTACCGTTCTGCTCGGCCATCGACTGGGAAAGGGAACCAGCTTGGGCGTCACTGATCCTGCCTGGCGGCGATGGCCTGAGCCAGACCGGCCGCCAATTCGTCGAACACGATTCGTATCGCCTGGCTGCCCTTGATCTCGCGATGCACCACCAGCCACATCGGCAGCGACGGGATCACCAGATCGGGCAGCACCCGACGCACCGATGGTTCGCTTCGAGCCACGTAGGTGGACATGAAGCCGATTCCAATTCCGGCGCAGACGGCTTGCCAGTAGACGGTCAGATCATCGGTGCGGAAGGCGAACGACTCGCGCGTCATGTTCATTCCCAGCTCGGCAAATCCGCGCAGCAGGTCCTGGTCTTCATCAAGCCCGACCAGATCGTGATCTGTTAGCGCTTGCAGCGATGCCGGCGCGCCACGCCGCGCCAGGTAGGCGTCGCTGGCGAAAGCGCCAAGCTCGACTTCGCCCAGTTTTCGCGCCACCAGAGAACCTTGCTCGGGGCGCACCATTCGAACCGCGATATCGGCCTCGCGACGGAGCAGGTTGGATACCGAGTTGGTCGAGACCAGCTCGAGCTGAAGCGCCGGATGGCGCGCGCGAATACCGGCCAGAACGGGCGGCAACAGATAGTTGGCCACCGGCTGGCTGGCGCTGATTCGAACCGAACCCTCGGGCTCCGCCTCGCTCGCCACCAAGGCGCGCGCGATGGCATCAGCACCCTCCGACATTTGGCGCGCATGCTCTGCGATGACCGATGCCATTTGCGTTGGCAACAGTTTGCGGCCCGTGCGCTCGAACAAGGGGCGACCGAGCTGTTCTTCAAGCTGCATGATGTGTCGGCCCACGGTCGGCTGGGTGCTGCCCAGGCGCCGCGCCGCGCCCAAGAGGCTGCCCTGCTCCATCACCGCCAGGAAGGAGCGCATCAGGCTCCAATCGAAATCCGGCGCTGCCATTGTCGCGCTCTCCATACAAATTCGATCCTCAGATATTCGCATATGGGGAATCGACTCGGTCGGTTGCGGGCGGAATACTGAGCCCACACCCCACTTGAAATAAGGAACGCCGCATGACGCTTTCCATTCACCATTATCGACGTCCGCTGGTCGCCGCAGCGCTCCTGCTCTGGCTGTCCGCCTGCGCCAACTTGCAGACCGTTCCCAGCAGCATCTCTCCCATCGATCTGCCCATGGCCTCGCTGAATGACGACCCCGGCACGCAAGCCTGGCGCAGTCCGAATCCAATCCAGCCTCAGTCCTACGCCATCGCAACCATCACCTGGGATTTGCGCGGCAAGAGCGATCCGGATGCGAGCAGCCGAGCCAAGCTGGAATCCGCGTTGATCGCAGCGCTGGAGCATGAGCTCGGCGAACTTGATCGCGTTCAACCAGGCGCTGTGGCCGCGATCGAGATACATGCCGCCATTACCGACATCAAGCCTTCCAACCCGATCGCCAACATCCTGCTGTCGATGCTGATCGGCCCCCTCGATACCGGCGGCGCCAGCATCAGCCTGCTGGTCCTGGATCATGACAGCCATCTGCCGCTGGCCGCGCTCGACACATCGTTCAATGGACGCGTGCTTTCGACCCGGGGGTTCCGCACCTGGGGCCATGCCGAGCAAGCCTTTCAACACGCTGCGAACCGATTGGCCGAGCTGCTGGAGAAAGAGCCGGATACAGGCTGAGGAACGCTGATTCGGCGGCCGGTAGGCGCCGACAAAGCGCACCGCGTTTTTCAACCAGGCTTTACCCGGTCCAGATCTGTTCAAGGAGATTGCTCACATGGCTCTGACTCGCCGCAAGATGATCAAGCTCGTCGGTGGCGGCTGCGTACTTGCAGCGTCCGCGGCCGCTGGCGTCTTTGCCACAACACGAACGCCGCACCGGGCGCTGGCGCCGTGGGCGGCGGCCGGCAGCTACGCCGATGCCCGGATGAATGCGCTGAGCTTCGCCATCCTGGCGCCCAACCCGCACAACCTGCAGCCCTGGTTGGTCGAACTGGTGGGCAGTGATCGGCTGACGATCTTCCGCGATCCTGCGATTCGACTACCGGAAACCGACCCTTTCGACCGCCAGCTGACCATCGGCATGGGCTGCTTTCTGGAGCAAATGATCATCGCAGCCTCGGGCACAGGTCACGCGGTCGAGCTTGAAACGTTTCCCCACGGCGATTCGGTGGATGCACCGGTCGCCGTCGCTCGGTTCCATGCCGACTCGGCGCGGCCCGACGCGCTTGGCCAATCGATCCTCCAGCGCCGTTCCTGCAAACAGCCTTTCTCCGAGCGCCCGCTGACGATCGAGTCGATCGATGCCCTGACGCCGATGGCAACGGTGATCACCGATCCCGAACGCGTTGCCGAGATCAGACAGTTGACCTGGGCCGCTCATCGGGTCGAAACAACGACAACGCGGACCTACCGCGAGAGCGTCGAGGTGATGCGATTCGGCAGGCGGGAGATCGAGGCCAATCCCGACGGCATCGACCTCGGCGGGCCCCTGCTTGAAACGATGATGATGCTGGGCCTTCTGACCCGGGAAGGACAGCTCGACCCGACGACCGCGGAGTTTCGCCAGGGCCTGGAGATGTATCGCCGGATGCTGGAAGCGACCCCGGCCTATGCCGTGCTCACCTCTACGGGCAACACGCGCCAGGATCAGATTGCCGCCGGCCGCCGCTATCTGCGCCTCAACCTGACCACCACAGCGCTGGGACTCGCCCTTCATCCGGTCAGCCAGGCCTTGCAGGAATACCCGGAAATGGCCGAATACTACGAGGCAGCGCACCGGATGCTCGCCGAACCCGGAGAGACCGTCCAGATGCTCGCTCGACTGGGATACGGCCCAATCGTCCCGCCCAGCCCACGCTGGCCCTTGAACTCGCGCTTGACGCGCACTGCGCAAGCGCCTGGATGACTGCGGAGAGCCCTCGGTGCCTGCGAAGAACCGGGCCTGCTGATACCAGCGCTTCGCAAGACGCTTCGTCCAAAACCATCAGCCGGACTCGCGCACAAGGAACTGACCTGAACACGGTGCCGGCTGAGGGATGGATGGCGCCAAGGCGCCATCGAGCTCGCCCGCGGCTCGGTTGCCTCGCCCGCTCACGCGGGCTTGCCCTTCGGGCTGATCCGCTGCGCGGCTCAGCGATTGTGCGCTGGCGCGCACAAGTCGAACCCGATTATTGATGGTCGGGGGTTCGAATTGGGGCTGCGGCCAGCGCTGGCGAAGGTTTCAAGGTCCGCGCCGTCGAAAATCATGGTGCCGGCTGAGGGATTGCTGCGCCCGCTCACGCGGGCTTGCCCTTCGGGCTGATCCGCTGCGCGGCTCAGCGATTGTGCGCTCACGCGCACAAGTCGAACCCGATTGTCTATTGTCGGGGGTTCGAATTGGGGCTGCGGCCAGCGCTGGCGAAGGTTTCAAGGTCCGCGCCGTCGAAAATCATGGTGCCGGCTGAGGGATTCGAACCCCCGACCCTCTGATTACAAATCAGATGCTCTACCAGCTGAGCTAAGCCGGCCCGTGACGGGCGAATTATAGCTCAGCGCGACTCGATCGCCGTTCCGCCACCTTGGCGGGCAGGGCTTACAATCCGCCGCCATGGAATTGATCGACATCGGGTGCAATCTCACCCACGACAGTTTTGACCGGGACCGCGACCGGGTGCTGGCTGACGCGCGCGCCGCGGGCGTAGTGCAGATGGTCATCACCGGCGCGTCCGAGGCCGGTAGTGTTGCCGCGCTGGCACTGGCGAGCGCGCGACCGGGCGAGTTGTTCGCGACCGCTGGCGTGCATCCTCACCTGGCCGAGGATTTCAGCCGCGATACCGAGAGCGTGCTGGCCGAGCTGCATCGCCACCCGCGCGTGGTGGCGGTGGGCGAATGCGGGCTCGATTACTTTCGCGACTTCTCGCCGCGCCCTGCGCAGCGTCGGGCCTTCGAGCGCCAGCTGGAGCTGGCGGTGGCCTGCGGCAAGCCGGTGTTCCTGCACCAGCGTGACGCGCACGAGGATTTCGTCGCCATCCTGCGCGAGTTTCGGCCGCAGCTGGCCGCCGCGGTGGTGCACTGCTTTACCGACAGCCGGGCGGCGATGCTGGACTACCTGGCGCTGGACTGCCACATCGGCATCACCGGCTGGATCTGCGATGAGCGACGCGGCCAGCACCTGAAGGACTTCGTCCACGAGATCCCCGCCGAGCGGCTGATGATCGAGACCGACGCGCCCTATCTGAAGCCGCGCAATCTGCGGCCGAAGGCGCGCACCCACCGCAACGAGCCGCAGTGGCTGCCGTGGATTGCCGGCACGGTGGCGGCGCTGCGCGGCGTGTCGCCGCCGCGTCTGGCGGCCGAAACCACGGCCGCGGCGCGGGCCTTTTTCAGCCTGCCGCCGGCCCCGGATCAGGCCCTACAATAGGCCGATGGATTCTTCTCGAATTGCCTTTATCGGCGGCGGCAACATGGCTCGGGCCTTGATCGGCGGGCTGGTTCGCAGCGGGCACGATGCCGCCGCCGTGGTGGTGTCCGACCCCAGCGACGAGCAGCGCCGCGGCCTGGCTGAGGATTTCGGCATCGAAACCACGGCCGACAACGCGGCCGCGGCGGCCCGCTGCCGGGTGCTGGTGCTGGCCGTCAAGCCGCAGATCATGAACAGCGTGCTGGCCGACATCCGGCCCGGGTTGCCGGCCGAGGCGCTGGTGATCTCGGTGGCCGCCGGCGTCACCCTTCCCGGCCTGGCCGCTGGCCTCGGCAGCGGTCGCGCGCTGATCCGCTGCATGCCGAATACGCCGGCGCTGTTCGGCGCCGGAATCACCGGGCTGTGCGCCTCTGCCGATGTGAGTTCGGCTGATCGAGCGCTTGCTGAGCGCCTGCTGGCCAGTGCCGGACAGACGGTGTGGATCGAGGACGAGGCACTGATGGACGTGGTGACGGCCGTGTCGGGTTCCGGGCCAGCCTATTTTTTCGCCCTGACCGAATGGCTGGCTCAGGCCGGGATCAACGCCGGCTTGGCGCCGGAAGCGGCTGAGGCGCTAGCGCGTCAGACCGCGATCGGCGCCGGGGTGATGCTGGCGGAGTCCAGCGCTGAAGCCGGCGAGCTGCGTCGGCGCGTGACCTCGCCCGGCGGCACCACCGCGGCTGCGCTGAACAGCCTGGCCGCTGACGGGCTTGAGGCGATCATCGACCGGGCCGTGCAGGCCGCCGTGCGGCGCGGCCGCGAATTGGGAGCGCAATGATGGGTTCACCGACCGCCGCCGTGACCTTCCTGGTCGAGACCCTGATCCAGCTGGTGCTGGTCGTACTGCTGCTGCGGGTGTTGCTGGAGATCGTCCGAGCCAATTTCTACAATCCGGTGGTCCAGGCCCTGGTGCGCATCACCGATCCACTGCTCAAGCCGCTGGGACGGGTGCTGCCGCGAGTCGGGCGGGTCAATCTCGCCGGCGTGCTGGCGCTGTATGTGATCCAGCTGTTGGGCCTGTTCCTGCTGGCGGCGATCACTGGCCTGCGGCCGGATCCGATGGTGCTGGCCCTGTTCGCAGTGCTGCGGCTGATTCGGCTGCTGCTGATCACCTACCTGATCCTGATCCTGGCCGGGGTGATTCTGTCCTGGGTCGGGCGGGGATCGCGACACCCGATCGTGCCGCTGATCCATCAGCTGACCGAGCCGGTGCTGCGGCCGATTCGACGGGTGCTGCCAGCCTTGGGTGGCTTCGATCTGTCGCCGCTGGTGGCGTTGATCGGGATCCAGTTCCTGATCATCCTGCTCGGCGTCTAAGATCCACCTTGCGGCCCGGCCCTGCCCGGGAGTAGCATCAATCCCCCTGACTTCATCGAGGTCGCCCTGGCATGTTTGCACTTACACCCCTGTCGTCGATGTCTTTCCTGCTGCTGGCGCTGTGGCTACCGGGAACATCGGTTCAAGCCCAACAAGCCGAGGAATTCGGTGAGTTCGAGATTCACTACAACACTCTCAACAGCCTGCTGCTGACCCCGGACGTGGCCCGCGCCTACGGCATTCAGCGTTCCGGAACCCGCGCTCTGCTCAACATCGCCGTGCTGCGCAAGGTCAGCGACGGCCTGAATGAGCCGGTGACCGCGCGGGTCAGCGCCAGCGCCACCAATATCGTCGGCCAGCGCCGCGATATCGAGCTCCGCGAAGTGCGCGATCAGGACGCGATCTACTACATCGGCAGCTTCCGGGTCAGCAACGAGGAGAACATGAATTTCCGCGTCAGCGTGCAGCCCGCCGGCAGCCCGCGCGCGCATGAATTCAGTTTCCGCCAGACCTTCTACACCGAATAGCGCGTCTCGTTACCAAGGCATGGCGACCAAGCTGTAGCCGAGCAGCGCCCAGCGGGCGCGGTCGTCGACGCCGCCGACATTCTCCCAGCGCACGTCGTACCAGAAGCCGTCATGGCTGAAGCGGCGACTGCGCTGCTCCTCGGGCAGGGCCGGGTTGAAATCCGGCGGCGGCACCTCGAACAGCTCGGGCTCGGGCAGCAGCCTCAGTCGATCGCCGAGACCGTCGCGGCGGATCGAGCCCAGCAGGGCCTGGTAGCGCTCACGCCATTCGCTCACCGCCGCATCGCGGCGCTGGGGATGGGCCATATCCACCGCCAGCAGGCGCCAGCGCTCGCCGTCCCAGATCATCATCATGTGCAGGGACCAGCCGTCCTCGCTGTAGCGGTACAGCTCGGAGCGCTCGCCAGGATGGCTGCCGGGGCCGCTGCTGGCCAGCGCCCCGTCGATCAGGCCCATGATGCGATCAAAGTCCGGTGGCGCTTCGGCAGCGGCGCTGCCGGCCAGCAGCAGGACCAGGAGTAGCGGCTGCCAGCGCGGCGAGATGCCCCTGAGCAGGCCTCTCATGACGACTTAAGGGTAGAGCAGGGTCTCGCGCCAGCCCTCACCGTCGAGCTCGAAGCAGAGGCGTTCGTGCAGGCGAAACTCGCGACCGTACCAGAACTCCACGCGGTACGGACGAACCCGAAATCCCGACCAGTGTTCCGGTCGCGGCACTTCGCGGCCGGCAAAGCGCGCTTCGATCTCGGCGACGCGCTCGAGCAGCTCCTCACGCGTGGCCAGGGCTTGCGACTGCAGCGAGGCCCAGGCACCGATCTGGCTGCCGCGCGGCCGGCTGGCGAAGTAGGCATCGGCCTCGACCGCGCTGACCGGCTCGACGCGGCCGTCGACCAGTACCTGTTCCGCCGTTTCGCGCCACCAGAACACCAGCGACACCGCCGGATTGCCGGCCAGCTGGCGGCCCTTGCGGGACTGCAGGTTGGTGTAGAAGACAAAGCCGGCGCGGTCGGCGTCCTTGAGCAGCACGGTCCGGGCCGCCGGTCGACCCTGCTCATCGACCGTCGCCAGGGTCATGGCGTTATACTCGGGCACGCGGGCCGCTCGGGCCCGCTCGAAGCCGGCCTGGAAGCGGGCCAGCATCGGCTCGGTCATGGATACAGTCATGGCAGCAGCGCTCCGTAGCCGGTTCGAAAGTCGGGATAATCGAAATCATAGCCGCTGGCGCGCAGCTGGGCGTTGGCGACGCGCTTGCCCTGGCCGCCAGCCAGGTCGCGATCGTCGGCTGGGCCGGCCAAATCAAGCCGCTCGGCCAGCCAGTCCAGCAATTCGCAGCGCGTAGCCGGGCGATCGTCGCTGGCGCACCAGACCGGGGCCGGATCGGCCAGGCCCAGCAGATGAGCCAGCACACCGGCGCAATCATCGGCGTGAATCCGATTGGTCCACTGCGGTGGCTCCCGACGGCAACGCGCCTGGCCGGCGCGCAGCTGGCGGATCAAGACCTCGCGGCCGGGCCCATAAATGCCGGAGAAGCGAACGACAATGCCACCGGCTGAACGGGCCCGCGCCTCGCCCTCAAGCAGGATACGGCCGTTGAAGGCAGCCGGGTCCGTGGGGCTGGATTCGTCCACCCAGCCGCCGCCGTCCTCACCGAACACCGCAGTGCTGGAGACATAGATCAGGCGCCGGGTCCGGACGCGAGCGAGCAGATGCTCAAGCCCGGTCAGGTAGGTCGCGCGATAGGCCGACGCCGAGCGCTCGGCGGGTGTTGCCTGGTAGACGATGGCATCCCAGTCCGGGTCGACAGCCGCCAGACTGCTCAGGTCGAGCAGATCGGCGGCGACCGGCCGGATGCTCGCGGGCAGACGTTCGACCCGACGGCGCAGACCGCTGGTCTGCCACTCGGCGCTCGGCAGCCGGGCCGCCAGGCGAATCCCCAGATCGCCGCAGCCGGCGACCAGCAGGCGCTTCACGGGCCGGCAGGGGCTGCTTCGACGGTGTCGCCGCCGTCGTCGTCATGGCGGCTGCCGTCGCCACCGGACTTCGGCCGCGGCGGCAGCATGCGCAGCCAGATCAGCCAGACCACCAGGGCGTCGAGGATGATCAGCGCCTGCCACAGGTACAGGTGGAACCAGTTGAACCAGGTCATGTTCCACTGGCCCAGGTAGAACAGGCTGATGATGCGGACCAGGTTCAGACCCTGGATTGCCAGAAAACCGATGCCGAAGCCGATCAGCTTGTGCTTGAGCGAGGCCGGAAAGGCAAAGATCGCAGCAAACAGGATGATCAGCGCCTCGACGCCGTTACAACCGGGCTCGATGCTGATCGCAAAGCCGGTTTCCAGATCGCGGATGACCTTGCCCATCGACTCCACGCCGTCATCGAACAGCTCGATGATGAAGACGCTGACGTGGGCAATGCCGGCGGTGAATGGCAGGATCACATGCTCCTGGACAGGCTTGAGCACCTCCAGGGTGAACAGGCCCAGCAGCAGCACGATGAACAGAATCGAGAAGCGCAACATGACGGAAAAGCGCAGTTCGCCGGACCAGGGGGCATGGTAGCAAAAACCGCGTCGCCGACTCGCACTCGTCGGCCGGATGGGCCGTGTTAGCATGATGAGTCTCAAGGTTGCGCCTGCCTCGATGTTGCCAACGCGCTTGTTTCTGATCGGCCCGATGGGCTCCGGCAAGACCACGGTAGGGCGCGTTCTCGCCAGGCGACTCGGCCTGAGCTTCATCGACCTGGATCAGGAAATCGAACGCCGCTGCGGGGTCGACGTCAACACGATCTTTGATATTGAGGGCGAGGCGGGTTTTCGCGGACGTGAGTCAGCGCTGCTCGACGAACTGAGCCAGCGCGATGGCGTGCTGCTGGCCACTGGCGGCGGCAGCATCCTCGACCCGATCAATCGCGAGCGTCTGCGCCAGCGCGGCCTGGTGGTTTGGCTCAAAACCAACGTCGACCAGCAGCTGCGACGGCTGCAACGAGACCAGCGCCGGCCGCTGCTGCGGGCGCCCGATCGGCGCGAGCGTCTCGACGGCCTGGCCAGCCAGCGCGATCCGCTGTACGAGGCCTGCGCCCACCTGATGGTCCGCTCAAGCAACATGAGCCCGGGGCAAATGGCCGAGCGGGTGGCGCGGGAAATTCAGAATCATTTGCAATGCGAGCAAAACACATGAAAGTGGTACTGGTCCGCCCTGCCGGCGGCGACTACCCCGTTTACGTCGGCCAGGGCCTGCTGGGCATGGCCAGCCTGTTGGAGCGCCACCTCAGCGGACGCGTGCTGATCGTCAGCGATGATCGCGTCGCGCCGCTGTATCTGGATCGGCTGCGCCCGGCCCTGGCCCGAACCAGCCATCGGCGGGAACTGATCCTGCCGGCCGGCGAAGCGCACAAGACGGTCGAGAACTGGCGGCGCATCCTTGATGAGCTGGTGGCGCTGAAAGCGCAGCGCGATGCCACCGTGCTCGCGTTGGGCGGAGGGGTAATCGGCGACATGGCCGGTTTTGCCGCAGCCAGCTACATGCGCGGGATCAACGTCGTCCAGCTGCCGACCACGCTGCTGGCCCAGGTCGATGCCGCGGTCGGCGGCAAGACCGGCGTCAATCATGTCGAAGGCAAGAACCTGATCGGCGCTTTCCATCAGCCCGTTGCGGTCATTGCCGATATGGACACGCTGAGCACGCTGGAGGATCGCGATTACCGGGCCGGACTGGCCGAAGTGGTCAAGTACGGCGCGATTCGCGACCCGGCGCTGTTTGCCTGGCTGGAAGCGAACGCCGAGGCCCTCAACAGCCGGGTGCCACAGAGCCTGACCGAAGCGGTCTTCCAGTCGGTGCGCAACAAGGCCGAAGTCGTGGCGGCCGACGAGAAGGAGTCCGGGGAACGCGCGCTGCTGAATTTCGGTCATACCTTCGGCCACGCGCTGGAGACCGCGACCGGCTATGCGGTCTGGCGGCACGGCGAAGCGGTGGCCATCGGCATGGCACTGGCCACCCGCCTGAGCGAAGTGCTCGGGCGCGTACCACCCGGCACCACGGCACGCCTGACCGGCCTGCTCGAACGCCTGGGCTTGCCGACCGCGCTACCCAATGACCAGAATCCGGACCACCTGCTCAATCTGATGCGCCTGGACAAGAAAAATCGAGCCGACCAGATTCGGCTGATCCTGCTCAACGAGCTGGGCCGAGCCTGCGTGCTGCCCTGCCCGGCCGACGACATTCGAGAGGTACTGACGGCATGAGCCCCCGCAAGGATGCGCTGTTTCTGCGCGCGCTGCGTCGCGAACCGACCGAGCGGCGACCGATCTGGCTGATGCGCCAGGCCGGCCGCTACCTGCCCGAGTACCGCGCCACGCGCGCGCGCGCCGGCAGCTTCCTGGACCTGGCCGGCAATCCCGAGCTGGCCTGCGAAGTGACCCTGCAGCCGATCGAGCGCTACGGCTTCGACGCCGCGATCCTGTTCTCGGACATCCTCATCCTGCCCCATGCGATGGGACTGGGCCTGGGCTTCGAGCCGGGCGAAGGGCCCTACTTCGAGCGCCCGATCCGAAGCCCCGCCGATATCCGCGCCCTGCCGAGCCCCGACCCGACCGAGGACACCGGCTATGTGATGGAGGCCGTCCGCCTGATTCGGGCCAGCTTGCCGGACCAGGTGCCGCTGATCGGCTTTGCCGGCAGCCCGTGGACGGTGGCCACGTACATGATCGAGGGCCGCAGCAGCAAGGACTTCGCCACCGCCAAGCGCCTGCTGCTGGAAGAGCCGGTGGCAGCACTGGCGCTGATGGACCATCTGGCCGACGCCACCGTCAACTACCTGGCCGCCCAGGTCGAGGCCGGGGCCGACGCGCTGATGATCTTCGATTCCTGGGGCGGCGCGCTGTCGCCAAACCTGTACCGCGATTTCTCGCTGGCCTCGCAGCAGCGCATCGTGCAGCGCCTGCGGGATCGCTGTCCGGACACGCCGCTGATCCTGTTCGGCAAAGGCTGCGGCCAGCACCTGGAAGCGCTGGCCGATACCGGCTGCGACGGCCTGGGCGTGGACTGGACGGTGGATCTGGGCACGGCCCGCAGGCTGGTCGGTGATCGCGTTGCCCTGCAGGGCAACCTCGACCCGGCCGTGCTGATGACCTCACCGGCGAGCATTCAGAGAGAAGCCAGGCGGGTGCTGAGCAGCTTCGGCGACGGGCCGGGGCATATCTTCAACCTGGGCCACGGCATCACCCCATTGGTGCCGCCTGAGCATGTCGAGGCCCTGGTCGCCGCAGTCAGGGACGCCAGCGAAGACAGCGGTGCCAGCGGTACCGGCTGAATGACTGCGCCGGCCCGCCGTCTCGGCAGGCCGGCGGTGCGGCCTTTATTCGATATCGAGGAAGCTTCTCAGCTGCTCCGAGCGGGTGGGATGACGCAGCTTTCTCAAGGCCTTGGCCTCGATCTGGCGAATCCGCTCGCGGGTGACGTCGAACTGCTTGCCGACTTCTTCGAGGGTGTGGTCGGTGTTCATGTCGATGCCGAAACGCATCCGAAGCACCTTCGCCTCGCGCGGGGTCAGGCCGCCCAGTACTTTCTGTACGGTATCGGTCAGGCCGGTGGTGGTGGCCGTCTCGATCGGCGAGAGGATATTGGTATCCTCGATGAAATCGCCCAGATGCGAGTCTTCGTCGTCGCCGATCGGCGTCTCCATCGAAATCGGTTCCTTGGCGATTTTCAGCACCTTGCGAACCTTGTCCTCGGGCATCTCCATCTTTACCGCCAGCTCGTCCGGAGTCGGCTCGCGGCCCATTTCCTGCAGCATCTGGCGCGAGACGCGGTTGAGCTTGTTGATTGTCTCGATCATGTGCACCGGGATGCGGATGGTGCGGGCCTGGTCGGCGATCGAGCGGGTGATGGCCTGGCGAATCCACCAGGTGGCATAGGTTGAGAACTTGTAGCCGCGGCGGTATTCGAACTTGTCGACCGCTTTCATCAGGCCGATATTGCCTTCCTGGATCAGGTCCAGGAACTGCAGGCCGCGGTTGGTGTACTTCTTCGCGATCGAAATCACCAGGCGCAGGTTGGCTTCGACCATTTCCTTCTTCGCCCGGCGCGCCATGGCCTCGCCGATCGACATCGCACGATTCAGTTCGCGCAGCTCGGCAACGCTGATTCGCTGCGCTTTCTCGAAGCGCGACAGCCGCTCCTGCAGCGCCGCGATATCGTCGCCGTGCTCCTTCAGCGCCCGACCCCACTTGGTCTGACGCTTGAGCAGGCCGGCCAACCATTCGGGGTCGGTTTCGTTGTCCTGGAAGCTCTTGATGAACTCCTTGCGCGGCATGCCGGCGCGGTCGACGCACAGGCTCATGATCTGGCGCTCGACCTCGCGAATCATTGCCACCTGGAATCGCATCCGGTCGATCAGATGATCGAACATGCGCGGCGGCAGTTTCAGGCGCATGAACTGCTCGGAGATCTGGTCCTTGAGTTCGTTGGTCTTCTTGCCGTGCGCGCCGTAGCGGTCGTAGAGCTTGATGAAGCTCTCGTGCAGGCGCCTGAGCTCGTCGAAGAACTGCTCGACCTGCTGCGGATCGGGGCCGGTATTGACCGTCGGCGCCGGCCGATCGTCGTCCTCGTCCTCCTCCTCGTCGGCGAACTCCGCTTCCTCTTCGACCGCGGCCTCCGCGGTTTCTTCGGAGATCAGGTCCATTTCGGCCAGCAGGGTCGGATCGATGAAGCCGCTGACCAGCTCGTTCAGGCGCTGGTTGCCGGCCTTCCAGGCATCCACTTCCTCCAGCAGGGCGGCGACCGTGCCGGGGAAACGCGCCAGCGCGATGTTGACCTGGTTCAGGCCGTCTTCGATGCGCTTGGCGATCGAGATCTCGCCCTCGCGGGTCAGCAGGTCGACCGAACCCATTTCGCGCATATACATGCGCACCGGGTCGGTGGTGCGGCCCAGTTCCGACTCGACCGCGGCCAGAGCCGCTTCGGCTTCCTGCTGGGCGGTCTCGTCGTCGGTGTCGGTGCTGGCCGCATCGTTGAGAATCAGGGCATCGGCGTCTTCAGGTGCTTCTTCGAAGACCTTAATGCCCATGTCATTGATCATGTTGATGATATCTTCGATCTGTTCGGGATCGACGATGTCATCAGGCAGGTGATCGTTGACCTGGGCGTAGGTCAGCCACTGGCCCTGTTCACGGCCTTTTTCGATCAGTTGCTTGAGCTGAGAGGGTCGCGGTGCGTTGTCCATATTGCCTTGGTCGGTTTTAATGATCACTGTCGTCGACGCGCAGGCTCAATAGCTCGCGCAGTTCAGCAGCCCTGGCTCCATCCAGCCCCCCTTGATTCATCTGGGCCTGCTGGAGTTCTCGGACACGTGCCTGTATTTGTAAACGACGAATTCTGGCCATGGTTTGCGCCAGCGCCGCCGCTTTTTCCGTTTCTTCGCTGCAGACCGAACGGGTCGCCAGAAGCGCCATCCAAGGCCCTTCTGGACGCTCGCGCCACAACTCGAGAAGTTTAGCCGTGGAAAGGTGGGGCTTCTGGCGGCAAAAGTCAATCAGTTCGCGCAGAAAATCCAGGCCTTTGACGTCGGCCGGTGAATCCAGAACAAAGACAGCGGAATCGCGCGCCAGTTCGGGCGCTTGAATAATCAAGGCCACAGCGTACTGCACCGGGGTCAAGGGGCGATCGACAACGGGCGCCTGCGGTTCACTGCGGCGGGCGATCGTCGGTGCGGGGGCCAAGCCGGCATGACCCGCCCGGCGCTTGAGCTCGTCGCGCATCAGATCGGCAAAGGGGCCGGCCGGCAGGCGCTCCAGAAAGGGCTCAGTCAGGGCCACCAGGCGGGCGCGGCCATCCAGCGTGGCCAGATCAACCTGCGCGCCGAGCTGGTCGAAGAAAAAGCTCGACAGCGGCTTGGCCTCGGCCATCAACTGCTCCAGCGCCGCGGCGCCGCGGGCGCGCACCAGGCTGTCGGGGTCCTCGCCGTCCGGCAGAAACAAAAAGCGCAGTTCGCGGTTGTCCTGCATCAGCGGCAGGGCCGCTTCCAGCCCGCGCCAGGCGGCCTGGCGGCCGGCGCGGTCCCCGTCGAAGCAGAACACCACCACTGGCGTGGCCTTGAACAGGGCCTGCAAATGGTCCGGGGTGACCGCCGTGCCCAGAGTGGCGACGGCGTCATGAAAGCCGAACTGGTAGAGGGCGGCGGCATCCATGTAGCCCTCGACCACCAGGATGCGCTCCGGCAGGCCGCCGCGGCGGACCTGGAACAGCCGATAGAGCTCGCGACCCTTGTGAAAGACCGGGGTTTCAGGTGAGTTCATGTATTTCGGCTGGGCATCGCCGATCACCCGGCCGCCAAAAGCAATCACCCGGCCGCGACGATCATGGATCGGGAACATGATCCGGCCGCGAAACTTGTCCGCCGCCCGGCCCGACTTCAGCGTGACCAGACCGGCGCGCTCCATCTCCTGCTGACTGTAGCCTTCGGATTCGAGCTGATCGCTCAGCCCCTGCCAGGTTTCAGGCGCGTAACCGATGCCGAATTCATCGACCGTGGCCTTGTCGAAGCCGCGCCCTTTCAAATAGGCGCGGGCGGGCTCACTGGCACCGAGCTGGTGCCGAAACCAGGCCTGGGCGGCGGCCAGCACGGCGTACAGCCGGTCGTGCTGGCGCGGCTGGCTGCTGCCGGCCTCGCGCGGCACTTCCATGCCGGCAGCATGGGCCAGCTCCTCGATCGCGGCGGGGAACTCCAGGCCTTCGTGCTGCATCACGAAGCCGATCGCCGTGCCGTGGGCGCCGCAGCCGAAGCAGTGATAGAACTGCTTGTCGGCGCTGACTGTGAATGAGGGTGATTTCTCGCTGTGGAAGGGACACAGCGCCTTGTATTCGCCGCGCCCGGCGGATCGGAGCGCCAGCCGGGCCCCGATCACGTCGACGATGTCGACGCGCTCGAGCAGCGATTCAATGAAGTCTTCGGGGATGCGACCGCTCAACGGCCCGCTACCGATGGCGCTTAGGCGCCGAGGCGTTCGCGTACGCGGGCGGAGACGGCGCGCATATCGGCGCGACCCTGGATTCGGGGCTTGAGCAGCGCCATGACCTGGCCCATGCCGGCGACACCGCTGGCGCCGGATTCGGCGACGGCCTGATCAATCTCGGCGTCAAGTTCGGCTTCGCTCAGCGGCTCGGGCAGATAGGCCTCAAGCAGCGCGATCTCGGCTTCTTCGGCTTCGGCCAGCTCGGGCCGGCCGCCGCTGCGAAACTGGGTGGCCGATTCGCGCCGCTGCTTGATCATCTTCTCGACGATTGCCAGGGTACCGGCCTCGTCTACTTCCACGCGCTCGTCAACCTCGCGCTGCTTGATCGCAGCGGTGATCATGCGCAAGGTCGTCAGCCGCGCCTTGTCGCCGGCCCGGAGGGCCTGCTTGACATCATCCGAAATGCGGGCTTTGAGAGACATGGCGAACGCCGTGCGGGCTGGTTGAGGATCCGGCCCGCCTGAGAAGGCGGTCTGATCAATACAGGCGGCGGCGGTTGACGCGCTCGCGCGAGAGCTTGCGGAGGTGGCGCTTGACGGCCGCGGCCTTCTTGCGCTTGCGCTCCTGGGTCGGCTTCTCGAAGAATTCGCGGCGTCGGCTTTCGGCGACCACGCCGGCCTTCTCGCAGGACCGCTTGAAGCGACGCAGAGCGTATTCGAACGGCTCGTTTTCCTTGACCTTGACGCTGGGCATTAATGGGTTCCGATCAGTTTAAAGTGGAAAGTCGCCCATTATAACCCGCTATCATGCGGCGATGCAAAGCGTTCTGGGCATTGAAACCTCCTGCGACGAAACCGGCGTCGCCATCTACCGGCCGACAGCCGGGATTGTTGCCGAGCTGGTCTACACCCAGGCCGATCACGCGGCCTACGGCGGGGTGGTGCCGGAGCTGGCCTCACGCGACCATGTGCGCAAGCTGCCGGGCATGATCGGCGAAGTGCTGGACCGTGCCGGCATGCGCCCGGCCGAACTGGACGGCATCGCCTTCACGGCCGGGCCCGGCCTGGCCGGCGCCCTGCTGGTCGGCGCCGCCGTCGCTGTCGGCTTGGCCACGGCGCTTGGCCGCCCGGCGATTGCCGTGCACCACATGGAAGGGCATCTGCTGTCGCCGCTGCTCGACGAGCCGGCACCGGCGTTTCCCTTTGTCGCCCTGCTGGTTTCGGGCGGTCACACCATGCTGGTGGAGGTAAACGGCGTCGGCCGCTATCGCCTGCTCGGAGAAACCCTGGACGACGCCGCCGGCGAAGCCTTCGACAAGACCGCCCGCCTGATGGGCCTGGGCTTCCCGGGCGGCCCCGAGCTCGCGCGGCTGGCCGAATCCGGCGACCCCAATCGCTTCGAGTTTCCGCGCCCGATGACCCAGCGGCCGGGCCTGGACTTCAGTTTCTCCGGGCTCAAGACTCATACTCGCCAGCTGATCGAGCAGCACGGCAGCGCCGCGCACGCCGACATTGCCGCCGGCTTCGAGCTGGCGGTGATCGACACCCTGGTGATCAAGTGCGCCCGCGCGCTCAAGGCCCGCCGGCTCGACCGGCTGGTGGTGGCCGGCGGCGTCAGCGCCAATCGGCGCCTGCGCGAACGCCTCGACAAGGCCTTGCCCGGCCAGGTGTACTATCCGCCGCCGTCCTTGTGTACCGACAACGGCGCCATGATCGCGCAGGCGGGCTGGTACCGCCTCAGCGAGGGTCACCACGACGGCCAGATCCAGATCCACCCCCGCTGGCCCCTGGACACCCTGACCCCACCCGGGTCCGTGTCCTGAGCCTTTCACCTTTCACCCCTCACCTTTCACCGCCTCATGGACATCGTCTTCATCAACGACCTCGACATCGACACCGTCATCGGCATCTTCGACTGGGAGCGCGAGATCAAGCAGACTGTGCGCCTTAACATCGAGATGAATACCGATGTCCGGCGCGCCGCCGCCACCGACCGCATCGAGGATGCGCTGGATTACAAGTCGGTGTCCAAGCGCCTGATCGGCTTCGTCGAAAAGAGCGACTTCGGCCTGGTCGAAACCCTGGCCGAACGCTGCGCCGAGATCATCCTGAGCGAGTTCCCGGTCGCCTGGGTGCGGCTGCGCCTGGACAAGCCCGGCGCCGTGCGCGGCTCGCGCTCGGTCGGTATCCTGATCGAGCGTGGCCGCCGGCCAGACTGATTCACCGAAGGGAGCCTGATGCCATGATTGACGCCTACCTGGGCCTGGGCAGCAATCAGAACGCCGATGCCCATATTCGCGCCGGTATCGCGGCACTGCGCGGTAGCTTTGGCGAGGTGTTGATTTCGCCGATCTACCGCTCCCCGGCAGTGGGCTTTTCCGGCGAGGATTTCCTCAATGCCGCCGCCCGCATTCGCACGACGATGAGCGTCGGCGAGCTGAAAGCCTGGCTGACGGCGCTCGAAGATCATCACGGCCGCGACCGCAACGGCCCGAAATTCTCCGACCGAACCCTGGACATCGACATCCTGCTGCACGGCGACACCGTCGGTGAGGTCGACGGCCTCGAACTGCCGCGCGACGAGATCCTGAAATACGCCCACGTTCTTAAGCCCCTGGCCGACATCGCCCCGGACCTCAAGCACCCCCTCACCGGCCGGAGCTTCGCCGACCACTGGCAGGCCTTCCAGGGCGACCGCTCGCTGCAGCCCGAGAGCCTCTAGCCCCAGCGCAACGCAAGCCGGAAACCATTAGATCTCGGGGTCGCAAAGCAGCAAAGATAGGGAGTCTTCACGATTTCCTTGTCTTTCTTCGCTGCTTGGCTGCTTAGCTGCTTTGCTGCTTGGCGACATGAAGATTCTCAGTACCCAAAGATTGTGCGATGGTTAAGCTCCATCAAACCATTCGATCCAGGCACGGAGACCATGGCTAATCTCATCGATCATCCGCGCATTGACGACGCCCTGCTTTTGATCGTCGATGTGCAGGGCAAGCTGGCGCGGCTGGTGCACGAGTCCGAGGCGATGATTCGCCAGCAGCGCCTCCTGATCCAGGCCTGCCGGCTGCTTGGGCTGCCGATTCTGTGGGCCGAGCAGCTGCCCGAGAAACTGGGGCCGACGGTACCCGAGCTGGCCGAAGTGCTCGACGGCTTCGAGCCGCTGGCCAAGTCCAGCTTCGGCTGCTGCGGCGATGAAGGCCTGATGGCCGCGATCGAGGCCAGCGGTCGCCGCCAGGTGCTGCTGTGCGGGATCGAGGCCCACGTCTGCGTCTGGCAAACCGCCGCCGAGCTGCTCAATCGCGGCTACGCCGTCCACCTGATCGCCGACGCCGTCTCCTCGCGCTCGGCCGTGAACCGCGACATCGCCCTCCGCCGCATGGAAGCCGCCGGCGTCCACCTGAGCAATGTGGAGATGGCGCTGTTCGAGATGATGCGGGATGCGGGGCATCCGCGGTTTCGGGACGTCAGCGGGTTACTGAAGTGAGGGGAGAGGGGGAGAGGGGGAGAGGGGGAGAAGGAAGAGGGAAGAGGGTGAAAACGACAAGCCTTTCCCTCTCCCTTCTCCCCTCTACCCCTCTAACCGTCACATGTTCAGCATCCTGCCGCCATCCACCGCCAGGATCTGGCCGGTGACGTAGGGGGCGTCCAGGGCCAGGAAGGTGACGGCGCCGGCGATGTCTTCGGGGCGGCCCTGGTGGCCGAGGGGGATGCGGTTGAGGATACCGGCGGCGGCTTCGGGGGAGTCTTCGTTTTCCGGCCACAGGATGGCGCCGGGGGCGACGCCGTTGACCCGGATCGAGGGCGCCAGTTCCTTGGCCAGGGCCCGAGTCTGCATGACCAGAGCAGCCTTGGCCTGGCAGTAGACGGCGTGGCGCTGCATCGGCACCAGGGCATGGATGTCGACCAGGTTGACGATCGCGCCGCCGCGACGGGCCAGATGCGGGGCGGCGGCCTGCGACAGAAAGAAGGGCGCGCGTACGTTGCTGGCGAACAGATCGTCCCAGTGCGCCTGGGTCGCCTCGCCGACCGGCGTCGGGTAGAAGGCCGAGGCATTGTTGATCAGCACATCGACGCGGCCACTCAATGCCAGAGCAGCCGCCACAATCGCGCGCGGCGCCCCCGGATCGGCCAGGTCGGCCTGGACCAGGCTCGCCGATCCGGCACGTTGGCCGTTGAGCTCGTCAGCCAGCGCCTCGGCGTCAGCCCGGGAACCGCGGTAGTGCAGGCAAACGTCCAGCCCGCGCCCGTGCAGGCGGCGGACGATTTCGGCGCCGATGCGGCGGGCGCCGCCGGTGACGATCGCGCAGGGGCGCGCGTCGTGCTGTTGTTCCGCCATGGGTGTCGCTCCGAAACTCCTCGTGATTGACTCAAGGCAAGCTCGGACCATCCTCGGCCCGATCCAGCCCGCAAGCTCGGTATCATCCCAGATCGACAAGCGCCAGGCCGTCAACAGGACGACAGCTCAATCCCGCCATGCGACCCGACCGCATTCTGGAACTGCCCCCGCCCCCGCCCGAGCTGGAGGGCTTGAGCCAGCGCCTGGGTCGGCGCATCGTCGAGCGCATCGCGGCACAGGGGCCGTTGCCTTTTGCCGACTACATGGCCATGGCCCTGTACGAGCCGGGTCTGGGCTATTACGTCAACGGCCTGCACAAGTTCGGCGCGGCCGGAGACTTCGTCACCGCGCCCGAGCAGGGCAGCCTGTTTGCCGCGGCCCTGGCGCGGCAGTGCGAGCGGATCACCGCCGGGCTGGGCCCTGACTGGACGCTGCTCGAGCCCGGCGCCGGCTCTGGCGCGCTCGCCCGCGATCTGCTGACCGCGCTCGAAAACCCGCCGAGGCGCTATCTGATTCTCGAGCCCAGCGCAGCGCTGCGCCAGGTCCAGGCCGAGACCCTGGCTGCGCTGCCGCAGCCGCTGCAATCCAGGGTGGAATGGCTGGCCGCACCGCCGGATCAAGCCTTCGAGGGCATCATCCTCGCCAACGAAGTGCTGGATGCGCTGCCGGTGGCCTGCTTCGAAGTGGTTGCAGCGGGGGTGGTTGAGCGCTGCGTCGATGTGGCCGGCGATCGGCTCGTCTGGGTCACCCGGCCAGCGCCTCCACGATTGACGCAGGCCGTGGACGCATTGCTGGCGCGGCTGCCGGGGCAACTGCCGGTCGGCTACCGGAGCGAGATCTGCCTGGATCTGCCGGGCTGGATCGAGACGATCAGCGCGCCGCTGTCACGCGGGGCGATGCTGCTGATCGACTACGGCTACCCGATAACCGAGTACTACCACCCGCAGCGGCATGAGGGCACCCTGGTCTGCCACTATCGGCATCGCGCCCATTTCGACCCCTTTGTCTGGCCCGGGCTGACCGACCTGTCGGCTTTCGTCGACTTCAGCGCCGTTGCCGAGGCCGGAGTTGCCGCTGGCCTGAGCCTGGCCGGCTTCACCAGCCAGGCCGGCTTCATCCTTGGCTCAGGCGCGCACGAGCTGCTCGAACAGAGCGAGGATGAGCCTGCGCGCCTGCGCCTGGCCGCCGAGCTCAAGCGCCTGACCCTACCCGGCGAGATGGGCGAGAAGTTCAAGTTGATCGGCTTCAGCCGCGACCTGGATGTCGACTGGCCGGGATTCGCCCTGATCGATCAGTTGCATCGGTTGTGAAAGGGGGAGAGGGGGAGAAGGAAGAGGGGAGCGGGTAAAAGCCTGTTTGGCGCCGATCTAAAGCTGGCCTGACACGTCGCGGTCCGCCTGCATCGCCCCGGGCTCAGGCCAGTCTTTCCCTCTCCCTTCTTCCCCTCTTTCCCTCTTCCCTTCCAGCACGCCCGGTGCAAGTCCGGGCGTACGGAATACTTCGCTACTCGAACCGATCCCCAAATATCCGATTGTCCAGAACCCGCGCCGGGCCGCCCTGGAACAGGATGCGGCCGTTGGCCGGGCGCAGATCGCCCAGTTCACCGTCGGCCAGATCGAAAGTCCAGGTCTTGCCGTCGACGCTGCTGCCGGGCAGGTTTTGCCAGCGCACCGTGGACAGATCGCCGGGGGTCGTCGGCGCATAGACCCGGAACACCCATTCGCCGTCGAATCCGGACTCGGCGAGATCGTGATAGAGGATGCGGACGCTGGCCGACGGGCAGTCCGGGATCTCGAAGCGCAGCAGGCCATAGGGGTAGCTGTAGCCGGCATCGATCGGGAAACTGGTAGCCGGGAGGGCATGGACGCTCATCAGGCGCGAGCAATCGCTGCGGTCGCTGGCGCCAAGCTCGACGGTGAGATAGTCGCTGAGGCCGCGGCGCAAGCCTGCGCCCGAAGCCGGCGCCAGCAGCGAGGCGACATCGGGCTGAAGCGCATCGGGGATGCCGTCGGCGTTGCCGTCGCCGCCGTTCGGAGCGCCTTCCTCGATGTCGTCGGGTACACCGTCTATGTCCTCGTCCGGCACCTGCTCGATGCTGTAGACGCCGCTGTTGGTGCCGGCGCGCAGAATCGGGTTCGGGCCGATGCGGTCGATGGCCAGCACGAGGGCCGAGTCGGCCGGCAGGCCGATACTGTAGGAGACCCAGTTCTGGCCGCCATCATCGCTGCGGAACACCGAGCCGGGATTGTCAATCGAACCGCCACCAGAGACATAGACCTGCTCCGGATCGAGCGGGTCGACCGCGATCCAGCGCAGGTCGATGTCTTCCGGAATGCCGTTGCTGGCCAAGGTCCAGCTTTCGCCGGCGTTGTCGGAGCGGTAAATGTAGCTGGGTCGAAAGTCATCAATGGGCCTGACCGCGGCGTAGAGCACGCTGGGGTTCGAGGGCGCCAGGGCCACCGCCAGCACGTCCCAGTGCGATGAGTCCGGATCGGTTTCGTCGTAGCGCGGCAGCCCGTCGCTGCGATGCTGCCAGCTGGCGCCGCCATCGGTGGAACGGAACACCCCGTTCGGCAGATCGGGAGTCAATCCCGCGTTGATCAGCGACGGGCCGCTCAGGATGGTTGAAACATAGAGCGTATTGGTTTCGACCGGGTCGATGATCAGCTGAATCGGTGTCATGAACCAGGCACCGAGATTGTCGACCCAGGGCGAGATCGGCAGGCCGTCGCCGGCCGGCTGCCAGCTCGCGCCGGCGTCGTCGGAGCGGTAGACGTAGTGCCTTTCGACTGTGGGCACGATGTTGCCGCTACCGTCGTCGGCATAGTTGATGATGCCGTTGCCGGCGATGTAGAGCGTCTGCAGCGGCCCGTCGCCTTGCGGCCCGGAGCCACTGGACGGATCCAGCACCACCGCGCGCATGACCGAATTGCCGGACGGCGGCACCGGAAAATCCGTGCCGATGTCGCTCCAGCTGCCGCCGCCGGAGCTGGACTTGAACACACCGCCCGAGGGCGGCCGCGGGGGGAGGCTGACGTCCTGGATCGGGGTGCTCCAGCCCACCCCATAGAGCACCGTGGTGACCGGATTGGCCGCGGTGTTGGGATCCAGCGCCAGGCCGCGCAGGCCGCCGGCCTCAAGCCCGGCGTTGCTGGGCGCCCAGCTGCCGCCGCCATCGAAGCTGGCCCAGAGATTGTCGGCAATGCTGCCGAAGGCGTCGCCCTGGCCGGCGTACAGGATGTTGCTGTTGGTCGGGTTGATCGCCAGAGCGCGGATACCCACGCCACGCAAGCCGCTGTTGCGTCGCTGCCAGGTCGTGCCGGCATCCGGCGAGCGGTAGAAGCCGGTGAATTCGCTGCCGACCAGCAGGACATCGGCATCGTCGGGCTTCAGCGCCAGTGCGCTGACGCCGGCGTTGTAGCCACCGGCGCCGGGCGGACCCATGCCGGTGCTGACGACGCTGTAGCTGGCGCCGTCGTCGTCGGTGCGGATCAGCCCGTTCCGTCCGCCCAGGTACCAGCTGTCCGGCGCGCCGTCGACGAAGGCGGCGGCCCGAACGTCCAGACCCATGCCCGGCGGCAGCGCGAGCGGGCTCCACGTCGCCCCACCGTCGTCGCTGAACACAGGGTTGGGATAGGCGATCAGGCGACCATCGGCCGCGGCCGCGAACGCAGTCGAATTGAACAGGAAGCCACCCATGTCGACCGCGGTCCAGCTGACGCCGCCATCGGTACTGCGGAAAGCGCCGGGCTGATCCACTCCTGCTTCCACGGCGATCATTACCAGGGTGTCGGGATCGTTCGGCAGCGAGACGAACCGGAAGAACCAGTCGAACTGGCCGGGTGCATCGAGCCGTTCCCAGGTCGCGCCGGCGTCCGTCGAACGGCGCAAGCCGCCGGTCAGTCCGGTCGCCAGCAGGCTATCCGGATCATCGGCATCCACTTCCAGAGCGATGATCGCTCCCCAGCCTGCATCCCAGCCCGGCGACGGCGCCTGCCAGCTCGCACCGCCATCGTCGGAGCGATGCAGCAGGGCGGCAACGTGATAGACCCTGTCGGCATCGCTGGCAGCCGTAACAAAAATCGATGGCCGACGCACCGGCAGGCCGGCGCCGATGTCGATCCAGTTCTGTCCCTGGTCATCGCTGCGAAAGGCGCCGCCGGCGCTGGCCAGGTAGATCC
This sequence comes from Gammaproteobacteria bacterium, assembly GCA_050485825.1. Taxonomy (GTDB): domain Bacteria; phylum Pseudomonadota; class Gammaproteobacteria; order Xanthomonadales; family Wenzhouxiangellaceae; genus Wenzhouxiangella. Next base: position 36,443 of record JBJHCC010000001.1, read on the forward strand.
GATCGGGATAGGCGGCGCTGACGCTCAGGCTGCTGACATTGCCGCCGCTGGGCCCGCTGCCGGTCCAGACGCCGGGCCCGGCCAGGGCGGTCGCCGGGGCGGCAAGTGTCAGCGCCACCAGGCTGAATTGAATGAGACGGTTCATTGGGCTTCCCTTTGATACAGTCGAACAGGCGCTACCGACGCGAGGGCGCGACGGACTGTGGTGCTCTGATTACGCGATCTGCCACGCCACCCGGCCATCACCGTTGCTTGAAGCTGCCTCAGTAGTCCCCCGGCTCTAATCGATTGGGCTAGGGTGAGGCTTGCGCTAGACTGGAATCCGGATCGAGGAACACGCCGTGATACCCAAGAGCTACGACTACATCATCGTCGGCGCCGGCTCGGCCGGCTGCGTGCTGGCCAACCGCCTGAGCGCCGACCCATCGGTGCGCGTGCTGCTGCTGGAGGCCGGCCCGCGCGACTGGAACCCGTTCATTCACATGCCGGCGGGCCTGGCCAAGCTGGTCAACTTCAAGTCGCTGAACTGGAACTACAACACCGAGCCCGAGCCCGAGCTGAACGGCCGCCGCCTGTACTGGCCGCGCGGCCGCGTGCTGGGCGGCTCCAGCTCGATCAACGCGATGTGCTATTCGCGCGGCCACCGCAGCGACTACGACGACTGGGCGCGGGCGGGCAACCCCGGCTGGGGCTGGTCCGAGGTGCTGCCCTACTTCAAGCGCGCCGAAAACCAGGGCCGCGGCGCGTCCGAGCTGCACGGCACCGGCGGCCCCTTGAGCGTCGAGGACCTGCACTTCGTCAACCCCTTGAGCGAGGTCTTCATCCAGGCCGCCGAGCAGGCCGGCTTCGCCCGCAACCGCGACTTCAACGGTCCGGCTCAGCGTGGGGTCGGCCTCTACCAGGTGACTCAGCGCGGCGGCCGGCGCTGCTCCACCGCGGTCGGCTACCTCCGGCCCGCGCGCAAGCGCCCCAACCTGACCGTGCTGACCGGTGCCATGACCCTGGGGCTGGAATTCGACGGTCACCGCGCCAGCGGCGTGCGGTTCCGCCGGCGCGGCATCCCGCAGACCGCCCGCGCCGAGCGCGAGATACTGCTGGCCGCCGGTGCCCTCAATTCGCCGCAGCTGCTGATGCTGTCCGGAATCGGGCCGGCAGAGGTGCTCGAGCGCGCCGGCGTGCGGGTACGCCTCGCCCGGCCCGAGGTCGGTCGCAATCTGCAGGACCATCTCGATATCTGCACCCTGACCCGCTGCTCGCAGCCGATCACCTACGACCACTTGAGCGAAATCCGCGTCGGCCTGCAGTATTTTCTCAAGCATGAGGGCGAGGGCACCTCCAACATCGCCGAAGCCGGCGGCTTTCTGGTCTCCGGCCGCGGCCGCGCCGATCGCCCCGATGTGCAGATGCACTTCGTGCCGGCGCTGCTCGACGACCACGGCCGCAACCGCCTGCCCGGCGACGGCTACACCCTGCATGCCTGCCCGCTCAGGCCGGAAAGCCGCGGCCACCTGGCGATCCGTTCCGCCGACCCCGGAGAACCGATCGCGATCCATGCCAACTACTTGAGCGCGCCGGAGGATCTGGAGATGATGCTGGAATGCGTGCGCCTGTCGCGCGAGATCCTGCATCAGCCGGCCTTCAAGCCCTTCCGCGGTCATGAGATCTTCCCCGGCGGCGAGGTCAGCAGCCGCGAGGCCCTGATCGGCTTCATCCGCGCCAAGGCCGAAACCATTTACCATCCGGTCGGCACCTGCCGGATGGGCAGCGATGATCAGGCCGTGGTCGATCCGGAGCTGAAGGTGCAGGGCGTGGAAGGCCTGCGGGTGATCGACGCCTCGGTGATGCCGACCCTGGTCGGCGGCAACACCAACGCCCCGACCATCATGATCGCCGAGAAAGCCGCGGACATGATCCTCGGGGTATCGATCCAGCGCCAGCAGGTGGCCGAAGCCGAGGCGGCTTGAGTCGACGCGAAGCAGCTTGCGGAGCCAATAATGGGCTCAAAACCCTTGAGGTCGCCAAGCAGCAAAGCAGCGAAAGGTAGACGAGTAAGTTCATTGTCTCTTGGCTGCTTTCCTGCTTTGCGACCCAAAGGTTTACAGGATCGTCCCATGTTGAACTGGATGGCCCATGAACGAACGATCCCTTATCGATAGCCGGAGATCTGCATGGGCGTGATGGCATTTTTCGCCACGGCGCCGCGTGGGCTCGAGGATCTGCTGGCCGCGGAGCTCAAGGGGCTGGGCCTGGACGCCCGACCGCAGCGCGGCGGGGCGGTGTTCAGCGCGGCGCTGACCGGGGCCTACCGGGCCTGTCTGTGGTCGCGGATCGCCAATCGGGTGCTGCTGCCCTTGCGGGACTTCCGCGCTGCCGACGGCGACGAACTCTATGCCGAGCTGCGCGGCTTTCCCTGGGAAGAACACTTCGGCCCCGAGCAGACGCTGGCGGTCAGCGCGACCGGCATCCGCGCCCGGATCGGCCACAGCCGCTATGCCGAGCAGCGGGTCAAGGACGCCATCGTCGACCGGCTGCGCGCGCGCTCCGGCAGCCGGCCGGACGTCGACCTCAAGCAGCCCGACATCCGCATCCACCTGCATCTGCAGGACGACCAGGCCAGCGTCTCGCTGGACCTGTCCGGCGACAGCCTGCACCGTAGAGGCTACCGCGAAGCCGGGCACGGCGCGCCGCTGAAGGAAAACCTGGCCGCCGCCATGCTGCTGCGCGCCGACTGGCCCGTGCTCGCCGCCGAGGGCGCGGCCTTCTGCGACCCGCTGTGCGGCACCGCCACCCTGCTGATCGAAGCGGCCTGGATCGCGGCCGATACCGCGCCGGGCCTGCTCCGGACCCGCTACGGTTTCCTGCACTGGCTGGGCCACGATGAGCAGGCCTGGAAGGCCCTGGTTGACGAGGCCCTCGAGCGGCAGGAGGCCGGCATGGCCCGACTGCCGGCGCTGATCGGCTACGACCACGACCCCGAGTCGGTGGCTCTGGCACGCGCCAATCTGCGTCGCGCCGGCCTGCGCGACCGGGTGATCATCGAACGCGCTGATCTGGCCGACGCCCGGCCGCCGGTCGACGCCGCGCGCGGACTGGTGGCCAGCAATCCGCCCTACGGGGAGCGCATGGGCGAGTCACATGAGCTGATGCCGCTCTACCTGCGGCTGGGTGAAACCCTGAAGCGCCGCTTCAGCGGCTGGCGGGCGATCGTGTTGAACGGTGCCGGCTGCGAGATCGGCCTGAAGCCGGAGAAGCGCTGGCAGCTCTGGAACGGCCCGATCGAGTGCCGCCTGGAGCGCTTCGAGATCGCCGCCGAGGCCGGCACCGGCGACGAAGCCGCCACCGCGCCGGCCGAAGACTTCGTCAATCGACTGGCCAAGAACCAGCGCCACCTTTCGCGCTGGCTCAAGCGCGAAGGTATCGATTGCTATCGCCTCTACGACGCCGATATTCCGGAATACGCGCTGGCGGTGGATGTCTACGACAGCCGCGACGGCCGCTGGCTGCACGTACAGGAATACGAAGCGCCGGCCTCGATCGCTCCGGCGCGCGCCAGGGCCCGGCTGCGCGCCGCCTTGAGCGCCCTACCCGCCACCCTGGACACGGATCCGGCCCGCATCGTGCTGAAAGTGCGCAAGCGCCAGCGTGGCGAGCAGCAGTACACCCGCCGTGCCGAAACCGGGCAAATGCTGGAAGTGCGCGAAGGCCCCTGCCGGCTGCTGGTCAACCTGGTCGACTACCTCGACTCCGGCTTGTTTCTCGATCACCGCCCGGTCCGCCAGTGGATTGGCGAGCACGCAGCGGGCAAACACTTTCTCAACCTGTTCTGCTACACCGGTGCCGCCACCGTGCACGCGGGCCTGGGTGGCGCGGCCCGCACCACCAGCGTCGACCTGTCGAAGACTTACCTGGACTGGCTGCAGCGCAACCTGAATCTCAACCAGCTGAACAGCCCGATCCATCAGCTCATCCACGCCGACTGCCGCGTCTGGCTGGAACGCTGCCGCGAACGCTACGACCTGATCTTCCTCGACCCGCCGAGCTTCTCCAACTCCAAGCGCATGGACTCGGCGCTGGACATCCAGCGCGACCACGCCGACCTGGTCCGCGCGTCCGCGGCCCTGCTCAAGCCCAACGGCCTGCTGATCTTCTCCACCAACCGCCGCGGCTTCAAGCTCGATCCCGCCCTATCGACAGCATTCGCCATCGAAGACCGCAGCGCCTGGTCGATCCCGAAAGACTTCGAGCGCAACAAACGGATTCATGCTTGCTGGTTCGTTCGAAACCGCTAGAGCCACCTGAGCCAGCCCTCCCGCTGGCCGGTTATCTAGGCAAACTTGACGGCTAAGGGGGAGCATCAGTAGAATACCCCTAACCTATCAGGTAAATACTTTTGCTATCGATTCAGTTCGCGAGCAAAAAGCTCGCCCGGCAATTCAACACTCAAACAGAGCTGCTCAGGGCATTCGGCGCCAAGCGGGCCAAGCGCTTGGCCATTGTTTTGAGCAGTCTCCGAGCCGCGCCGAATCTGGGCGTTTTCGCACCGCCCTATAGTCCGCCCCACCGCTGCCACGAACTGACCGGAAACCTGAAAGGCAAATTGAGTCTGGACCTGGATGGACCCTACCGCCTGATTATTGAGCCAGCCAACGACCGCGTTCCGCGCAAGGACGACGGCGGGTTGGACTGGCAGGCCGTCACCGCCATACGCATTGTAGGCATTGAGGATACCCATGGATAAGGCCCTCCAAAACGAATACTTCCCCGACTATGTCGTCACGCCCGGCGAAGTTCTGGAGCATGAACTGGAGCTTCGGCGCATGACCCGTGCCGAGCTCGCCAAGCGCACGGGCTTGAGCGAAAAGCACGTCATTGCCATTCTCAAAGACAAGGGAAGCACCATCATCACGCCGGAAACCGCGATCAAGCTGGAACGTGCCCTGGGCATGCCGGTCGACTATTGGTTGAACCTGGAAGCTAACTACCAGGAAACACGCGCCCGACTGGCCGAACAAGCCGAGCTGGAAAAGGACCTGGGCTGGCTGGAGCGGATTCCGCTTCGTGAGATGGTCAAGCGCGGCTGGCTGAACAAGTGCCGGGACAAGCGCGATCAACTCAACGAAGTACTGCGCTTTTTCGGCATCGCCAGTGTGGCCCAATGGCAGGAGATCTGGCCAGAAGTCGCCGTGGCCTATCGCCAGCACGCCAAGCAACAGATTTTTCCGGAAGCCATTTCCGCGTGGCTGCGCCGAGGTGAGATCGAGGCGGCCGCCATCGAATGTCAGACCTTCGACAAAGCGAAGTTCCGTGCAGTGCTGGACGAAGTACGAAGCCTGGCTGGCGAGCCGGACCCCGGGATTTTCGTGCCCGAGCTACGCGCGCGCTGCGCCAGCGCAGGCGTCGCCGTCGTGCTGGTCCCCGGCTTGCCGAAAACCGGCTTGAGCGGCGCCACCCGCTGGCTCAATCCCGACAAGGCGCTGATTCAACTCAGCCTGCGCTACAAGAGTAACGACCACCTCTGGTTCACCTTCTTCCACGAAGCCGGTCATATCCTGCTGCACGGCAAGAAGGAGCTGTTTCTCGAGGGCCTGAACGGCATGGATGAAGCCAAGGAACATCAGGCTAATGTCTTTGCTCGGGACCGACTGATTCCGGCCAAGGATTTTGCTGCGTTCGTGCGCCAGGCGGATTTTTCTTTGGATTCGATCTCGAGCTTCGCTGACGGGCTGGGCATCGCGCCGGGCATTGTCGTTGGACGCTTGCAGCATGAAAAGTTGTTGCCACCGTCGCATGGCAATCGGCTTAAGGTTTATTATCAATGGGATCGCTGATCGACTGCACTCATCTGCGAGGGGGCGCTCGCAGGCATTCGACCAGGCCATCGCCCGGCACGGGCCAGTTGATCACTCTGCAGGGTCTGCTTGGCAGGATGGTCAAGCCCAGATGAGTGAGATTGCTCGCGTTCGCTCAGCGCTGATTGCCCGTGTCGCCAAAGGCAGATGAGCCATAGGTCAAGCCGAACACAGTGTCCGTCATCCAGCGGCGGAAACCTTCGTTGTCCATAAACTGCTTGAACAGCTCAGTGTCGTCTTTCAGCACAGCGGTCATTACCCTGGCAAGCGCCTTATCGTGTTCGATACGGGCATTCTGCTTGTCCGAATTCTGCCGGGCATTCTGAAACGCGCGATCCGCGGCGACGCGACTGGGAATGTCTTCGGTAATCAGCTTGTGGACACGGTCCGCATCGCTCCATGGAATATTTCCGAACTGATCGTTAAAGGCTTTGATGATGTTCGACAAACGATCCAGCTCCGGCTCCGTCCGGAATCCACCACCGGTGGTCGGCACCGGCTGTATTTCGGCGTCTTCATCGGGCAATTGAATCCGGACCACCGCCTGCTTCTCGACACGATAGCTGTCCATATCGATTGCTTCGAGAATGCCTTTCGACAAATCCTCCTCGACCGGAGCCGGCAGCTTGGGCACGAGGAAGGTCAGGAAGATTGACAGTTTTTCCCATTCGGCGTTGGTGTAAGGCAGGATCGACGACAGAAAACCGTAGGCGCGCAGGAAGGCCTTCGCCTTGCCCTTGAAGTCAACTTGAGCATCTTCATCCAGCTGATCGCGGTAATCGGCAACGCAGGCATCGAGAATCGGGTCGAGCCGATCGCGGTCTGCGCCGCTCAGGTAGAGCCTGACCAGCTCGTCGATCTGGGCGCTTGAATACACCTGGTGGCCATCCAGTGCAGCCTTCAGGTCGTGCAGCTTGTTCGGGTCGGTCTCCTCGGCCAGGATGGTGGTGCGGTAATAGTCGGCAAACGCCTTTTGAATGGTGTCGGCATCGTTCATGAAGTCGAGCACGAACACGTCATGCTTCTTGGGGTGCGCGCGATTGAGGCGCGAGAGCGTCTGTACGGCCTTGATGCCGGACAGCATCTTGTCCACATACATGGTGTGCAGCAGCGGCTCGTCGTAGCCGGTCTGGAACTTATCGGCGCAGATCAGAAAGCGATACGGGTCTTGCTGGATCCGATCGGCGATCTGGCTGGAGGAAAAGCCGTTGAGCGAGGCCTCGGTCAGCTTCGCGCCGCCATACTCGTGCTCGCCGGAGAAGGCAACAATCGCCTGATACCGGCTCTTGCGTTCAATCAGGTAGTCGCGGATGGCGTGGTAGTACTGAATTGCGCGCTCGATCCCGTTGGTCACAACCATGGCACGCGCCTGGCCGCCGATCTTGTTCAGCGCCAGCACCTGCTCATGGAAGTGGTCGACCATGATTTCGGCCTTGAGCCGAATGGCGTGTTCATGGCTTTCGACGTAGCGCCGCAACTTTTTCTTCGCCCGCTTGGTGTCGAACTCGGGGTCGCCCTCGACTTTCTTGATCAGCTTGTAGTAGCTCTCGACCGGCGTGTAGTGCTTGAGCACATCCAGAATGAAGCCCTCCTGGATGGCCTGCTTCATGGTGTAGCTGTGAAACGGGCGGTGCCTCACCGTGCCATCAGTCTGCGGCTCGGGCTCACCGAAGATTTCCAGGGTCTTGTTCTTGGGCGTGGCGGTGAAGGCGAAATAGCTGGCGTTGTCCAGCATCTTGCGCGCCTGCATGCGCTTCTCGAGGGCATTGTTGATTTCGTCCTCAGGATCGGCCAACGCCTCGTTCATCGCGCCGGCAGCCTTGCCGCCCTGGCTGGAATGGGCCTCGTCGATGATGATGGCAAAGCGCCGCCCGCGGTGCTCGCTGCCGATCTCGTCGAGGATGAACGGAAACTTCTGTACCGTGGAAATGATGATCTTCTTGCCCTGGGCAATGAAGCGGCGCAGATCGCCGGAATGCTCGGCATGGCCAACGGTGGCGCCGACCTGGGCAAACTGCTTGATCGTGTCCCTGATCTGCTGATCGAGAATGCGGCGGTCGGTAACGACAATGATCGAGTCAAAGACGCCGGCCTCGTTTTTCTCCAGGCCGATCAACTGATGCGCCAGCCAGGCGATGGAGTTCGACTTGCCGCTGCCGGCTGAATGCTGAATCAGGTAGCGTCGACCTGCGCCGTTGCTCCACGCATCCGCCAATAATTGGCGCACCGCGGCCAACTGATGGAAGCGCGGCCATATCTGAACGGCTTTCTTGCGTCCGGTTTTTGGATCCCGGGTTTCGACAATCTGGGCGTAATTTTCCAGTATGTCAATCAGCCCATCGCGGGTGAGAATGTGCGTCCAGAGATAGTCAGTCTTGAGCCCATCCGGGTTCGGTGGATTGCCCGCGCCGTCGTTCCAGCCCTGGTTGAAGGGCAGAAACCAGGAGCCCTTGCCTTTCAGATGGGTACAGAATCGCACCTCGTGGTCATCGACGGCGAAGTGGACCACGCAACGACCGAACTCGAACAGCTTCTCGCGCGGGTCTCGGTCGCGCTGGTACTGCTCGATCGCATCCATCACGGTCTGTTTGGTGAGGCTGTTTTTCAGCTCGAAAGTGGCCACCGGCAGACCGTTGATGAACAGCGCCAGGTCCAGCGCACGCTGGGTCTCGATACGGCTGTAGCGCAGTTGGCGCGTGACACTGAAGCGGTTCGCCGCGTAACGCTCGACGGCCTTCAGATTGCCCGGCGAGGGCGTGCCGTAGAACAGGTCCAGATGCAGCGGACCATGCTTGATCCCGTGGCGCAGCACATCAATGGTGCCGCGCCGGGTGATTTCGCCTTGCAGCCTGGCCAGAAACTTGCGCCGGGTTGGCCCGTCTTCGTCCAGCGCCAGGGCCTCCGCGGCCTTGGCCTGGGTCTGGCGCAGAAACAGGCTGAGCTGGGCCAAGTCCACGCAATAGTCGCGGTCGTAATTGCGCCAGTCGCCGGGCATCCAGCCAACACCACCGTAACCCGGCGAAGGCCGCGCGATTTCCGCACCACCTGCCGGCTCGCACGGATCACCACTCAGCGCGATGCAAATCAGGCGCTCCAGGCCTCGCTCAGTGGTATCGCTGCTGGTCATCTTCCGCCCGTTCCGCTGGTTGCCAACTGCAACACGAACCTGGCCCGTTCCCGGCGCAGCATCTGGAACGGGGTCATGCACTGCACGCCCATTCCCATGCAAACGTCGGGGATCTTCACCCTTGCAGTCGATGCTCCCGGCCGTTCATGGGTGACAACGATGTGTTCACCTGCCAGCGCCTGTGCGACCAGGTAATAGTCGGCCGCCTGGAGAAAGGTGTTAATGGCGGCGGGTTCATAATCCTGCCCGGTCACCCATTCGCTCACCTGTCGCATGGCCAGCATTGCAGGCCCGGCAGGATGCAAGAAGAAAGCTCTCTCGCGTTCCCGCGCCCACTGGGCGAGCTCGTCATCCCCATCGACTAGCTCGGTTCGGACCTGATCGATGCTGAAGATCTGGCCCATCGCATGAGCGTGGACCAGCCAATCCCAATAGGCAGGACAGAAGTCCATGCCGTAGTGCAAATTCTTGGCACTGATAAAGGCATCCGTGTCCAGCAAATAGGCCACTAATCGCCCCCGGCCCCCAGCTCCCGGCCAAAACGGCGCAGGGTTTCCACCTTCCGCGTTCCAACCAGCCGGGTGGCCTCGGCGAACCCGGTCTGGCCCTCGAAGGTATCAACAATCAGCGCGCGCGCGAAGCGCCGGCTGATCCGGACGGCCTGGGTCAGGTAGTAGTCGCCGCCGCTGCTTTCACGCCGGGGGCGCATGAGTTCCAACTGCTCCCGGTAGACTCGCCACAGCGTTTCGCGATCAAGCGCGCCCAGGTCATGCAGGCTGCGAAGAATCACCAGCGTGCTGACCTTGAACCGCCGCGCCAAACGAGGCAGTTCCTCGTTAATATCAGCACCGGCGCGATAGTCGACTTCGAGCAATGCGCGCGGAACCAGCAACTCGGCGGCGACGCGATTGCACCAGCGCTCGATCGCGTGGCCCGATGCCTCGAATGCCGGCACATCGGATAGCGCGGACTCACCCAGCCACAGGTGGGCCAGTTCATGGGCCAGCGTAAACATCTGGGCGGCTTTGCTGTCGGTGCCGTTGATAAACACCAGTGGCGCCCATTCATCGGCCAGGGCAAAGCCGCGGAATTCCTCGGGGTCCAGTTTTCGCTGATTGTTGCTGCCCACCACGCCGTTGATCATGACCAGCACGCCCAGCTCGTCGGCTTGCCTGACAAAGCGACGAAGCGCATCAGTCCAGGTAGCAAGCTGACGGCGCTCTTCCAGGTCCATGCCCAGCGCCTGGCGAATGGCGTTGGCGACCTGCTCGGCAGGATCATCAAGGCTGGCCGCGCCGACGAAATCGCGCCTGGGCTCGCCCTGTCGCCGGGCGTAATCCCGGTACCATGCCTGCCGCTGCTGACAAAGATAAACCGTGTCGAGCAAATCGGGGCTGGGCCGGTCGACGCCCCTGTCAGCAACCGTGCGCAAATCCGGAATCGGCAGCGGTTCTGCGGGGGGCTGCTCCAGGAACATGAAACCGATAGGCACGCAAGCAGCCTTGGCAAAAGACTCAAGCTGCTTCAGTGTCGGCTGGGCCGTGCCTGTCTCCCACTGAGGAAGGCCGGGGAAGCGTTTCAGCAAGCGCTCCTCTCTGGCGGCGCCCGCGCGCTCACGCGCCCAGCTCAGCAGCTCGGGACTGACCTCAACGCGCATCAGACTTCCTCCGCCTCCGGCTCACTTTCCAGTATATCAATGGCTTCGGGATCGGCGAGTTCGTCCGAATCCTGCTCATCAGGCACTTCCGGCAACCGCGCAGCGGCTTCGCGCACGTCGAGCTTGCCGGTGACCACGTCGGCTATCAGGCGGGTGCGGTATTCTTCCAGGAGTGCTATCTCCCGTTCAGCGATATGCAGCGCTCGCTGGCTCTCCGACAGACTGTCCGCAACCGACTGAAGAATCGCCGCCTGGGACTCTATTGGCGGCAGGACAACACGAAAATGCCGCAGGTCATCACAAGTAAGGGCGCCTTTGGTGCTTCCTGAATCATCGCTCATGCGGCGCAATTCACCATAGGCTGCAGCGATGAACATCTGCAAGTACTCTGCACTCACAATTGCGCCTGGCTTTCGAATCGTGATGAATGCAAGGTGTTGGTTGATCGTAGCGTCAATATCCAAGATAGCGGCCTTGCCGCGTGTCTTCCCTTGACCGGTTATTGCGACAAGCAAACTGCCGGCAGGCACACGAGGCAGATGACACTCACGCATTGCTACCGCCGTGACATACTGATCGGATGCCTTTATGGTCCCGGCATTTACGCTGCTGCTGTTTAGCCACGGGTAAGTGCCGTTCGTCCAGTATGAAGTGTTTCCTCGCGAGGGTGTCGAGCCATTACCAACCTTTGCGAAGTGCCCGATCTGCCAGACTTCCCAATGCTCCGGCACATCCCCCAGCCATTCCACACCAGAAGGCTTGAGGCGAACACCGGGATCAAGGCCGCGCGTCACGGCACGGTGGATGATCGCCTGCTTCTGCTCCTCCAGCAGCTTGATCAGCTTCTGCTTAGCCCGAATGTACCGCCGAATCCGCCGGTCCGCATGGCCGAGAAACCGAACGATCGCGACCTGCTCGGCAAGCGGTGGGAACGGGAGCTCTTGTGAACCAAAGGCCTCAAAGCGAAAGTCGGTCGATCGCTCACGAATGCCCTTGGCAAGCGCCTGAATCCACTGACTTCTCGCCATCTCGCGAACAATGTATGCGTAAAAGTGAGAATTGGCAGTCGGCGCGGGCTTGCACACTGAGTAGACTGGTGACCCTTTGCCATCAGAATCCGCTACACCGATCGCACCAGCAAAGGCATCCATAGCATGAATGACAAGATCACCTCGACGAATTCCCTGGTAGCCGATCTCCTTCAGCGACTCGGTGAATCCTGTCAAACGGCGATTTTTTCGAAGTGTCACTGTCCCGTCGCGAAAACAGGTCACCACTTCATCCGACTCACGAACGGGACGGTGCACTTTTTGAAATAACCACTTTGCCCGCTCAATCTTCCAATGTGCCGGGAGCTGTTCCAGCCACGGGACTGAAGTTTCCTTGTAAGCAGGATAGGGCTTGAGACTGGTGATCATTCCTCACCACCCAGCGTATCTGCGCCTTTTTGCCAGCCCTCGGCCACTCGATCCCAGTCAGTCCCGCGCACAACAGGATTGCCTTTCTGATCTTGCCCAATCCAGACACCCCAGAACTCGGGATCGTCGGACCGCGGCTGCTGCGACTTGGGCAGATCGTTCATTCGCACCAGAACAGGCAGCTCCGATGCCCAACCTAGCAGGATTGCTCTCTGAGACGGAAGCGAAGGCAGTTCCCGGAGCAAGCCCTTGAGGTTATCTGGCACAAGCCGGCGCACCAAATCCTGATCGTGGTCATTACTGATCCGGTGGAGGAGGAATGTATTGCACTGTGAAAGCACCGTTGGGGAAAGCTCGGAGGGGCGCTGCGACGAGAGCACAAGCCCTAAACCGAACTTACGACCCTCGCGCGCAATACGCTCGAAAACCTGGCAGCAGACCGCTGCAGTGTCTTGATTCTCGGCATCGTCCTTGTAGCGCTTGATGAAAGTGTGCGCCTCCTCCATCACGAGCACGGTTGGTAGCGCGACACCATTCAGCTTCAGGTATCGCTGTAAAGCTTCGAAAACCATGCGCGCAATAACCGTTGTAACGACGTGAACGACTTCGGTCGGCACAAGAGACAGATCGATTACTGAAATACAGCCAGCTTCGGCGCTACTACTCCCAATGTAATCTGTCAGCCAGCTTTCGAGTGTTAACCCCCCAGTATCAGATATGATGCCTTGCATTCTGCGTTCTGAGAGGAACGTGCGGATTCGGGCGATCAGGAAGTCGAGCCACTGACTTTGGCTTTCCTGTTCTGCCAGGATCTCCAAATGGTCAGCAAGGTCTGTACCGCTGAAAGGCAGCGGAACGTCTTCGTCAGGACCTTCTTGGTAGACGATGCCCCCGACGGTCTCGACAGCTGATTTCAGGGCCTCAATAATTGGTGTTACCTGAGCTTCCGAAAACGCACGGAAGAATTCGACTAACTCGCCATCTTTGTTGAAACTCTTGAAGTTCGCTTTGACAGCAGATCTGAGGGCACTCCGAACCTCCTCAAGCCGTTTGCCAGGGTACTCGCCGACTTTGACGTCAAGATCGCTGATCATCGCATTCAGACGCCATCCGAATTGCTTGTCTGTCTGGATCTCGCCTGAATGGAGGTCGCGCTGTAAGGAGATAAGACGAGATGAAAGATAGCGACGCAGAGCAAGTTCCTTATCTTCCTGCGTCGAAGCAGCAATCTCCGTCCGACCGGCTTTGACCTCACGCAACGCCCGCCTTAATAGCGGACGCTGCGTTCGAGCGCTTGCTTGAGTGAATGAACACCACTCGGTGCTATTCCAAAACCATAACGGCACCTTGAGGGCTAACTCTCCATCGGCCGGATTGACTTTGAAAAGTCGAGCTTTGATTTCGGGATCATTACCAAAGGCTCGCGAATACTCGCCGTTGGGGTCAAGGATGATGAATCGGGCGTTTGGAACGCCCTCAGGCCGCGCCTCTTGAGCCTGCTCAAGGCTCCAACGGATGATTCCGGCCACTGAACACGACTTGCCGCTGCCGGTGTTGCCGAGGACGGCGAGATGGCGACCGAACAAGCGGTTTGGATCGACAGAAACTCTCGCGTCTCCAGCTAGCGGGCTCGTCCCAATCTGGACGCGCCGTCGCTCACCGGACTCAACGATCGAGCGCAGCTGCGCATCTGTGGGAAGCCGAACGGCGGCACCCACCGATGGCAACGAATCGGCACCGCGTCGGAATGTATAGCTCCCGCCTTCTGATCGAGGCCGTAGGCTGCCGAGGGGATTGAGACTCAATCGACGCAACGGGTACGGTAGGTCGATTAGGCCAAAATCCTGCATCCCTCGTCGCTTCGGAAATGCGGAGCGCTCGACGGTCATCCACTCGACCTGCCCGACCAAATATCCGTCATCAACCGGGACGAGTAGATAGCCGTTTACCCGGGGGAACGGGCGTGGTGAGCCGGCATTTAGCGCTACCGACTCGGGCGCTTCGATGTCGAGGGCGACTTTGATTTCATCCGGTGAAACAAAATCGACTGAACCGATGCGAAGGCTCTCGGCATACTCAAAGGGTGCTTGGCTCATGACGCCGGATGTCCCTCGCTTTCAGGAGTAGCATCTGAACCGTCGCTTCGTTCCTGGTCTGCTCCCCAACGGGCCTTCAGTAGCTCGGCCATGCGAAAAGTCGTGCGATCGATGGCCGGCTTCGGCAGGTAGTGGTCGACAAGCGTCTTCAGATCGCCGATATGGTCACCGATCAGCAATGTGGTCTGCGCAGGTCTGCCCATCCGATCGCAGGTACGCACGATCCGACCGAGCGGATCACCATGCGCGATCACAACCAGGTGCGCAGACGGAATGGTGAGCATGTCTTCGATCACGCGATTAATGTGATCATCGCCGAAGCTGTAGCCGTAAGCGATCAGACTGCTGTTCGGGCGGCAGATTGCCGCAGCGAAGTCGCGGAACAGTTCGACATAAGGGTGCGACGCGGTTTCCCTATCTTTTGCAGCATTCGGGTAGATCATCAGCCCCATCTCGTCCGCGCCATCCATCCCAGGTGCTGACAAGTAAGGAGCGATGTTATTCGCGCCGAACGGAAGTCCGATACGTCGGATTGCCCCGCCATAATCCACCCAATCGATCGAGCCATGGAGCTTGGTATAGCGAGCAACACCCTCGAGGTAGCGTGGCTCACCGCGAACGCCAGGCGGGTTGTAGTGAAGATCAACATCGAGACGAGACGCCCGGAATACGGGTGCGAGATTCCCGACGAATCGATCAATCAGTCGCAAGCCAGCCACATCCGCACCAGCCTCGATATACCGATCGTAGTTAGTCGTGAATAACTGCAAGCGTTCGCGGGTACCCGTCCGACTGGCGAAACTCATCAGAAAGCTGACCAGATAGTTGAAGGCTTGCTCCCGCTTCTCGGCTGAGGCGAGATTTCGCTCAGCCTCCAAGATTGAGCCACCAAATTCGGATAGAACTCGCTTGATCTCATCTCTGAGTTTCAGAACTTTCTCATGAACCCTCTCTTCTGGGGCCTTGGTGGCCGCCATAATCTCTAAGCCTCTAAGCAGTTCATTTGCCGCACGAATCTGGTCTTCGATATTTCCTTCTTGGCGTCCAGCCGCTTCTGCACAGCGCTTCGCTTCCCCCGAAATTGCTTCATCAAAAAGGGAAAAAGAGACATCATCCATTCCGGGGCCACGCCTACCGGTCGCCATAAAGTGCGTCGCGTGCGTGAGCCCTGAACCTACTAGAAGTGCCAAATGCTCAGACTGAGTGAGTGCTGTCAACCAGGGCTCGATCCGAGGCCGAAGCTTCTCCGGCCCAAAGAATTCATCTGGCTTTGCCCACGTACATCTAGAACCAGCTGTAATTCGATAAGGCTTGTGCGCATCAGGCACTTCATCCGGCCGCTCGAACATTACTGGCTCTGGATCATCACGGGTTTTTATGATCTGCTGACCTGACCGGATATTCATTGCCCTTTTCCTCCAACGATTTCGCTGAGCAAACCTTCTGTCTCTCTCTCCAGCGCCAGAATATCCGCCCGAATCTCCTCCAGCGAGCGCAACGGTTTGGGCTTGTAGAAGTAGCGAGTAAAGCTGATTTCATAGCCGGTCTTGACGCTGCCCGGCACGTACCAGGCATCCGGTGCATGCGGCAGGACTTCGCGCTGGATAAAGGCTTCGATACCGCCTTCTTCGAGCAGCGGCACTTGCTCGGTATCGCGCAGTTCGGTGTCGGATTCGTATTCGACCACGGCGGGCTTGCCATCGAGGGTGGCCGGGAACAGGCCGCGCAGCGGATCGGGGGCGGTGCCGCGCTTGTGGATTTTCTTGATCAGCGGTGGGGCGTCTTCCCGGCGCTCGGCGCTGTCTTTCAAGGCCTTGATCTCTTTGGCGGTGTAGGCGCGCTCGGGGTCGATGCCGGCCAGGCGCAGTGGGCGCTCGACGGTGACTTTCCAGTAGCCAAAAGCCGCATTCGGGAAAATCTTCGACTGTTCGATTTCCTTGAAGGCCTGGAAGCTGTGGCAGATGCGGTCGATGTCTTCGGCAGATAGCTCGCAGTTCTTCTTGCCCAGGTTCTTGCGCAGTGGCCTGGACCATTGCGTGGCATCGATGAGCTGGACCTTGCCACGGCGATGCTCGGGCTTGCGGTTGGTCAGCACCCAGACGTAGGTGGCAATGCCGGTGTTGTAGAACAGGTTCAGCGGCAAGGCGACGATGGCCTCCAGCCAGTCGTTTTCGATGATCCAGCGGCGGATGTTGCTTTCGCCCTGGCCGGCATCGCCGGTGAACAGGGAGGAACCGTTATGGACCTGGGCAATGCGGCTGCCGAGTTTCGTGCCGTGCTTCATTTTCGACAGCATGTTGGCCAGGAACAGCATTTGGCCGTCGCTGGAGCGGGTGATGAGCGAGTATTCGGGGTCGCCGGCGTGTTCGATCAGAAAGCGTGGGTCTTTCAAACCCTTCTTTCCGCCCATGCGCTCCTGGTCGCTCTTCCAGCTTTTGCCGTAGGGCGGATTGGAGAGCATGAAGTCGAACTCGCGCGAGGGGAAAGCGTCGTTGGCCAGGGTCGAGTGCTCCGGGCCGCCAACGATGTTGTCGGCGGCATCGCCCTCGCCCTTGAGCAGCAGATCGGCCTTGCAGATGGCGTAGGTCTCGGCGTTGATTTCCTGGCCGTAGAGGTGCGTGGCGACCTGCTTGCCGTGCTCAGCGGCGATTTCCTGCAGGGTTTCTTCAGCAACAGTCAACATACCGCCGGTGCCGCAAGCCCCGTCATACAGCAGGTAGGTGCCGGAGTCGATGTCGTCAGCAACAGGCAAGAAGATCAATTTGGCCATCAGCTTGACGGCATCGCGCGGGGTCCAGTGTTCGCCGGCTTCTTCGTTGTTTTCTTCGTTGAAGCGACGGACCAGCTCCTCGAACACCGTGCCCATGCCGTGGTTGTCGAGGCCGGGTTGCTTGACCGAGCCGTCACCGTTAAGTACGGGATTTGGGCTCAAGTTGATATCCGGCGAGAGCAGCTTTTCGATCAGCGTGCCCAGGGCGTCGGCCTTGGACAGCCGGGGAATCTGGTTGCGGAATTCGAAGTTTTCCAGGATGTCCTGGACGTTGGGCGAGAAGCCGTCGAGATAGGCTTCGAAATCGGCCTTGAGCTGCTGCTGGCTGGACCGCGCGCGCAAATCACGCAGGGTAAATTTGGAGGTGTTGTAAAAGGCCTGGCCGGCCGCCTGGCGCAGGGCCTGATCCTGGTTGGTGATGCCGGCTTTATCGAGCGAGGCCTTCATGTCAAGTACGGCTTGCTTGGTCGGCTCCAGCACCGCGTCCAGCCGCCGCAGCACGGTCATCGGCAGGATGACGTCTCGGTACTTGCCTCGTACGTAGAGATCGCGCAAGACATCGTCGGCAATGCCCCAGATGAAATTGGCGATCCAGTTGAGTTGACCTTGCTCCATTGTCATCCTTGCCGTTTTTTAACTATTTGGTGTCTGAACAGTGCAGATTGCTGTTGGACAGGATCACGAATCGGCAATTCTGTGACCGGGCGTAGCGTCGGGCCTGCTCTTTCCCGGTCAGCGGGTTCTTGTCTTCGGCCTTGGCCTCGAGGACCAGCAATGGAAAGCCCCTGCGGTCAAGCAGCAGAAAGTCGACGAAGCCCCGCCCAGTCTTTTCGAAGTCTGCCCCGAGGGCGTCAAGCTCCTGCGCGCGAAGGGTGACTTTCGGTTCGAGCTGGATATTGGCAGGGCCACGCTCATCATCGAAAAACCGCCAGCCGGCCTGATCCAGCAGACGATTGATCTTGATTCTGGCTGCTGCTTCCTTTTCGCCCAAACTAACGTCCCACCTTTCTCACATGCCAGCCGAAAGCCATCGCTGGATTGTAACGTTTAGCCTGCCGTACGCCAAAGGCTTCGTATGAGAAGCCGGCCGCCCTTCGTTTTGTTGGCCGGAGCGGCCAGACCACCGATTCAAACCGTGTTTGTGAGGCTCAGCCCGAGCGGCGACGGTAGTAGTCCTGGCGGCCCCAGTGCAGGATCAGCACCAGGCCGAACAGCATGCCGCCCAGGTGGGCGAAGTGGGCGATGCCGGGCATCATGCCGGTCATGCCGAAGAACAGGGTCAGGGCACCGTAGACCAGCACGAACCACTTGGCCTTCAGCGGAATCGGCGGGATCAGCAGCAGGATGGTGTGGTTCGGATACATGACGCCGAAGGCGAGCAGCAGGCCGAACACCGCGCCCGAGGCACCGATGGTGGGATAGACCTCGCCGGTCACGGCGGCGACGGTGAGCTGCACCAGGCCCGCGCCGATCATGCAGACGAAGTAGAAGATCAGGAAACGACGGGTGCCCCAGGCGCGCTCGATCGGCAGGCCGAACATGTACAGGGCGAACATGTTGAAGAACAGGTGGGCGATGCCGCCATGCAGAAAGCCGTAGCTGATCAGCTGCCAGGGCTGGAAACTGACGCCGAAGCGGGCGAACTCGGCCGACTCGGCCGCGGCCAAGGGCCACAGCGCGAAGCGGATCACGGCCTCGTTGAAGTTGGCGGCCTGCAGGAAATAGGCGGCCACGGTCAGGCCCAGCAGGATCAGCGCCGCCGGGGGCCCACTGCCGGCGCGAGTCGGGACCGGGCTGTTCATGGCAGGGCCTCCAGCGCCTCGATGACGCCGTCCCAGCCTTCCAGCGGCGGCCGACGCCCGTCGAAAGCCAGCCGCAGGCCGGCGATGTCAGCTGCACTCAGCGCCGACTCGCGCGACCCCCAGGCCGACTGCATGAAGCTCAGGATATCGGCGATGTCGCCGTCGCTCAGATGCTGCATGGGCGGCATGTAGCCGCGATAGGTACGGCCGGCGACCTGGATTTCGCCGCGCAGGCCGTACAGGATGATCAGGGCCAGGCCCTGGTCCGGCAGTTCCTCCAGCCACTCCGAACCGGCCAGCGGCGGAAAGGCTGGTGGCCGGCCCTCGCCCTGGTTGCCGTGGCAGGAAGCGCACCAGCGCAGATAAGGCTCCTGGCCCAGGGCCAGCTCGCTGGCTGGCGACCGATCGTCACCGCAGCCGCTCAGCAGCGCGGCGCCCAGGGCAAGGATGAACAGGCGCGCCAAGCGGACGCTGGGCGTAGAATATCGGGTTTGCATCTCCAGCCTTCTTGTCTACACATGTCGATCAGACGCGTCACCGTCTTCGCCGCAGCCAGCCGCGCGCTGCACGCAGACTATATCAACGCGGCCGGGCGGCTGGGTAAAATCCTCGCCGAAGCCGGGATCAGCATTGCCTACGGTGGCGGCAGCCACGGCCTGATGGGGGCGATGGCCGACGCCGCGCTGGCCGCGGGCGGCGAAGTCCACGGCGTGATTCCGGAGTTTCTGACCGAGCTGGAGCGCGGCCATCAAGGCCTGCACTCGCTGACCGTGGTCGACGACATGCGTACCCGCAAGGCGCTGATGCTGGAGGGCAGCGATGCCGTGGTCACCCTGCCCGGCGGCTGCGGCACCTTCGAGGAGCTGTTCGAGGTCATGACCTTGAAGCGCCTGGGCCAGTACCTCGGCCCGATCGTGCTGATCAATACCCGCGGCTACTACGACGGCCTGCTGGCTTTCCTGGCTCACAGCGTCAGCGAGCATTTCATGAGCGACACCCACCTGGATACCTGGCAACAGGTCGCCGAGCCCGAGCAAGTCCTCGAAGCGCTGGGCCGCGCGCCGCGCTGGAGCGCCCAGCATCTGCGCGAGGGCGCCGTCGTGCGGCGCGGATCATGAGCGCGCCAGCGCCGTTTCAGCGCCGCAGCTTCGGCGAGGGCCTGCGCTGGCTGCCGGCCGGCGCCGAGCTGTTCGCCACCGGCTTCGGCCCGCTGGCCGGAATCGCATCGCTATGGCTGTTCGTTTCGCTGCTGGGCGCGCTGATCCCGTTTCTGGGCCAGCTGCTGCTGGTGCTGTTCACGCCGCTGCTGACCGCCGGCGTACTGTTCGGTTTCGATCGCGTGGCGCGCGGCGAAGCGCCGAGCCCGATGACACTGTTCGCCGGCTGGCAGGACCCCGGCCGGCGCGCGCGCCTGCTCCTGCTCGGCGCGCTGAGCATCTTCGGCTCGATGCTGGCCGCGGCCGTGCTGGTCGGCTGGATCGGCAGCCAGATCGACCCGTCCGAGCTGGAAGCGGCGATGAGCTCGCCCCAGGCCCTGGCCGAAGCGCTGGCTGGCGCGTCGATCGGGCCGGGCTTGCTGCTCGCGGTAGTGTTGTTCGGTCTGGTTCTGGCCGCCCTGTTCTTCGCCATCCCGCTGGTCATGTTTCTGGAATGGCCGGTGCTGCCGGCGCTGTGGATGAGCCTGCGCGCAAGCCTGGCCAACTGGCTGGCCTTCCTGGGTTTCGGCCTGGCCTTTCTGGCCGTGGCGATGGGCCTGGGCGTGATCATGGCGATTGTGACCGGCGCGACCGAGCTGATGCTGGGGCAGTTCGGGGTCTTCGTGATCCAGGTCCTGATCCTGCTGATCACCCTGCTGGTGCAGATGCTGATGGCCGGGGCGCAATACGTGGCCTTCCGCCAGATCTTCGGCCTGCCGGCCGACCCGAAAGGCGACGATCCGGACCCAGGCGGCGACGACCGGCTGGTCGCCTGAGCACCGACCGGCGCCAGTGGGCCATGCGGCCCATTGGGTAAAGCTCAGCCGGCGCTACCCTCGCCCGAATCAGCGCCCGATTGCTCGCCGGTGGAAGCCGCCGGCTTCAACACCAGCCGCGCCATCAGAATGCCGCCCTCGTAGAGCAGCAGTACCGGCACGGCCAGCAGGGTCTGCGAGATCATGTCCGGCGGCGTGACCAGCATCGCCAGGGTAAAGGCACCGATGATCACGTAGCCGCGAATGCCGGCGAGCTGGGCCGGCGTGGTGATACCCAATGCAATCACCACGAAGGTCACGATGGGCACCTGGAAAGCCAGGCCGAAGGCCAGGAACATCACCAGCACGAAGTCCAGGTAGCGGTTGATGTCGGTCATCACCGCCACGCCCTCGGGGGCCATGGCGGTGAAAAAGCCGAAGATCACCGGGAAGACCACGAAGTAGGCGAACGCGCAGCCGGCGTAGAACAGCAGCACGGCGGCCACCAGCAAGGGCCGGGCCAGGCGCTGCTCGTGCCGATACAGACCCGGCGCAACGAAGGCCCAAAGCTGGTAGATCACCACCGGCATCGCCAGCAACAGGGCCAGCACCATGACCAGCTTGAACGGCGCGAAAAACGGCGAGGCGACGTCGATCGCGATCATGCTGGAGCCTTCCGGCAGGAAACGCACCAGCGGCGCCGAAAACAGGGTATAGAGCGGCCGGGCGAACGGCACCAGGGCCAGCAGCACCACCAGCACCGCCACCAGGGCCTTGAGGATGCGGGAGCGGAGTTCGAGCAGATGCTCGATCAGCGTCAGCTCGCGTTCAGTCTCCGGAACGTCGCTCACTACCGCTGCCGTCCTTGCCGGCGGCCAGGTTCTCGAATTCCTGACGCGCCTGGCGGGCTTCTTCGAGAATGCGGCGGTTGTGCTCGTTGTCGAGCTCGGCCTGGAACTCGGACTTCAGCGTCAACCAGGCACCGCGCGCCGTGCGCGTGATCTGGCCGAGACCGCGCGCCATTTCGGGCAGGCGACGCGGGCCGACCACCAGCAGGGCGATCAGCGCCAGCAGCACCAGTTCACTGACACCGATGCCGCCCATCGCTTCAGTCCCGATCAGGTCGGGCCGACTCTCCGGGATCGTTGCCGCCAACAGCCTTGGGGCTGTCCTTGTCCGACTCCTCGCTCACGCCCTTGCGAAACTCGCGAATGGCGCCGCCGAGGTCGCTGCCGAGCGATCGAATGCGCTTGGTTCCAAACACCAGCAGTACGATCAGGAGAATGATCAGCAGCTGCACAGGACCGATATTGCCAATCATGGGGACACCCCGCAGAGGCGGATAGCAACAGAAGCTGAAGTGTATCAGGCCCGGCGGAAGCCGGTCTGAACGAGGCCGAAACCCAGCAGGACAAGGACCAAAGCCAGCAGGCCAGCAGGCGCCATGGTGGGAATGGGAACCGGCGCCGGCGCTGTGCCTTCGGTGCACCCGCCGGGTGGGCCGATGGCCAGGGACTCAAGACCGACAATGCTTTCAGCGACAAGCTCCGCCTGGCCCGTTGCCGTGTCAATGCGCAAGATCTGGCTGGGATTGTCGCCGCCGCCGGCAACGGCCCTGCGGTCGGTGATGGCCCAGAGCACGCCGTCGGCGTCGAAATCGAGGCCGGCGTTGTTGTACGGCGCCACGGCCGAGCCCAGCGGCCCGACCAATTGCGAGCTGCCGTTGCTCAGGTCGATGCGATACAGATTTGGTGCTGCCGCGGAGCCGCCGCCGGCCGAACCGACGCCGATACCGAAAGCTTCGTTACCGCGGATGGCCAGATCGGTGATGGGCGAGCCCAGCGAGCCCTGGCTGCCAATGACGGTCAGGCGCCCGTTGCTCATGTTGACCGAGAACAGAGTCCGCGTCACATCCGAAACCGCGAAGGCCGAGCCCGCGCAATCGAAGGCCATGCCGAAGTCTTTCGCCTGGCCCAGCGGCACACCCATGTTGTGGCTGTTGGCCGCGCCACCGACCGGCACGCCCAGGCCGGTGACCTTGCTGACCCGAACGATAGTCTTGGATTCATCGTCGGCACCGTACAGGGTACCGTCGGGATGCATCGCCAAAGCCTCGAGGTCGAGATAGGCGGTCCAGCCAACATACTCGGCATGGCCGGTGGCGAGGTTGATTCGCCAGAGGGCATTGACCTGGTCCGGATTGCTGAAGTTGCCGCGGGAGTTGACGGAGAAGCCGATGGGTTCCGCGCACAGCGCAGCGCTGACCGCCAAAAGTGCGGCCGCGACGACACACCTAGCAACAGGCGTGAGCAGGCGCATTAATTGTTCTTCCATCCTTCCGACGCGTCTGATCATATCAGAAAGTTCTGCAACTGCCCATCAGCGCCCCGGCGCCCACGCAGATCGTCGATGGGCAAAGCTTACAATGCCGCCCAGGCCCGTCAGTTCCTCATCGCGCATGCTCAAGCCCAACCCTGCTCCCATCCGGACGCGCACGGAGCTGTCCGCCGTCACGGCCCATCGGCGCCCGCCCAAGGCGGCGGTGCTGCTGGTCAATCTGGGCACGCCCGATGCTCCGAAGCCCTGGCCGCTGCGCCGCTACCTGCGCGAATTCCTGAGCGACCGGCGGGTGGTGGAGCTGCCTCGCCTGCTGTGGTGGCCGATTCTGTACCTCATCATCCTGCCGCTCCGGGCGCGCAAATCCGCTCGGGCCTATGCCAGCATCTGGACCGAGCAGGGTTCGCCGCTGCTGTTCCTTTCCCGGCGCCTGGCCGAGTTGCTGGACCAGCGCCTGGCCCAGATCAGCTTGGATGTACAGGTGATGCTGGCGATGAACTACGGCCAGCCCTCGATTGACCAGGCCATCGACCGGCTGCGCGCCGACAACGTCCAGCGCCTGCTGGTGCTGCCGCTGTATCCGCAGTATTCGGCGACCACCACGGCCTCGGTGTTCGACCGAGTGACCCGCTCGCTGTCGCGGTTGCGCTGGCTGCCCGAACTGCGCTTCATCAACGACTACCACGGCGAGGAAGGCTGGCTGGACGCCGTCGCCCGGAGCGTCCGGGATTTTCAGCAGGGCCGGGACCGGCCCGACAAGCTGGTGTTCTCCTTCCACGGCATCCCGAAGCGCAATCTGCTCGCTGGCGACCCCTACTACTGCCAGTGCCAGGTCAGCGCGCGCCGGATTGCGAACCGGCTGGGCCTGACCGACGACCAGTGGCAGCTGAGCTTCCAGTCACGACTGGGCAAGGCCGAATGGCTCAAACCCTACACCGACAAGACCCTTCAGCTGCTGGCGAAAGAGGGCGTCAGGCGCGTCCAGGTGGTCTGCCCCGGCTTTGCAGTGGACTGCCTGGAGACGCTGGAAGAGATCGCGGTGGAGAACCGCGACGAATTCATCGAGGCCGGCGGCGAGCAGCTGGACTACATTCCCTGCCTGAACGACAGCGCGCCCCACGCGGCGCTGCTCGAAGGCCTGATCCGCCGGCACGGCCAGGGCTGGCCGGAGTTCGACGGCATCGCCGCCATCGACGAGGCGGCCCTGCAGCGCCGCGTCGAGCGCGCCGATCAGGCCGCGCAACAGCTTGGCCTGCCGACCTGAGCCCGGCCGCCCGCGCTCGCCTGGCCCTGCTGCTGGCGCCGATCGCCCTGCCCCAGGGCCTGCTGCTCAGGCGTCGCATCCCGAGCTTGGCCGAGGCGCCCGGGCCGCGCCAAGGCGAAGTTGAAGGCGACCAGCCGGCGCTGCAGCTGGTCGCGATCGGCGAGTCCCCGCTGGCCGGCGTGGGCCTGGCCGCGCAGGCCGAAGCCCTGACCCCGCAGCTTGCCCAGCGCCTGGCCGGTCAGTATCAGCGCGCGGTGGCCTGGCGAACAGCGGCGGCCGGCGGCGTTACCGCCTGCGCCTGCCGTCAGCGTTTGCTGCCAAACCTGGCAGCCGCGCCGGCCGATCTTGCCCTGATCGGCCTCGGCGTCAACGACAGCCTGCGCCTGTCCAGCGCAACGGCCTGGCAGCGCGACTTGCGCGCGCTCATCGACGTGCTGCGGCGAGTGCTGGGCGACGTGCCGGTGGTGCTGTCCGCGGTGCCTGACATGGGCCGATTCCCGGCGCTGCCGGGTTCGCTGAGGCTGCTGCTCGGGAGCCGCTCGCGCCTGCTCGACGCGGCGGCGGCCGAGCTCGCCGAAGAACTGGATAGGGTCTGGCATCTGCCCCTGCCCGGCGAACTGATCGAGGGTCAGCTGTTCTGTTGCGACGGCTTCCATCCGAATGCCGAGGGGCATGCACTTTGGGCCGACCAGCTGGCCGGGTTCATTCGTCAGCGCGCCATAATCTGAGATGTCTTCGGGGCGAATTCCCATCCCATCGAGCCCGCAGCAGCCGCTATGCTGGGGTCTGGTTTCGTCCTGACCCGCGCAGCGCTGCGCCTGACCCCTGATGCCCCAGACCGTCGTCTCCAAGCCGCTGCCTGGCGCCCAACCTGAAGACCTGCTGCGACAGGTCTTCGGCTACCCGGCCTTTCGCGGTCGACAGCACGACATCATCAAGGCCGTCAGCGGCGGCGAGGATGCGCTGGTGCTGATGCCGACCGGCGGCGGCAAGTCGCTGTGCTACCAGATCCCGGCCCTGATCCGTTCCGGCACCGCAGTCGTCGTCTCGCCGCTGATCGCGCTGATGCGCGACCAGGTCGAGGCCCTGCGCCACAACGGCGTAGCGGCCGCAGTGCTCAACTCCAGCCTCGATCCGGACACCCGTCGGCGCACCGAACAGGCACTGATGCAGGGCGAGCTGGACCTGATCTACATGGCCCCGGAAACCTTGTTGAAGGAGGCCACGCTCAGCCGCCTGGCCCGAATCACGCTGGCCCTGTTCGCCATCGACGAGGCCCACTGCGTCTCCCAGTGGGGCCATGATTTCCGGCCTGAGTATCTGCAGCTGGGCCAGCTGCGCGAACGCTTCCCCGAGGTGCCACGGATCGCTCTGACCGCGACCGCCGACGACCGGACCCGCAGCGAGATCCGCCGGCGCCTGCTGGATGACCAGGCCCAGGTTTTCGTCGACAGCTTCGATCGGCCCAACATCCGCTATCGGGTCGGCCTGAAGAACAACGCCCGGGCCCAGCTGCTCGCCTTCATCCAGCGCGAGCATCCGAACGAATCGGGCATCGTCTATTGCTTCTCGCGCAAGCGCTGCGAGGACACTGCCGCCTGGCTGGTCGAGAACGGCATCCGCGCCCTGCCCTACCATGCCGGCCTCGACGCCAGCACCCGCCAGGACCACCAGGATCGGTTCCTGCTCGAGGACGGGCTGGTGATCTGCGCCACGATCGCCTTCGGCATGGGGATCGACAAGCCCGATGTTCGATTCGTCGCCCACCTCGATCTGCCGAAGAGCATCGAAGCCTACTACCAGGAAACCGGCCGCGCCGGGCGCGACGGCCGACCAGCCGATGCCTGGATGGTCTACGGCCTGTCCGACATCATGCAGATTCGCCAGCTGCTGGCCCAGTCCGGCGCCGACGAGCAGCAGCAGCGCCTGGAACGCGAGCGCCTGGAGGCCCTGCTGACCTACTGCGAACAGGCCGAGTGCCGCCGCCCGGCGCTGTTGAACTACTTCGACGAGGCCCATCCCGGACAGTGCGGCAACTGCGACAACTGCCTGCAGCCGCCCGAGACCTGGGATGCGACCGAGGCGGCGCGCAAGCTGCTGTCCTGCGTCTACCGCAGCGGCCAGCGCTTTGGTGCCGGCCACGTGGTCGACGTGCTGATGGGCGTGAAAAGCGATCGCATCGAAGCGCTCGGCCATGACGGCTTGAGCACCTTCGGTATCGGCACCGAACTGGACAAGGGCGGCTGGCATTCGGTGATCCGCCAGCTGCTGGCCCGCGGCCTGCTGCAGCCCGACCCGGAAGGCCACGGCGGCCTGCAGCTCGGCCCGGACTGCCGCGCCCTGTTGCGCGGCGAAACCCGGCTGCTGCTGAGGCGCGATGCCGTGCCCGAAAAACGGCGCCGGCGCAAGCGCGGCGAGATCAGCGTCGACCAGGCCGATCCGGCCTGGCAGGCCTTGCGCGAGTGGCGCCTGCTGACCGCCCGCGAGGAAAACGTCCCGCCCTATGTGATCTTCCACGACGCCACCCTGGCCGCAATCGTCGAGGCGAAGCCGGAGTCACTGGATGAGCTGGCCCGCGTCAGCGGCGTCGGCGCCCACAAGCTCGCTCGCTACGGCGAGCAGGTCCTGAACGTCCTCGCCGCGCTGGACTGAGCGGCGAGTCGCCGGGACAGGAAAACCGTCTAACCGCAAAGACGCAGAGGACGCAGAGATGAACGAAAGCCCTCTTGCAAAGGGCTTGCGTCCATTCACTGCGAGCCGCGCCTTGCCCTGAACGCTGGCAGACCAACTGAACCCTAACATCAGCTTGAAGGACCACTAGTTGAGCCCGCGCTGTACCGAAGCGAGCCCGGCTTAGAACATGCCGGTTTCGAGCTGGGCGGCTTCGGTCATCATGCTCTGGTTCCAGGGCGGGTCGAAGGTCAGGGCGACGTTGACTTCGCCGATGGTCGGGATCCTGAGCAGGCGCTCGCGCACATCGGACACCAGCACCTCGCCCATCCCGCAACCGGGTGCGGTCAGGGTCATGGCGATATCGACATTGCGCAGGCCGTCTTCGCCGCGGCTCATGCTGCACTCGTAAACCAGTCCAAGATCAACGATGTTGATCGGAATCTCCGGATCGAACACGGTCCTGAGCTGGGCCCAGACCACCGCCTCGACATCCTGGTCGCTGGCATTGTCCGGCAGTTCCGGCCGTGGCGGCGGCTCGCGGCCGATGGCGTCAGCATCGTCGCCGGCCAGGCGAAACAGGCGGCCGTCCACGTATAGCGAGAAACTGCCGCCCAGGGCCTGGGTGATGTAACCGGTCGTTCCCGCCGGCAACTCCACCTCCATACCCTCCGGCACCATCACCAGCTGGCAATCGCGCTCGAACTTGACCGGCGTGTAGGAGTTGCTGAACATGGCGGGCGGGGAAACAGGATCGAAATGGTCCTCATTATAGGGGAGAGGGGAAGAGGGGAGAAGGGAGATGGCGAAAGCTGGGTCGGAGGCGCTCGCGCCCCGAATGGATGCGTTGCGGCGCTCGAGCGAGTTGCGCCCGAAACCATCACCGGGGATGGAGAGGTTTTCCCTCTTCCCTCTTCCCTCTTCCCTCTTCCCTCTTCCCCTCTCACCCGCTCATTCCAACCCCAGCGCCCTCGCCGCCGCCTGGCGGGTCAGCGGATGGTAGCTGGGGCTGGCGCGCTGGAAGACTTCGATCGCCCAGTCGCGCCCCCAGGAGGACACGGCCAGGGCCCGGTACAGCGGCTGGGTGAACTTGTTGCGGCCGACTTCGAGGAGAAAGCGTTCCAGGCGATCGATGCCCGGCGGGTACTGGGCTTCGATGCTGCTCATCAGCCAAAGAAACAGGATTTCATGGTTCTGCTGTTCGGTCAGTCCAAACGCCGCGTCCATCCGGGCCATGGTTTCTGCGTCCAGTGCGCCGGCCAGGCCGAGCAGGAAGTGGCGCCATTGATGGACCGACCAGTCGGCCACGGGCAGCTCGGTCAGCTCGATATCACCGGCCTGCCAGCGCTCGCGCCAGCCATCGACCTGGGCGAAGGCATCGGACTGCGGCTCGATCTCGAAAGCGATCGCGGGCAGGCCGGATACAAACAACCATTCATCGACTTCGGCCATGCTCAGGCGGTCGGGGTGAGCGGCGACGACTTCGGCCTCGAAGTAGTCGCGGAAGTCCTCGGTGGTAATCGACTGGAAGGCGAAATGATCGAAGTAGGCACGCAGAAAGGCATCGAAGGCCTCGCGGCCAATCCGGTGCTCGACCCAATCGAGAAAGAAGCGGCCCATGTCGTAGGGCACCCGCATGAAGGCTTCCTCCGGGTCGCGATCGCGCAGATCGCGGACCAGCTGACGATCGCGCGCGTCGACGGTTGCCAGAGTGTCCAGCAGGCCGTCCCAGGCCAGGCGGGCGAGCTGGTCACGCAGCTCGCGGCCGTACAGGGCCTCCATGATCCGGGCCTCGAAGTAGACGGTGAAGCCCTCGTTCAGCCACAGATCGCGCCATGCGGCATTGGTGACGAGGTTGCCCGACCAGGAATGGGCGAGCTCATGCGCGACCAGGGCAAGCAGGCTGCCGTCGCCGGCAATGATCGTCGGGGTAATAAAGGACAGGCGCGGATTTTCCATGCCGCCGAAGGGGAAACTGGGCGGCAGCACGAGCAAGTCGTAGCGGCCCCAGCGGTAGGGCCCGTACATCGCCTCGCCAATCTCGACCATGCGCTCCAGCACCTCGAACTCGGCGGCGGCGCGCGCCAGCCAGGATGGTTCGGCGTAAACGCCGGTTCGTGGGCCGATCTCGGCAAACACCAGGTCGCCGATCGCGATCGCCATCAGGTAGGACGGGATCGGTTCCGGCATCTCGAAGTGGTATTCACCGCGCTCGTTGCGCTCGAACAGGTTGCCACCAGCGCCCATCACTACCATCAGATCGCGCGGCGCGCGAATCGTGGCCTCGAAGGTGTAGCGCACCGCCGGCGTGTCCTGCAGCGGCACCCAGGTACGGGCGTAATGCGGCTGGCTCTGCGAAAACATGAACGGCCGCCCGGACGAGGTCTGCTGCGGATCCAGCCACTGCAGGCCGAAGGCTTCCGGCCGGCTGGCGTAGTCGATGCGCAGCGCCTCAACTCCGGTCGGCAGCACGATGACCAGCGGTTGACCCAGGTGGTCGTGATCGGCACCCAGGCGCCAGGACACGGGCCGATAGCGACCGTCGGCGTCGATGGCATTGACATCTCGAATGTGCAGGTCACGGGTGTCGAGGACCAGACGCTGGACAGCCGGGTCCAGCCGCTCCAGCTCCAACACCACATGGCCGGACAGTGTGCGTGCGCGCATGTCGGCGTCCAGGTCCATGCGCAGATGGCGCACCCGAACCTGCTCGAACTCGGCGAAGCTGTGCGGATCGGTGCCGGTGCCAACCCGAAGCGCCTCGGGCGCCGTCAGCGCCGCGGGCGGCTGGTCAGATTGACAGGCCGCGAGCAGCAAGGCACAGACGAAAGCACCAGACAAACGAGCTAGGGACTGATTCATGTTCATGCCAAGGTTTCTGATAGGGTAACCATGCTCTCACGAAACTTGAGGAGACATGCAGCATGTCGATACCTTGTAGCCTGCGCGCGCCGATCATTGCCCTGATGCTGGGAGCTTGCAGCCAGGTTGTGGCCGATGACTGGTTGGTCGATGTCGATGAGAAAACCAGGGCCGAGCGCCTGAGCAGCTACCTCGGTGGTTTCAGTTCGGCGATGTGGGAAGTCGGCGAGCGCTACCAGCACATGTTCCAGGCGATTCGCGACGAGAACTTCGCTCTGGCCCATTATCATTGGGATAAGATCGGCGAGGCCATTCGCGGTGGCTATCTCAAGCGCCCCGGCCGCCAGGCCAACTCGGACAAGCTATTCCTGGACACGATCTGGCCGATCTACCTCGAGACGCTGACCAGCGGTCACGCCGACGCCATTCGCAGCCAGTTCTCCCAGGCCCGCGATGCCTGCATCGCCTGCCACACCGCCGAGAACGTAGGCTTCATGAATGATCAGCCGATGTTTCGTGAGCTAAAGTTCGAAACCGACTGACGCCGAAGCGCTGGCAGCGCCGCTACAGCGCGTCGTCGCCTTCTTCGCCGGTGCGGATGCGGACCGTACGTTCGATCGAGCTGACAAAGATCTTGCCGTCGCCGATGCGTCCGGACGAGGCGGTTTCGACGATGGTCTCTACCACACGCACGGCGTCCTCGTCCGGTACGGCGATCTCGAGTTTGAGTTTGGGCAGGAAATCGACCACGTACTCGGCGCCGCGATAGAGCTCGGTGTGGCCCTTCTGGCGACCGAAACCCTTGACCTCGGTGACCGTCATGCCGGTCACGCCGACCTCGCCCAGGGCATCGCGAACGTCGTCGAGCTTGAACGGCTTGATGATGGCGGTGATCATTTTCATGGCGGCAAGCTGCAGGGAGGGTTCAACCGGCAGATTAACGCAGATCAGCCCGGATTTTACTCCGGCGTGGCCGGGATCGGACCCCCTCGGCCAGCGCCCAGCGGCCCTGCTTTCACTTCCGGGCGGTCAACTGCGTTAATCTGCGATTTCCCATTCCGTCCAGCCCACAGAACGATGCGCCCCGATTTTCAGACCATCGACGAAATTACCCGCCGGCTGGCCGACGCCGTGCCGGCCGAGCTGAAGACGCTGCGCGCCGAGCTCGAAGTGCAGTTCCGCGCCGTTCTTGAGGCCGCGTTCAACCGCATGGACCTGGTCACGCGAGAGGAATTCGAGGTCCAGAAAAAGGTGTTGGCCCGAACGCGCGAGAAACTTGAAGCCCTTGAGCAAGCGCTGGCTGCCGAGCAGCCTAACGGCCGCACGCCCTGAAAGACCTTTTGGGTCGCTAAGCAGCAAAGCAGCCAAGCGCGGTAAGGCGTTCTACCCCCTTTCCTTTTTGTCTTTGCCGCTTTGCTGCTTGGCTGCTTCGCGACCGAAAGGTTTTGGTGCCCTCCCGGGCTTAGCGGCGAGCCAGCCAGACGGCGATGACAATGACGGCGCCGCCGATCAGCAGGCGCGGCCAGTCGACGTCACGGTTCCAGATCAGGACGTTGACCAGGATCCCGGCCGGGATGAGCATGTTGTTCATCGCCGCCAGCTGTCCGGTGTTGACCCGGCGCGCGCCCAGATTCCAGCCCAGGTAACCGAGGCCCGAGGCGCCCAGGCCCAGCCACAGCAGCACGCTCCATTGCACGGCGCTGGACGGCCAGCGCGACCAGTCTCCCCACAGTGCCAGGGTGAGCGTGCATAGCACGGCGGCGCCGAGAAAGAAGTAGCCGAAACTCTGCACGGCGCTGACCTGGCCGCCCAGATCCAGGCGCTTGTAGGCGACCTGGCCAGCGGCAAAGCACAGGTTCGCGCCCTGGATCAGCAGAAAGCCGCTCAGCGCGCCCGATCCGATGTTGCCGTATCGGATCACCGCCGCCCCGGCCACGGCCAGCAGCGCCGCCAGCCACCAGCGGGGCGGCAGCTGCCGTCGACCGCTCCACAGTTCGTCGATCAGGGTCACGTACAGCGGCGTGAAGATCGTGAACAGCAGCAGTTCCGGGACCGACAGATAGGCGTAGGATTTGAACAGCAGCAGATACATCAGGCCGATCTGGATCGCACCGATTGCCATCAAGCGAACGGCGATCGGCGCCGGCACCCGGGCGCGCGGCAGCAGCGGCAGAAACAGCATCAGGGCGAGCAGCACCCGGATGAATACCGAGACGTAGTCGTCGACCTGGCCGGAGAGGTAGACGCCGATCAGCGAGAAGCTGAACGCCCAGCCCAGCGTGACCAGCCACAGCAAGCTCATGGTGTCGGCCGGAAACCGCTGGCAATCGAGGAGTCGATAGGATAACCTCTCAAGCCCAAGGGGTCTTAAGGAGATTTGATGCGCTGCTTGCTGGCATGTCTGTTGCTCCTGAGTCTGAACGGTGTGGCGCGTGCAGAAATCCTGCTTGCAGGCGGCGATCAGGCGTTCCCGCCCTTTGAGTATATCGACGCCGAAGGCCAGGCCGCCGGATTCAATGTCGAGCTGATCCAGGCCCTGGCTGCGGCGATGGGTCGAACGGCGGAGGTGCGCCTTGGCCCCTGGGCGCAGGCCCGCGCCGCCATCACCCGGGGTGAGATTGACATCCTGCCGATGTTTTTCGGCGAATTCCGTGCCACCGACGTCGATTTCGCCACCCCGCATACGATTCTCTATCACGAGTTTTTTCTGCGCCGCGGCACAGCGCCACTAAGCGGCATCGATGACCTGTCCGGGCTCGACATCATCGTGCAGCAGGATTCCTGGGCCCATGAAAAGCTGCGCCACGAACGCATCGACGCCAACCTGATTCTGGTTGACAGTGAACCGGAAGCGATCGCCTTGCTGGCGACCGGCGCGCACGATGTCGCGATCGTCAACGGTCCGCTGGGGCGGCGCCTGCTGGCCAGGCCGGCTTACGCCGATCTGGTCACCAGCGGCCCGCCGCTGTTCGCGGTGGACTATGCGCTGGCGGTGCCGAAGGGGCGCGATGAGCTGCGCGCGGACATCAACCGGGCCATCGAGCAGCTCAAGTCCAGCGGCGAATTCCAGCGCATGCACGAGCGCTGGCTCGGCCAGACCCCGGCCGAACTGCAGCCGCAGCCACGCGCCGGGGCGGCGATCTGGATCTGGTTGGCGGTACTGGTGCTCGCCGCAGCCATTCTGGTCCTGGTTCGCCGTCGCCGCCGCATTGGCCGGCTGGCGCCGCCCCTGGCGGCAGACCCGGCCTTGTTTCAGGACGCGCTGACCGGGCTGCCGAACCGGCTGGGCCTGGAGCGCCAGCTGCGCGAGCTTGACCGTAGCTTGCGCAACGAACGCCAGCTGATCCACATCGATCTGGATCAGTTCCGCATCGTCAACGAGACCACAAACCACCGCGCCGGCGACCAGGTGATTCGCGCGGTGGTCGAGCGGATCCGCGCGGAGCTGGAGCCCAGCGACTTCCTGGCGCGTACGGCCGGCGACGAATTCTGTCTGCTGTGCAAGCGCCAGGACCTGGACGAAGCTTCGGCACTGGCTGAGCGGCTGCGCCGCAGGATCGAGTCGCTGGCGATGAGCGAGCTCAGCGCGGAGCTGGACTTGACCGCCAGTATCGGGGTCGCAGCGCTGCAGGTTGGCGGCGCCGACCATATCGGCGAGTTCCTCAAGCAAGCCGAGGCCGCCTGTCAAGCGGCCAAACAGGCCGGCCGCAACCGCGTCCATCGCTATCACCCCGAGGATGAGGCGCTGGCAGAGCGCGACAGCCAGCTGCGCTGGGTCGTCGCCTTGCGCCGGGCGCTGAAGGAAGACCGTCTGGCCCTGTACTGGCAGCCGATCGAAACCGCGCGGCCGGATCCGGACGCCAAGCTGGTCGTTGAGCTGCTGCTGCGGCTGATCGAAGTTGACGGCAAAGTGGTCAGCGCCGGTGAATTCATGCCGGCGGCCGAGCGCTATTTCCTGGCTCAGCAGGTGGATCGCTGGGTGCTGCAACATGCCCTGCGCTGGCTGACCGAGCACGCCGATGCGCTGGAGAACCTGGAACGCGTCAATATCAATATCTCCGCCCAGAGCCTGGGAGACGATCGCTTCCTGCCGTTCGTGCTCGAACAGCTGGATCGGCACCCCGGTATTGCCGAGCGGGTCTGCATAGAGATTACCGAAACAGCCATCATCACCCAGCTCGAAACCGGCTTGACCACCATGCACTTGCTGCGCGAACGCGGGCTTCGCTTCTCCATGGACGACTTTGGCGTAGGCAATTCCTCCATGGCCCTGCTTCAGCAGCTGCCGGTCGATGAAATCAAGATCGACGGCAGTTTCATTCGCCAGGCCGATGTCGGCGAGCGCGAGCGTCGCCTGATCGCCGAGATCAATGAGCTGGGGCACCTGCTTGGCAAAACCACCGTGGCCGAAATGGTGGAAACCCGGGAGCACCGTGAACTGATGGCCAGTATCGGCGTCAATCGGGTGCAGGGCTGGGCGATCGGCCGGCCCCAGCCGCTTGATCTTCTGCCGACCACGCTGCAGGACCGGCTGGCCCAGGTCGGGTGATTTTCCTAGGCCGGTTCGGGTCATCCGCCTATCGATTCCGGCAACCACCCGGTCGGACAATCTGCTGCTGAAACCCACACACAGGCAGATTGGCCCATGGGTCTGGCAACCATTCACTCCCGAGCCCAGGTTGGCATCGAGGCGCCGCTGGTAGCAGTCGAAGTCCATCTTGGCCCGGGCCTGCCCGGCTTCAGCATCGTTGGCCTACCGGAAACGGCGGTGCGCGAAAGCAAGGACCGGGTCCGCGCGGCGATGGCCAACTCCGGTTTCGACCGCCCGTCCTGGAAGATCACCGTTTCGCTGGCGCCGGCCGACCTGCCCAAGGAGGGCGCCCGCTTCGACTTGCCGATCGCGCTCGGCGTGCTGGCGGCCTCCAAGCAGCTCAAGACCGGCACGCTGCAGGACTGGGAGTTCATCGGTGAGCTGTCGCTCAACGGCGAGTTGCGCGGCGTCAAGGGCTGCCTGCCGGCGGTGATCCAGGCCCGGCGCGCCGGGCGGCGCCTGGTGCTGCCGCGCGACAATGCCGCCGAGGCTGGTCTGGTTGCCGACGCCGAGGTGTATCTGGCCGGGCACTTGACCGAGGTGGTGACCGCCCTCAATGGCCAGGCCGAACTCGAGCGCGCGCCGGCCCTGAACGCGACCGACACGGTCGATGCCGCGCTCGACCTGGCCGATGTCATCGGCCAGCAGCGCGCCCGCAGGGCACTGGAAATCTGTGCCGCCGGCGGCCACAACCTGCTGTTCATCGGCCCGCCGGGCACCGGCAAAACCCTGCTGGCCTCGCGCTTGCCCGGCATCCTGCCGCCGATGAGCGAAGACGAGGCCCTGGAAGCCGCGGCTATTGCCTCGGTCGCCGGTTTGGGCCTGGAGCCCGAGCGCTGGCGGCAACGTCGCTTTCGCTGCCCGCATCACACCGCCTCCGGCGTGGCGCTGGTCGGCGGCGGATCGCGGCCGCGCCCCGGAGAGATCTCACTGGCCCACGGCGGCGTGCTGTTTCTCGATGAACTGCCCGAATACAGCCGACACGTTCTGGAGGTGCTGCGCGAGCCGCTGGAATCCGGCCGGATCATGATCTCGCGCGCCGCCCTGCAGGCCGAGTTCCCAGCCCGATTTCAGCTGGTCGCGGCCATGAATCCCTGCCCCTGCGGCTACCAGGGCGATCCTTCGGGTCGCTGCAGCTGCTCGCCGGACCAGATTCGCCGCTATCGCGATCGCATCTCCGGCCCCTTGCTGGACAGAATCGACCTGCAGGTGGAAGTACCCAGGCAGCGGCTCAATGGTCAGACCCCCGGCGAAGGCTCGGCGCGGGTCCGGGAACGGGTGCTGGCGGCCCGGGCCGTGCAGGCCGAGCGCGGCACGGTCAACGCTCGTCTGGATGTCGCCGGCCTGCGTGAGCACTGCACCCTGGGCGAGCGCGAAGCGCGGCTGCTGGACCAGGCGGTAGAACGGCTGAACTTGTCCGGACGGGCTCATCACCGCATCCTCAGAGTTGCCCGCACCGTCGCCGACCTGGACGGCGAGCGCGCCATCGGGCTGGCTCACCTGACCGAGGCAATCGGCTACCGACAGCTCGACCGGCGCAGCTGAGCAGGCCGGCAGGCGGCTCAAGGCGCGCCGCCCCGCTTCGACACCGGCCGAAAAAACGGTTCACAAACCGGGCAACTGGGGGCGGTAGCATAGCGCTTTGAAGAAAAAGACAAAGGAGTCATCTTGCTCAGGTCCATCCTGGCCGCGCTGCTGTTCCTGTGCATCGTGTTCGAATCCCGCGCCGATACGGTCGTGACCGACATCAGCGGGGTCGACGGGGCCCTGCTGACCAACGTCCGCGCCCATCTTGGTCTGGTTCAGGCCGAGCGGCTCGACGACGTCTCGCCCTGGCGATTGCGCCAGCTGGCCGCTTCGGCCCGGGACGAGGTCCGCCAGGCGCTGCGACCGTTTGGCTACTACCAGCCGCAGATCGATGTTCGCCTTGACGAGCCAACCGCCGATGGCCAGCCCTGGCGGGCCATAATCCGGGTCGCGCCGGGCGAGCCCATCCGGGTCGCCCGCGTCGACATCGAACTGCTCGGCGACGGCGCCGGCGACGAGGCGCTGCTGGCCTGGCGGGCGGCCTGGCCGCTGCCGGAGAACAGCGTGCTGATTCATGAGCGTTTTGACAGCGCCTGGCGCGAGCTTGACCGGTTGGCCCTGGCGCGCGGTTACTTTGATGCGCGGTTCGAGCGGCGCCGGGTTTATGTCGATCAGGACCGCAACACGGCCGAGGTGAGCATTCGCTTTGCCACCGGTCCGCGCTACCGCTTTGGCAGCCACTCGGCGATTGACGTCCCTTTCTCCGAGCGCCTGATCGATCGCCTGACCATCATCGAACCCGACGAGCCCTACACCAGCCTGCGCCTCGACCAGCAGCGCGAGGCCCTGGTCCGGTCCGGCCTGTTCGAGCGGGTCATCGTCGTGGAGCGCCGCGATCGCGACAACGCCGTGGTCAACCTGCGCTACCGGCTTGAAACCCGCGCCCCCAATTCCTATCGGGCCCAGGCCGGCTTCGGTACCGATACCGGGGCGCGGATCCAGCTTGGCTGGGTCCGCCACTATCTGTCGTCGCGCGGCAACCGCCTGGATACCGGCTTCGGCGCCCAGCAGCGCAACAGCGAATTTGTGCTCAGAACAGAGTATCAGCACCCGCGCGGCAGCCAGCCGGGTGATTTCTGGACGGTCGGCGGCCTGCTCCGGCGCGAGCAGGACAACTTCCGCTTCAATGACGAGAACCGACGCGAGGCCATTTTTGACAGCTTCAGCGGGCGCCGCGAACAGGCCGAGCTGACCCTGGGCCGTCTGCAGGAGCGCCAGCTTGCCGCTGGACGATTCGACTTTGGCCGGATCGAGGAGCGGCTGTTCATTGCGGTCCTGAACGAATCCTTCAACGCCTTCCGGGAAGCCAGCTTCAGCGAAGAAAATGAAGCGCTCCTGGACGTCAGCCCTGAACTCGCGCCCTTCCTCGCCACCACCACCAATTCGCTGGCGCTGGGTGCTCGCTGGCGCCTGCCTCAGACGCGTGGTAGCGGCTTTTTCATGGAAGGCCATATCCTCGAGTTTCAGCTGCTTGCCGCTGATCGCTCACTGGGCTCGGATGTCAGCTTTGCCCAGGCCTATCTGGGAGGACGCTGGCACCGCCTGTTCGGAGACCGTCACAAACTGCTGCTGCGCGGAGAGATCGGCTACACCGAGGCCAAGACCCGGCAGCTCGACCTGGCGCTCGACGACCGCTTTCTCGACCTCACCATCACCGAGTTGCCGGAGCGCTACCGGTTCAAGACCGGCGGCGACCGCACCGTTCGCGGATACGGCTTTGAGACCCTGAGCACCAACCGCAACGGTGCCAACCATATTCTCGGTGGCTCGCTGGAGTACGAATATCGGGTCGGCAACAACTGGTCGCTGGCCGCCTTTTACGATGTCGGCAACGCCTTCAACGACTGGGGCACCAGCAAGCTCAAGCGCGGGGTGGGGGCGGGCTTTCGCTGGTATACCATCATCGGCCCGATCCAGCTCGATGTGGCCCAGGCGCTGGACGATCTGGACCGACCCTGGCGGCTGCACTTCACCATCGGGACGCGACTGCTGTGAAACGCTGGCTGATCATTCTGCTTGTCCTGGCCGCCCTGCTCGCCGGGACACTGGCCGCCGGCTGGTGGTGGCTGACCACGACCCGCTCCGGCGCCGCCTTCATCCTCAATCAGGCCGGTCAGGCCCTGCCGGGCCTGCGCTGGCAACGCCTGGAGGGCGGCTTGCGAGGCGGCATCGTGCTGCATGATGTGGTACTGGATGACGTCGGGGCCAGGATCTCGGTCCGCCGACTGGAGCTGGCCGCGCGGGTCAGCCTGCCGCCGGGCGCTCGGGTCGAAGTGTCCTGGCTGCGGGCACACGACGTCGATATCCATTTGCTCGACAGCGAACCAGCCGCGCCGCGTGAGACCCCATTCGAGTTGCCCGACCTGGCCAGCCCGATTCCGATCGAGGTAGCCGAGCTGCGCATCTCCGAGCTGCGTCTGCATCCGTCCGCAGACGATGCCGTGCCGATCATGGTCCAGCGCATTGAGCTGCGCGCCCAGTATTTCCGGCGTCTTGAGCTTGAGATGCTGCAGGTGGTGATGCCGGACGGGCAGTTGAATGCCGAAGGTCATTGGGGGCTGAGCACACCCTTCGACGGCCAGCTCAATGTGGCGGCCGAGTATCGCGGCGAAGACTTTCCGGGTCACCGCGTCAGGCTGGCACTCAGCGGCCCGCTGGCCGATCTGGCCGCGGACTTCGAAACCGACGGGCCGCTCAGCGCAGCAGGCCGCCTCCAATTGCAGGGCCTGCCCGATCTCGACAGCGGCGACATTGAACTGAGCGGCCGCTTCAGCGACTGGCCTGATCTCGATCTGACCGTTGACGCGCTTGATCTGCGGGCCCGAGGCACCCTCGACGACTGGCAGGCCCGGCTATCCGCGCGCTTCGACGGCTTCGAACTGCCGCCTGGCGATTTGGCGGCCGAGCTGCGCGGCAGCGACGACCATATCGACGTCGACCAGCTGCGCATCGGCTGGCTCGACGGTCGCATCGAGGCGGATGGCAGCCTGACACTGCAGCCCGATCTGCAAGGCCGCCTGCGACTGCGACTGGACGGACTGGACCCTGCTCCGCTGCTGGCCGATTGGCCGCAGCCGGCGCGCCTGCAGGGCCAGCTGGAGATCAACACGGACGGCCAGGCGATCATCCTGGACAGCCTTGAGTTGAGCGCGCCACCGGCCGCACTGGCCGTGCGCGGCGACGGCCGCTTCCTGCCCGAGCAGGATGAACTCGCGCTGGACTTGCGCTGGCGCGAACTGGCCTGGCCCCCGCTGGCCAGCCCGTCGGCCGCCACCGTCTACAGCGAAAACGGCCGGCTGCGCCTGAGCGGCCGCTTGAGCGACTGGCGCCTTGAGCTGGACGCCCTACTGCGTGCGCTCGGCCAACCGCAAGGCAGCATCGAGGCCAGCGCCGTTGGCGACTCGGCCCAGGCCCGCATCGAGCGCCTGGCGCTGGATCTGGACCCGATCGCGCGTGCCCGTCTGAGCGGCGAGGTCCGCTGGGACCCAGACTTCAGCGGCCGCCTGCAACTCGCGCTGGACGATGCCGATCCCGGCCATTTCATCGCCGAACTGCCAGGCCAGATCAACAGCCGGCTGGCGCTGACGGCCCGGTCGCTGACAGACCTGAGCCTGGAAATCAGCTCCATCGACGGTACCCTGCGCGGCCAACCGCTGCTCGGCGACGGCCGGGTCAGCATCAGCGACGAACGCCCCGAAGCCGGCGAACTCAATCTTTCGGTCGGTGCCAACCGTTTGCGTATTGACAGCAGCGATGGGCGGAGCTGGCACTGGTCGCTGGACGCCGA
Source organism: Gammaproteobacteria bacterium (assembly GCA_050485825.1). Classification (GTDB taxonomy): domain Bacteria; phylum Pseudomonadota; class Gammaproteobacteria; order Xanthomonadales; family Wenzhouxiangellaceae; genus Wenzhouxiangella. The sequence continues at coordinate 76,211 of JBJHCC010000001.1, forward strand.
TGCCCTGCACCAGCTCTGGCCCGATCTGGGTGGCCGCCTCAACCTGGCCGGCCAGTTCAATCCCTTTGAGCAGCGCGTCGATGCCAGCGGCAGCCTGGAAGAGGCGGGCCTGAGCGAGCTCAGTCTGGAGCGCGCCACCTTGACCGCCGAGCTGAGCTGGGACGACCCACCGCGCGCCGATGTCAGCCTCGAGCTGCTGGCCCTCGACCTGAACCCCTGGGAGCGGATCGAGACGCTCACCGTGAATCTCAACGGCAGCTGCCGCGGCCATCGCTTCGGCCTCGCCATGGATGCCGGGCGCGCCCGGCTGGCCCTGGATGGCGCGGGCGAGATACCTGACTGCCTGCGCGGCGGCGAGCGCTGGTCCGGGGACATCGAAGGTTTCGAGCTGACTGAGACCCTGGCCGGGGACTGGACCTTGAACCAGGCCTTGCCGCTCAGCATCGAGCCTCGACTGATCGCGGCCGGACCGGGCTGCCTGGTCCAGTCGAATACGCGCGACGGCCGAATCTGCCTGCGTCAGCTGCGCGTCGACGGCGAAAGCCGAGTCGACATCGGCATCGAGCAGGTACCGATGGACCTGCTGCTGCTGCCGCTGGATCCGGCATTCAACCTGACCACGCCGCTGTCCGGTGAACTCGCCGCGGCCTGGCAAAGCGGCTTTGTTCTGGAAAGCCTGAGCGGATTTCTGGCCCTGGACGCCGGCGCGCTCACCCCGATAGACGGCGACGATGAGCTGATCGTGATTGACGGGGTTCGACTCGACATCGCACCGCAGGGCGATGGCTTCGTACTCGACCTGGACGCGCGCTTCGAGGGCGACAGCCGGCTCGGCGGCCAGGCTCGGCTCGGTCGCCAGCGCGCTTTGGATGAAGCCAGGATCGATGCCAGCGCCCGATTGAACCTCCCCGACATCGGCGTCTTCAACCGCCTGGTCGCCGAGCTTGACCAGCTCGGCGGCCGCCTGGAAGCCGACCTCACCCTCAGCGGACAACTGCTCGCGCCGACAGTCGACGGTCAGGCTCGCCTGCATGACGGGCTGATCGTTCATGCCCCGCTGGGCCTGAAGATCAGCGACATCGAATTGCAGCTCGACGGCGCCAATGACCGCGCCGAGCTGAGTGGCCAGATGCGATCCGGCGAGGGGAGCCTGCGCCTGGCCGGCACCGCATTGCAGCAGGATCAGCAGTGGCAGCTGGGTCTTGATCTGGACGGCGAGCGCTTTGCTGTGGCCGACGTCGACTGGCTACGCCTGGCCGCCAGCCCTCGCATTCGCCTCGACAGCCGCAACGGCCAGCTCGAAGTGGACGGCGACATCCGCATTGACCGGTTGCGGGCCGGGCTGCCGCCAGGTGCCGAAGAAAGGGTGGGCGAATCATCCGACATCGTGGTGCGCGGCGAGCTCGACGAAGCCGACGAGGCGACAGTAGAGCGCTTGCGCGGCCGCCTGGGCATTGATCTGGGCAACGACGCGCGCCTGGCCGCCCTGGGCATGCAGACCAGCCTGGCCGGCGGCATCGAGCTGCTGTGGGAGCCGACCAGCGCCGTGCCGCGCGGCCGCGGCTTGATCCGCCTGCCGAGCGGCTCCTATCGCGCCTACGGTCAGAACCTGGAAATTCGCGACGGCGAAGTCCTTTTCACCGGCCACCCGCTGGACAATCCTCGCCTCGACATCCGCGCCGTGCGCGACATCTTCGGCGACCCGCAGGTCGACGAGGCCGGCGTCCACATCCGGGGCAACGCCCGCGACCCCATCATCACCCTGTTCACCGAACCGCCAACCAGCGAGGAAAAGGCACTCGCCTACGTCATCACCGGCGCCAATTTCGATCACGCCGGCGGCCAGGCCGCCTTCAATGTCGGCTTCTACCTGCTGCCGCGCCTGTTCGTCAGCTACGGCATCGGCCTGTTCGAAAGCGGCAACGTACTATCCGGCCGTTTCGAGCTGTCGCGCCGCTGGGGCGTCAGGGTGGTGTCGGGCGAGCGGGATACGGGGGTGGATCTGAGTTTCGCAATCGATAGGTGAAAAGTGAAAAGTGAAAAGTGAAAAGTGAAAAGTGAAAAGTGAAGGGTGAAGGGTGAAGGGTGAAAAGGGGAGAGGGGTAGAAGGGGGAGGTGAGAGGGGCGGGAGGCTAGAATAGGCGTTTGATCAAGCGGATTCCTTTCTCATGGCTCAGGTTGAGAAATGTTTGCAGGAAACCTATGCGCCGCATAACGCCTGTTTCGGTTGCGGGCCGGCAAATGAAAAGGGCTTGCGGATCCGATCCTTCGTCGATGGCGACAAAGTGGTGGCCGAGTGGACGCCGGCGCCGCATCACGAGGCCTTTCCGGGCGTGCTCAACGGCGGCATCATCGGCTCGCTGCTGGATTGTCATTGCAACTGGACAGCGGCCTGGCACCTGATGGACAGCCAGGGCCTGAAGCGGCCGCCCTGCACGGTGACCATGGAATACACCATCAAGCTGCGCCGCCCCACCCCCACCGACGGCCCCTTGCACCTGGAAGCGAAAGTGATCGAATCCGACGGCAAGATCGTCACCGTCGAAGGCTGGCTGTACGCAGAAGGCAAGCTCTGCGATCACTGCGTGGGCAAATTCGTCGCAGTGGCGCCGGGGCATCCGGCTTATCACAGGTGGTAAGGGGGAGAAGGGGAGAGGGAAGAAGTGAGAGGGAAAAGATGGCGTGCCTTTGCGGCTTTCCTTGCCCGCCTCAGATTCCATTCTTTACCCTCTCCCTTCTCCCCGCTTCCCCTCTCCCCCCCTCTTCCAACACCCCAGCAGATGATCATCCACCACCCCCACCGCCTGCAGGTAGGCATAGACAATGGTGGGACCGACGAAACGGAAGCCGCGGCGCTTGAGGTCCTTTGAGATGCGCTCGGCCAGGGGGGTGCTGGCCGGGACTTCAGCGAGCTCGCGGAAGTGGTTGATGATCGGCTCGCCGTCGACAAAGTCCCAGAGGTAGCGGTCGAAGCTGCCCTTTTCGGACTGCACGTCGAGGAAGGCCTGCGCGTTGCTGACCGTGCTTTCGATCTTCAGGCGATTGCGCACGATGCCAGGATCAGCCATCAGGCGCTCGATCCGGGCGGCTGTAAATCGAGCCACCGGGGCCGGATCGAAATCGGCAAAGGCGCGGCGGTAGCCTTCGCGCTTGCGCAGCACCGTGATCCAGGACAGGCCGGCCTGCGCGCCCTCGAGGGTCAGAAACTCGAACAGGGTGCGGTCCTCGTGCACCGGCACACCCCATTCCTCGTCGTGATAGGCCTGATACAGCGGATCATCACCGCACCAGGGACAGCGCTGCAGACTCATGCGGGCTCCGGGACTCGTCTTGCGCCATTCTCGCCAGTTGTGAATCGGGCCACAAGCTATCACGGGTCAAAAAGGACTGGACTGACACCAAGACGCGAAGAAGGAGAAGACGACCGTTGCCTGGGTGCCGTTCGCGTCCAGGCGGTGCGTCAATACCGATTCATTGCCGACGGATGTGAACACGGGCTTTCCAGCGGGGCGCGTAAGCTGTTGTCATGCATAACGCCCTGAAATTGTTGGCCCTGACCGCGCTGGCTCTGGTGCTGGCCGGCTGCGCCCTGCGCCTGACCTACGGCCAGCTCGACTGGCTGACCCTGCGCTGGATCAACCAGCAAGTCAGCCTGTCTGGCGAGCAGGATCGCGCTGCGCGCCGCTGGCTGGACGACAAGCTGGCCTGGCACTGCGCCAACGAACTGCCCGCCTATGCCGAGCTGCTGACTCAGCTGCGCGCCGATATTGCTGCAAACCGGATCAGCGTCGAGCGCCTGAGTGTGCATGGCGAGCGCATCGCCGAGTTCGGACGCCGGCTGATTGAGCACAGCCAGCCCGAGATCATCGCCCTGATGGCCAGCCTGGATCAGGACCAGGTCATCGAACTGTTGAGCGGCTTCGACGAGCGCAACGCCGAGTGGCTGGAGGAGATCGAGGACCAGTCGCCCGAGGAAGCCAGAACCGAGCGGGTCCGCGCCTTCGAGCGCGGGATGCGCCGCTTCACCGGCAGTCGCCTGACCCCGGAGCAGCGCAGCCGCCTCGAGGTCTGGGCGGCAGCACTGGAACCGACCGCCGAGCTGGAACTGGCGTCCCGCATGGCCTGGCAGCAGAACCTGGCCGACGCCCTGTCGCGGCGCGACCGCAACGGCGAATTCGAAGCCATGATGACCGAGCTGCTCACCCCCGGCGCCGGCTGGACCGACGAATACCGCCGCCGCATGGAAGCCAACCGCCAGCTCACCCTCAACACCCTGGTCGACCTTCACCACATGGCCCCGCCGCGCCAGCTGCAGCGCCTCGACAGCCGCCTGGGCTCGTTCATCCGCGACATCGAACGCCTGAGCTGCCGCGCCTAGAGCCAGATATCGGCGCCCACGGAGCAAACTCGTTAAACCTTTGAGGTCGCCAAGCAACCAAGCAGTAAAGACGCGGAGATGAATGGAAAAGTCAACTTGAACTTTCTTGGCTGCTTGGCTGCTTTGTGACCAAAGAGGTTCTGATGTCTCAAACACTCCGCTAGATTCCGGCCTGTTCCAGTCGGGCCTCGAGTTCGGCGATGCGGGATTCCAGTTCGTCGATGCGCTCGGCCAGGCCCTCATCGGCACCGCCCCGCGCCGGTCGATCAGCGGCGGCGGTAGCCGCGTAGTCCTCGGCCGACACCGGCCCGCACAGCAGATGCATGTAGCGGTCCTCGCGCTGCCCCGGCGCCCGACCCAGGCACACCACCATCGGCGCATCCCGCCCGGCCAGCCGATCGAGGTTGTAGCGCACGTCGTCCAGGTCATCGAAGCGATGCATGCGCTCCGAGCGGCTCAGCAGCTCGGCCAGAGTCTGCGGCCCGCGCAGCAGCAACAGCCCGATCAGCGCCCGCTGCCCCGGCGTCAACGACAGCGCGTGGTTGACCTTGTGCGCATAGCGCGCGGCCCGGGCACCGAAATCACTGCGGACCAGCCCGCGCTGCTCCAGCTTGCGCAGCGCCTGACCGACCCGACCCGGATCCAGCTTCATGATGGGATCTCGGCTGGTCTTCTGATTACAGGCCGTGACGGTCGCGTTCTGGGTCAGCGGATAAGCCTCCGGCGTGGTCGACTCCTTCTCGATCAGACAGCCCAGCACACGGGCTTCTTCCGCATCCAGCGGCGGATCAATGGGAAGTTGGGCGGCATTTTCGCCGGTGGTTTCCGTCTGGTCGCTCATCGCGGGGGTCCAAATTGGGGGTAATTTGTATTATGCGCCAGGGGTGGTGGTGGTTGGCTGTTGGGGTTAGGGCTGTTGGGGTTGGGGCGCCTGGCGGCGGGCTGGGTTGATCGATTTCTTCGTTGTTGGGTTTCGCCCACGCTGCGCTTGCAGGGCAAGTGACTTTTGGCAGCGCGCCAAAAGTAACCAAAAGCGCTGGGGTGGGCCTGGGCGAATGCCCGCCTTGAGGCGGGTACCCTGCGATGCTCGCCGGGGGCGGCGGTCGCTCAACTCGCTGCGCTCAGACAGTCGCTCCCTCCTTTCCGCCCCCGGCTGCGCTTCTCGGCTGCGTCGACGGCGTCAGGCCATTTCGATTCGCTGCTTCTTTTGAGTTCAGGTGCTTCGCCCAATTTGGGGATTGGTTCGGGTGACCTGACCCGGCACGAACCGCCCTTGATCTTCGGTCACCCTGGAAGGCGCCGAGCATCGCAGGGCCGGGCGGGAACAAGGGAGCGACTGTCTGAGCGTAGCGAGTTGAGCGACCGCCGCCCGGACCGAGAAGCGCAGGGGACCCGGCGTCAGCCGGGCGCCTTCGTGGGTGACAGATCTTTTGGTTTCTTTTGGATCGTTTGCCAAAAGAAACTCGCCCAGCAAGCGAAGCGTGGGCGAAACCCAAGAACCAACCAATCAAAAAAACCAGCCCGCCGCCCGGCGCCCCATACCAAACAACCCAGCCAGCGCACCCGCGCTAACCCACCCCGTCCGTCACCCTGTAAGGCGCCGAGTATCGCAGGGAACCCGCGACAAGCCGACCAGTCATATTGGGACTGAACCTTGCAACTGCATAGCGGTGTAGGATTTTTCAGCATTGATCAGAGGAAGATTGACAGGCCATGAGATTGAGGATGTTCAAGTTCCTGGTCATCAGCATGATGATCCTCGGTTCCACTCAAAGTGCTTGGGCCGAATCATCTACCACCAAAACGGCGTTGGCTCCCGTTGATACCCTTCAGTTGCTACGTGAGCTGGAGAGTAGCGGTTTTCAAGCCGGCGGTAGCAGCTGGTCGAGAGGTGAGATGCTCGCCGGAAAGTTTGATGAACTGGAACTCGCGCATCTGGATTATCGGACGCTCGACGACGATACCTTGCAGAAGGCCCTCAGCACCCTCAGCATGGTCGCGTTTTACGCGCCCTACAGGTTGGATATCATTCGGTCGACGGTCGTGTTGTCGGCGGAGCTTGATCGGCGCGGTCTGTCAACCCGATCGACGCTGGCTCAAACTTATCGTCTGTTGCTCAACGCGAGGGACTTTGAGCAGGCGGAGCGATTCAGGCTGCGTCATAGCGATATGAATCTTCCTGCGTTCCCCCCCGTCGTTGATCACACCGACAACACTGTGGACCGAACGGCGCCGACGGCGCTTTGGCCCAACCCGTCGGAAAGGGTAGTCGAACGGGCGCGCTTCGATTTGAATAGCGGCTTGGTCGTTCTCCTCATCGGAGGTCCAGGCTGCAGCTGGCTGGACGCAGCCGTGGCGGCCATCGCTCGCGACGAGCTCTTGCGCGAGACTTTCGATCGCTATGGCGCTTTTTTGATTCCGCAAACATCGACCCCGCATCCGGACAGTCTCTTCGAACTGGCCCAAAGCTACTGGTTTCCGCTTGGCCTGATCGATCAATGGCCGGACTGGCCGATGATTACCGAGATCGGCTCACCTTCGTTCTACGTATTTTTCAACGGCGAACTCATCCAAAGCACATCGGGTTGGGGCGGAATCGAAACGAAGAACTGGCTGACACAAGCGCTGAGTCCTTACGCCAATGCTGATTGAGCCCAAGTACGGACAGCATCTGGCTTGAGGAACCTAAGGCCGGCGGCTTCGAGAGTGACAGCGCTTTTGGTGTCTTTTGGGTCGCCTGCCAAAAGAGACTCGCCCAAAGAGCGCGTAGCGCTTGGGCGAAACACCAGTATCAGGCAATCGATCAAGCCAGCACGCCGCCAGGCGCCCGCCGCAAACCCAGCGCGGGCGAAACGTGCGAGCGCGCCGACGCCCGCGCTAAGGCGCCACACAATCCGCCAGAAACTGCATCCAGGGATGATCAATCAGATGCGCCAACCACGGCCCGAAGGCAACCAGTAGCCCGGTCAGCGCCAGCAACACCGCCGCGCTCCAGCGCAAGCCGCGCCGATTGACCGCCGATCGGAAGCGGAGCGCGAGCAGGCCGGTGCCGAGCAGCATCGGCACGGTGCCGACGCCGAAGGCCAGGACCATGGCGGTGGTGGCCAGCGGGTCGGCGAGCAGCACGGCGGCGGCGACCACCGAGTACAGCAGGCCGCAGGGCAGCAGGCCCCAGAGCAGGCCCAGGCCCAAGGCGTTGTCCAGCGAGCATACCGGCAGGAAGCGCGCCAACAGTGGCATCAGTTTGCGGGTCAAAGGCGCGGCGAGCTGGCCGGCAAGGTCGCGGAAACGGCCGGGCAGGCCGATGTAGGCGGCCATCATCACCAGCATCAGGCCGAGCAGCACGCGCAGGATCACCACGCCGCCATCGGGCAGCAGGGTCGCTGGTAACAGGCCGATGCCGGTGGCAATCAGGGCGATCAGCAGGTAGCTCATGATGCGACCGAGATGAAAACCCGCGGCCAGCCAGGACTTGCCGCTCGGGAGCTGGGCATGCAGCAGCCCGACGATGCCGCCGCACATGCCGAGGCAGTGGGTGGAGCCAAACAAGCCGGCGAGCAGCCCGGCCAACAGCGCGGCTTCGAAGCTCATTCCGAACGCGAATTACGCTCGCACAACGCCGGCCAAGGCACGACCCGCTAACGATCCGATTCGCTGGCGGGTTGCGCGGCCCCAGCCTTCTTTCTCTTGACCCGCGGCTCGTCGTCATCCAGCACATCCAGGGCCGGGGTATCGAGATCGTCGAACTGGTCGTTCTTCACCGCCCAGAAGAAAAAGCCGATGGCCAGCACCATCAGGATCACTGACAGGGGGATCAGGACATAGATGATGTTCATTGGACGGGGGAGAGGGGTAGAGGGAAGAAGGGAGAGGGGAAAGACCTGGTCATGATAGGTCAATGGCAGGACGGGTGGAATCGGGCGGCGCGCTGCTTGCGCGGGCCTTTCGATCGCGGCTGACTGCGACCGAGCGGCCCAGGCGCTGGGCGTTGAGGACGACAACCAGGCTGGAGGCGGACATGCCGATGGTGGCCAGCCAGGGCGGCACGAAGCCAGCGGCCGCGAACGGCAGGGCGGTGGCGTTGTAGCTGAACGACAGGGCCAGGTTCTGGCGCACTACCCGGCGCACGCGCGGGGCCAGCTTGAACACGGCGCTGATCCGGCCAAGGCCCTTGCCGGTAACGACCAGGTCGGCCTGAGTGCGGGCGATGTCAGCGCCCTCGGCCAAGGCCATGGAGATATCCGCACCGGCCAGGACCGGAGCATCGTTGATGCCGTCACCGATCATCACCACGCGCGCGCCTTGCGATTGCAGCGACCGGACCAGCTCGAGCTTGTCGGCCGGCGAGCAGTCGGCGCGGACATTGGCCAGGCCAAGCTGGCGGGCCACGCGCGCCACGTTCTCGCGACGGTCGCCGGAGGCCAGCCAGAGTTCGATGCCGGCTGCCTGCAAGCCCTCGACCAGGGCCTGGGCGCCCTCGCGCAGGGGGCTGTCGACCCGGAACCAGGCCAGCAGCGCGCCGGGCCTGGCCAGCGCGATCCACTGCCCTTCGCCCGGCTCGGACGGGGCGCCGTCCAGCCACTCGCCGACGAAGGACGGCTTGCCGATTCTGTAGGCCACACCGTCGATCCAGCCGGCCACGCCGGCCGCCGTCACGGCTGCGGCCTCGGCCACCGGGGCGCCGTCGTCGTGGCGGGCAAAGGCGCTAGCCACCGGATGACGGCTGACCCGCTCCAGGCGCCCGGCCAGGCGCATCAGCTGGTCTCGACTCAAGGTCGGATCGACCGCGCGCACGTCGGCGACATGCATCTCGGGCAGGGTCAGGGTGCCGGTCTTGTCGAGCACCACATGGGTAATCCGCGGCAGCTTCTCCAGCGCGTCGGGGCGGCTGATCAGCACGCCCAAGCGGGCGAAGCCGCGGGCGGCGGCGGCCAGGGCCACGGGCGTTCCCAGGGCCAGGGCGCAGGGGCAGGACACCACCAGCACGGCCAGTGCCACCGGCAGCGCGCGCGCCGGACCGATCTGCCACCAGACGATGGCGGAGATGGCCGCGCCGAGCAGCACGAAGGCGACGAACCAGGCCGCCAGGCGGTCAGCCATCAGGGCCATGCGCGGCTTGTAGGTGCGGGCCTGGTCCAGCATGCGCACGATCCCGGACAGGGCCGTGGCCTGGCCGAGTGCGGCGACCTCCAGGGTCATCTGGCCCTCGCGGACCAGGCTGCCGGCCAGCACCGAGTCGCCGGCCTGGCGGCGGCGCGGAATCGATTCGCCGGACAACAGCGATTCATCCACCATGACCGCGCCGGCGACGATGCGGCCGTCGGCCGGCACGGTCTCGCCGGCGGCAATCAACAGCGCATCGCCCGCGGCCAGTTCGACCAGGGCCACGGTTTCGGGCCCGGCTGCGCTCAAGCGGCGCGCCTGAACCGGCAGCGAGCGCGCCAGGGCCGACTGCAGCTGGCCGGCGTTCTGGCGCGCGACCAGCACGGCGTAGCGGCCCAGCAGCAGGAAGAAGATGAACATGACCACCGAGTCGAAATAAACCGCGCCGCTGCCGAACAGGGTGATGAATACACTGGAAAACAGCGCCAGCAGCATGGCGGCGGCGACCGGCACATCCATGCCGATACGGCCCTGGATCAGAGTGCGCCAGGCCGACTTGTAGAACAGCTGGCCGGAGTAGAGCGCGACCGGCACGGCCACGACCATGGAGATCAGCACAAAGAAGCGCTCGGTCTGCGGGTCGATGTCCTGCCAGGCGCCGATGTACTTGGCCAGGGCATAGCTCATCACCTGCATCATGCCCAATCCCGCGACCACGAGGTACTTGAGCATCTGGCGGCGCTCGCTCTGGTTGCGCGCGATGCCGGCCTCCGGGGAATCGAGGTGCGGGCGGTAGCCCAGCGATGCCAGGCGCGCCGCGACTTCACTCAGGGCGGTGCGCTCCGGGTTCCAGCGCAGATGGGCGCGGCCGTCAGCCACGTCGACCCGAATTTCGGCCACCCCGGGCAGTTCACCCACAAAACGATGGATCAGCCAGGCGCAGGCAGCGCAGTGCACGTTCTCCAGCACCAGAGTCAGGCGATAGAGGCCGTCGCAGTCGGGACGGCCGTAGTGTTCGAGCACGGCCGGCCGGTCCCAGGCCTGGAAATCAACGGCGGCGGCCGCCTGCAGATCCGGGCGTACGGGCAGGGCGTCGCGGAAATCGTAATAGCGCTGCAGGCCGGCCTGGTCGATCAGGCTGGCCACGGTCTGACAGCCGTGGCAGCACATCGCGCGCTGCTTGCCGGCGATGTCGGCATGAATGTACACTCCGGGCGGGATCAGCTCCCCGCAGTGCCAGCAGTCCTGGTGAGCGGCAGCCGCTCGGGCGCTGCTCATAGCCGCTTCGGCGCCAGCGCTGCCGGGCCGGCCAGGCCACCGTTGAAGCGTCCGGACAGCCACCAGCTCTGCGGCAGGTCGCTGACCACGATCAAGGCGCGCTCGTGCGGGGCGATGTCCAGCTGACCGGCGTAGTCGCCTCCGGCGGTCTGGCGCAGCAGCGCGGTGCGATCCAGTTCGCTGCTGGCCGGGTGCTGGAACACAACCATCAGCTCGGCGGGCAAGGTCGTGGTGTCGGTGGCGGCCAGGCTCAGGACGACATGCTGATCATCCAGCCGCAGGCTGCCGCTCAGGCCCAGCGCCCGCGCCTGGGCGGTGCGCACATTGGTATCAGTCAGGCCGCGGCCGAGCTGGGCGTAGTCACCGCGGACGATTTCCGGCGGATTGGTGATGCCGATGAAGGCCAGGGTCGATCCGGCGACCACGCCCAATCCGGTGATGCTGATCAGGATCCAGGGCCAGGGTTCGCGGTACCAGGGCAGGCTTTGCGTCGTCATGAGGTCAGTTCGGGTTCTGGGGAATGAAGAAGCGGGTCTCGACCGGCTGCTCGCGGCCGCTGCCGACATCGCGCACGGTGATCCGCATCGGCTGCATGCCGGGATCCGCGGCGAGCAAGGGAAGCGCCAGCGTCAGCGGCCTGTCAAGTGTCTGGCCGGGCTCGACCTGCAGCTCAACCAGGGGCTCGACCACGCGGATGCCGGCCAGACCATCGACCGCGATGCGTAAACGCATGGTTTCGGCGGATCGGTTTGTGAGCTTGAGGCGGTAAGCATTTTCCAGTTCTTCGCCGACCACGCGGTACAGCGCCGTGCGATCGCGCAGCACGTCGGCGATCAGCGGCTCACGACCGGTGAGAATGACGCCGATCAGGGTGGCCAGGGCGAGCAGGGCAAAGAGATAGATGAAGATGCGCGGGCGCAGGATCCGCGTCGGCTTGCCCTGCACGGCATTGTCGGTGGTGTAGCGCACCAGGCCGCGCGGATAAGCCATCTTGTCCATCACCTCGTCGCAGACATCGATGCAGGCGGCACAAGCGATGCATTCAATCTGCAAGCCGTCGCGAATGTCGATACCGGTCGGACAAACCTGGACGCAGGCCATGCAATCGATGCAGTCGCCCAGGCCCAGCACCTTGGGGTCGGCGTCGCGCCGGCGCGAGCCGCGCGGTTCGCCGCGGGCGACATCGTAGGAAATCACCAGGCTGTCGGCGTCGAACATGGCCGCCTGGAAGCGCGCATAGGGGCACATGTACTTGCAGACCTGCTCGCGCAGAAAGCCGGCGTTGCCGTAGGTGGCAAAGGCGTAGAAGAACAGCCAGAAGCTTTCCGCACCGCCAAGCTCGAATCCGGGTACGCGCACGGCCAGCTCGCGAATCGGCACGAAGAAACCGACGAAAGTAAAGCCGGTCCACAGCGCAAAACTGATCCAGAGGAACTGCTTGGCCGACTTGCGGGCCAGCTTGGCGCGCGTCCAGGGCCCCTGGTCCAGCTTCATGCGCTTGTTGCGCGAGCCTTCGGTAACCCGCTCCATCCACAGGAACACCTCGGTCCAGACCGTCTGCGGGCAGGCATAGCCGCACCACAGCCGGCCGGCCAGCGCGGTGAAGAAGAACAGGCTCAAGGCTGCCATCGCCAGCAACAGCGACAGAATGAACAGATCCTGCGGCCACAGGGTAATGCCGAAGAAGTGGAACTGGCGGTTGAACAGATCGAACAGCACGATCTGCTGACCGCCGATGGAAATCCAGGGCAGCACATAGTAGAGGCCGAGCAGCAGCCAGGCGGCGCTGATCCGCAGCCGCGAGAAGCGTCCGCTGACTTCACGCGGATAGACTTTCGGTGGCTTGATGTACAGCGGGATCGATTCGGTCGCCGGGCTCTGATCACTCATGGGTGCTGTCGACCGTCAGGCGGCGGGCTTGCGGAAGCGGCTGCTCGGACGCAACAGGATCCAGGTAAACAGGCTGGACGACGCGGTAGCTGCCCAGAACATGAAGAAAGCCAGGGTGTAGCCACCCTGATGGCTGATCTCGAGCTCGGGAAAGGTCATGTCGCGCAGCAGCAGCGGATCGACAAAGATGAAGAACACCACGGTCGCCACGGCCGCCGCAAAGAACGACGGCCAGAGGATCGCGCCCAGGCGCTGGACCAGCGGCCGGGGCAACCCCTCCGGCGGCGTCGGCACCGCCGGCCGCTGCGCGCCCGAATCAGTCATCGCGGCTGCCGTTGGCGGCCTGATTCAGGCTCAGCACGTAGGCGGTAACGAAACGGGCACGTTTCTCGCCCAGCAGATCCCGCTGTGCCGGCATCACCCCCTGACGACCATTGCGAATGGTGTAGCGCAGATCGTCCAGGCTGCTGCCGTAGATGAACACGCCAGCGCTCAGATCCGGTGCACCCAGCAGCGGGTTGCCGCGACCGTCATTGCCGTGACAGGCGGCGCAGAGCATCTCGAAATTCTGCCGACCGGCCGCGGCCATGCTCGAATCCACCGGCAGGCCGGCCAGCTGCTGGACGTGGACCGCGAGACGGCTTACCTCCTGATCGCTCAGGGCACCGGCAAAGCCGGGCATCACGGCCTGACGACCATGGTAGATGCTGTGCAGGACCTGCTCCGGCGCACCGCCCCAGATCCAGTGATTGTTGGTCAGGTTCGGGTAGCCGCGCGCGCCGCGCGCATCGGAGCCGTGGCAGGTCGAGCAGTTGTGGGCAAAGATGTTGCGGCCGACGCGGAGGGCATCCGGGTGCTCCGCCAGCGCCTCCAGCGACAGCTCGGCCAGCAGGCCAAAGCGCTCATCGAAGGCCGCATTGGCGGCCTGACGCTCGTCCTGATACTGGCTTTCGGAGCTCCAGCCCAGCGTGCCGGAAAAATTGCCCAGGCCCGGATAGAGCACCATGTAGATCAGCGAGAAGATCACGGTGCCGTAAAACAGCCACAGCCACCAGCGCGGCATCGGGTTGTTGAGCTCGGTCAGATCCTCATCCCAGACATGGCCGGTGGTCTGCTGACCTTCCTGGTTGGTGCCTGACGGCACCTTGGCCCGACCGGTGGCGATGAACAGCCACACCATGGCGGCAATAAAGGCCAGCGTGATGATGACAACGAACCAGTGCCAGAAGGCGCTCATGACGATTTCTCCTTGTTCCCTGTTGCCTTGTCTTCATCATCCAGCGGCAGATTGGCCTGTTCGTCGAAGTCCTCTTTCTTCTTGATGAAGAACACCCAGACGGTGATCGCGACAAAGGCGAGCATGGCAAAGGCGGTGACCAGACCCTGGCTCATGAACCACCCCCGGTCTGCGCCGTGCCGGCGCGCTGTCCGGTCCATTCGGTGCCCAGACCCTGCAGGTAGGCGATCAGCGCCTCGAGTTCGGTGACGCCACTCATCTCGCCGGCAGCCTGTTCAATCTGTTCGTCGGTGTACGGGTGGCCAAGGCGCTTGAGCGCACGCATCCGACGCTGCACGACACGGCCGTCGACCAGGCGCTCGGCAAGCCAGGGATAGGCCGGCATGTTGGAGGCCGGCACGACTGCGCGCGGGTCGATCATGTGCAGGTAGTGCCAGTCGTCGCTGTAGCGGCCGCCGACCCGGGCCAGGTCCGGACCGGTTCGCTTGGAGCCCCACTGGAAGGGGTGGTCGTAGACGAACTCGCCGGCCACCGAATAGTGGCCGTAGCGCTCGGTCTCGGAGCGGAACGGGCGGATCTGCTGGCTGTGACAGTTGTAGCAGCCCTCGGCGATGTAGACATCGCGCCCGGCCAGGCGGATGGCGCTGTAGGGCTGGACCCCATCGGCCGGCTCCACCACCGCGCCCTTGAACATCAGCGGTACGATCTGGACCAGGCCGCCGAAGCTGATCGCGACCACAATCAGCACGGCCAGCAGAGCAACGTTTTTCTCGATCTTTTCATGCAGCATGATGAGGCTCCCTCAGGCGTGGGCCGGTTCGACGATGCGGACTTCGCCCGCGGACTTCGGCGCCATCTGCCAGGTCTTGTAGAGGTTGTAGACCATGAAGAACATGCCGCTGGTAAAGACGATGCCGCCCAGCAGCCGCAGGCCGTAGTACGGATAGGTGAACTGCAGCACCTCGATGAAGGTGTAGCGCAGCGTGCCGTCTTCGTTGAAGGTTCGCCACATCAGGCCCTGCATGACACCAGCAATCCACATCGCGACGATGTACAGCACGGTGCCGATGGTCGAGGTCCAGAAATGCCACTCGATCAGGCGGGTGGAATACATTTTCTCGACGCCCAAAAGGCGCGGGATCAGGCAGTACAGCGAGCCGATCGAAATCATCGCCACCCAGCCCAGCGCGCCGGCATGGACGTGACCGATGGTCCAGTCGGTGTAGTGGGACAGGGCGTTGACCGTTTTGATCGACATCATCGGGCCTTCGAAGGTCGACATGCCATAGAAGGACAGGGCCACGATCATGAAGCGCAGGATCGGGTCGGTTCTGAGCTTGTGCCAGGCGCCGGACAGGGTCATGATCCCGTTGATCATGCCACCCCAGCTGGGTGCCAGCAGCATCAGCGAGAACACCATGCCCAGCGTCTGCACCCAGTCCGGCAGCGCGGTGTAGTGCAGGTGGTGTGGGCCGGCCCACATGTAGATCGCGATCAGCGACCAGAAATGGACGATTGACAGCCGGTAGGAGTAGATCGGGCGCCCGGCCTGCTTGGGCACGTAGTAGTACATCATGCCGAGGAAGCCGGCGGTCAGGAAGAAGCCGACCGCGTTATGCCCGTACCACCACTGCACCATGGCATCGACGGTGCCCGAGTAGATCGGATAGGAATGGGTCAGGCTGGTCGGGATCGCCAGGTTGTTGACGATGTGCAGCACGGCCACGGTCAGGATGAAGGCGCCGAAGAACCAGTTGGCGACGTAGATGTGCCGGACCTTGCGCTTGACGATGGTGCCGAAGAAGACCACGGCATAGGCCACCCAGACCAGCGCCACCAGCACGGCCAGCGGCCAGATCAGCTCAGCGTATTCCTTGCCCATGGTCAGGCCCAGCGGCAGAGTGATCGCCGCGCCGACGATGACCAGCTGCCAACCCCAGAAGGTGAAGGCCGCCAGCCCGTCCGAGAACAGGCGCGCATGGCAGGTCCGCTGGACCGCGTAGTAGCTGGTCGCGAACAGGGCCGATCCGCCGAAGGCGAAAATCACGGCGTTGGTGTGCAGCGGCCGCAGGCGACCGTAGCTCAGCCAGGACATTTCCCAGCCCAGACCCGGCCAGATCAACTGGGCGGCGATAAACACCCCCACCAGCATGCCGACGATGCCCCAGACAACGGTCATGACTGCGAACTGCAGCACCACCTTGTCGTTGTAAGTTAGTGCGTGACTCATTCAGGCTCCCTATGAGATGCCGGTAGGTATGCAGCGGAAATTATCCCGAGGGCACGCCAGATCCGACTTGATCAGGATCAAACTTTCCTCCTGGCCGGGCTGATCGAGAGCCGCGCAACGTCATCAATTGTTCGGGCCAGTGGTCCATGCGGCCGCTATCATGAGGCCCTGGCCTGCCGCCCCGAGATGCCTGATTTGTCTGCCGATCGCCCGACCGTCGATGACTGGCTGCTGACCGAAGCCGTGCGCCTGGCCGAGGAAGCCGGCGGTCGGCGCGACGACGACGCGGCGGCCTTGTCGGTGGCCCGCGCCGTCGGCCCGGCGCTGAGCGCGCGCCTGGTAGCCCGCGCCCGAGCGTTGCCCGGCAGCCAGGCGGCGCTGGCCGACATTGCGCGGCTGCATCGTCTGCGAGCCCGGCTGAGCGCGCTGCTGTTGGCTTTGGGGCTTGTCGCCGGCGCCCTTGCGGCCCGGGCGGCGATGGTCCAGCGCGAAGTCGATCTGCTGCTGGCCTGCCTGGCCCTGATCGGACTACCGGGGCTGATGCTGCTGCTCTGGGCCTTGCTGATGCTGGCCCGGCCCGGCAGCGGCCGAGGTGGGTTGGGTGGCCGCTTGCTGGTTGCTGCCGCCGAACGACTTGGCCCACGCATGCTGGACAGCACGCTGGCCCCGCAGATTTCACGCGCCGGACTGAATCTGCTGGCTTCGAGCCTGGGCCGCTGGTACCTGAGCAGTCTCAGCCATTTGTTCTGGCTGGCATTCGGCCTCGGTGCCCTGCTGTTGCTGCTCGTTCTGTTCAGCTTTGTTCAATATGAGCTGCGCTGGGGCACAACACTGCTGGATGACGGCACCGTCGTCAGCATGATTCGGGCCGCATCGATCCTTCCGGCCCTGCTTGGGGTCATCCCCGCGCCCGACCCGGACTGGATCGCCGCTGGCCGTGCCGGCGCATCGCTGCCCAGCGCGCGCGCCGAGTGGGCACGGCTGCTGTTGGCCCTGATTGCCTGTTACACCGTGCTGCCGCGGCTGCTGGCACTGCTCGCCTGCGCCCTCGCCGGGCGCCTCGCCGCAGGTCGGTTGCAGCTGGATACGAGCGCCGCGGGTTATCAGCGCCTGCGCCCGCTGCTCCAGCCCGCTCCGCCCGCGCGGGTCCTGGGCCGGCCGCCACAGCCCACCGCAAGCCGGCCGGCTCGGCACAGCCGCAATCCGAGCGGGCCGATTGTGCTGGTGGGTCTCGAACTGGGACGCCCCGAATCCGAATGGCCCGGTCTGGACCTCGATGCGCCGGTCACCTGTCTCGGTGCGGTGGACACGCGCGAGCAGCGTCAGGCTGCGCGCGATGCGCTGGCCGGGCTGAAACCGGGGCCGGCTCTGCTGCTGATACTTTGCTCGCTTCGCCGCACGCCCGATGCCGGCGCCGAAGGGCTGATCCAGCGACTGGCTGATGCCGCCGACAGCGCGCTGCTGCTGGTGCTGTGCGACGAACCGAATCCGGATCAGGCGGACGCCAACGCACGCCGAGCCGACTGGGCGCAGCTGGCGCGACGCTGCGGCGGCAGCGCGGTCGAGCTGAGTCAGTTGACGCAAGCTTCCCTGCAGAGCCTGGCAGGCACGGCTGGAGGCCGGCCATGAAGCCAGCACCGCTGCGCCTGGCCGTGGTCGGTCACACCAACACCGGCAAGACCTCGCTGATTCGAACGCTGACCAGGGACCGCGGCTTTGGCGAGGTCGCCGACCGCGGCGGCACGACCCGGCAGGTCAGCGCCGTTGTTCTTGGCCCCCCGGAGACACCGCTGATCGAGCTGTTCGATTCGCCCGGGCTGGAAAACGCACCTGATCTGATAGAATCGCTGGATCGGTTGCCGGGCGGCCGCCATGCTGGCCGCGCCCGGATTGAGCAGCTGATCAACGACCCGACCCTGACCCACCGCTTCGACCAGGAAGCGCGCGTCCTGGAGCTGATGCTCACCGCGGACGTCGGACTCTATGTGATCGATGCCCGCGAGCCGGTACTGGAAAAGTACCAGGACGAACTGACCATCCTCGCCGAATGCGCACGGCCGCTGGTCGCCGTTCTCAACTTCACCGCCAGCGCCGACAGCCGCGCTGAGGCCTGGCGGCGCGCGCTGGCCGAGGTGCGCCTGCACACGGTGATCAGCTTTGATGCCGTGGTCCGAGAGCCGGCCAGCGAGCGGCGCCTGTTCGAGAAGCTGGCCAGCCAGCTCGACGGCCACCGCGACACGCTGCAGGGCTGGCTCGATCAGCTCGGGACGGAAGACAGCGAGCGCCGCCACGCAGCCCTGCTAGCGATCGCCGACCTGCTGCTGGACGCAGCCGCCTGCCGCCGCGAGTTCCGCCTTGACGATCCCGCCGGGCAGGCGCGCGCATGCCGGGCGCTGCAGGACGCCGTGCGCCAGCGCGAGCAAGCCTGTGTGGAAACCCTGCTCGCCCTGTATCGCTTCGGCGCCGAAGACTATCGCGACGAGAGCCTGCCGCTGAGCGACGGTCGCTGGGACGAAGACTTGTTCGATCCCACTACCCTGCTCAATCACGGCCTGACCACGGGCAAGCATCTCGGTGCGGGCGCCGGAGCCGGTGCCATCGTTGATGTGGCTACCGGCGGCCTGTCGCTGGGCGCCGGCACCTTGATCGGCGGCCTGATCGGCGGTGGCGCCGGGCTGGCCCGCAGTCTCGGCGAACGCGGCCTGGAACGCCTGCGTGGCCGTGACCGTGTCGAAGTGGACGACAACGCCCTGCGGCTGTTGGCCTGGCGCCAACTGAAGCTGCTCGACGCCCTGCGCCGGCGCGGCCACGCCAGCCGCCAGCCACTCAGCATCAAGGCCGGGGTGGCCTGGCAGGACAGCCGCCTGCCCCAGCCCCTGCGGCAGGCCCGGTATCGGCCGGAGTGGTCCGCCATCAACTCGACGCGCGCCATACCGGTCGGCCGCGATCACGCTCGCGACAAGCTGGTCCGGGCCTTGCAGCTGCTGATCCCGGTCGACCCGGACTGATTGCCACCCCCCTGCCCTATGGCACTGGTAAACATGCCGACAACAGGCTAAAATCGAGATGCCTGTAGCGTTTGGCGTGGGAGTTGAGGTGGTTTAACCTTCGCGGTCTGGCTCCGAAGACCCGCATTTCAGCCTGCAAGCGTATTTCGTTCATTTGTGCTTACAGCAAAGGTAGTTAGTAACATGGCAACTGGTTCCGTCAAGTGGTTCAACGAGGCGAAGGGCTTCGGTTTCATCAGTCAGGACGATGGTGGCAAGGACGTATTCGTCCATTTCAGCGCCATTCAGGGCTCGGGTTTCAAGACCCTTGCTGAAGGCCAGAAGGTCTCCTTCGACATCCAGGACGGCCCGAAGGGCCCGCAGGCTGCTAACGTTCAGCCTGCCTGATCATCCTGCTTCCAGGGATGACAAAAACCCCGCTTCGGCGGGGTTTTTCTTTGCTGCGGCCGGGCCGCAGTCAGGCCCACATCCGGGCCGCGCGCAAGCTGCAGCGAGGGCGAGAAAGTCCGGACATTCAAGGCATAATGGGGGTCGATTGTCTTGAGCAGGTTTCAACAACCCAATGGACAGCAAGGCGCAGCGAGACAGCTTGATCGCCGCCCTTTATGCCGCGGCCATGGGACGCGCGGAGTGGCATGTAGCGCTGGCTCAGCTGGCCGCCTGCAGTGGTACCCGCTGCATTACGCTCGACACCTACGAATTGGCAGAGCATGCCGGCCACGTCATCGCCAGCAATATGGCGCCGCATCCAGCCATCGAGGAATACAACCGCGTCTATGGTCAACGCAATATCCTCATTGAAACAGCCTACCCCGGCATCTCCCCGGGCCGCGGCTTTGCCGCCACCAGCCTGGTGGCGATGCGCGAATTCGCGGCGACCGAGCTTTACAACACGGTCTACCGCGCGCTAGGCATCAAGTATGCCGCTGGCGTCCTGCTGGAGAATCAGGGCGGGCGGATTGTGCAACTCTCCTTGATCAAGCCGCAGGATGGCAAGGACTTCAGCACCGCCGAACTGCGGTGGATCAGCAGCCTCGCACCGCATCTGCTCCAGGCCTGGGCAGGTTATGCGCATGTCCAGCAGCTGAACAACGCCCTGACCACCGTCACTGAGCTGTGGCACTGCTTCGAACACGCTGTCATCGTCGTCAACCGGCGTCGGCAGATCGAATTCGCCAATCGCGCCGCTGAAACGCTGCTCCGCAATGGCCGCTGGCTGCGGTCACATGCGGGATCACTGAAAATGTCGGACCCTGGCCAGGCGCCGATGCTGAAGCATGCCATCGCCGTGGTCGCTTCGGGGGAACGCGATATCCAGTGCCTGACACCGACATCAGCGGGCAACACCAAGGGCTGGATCGCCACGCTGTTCCGGGCCTCACACGATCGTATTGCCCTGATCATCAGCGATCCGCTGCGCTCGCAGCAGGATCTTCGCCGTGGCCTGATCGCAGCCTTCGGGCTGACCGAGATGGAAGCCGACCTGGTCCATCGACTGATCCAGGGCAGTAGCCTTCACGACTGCGCGGCCAGCCGCGAGATCAGCTACGAAACCGCGCGCACCCACCTCAAGAACGCGATGCAGAAAAACGGCTGGCGCCGCCAGGGCGAAATGATCGCCGCCGTGCTCAAGCGCCTGCTGCCGCTGGGCTCGTTTGGTAACGATCGCTGACCCGATCAGCGCTTGAGCAAGCAGCAGCCCCCCGCAACGCCTGCTCAGGAGGACCTGCGGTTTGTCGGGCCGAAACGCGCAGCTATTGACGTAGGTCGACCCAGGAGCCTGCGCGGCTTCTACCGCGCAGGCTCCTGGCCCTACTGAAAGCGCGTCCGGAATACGCCATCCTCATTGAGCGGCGCGCTCCAGTTCAGCTGCGCCTCCTCCGGGAACAGCAGCGCTGTGCCGTCGGGCAGGCTGGCCTGGACGCGAAAGTCTGCGAATGCTACGTTCGGGTCTGCACAGGCGCTGAGCTCGATATCGGCGCTTTCGCCGATTGCCAGCGGGAAGTTGACATCCACCGCACCCTGACCATCTGTCGGACTGCAGTCATCGCCGGGAACGGCACACTGCCAGCTGACCGGTCCGACAATGCCAGCGGGAACCGGAATCTGGACGCGAACCGTATCGGCATCCGTGGGTCCGTTGTTGCTGATGCTGAACAGGAAGCTCTCCGGCTCGCAGACACCCGATGGCGCTGGATCGTTCGCAGGAAAGCTCGATGGAACCCAATAGCAGCGGCGGAAAAATCCGCGGCGTCGACAGACCAGGTGACCCACCTGCAGATTCACGCCCGGAACGGCGACAACGCGAGCCACTGCGGTGCGGCTTTGCGCCGGGTAGACGTCGTCGGCGGCCTTGGTCGCGGTGAGCGTGCATTCGCCCGCGGAAAGCGCGGTCAGTGTCGTGCCTGCGAGCGCGCAATTGGACTCGCCATCGGTGATTTCGACAGCCACGGTGCCGGCACCGAATCCACCAGTGACCGATAAAGCGCTGGTCTGCCCGGCCAGAAGGGTGCCCGGTGCCAGGCGGATGGCGAGCGGATCAAAAGGCGCGAAACTCGTGACGGCGCTGGAGAGGGCGCCACCGGCGATCCCGAAACGGCCGCCGAGATAGACTCGATTGCCCTGCAAGGCCAGGGCGAGCACGTCAGCGTTTACTCCATTGCCAGGTTGCCCCAGGCTTGCCCAGCCCGTGCCGTCCCAGCGCCTGACCCGGTCGATGAACAGGCCGCCCGCGAACAGGCCTTCATCCGATGCCTGCAAGGCCAGAACGCTGCTGCTCAAGGCCCCGCCCTGCAAAGCATGCCATTCGTTCCCGCTCCAACGTGCAATATTGAAAGCGCTGACGCCGCCAGCACTTGCGAAAAAGCCACCAACATACACGTTGTCTTGATACGCCGCCAGCGCATGAACCTGAGTCAGGTTGGCATTTGCGCTGCTGACGCCGGTCTGGCCGCCGCTGCTCAGCGGATGCCAGGCGACGCCATCCCAGCGGGCGACGTGGTTGACAGGCAGGCCGCCAGCTTCCGTGAAACGACCACCGGCATAGACGCTGCCGCCGGAGAAGGCCAGCGCATTGACTCGCGAGTCGAATACGCCGCCTACCCCGTTTTCGGCCCCTTCTCCCAGCGGGTGCCACTGGCTGCCATCCCAGCGCGCAATTCGATTGGCGGTTTGCCCGCCGGCCGTCGTGAAGTTCCCGCCCACAACCAGGTCAGCGCCCGCGACCAAAAGGGCATTGACCTGTCCGCCGACGCCGATGGATCCGCCGCTGGACAAGGCGTGCCACTGGCTGCCATCCCAGCGGGCGACGCGATTGACGGTTTGACCTCCGGCTTGCCAGAACAAACCACCGACATACAGATCCGGGCCGTCGACGGCCAGCGCATACACCAACCAGTTCACGCCAACCTGGCCGTTGCTTTCCAGCGGGTGCCACTGCACACCGTCCCATCGGGCAATGTAGTTCACCAACTGCTCACCCGCAAAGGTGAATTCACCGGCGACATAGAGATCCTGGCCAATCACCGCCAGCGCATGGACGGCGCTGCCGAGGCCGTTCTCATCAGCAGGTCCCAGCACTTCCCACTCGCTGGCCGACCAGCGCGCGAAGCGTTTGGCCGGCGCGCCCGCCGCCTGGGTGTAACTGCCTCCCACATACAGCGCCGTGCCCGACACGGCCAGGGCGTTGACCACATTGTTGGTACCGTTCGACCCGGCCGTGCCGAGCCGCTGCCACTGACTGCCGTCCCAGCGCACGACATTGTTCGCGCTCTGGCCGCCGGCCTGGAGGATGAGACCACCTGCGTAGATGTCAGTGCCTGAAACCGCCAAGGCGAGAACGCCCTGCTGCACGCCGCTGCCCAGCGACTGCCACTGGCTACCATTCCAGCGCGCGATGTTGTTGGCGCTGGCGCCGCCTGCCTGGCTGAAGTAGCCGCCAACATAAACGTCGGTCCCCGACACCGCCAGCGACTCCACCTGGCTGTTCACGCCGTTCTCCGCGCCGCTGCCAAGGCTGTGCCACTGACTGCCATCCCAGCGCGCCACCCGGTTCGCTTCCAGATCACCAGCCAGGGTGAAATGCCCGCCGACGATCAGGCCGGCATCGGCGACAACGAGCGCTGTGACGAGGCCGTTGACGCCATTGGAGCCGCCGCTGATCAAGGGGTGCCACTGACTTCCGTCCCAGCGCGCGATGCGACTGGCGGTCTGGCCACCGGCCGAACCAAACCGACCACCCACATAAAGATCACTGCCGACGACAGCCAGTGCCTCGACCCAGTCGCTGACCCCGTTGGCGATTCCGCTGCCCGTGCCCAGGGGATGCCAGGCGCTGCCGTCCCAGCGCGCGATGCGATTGGCCACCTGGCCGCCGGCCTGGTTGAACCGACCGCCCACATAGAGATCGGTGCCCGAAACGGCGAGCGCCTGTACCGTTGCATTGACCCCGTTCTGAGCATCGGCGCCCAGGGCCTGGAACTGATTGCTGGCCGGATCGTAGACGGCCACTCGGCTGGCAGGGACGCTGCCGCAGACGGTGAATTCACCGCCCAGATAAATCTGCCCGGAACCGGCCACGGCCAGTGCATGCACGGTACCGTTACAACCGGCATTCACCCCGCCAAAGGCTTGCCACTGGCCTGGCAAAGCCGCCGCACCACCCTCGGGAACAAAGCGAGGTGAGCCGTCGTCGGCCGCCAGCATCTCGAAGCCTCCGGGATCGAGGCTGCCGCTGAAGTCCGTGGGCAGCGTCAGGCGGCCGTTGTCATCAAGAAACTCGGCCAGGCCGGCGGGGGCCTGGGCCCAGGCCGGCGCTGTGCTCAACAGAATGGCCAGAATCAGCCAGCGGCCAAGGCTGGCCGGGCGGCGGTGGTCCAAGGTCATGATGAGTCCCTCCCCTTGCGTTTGTTAGGTTTGATGAAGCGTCGACCGCCATGGCGCTTGCCGCCGCTGCTTGCTCACTGGCCTCTGCCGCCACGGTCGTTTTTCTCCCAGCTGAGCCGGTGTCAACGGCCGCCTGGCGCTTACCCGGCTGCGGCGAGTTGCGCGGGCTGGCCGTGCCGCGATCATCCAGAGACCTTGGAACATCGCGATCGAAATCATCCGCCGCATCCAGACTCGACCTGGCTGGATAAAGGACGGCGGGTGACCTCGATCAAGCACCACGATCACCCGCCTTCCGCGCATTCAGGTGCGCTGCGCGCACCGTCCCGCCGATGCGTCTTTGCCCCTACCTGACAAGCCAATCGCATCCCCGTTTGATGAGGTTCGCACGCGGCTGGATTCTTGTCTTCCCTCAAATGGGGTAGACCACGCTGGAGGCGGACGGCTGTCCTCTACCGAAGCGGCAGGGCGCTTCTTATCACCGCCGCAATCATTTCTCCCTGGCGCCGCCAGGCGTTTCTGGCCATCGCATGCTTCAGATGGGTACGGGCCGTTTCGTAGCCGATCAGTTCGGCCTCGGCGTGCTCACGAAGTGACTGTCCCTGGACCAGAGCGAGCACCAATCGGGCCTGGGCGGGCGTCAGCTCGAACAGGCCACGCAAGCGCTCGACGCTGAGTGGTAGCGGCGCCTCGGGGTCGCTGACCAGCAAACCGATGGTCTGATCGTCATGCGGAAACAGCGTGGCCTGAAGGGCGGCCTGGCCGGGCGAGCGGGGCAGACGAAACAGCGTGGCACCCTGGGCCAGCGGTGCGGCCGCAGCCAGCGCGCGTTTGAGAACCGCGCGAGCGCGGGGGTGAACGGGAACGAGGCGACCGTTGTCCTCGCTCAGGCCGATCCGCCAACGCAGCAGCGATTCGGCCGCACGATTGGCAAAACGGATCTGGCCGTTGCGGTCCAACAGAAACACGGCGTGGTCGACCCGGTCCCAGAGACTGCTCAGCTCGGCCACCCTGGCGCCGGTCGCTGCCAGCCGCCGATGAATGCCGTAGGCGCGACTGATCCAGGGCTGGATGTCGCTCAGCCTGGCCAGTTCACATTCACTGAATTCACCGGCGTCGTCGGACTTGTTGAACGAAACATGGGCGATGGCCTCGGCGCTCACCTCCACGGCAATCCCGGCGACATGACGGTGCCCGCTGGGTTTCAGCAGCATCTGAAAGAGTTCGGAGGACTCATAGTCGCGCCAGCGGACCAGGTCGGTCACGGTGCGGATATCGCCCGTAGCCACTCGGCCACGGGCTGCTTCTACCAGCGGATTCGGGGCCACGGCCTCGCTGTTGTAGGCTTCGACGTAGCGGGCATCGACGCCAACGGCCACGCTGACGTTGCCGCGGGAATGTCGAAGATCGTAGGCATCCAGATTGATCGACCGAACCGAGGTCCACCGGGCCAGGCACTGCAGGGCGTTTGACCATGCCGTCGGATCGACAGCCGCGTCGAGCAGGGCCAGGATGACCTCGTCACGGTTCATTGGCCGGCGCGGTTTCCGGATACAAGTGGTGCCACCATTCGGGCTGGTCCTTTAGCCACTTGTCGAACCAGGCGAGCATGGTGTCCCACCAGATGTAGCGCTTTTCGCGGTCGATGATCCAGTGGTCCTCGCCGGGAAATTCGATCAGTTCGACCTCGCGACCCAGCAGCTTCAGCGCGGTGTACATGTTGTGCGACTCGCCGGGCGGCACGTTGGTGTCGGCATCACCCGTCAGCAGCAGCAGCGGCGTGGTGATGCGGTCGGCGGCGTAGACCGGGCTCTGGCCGACATAGAGCTCGGGGTTGTTCCAGGGGAAGGACCCGCGGCTGGCGATGCCGGAGTAGCCATAGCCCCACCAGCCCTGGCCCCAGTAGGAGGTCAGTGCGCTGATGCCGGCGTGCGAGATCGAGGCGGCGAAGCGGTCGGTCAGGGTGGCCAGATGCATGGTCATGAAGCCGCCGTAGCTGGCGCCGATGTTGGCCACGCGCTCACCGTCGATGAAGTCGTGGGCCTCGATGAAGCGCTCGGTGCCCTCAAGGATGTCGTCGGCGGTGTAGCGCCCCCAGGCGTTGACATGCAGGGCGGAGAAGCGCTGGCCGTAGCCGATGGTGCCGCGCGGCTGCAGCACGTAGATCACGTAGCCGTGCGCCGCCCACAGATGGAAGGGATAGCGGCCGGTGAACTGGCGATTGACCGGTGTTGTGCCGCCGTAGTAGTAGACGATCAGGGGATAGCGCGCTTCGGGATCGAAGTCCGGCGGCAGATAGTAGCGGCCTTCGATGTCGTCGCCGTCGGCGTTGGTGAAAGACCAGGGCTCGACGGCGCCGAAGCGCACGTCGGCATACTGGCTGGCGCGGCTATCGACCAGCACCTCGGGCTGATTGCGGGCCAGGTCGAGGCGAACCACGCGCTGCGGCGCGGCGGCATCGGTGCCGCGCACCACCAGCTGCGGGCGACGACCGTCGGAGGCCACGAACTGCTCGACCAGTTCCAGACCGGCATTTATCCGGCTGAAGCGCTGGCGCGCGACATCAAAGCGCACCAGGATCACGCGCTCGCCTTCGATGGCGGTCAGCAGCAAATCGCCGTCGGGCAGGCGGTGGATATCGGAAAAAGCGGGATCGAAATCGCGGCTCAGGCTGTCGGCACGCTGGCCGTCGGCGCTCAGACGATAAAGCTGGGTGTCGTATTCATTGGCGATCAGCGGTTCCATGGTGGTCGCACCATCACCCTGGACCAGCCCGGGGCCGGCCAGCAGCCAGTAGCCGTCGCCGGCAAACCGCACCGCGTTGAGCTGACGATACTGGCCGATCTCGCGCTCCTGCAAGCCCGGCAGCGACAGCTCGAACACGCGGAACAGGCTGTGCGGCGGCTCGGCATAATCGATCAGGCGCTCGCTGAGCAGCAGCCGGTCGCCGTCGGGGTGGATGTCCTGCAGGTTGATCGAGGCCTTGCCGGCGGTCAGCGGGCGGATCAGGCCGGAGCCGACATCCAATTGAAATAGCTGGCTGTTATCACGAAAGCTGGCCCAGCGGTCTTCCAAGGAACGCAGGCGACGGCGCTGGCTGTTGTCGGGCTCATGGGGTTTGGTCCAGGCCAACAGGATCGAGGCGCTGTCCGGATGCCAGCGCCAGCTGCCGATATGCTCCTGGTTGCCGAGCAGCAGGCGAACCTGCCCGTCGCCTTGGGCCAGCAGCCACAGGTTGTTCTGGTCATCCTGCACGGCCAGCCAGGCGCCGTCGGGGCTCCAGGCCAGGCTGCGCGGCGAGCGACCCGCCCAGCTCTGCACCACCCTGCCCTCGCGGAGGTCGCGGATTTCAGTGCGCCGCAAGTCCATATCGGCAGCATCGCTGCGGCCACTGAAGCTCAGCGCCAGGAAGCGTGCGTCCGGCGACAGTGCCATCGCGGTGACGGTTTCGGCGTTGGTCAGGCGGCGCGCCGACACTCGGCGGTCGGGCTCGATGTGGGTGCGAACCTGATCGTGCGCGTCCTTGCCGCGCCAGAACAGTTCGGGCGATTCATCGTCGTCCGCACCGCCGTGGACCAGCCAGAAGCGATGCGAGCCCGCGGCCAGGTTCAGCTCGGCCACACCGTCGCTGAGGGCCACCGCACCCGCTTCGCCAAACAGTCGCGGCTCAACGAGACCCTCGACGCTGAGCTTCCCGCGTACGAAGCGCTCGGCTTCCAGCGTAAACAGCCACAGCCAGGGCCCGTTCGATTCAGCCGCGCCCGGCCTGATTGTCTGCCAGGGCAGCGCCTCACCGAACAGGCGCCAGCGACTGCCTGGGCGCGGCCCGGTGGCGCTCTCGAAGCGCGCCAGCAGCGCGCGATCGAGACCCTCGCGCCGGGTCGTCTCAGCCAGGGTCGCGCTGTCGATAGGCAAAGGGCCCAGCGCAAGTACGGTCTCGATGGCGTGCTCTGCGCCAGCGGTTTCCTCGGCGGTGGCCGCTCCCGACAGGCAGAGCAGCAGCAGGGACAGGATCAGGGCTCGGGTGCACATGGGTTCAGGCGCTTCGGTTCAAGGTCAATCGGCGACTGTAGCAGAATCGAGGGCGCGCTCCGGCGAGATTCAGAAGCGTGATTTGATGCCGATCAATTCGGGCGCGAACCAGCCGCGCTACGCTGCAATCTGGTCACTCCGGCGCCCGCGCGGGCCCCTTGAACCATGGCAAATCTGCTCCGACCCAGCTTCGATCAGGCGCTGATCGAAAAGTATGGTGGCGAAGGGCCGCGCTACACGTCCTACCCCACGGCGCCGCATTTCACCGAACGTTTTACCGCCACCGATTTCTGTGCGGCGATCGCGGAGAGCAATCGCCTGCCGATTCCGGCGGATCTATCGCTCTATGTGCACGTACCCTTCTGCGCCAGCCCCTGCTTCTATTGCGGCTGCAATCGGGTGATCACGCGATCGACCGGCGCGGGTGACGAGTTCCTCGACACCCTGGCGCTGGAGCTGGCGCTGCTGGCGCCGCGCTTCGACCGTGACCGCCTGGTCCGCCAGCTCCATCTCGGCGGCGGCACGCCGACCTTCCTGTCCACGGATCAGCTGGCCCGCCTGCTCGAGCTGCTCGGTGCCCACTTCAACTTCGCCCAGGGCGCTGAGCTGGGCCTGGAGATCGATCCGCGCACGATCGATCCGGTCGGCATCCGGCGCTTGCGGGAGCTGGGCTTCAATCGCATCTCGATTGGCATCCAGGATCTTGATCCGGCGGTCCAGGCCGCAGTCAACCGCGTTCAGGACACCGCATTGGTCAGCGCGGTGGTCGGCGCCGCGCGCGCGGTCGGCTTTGAATCGATCAGTGTCGATCTGATCTACGGCCTGCCGCTGCAGACCACGACCGGCTTCTCGCGCACCGTGGATACCATCGTCCAGCTGGCGCCGGACCGGATTTCCCTGTTCAACTACGCGCACCTGCCGCAACTGTTCAAGGCCCAGCAGCGAATCGATGAGTCCCAGCTGCCGGCCCCGGCGACCAAGCTGGCGATCTTTCGCAACACGCTTCATCGGCTGCTCGAAGCCGGCTATGCGTTCATCGGCATGGACCACTTCGCCCGTCCCGAGGACAGCCTGGTCCAGGCGCGACGAAACGGTTCGATGGTGCGCAATTTCCAGGGCTACTCCACCCATGGTGGGCTCGACCTGATTGCCCTTGGCCCCAGCGCGATCAGCCAGATCGGCGACAGCTTCGCGCAGAATGAGCGCAAGTGGCTCGACTGGTCGCTGGCGCTGCAGGAAGGGCGCCTGCCGATCGCGCGCGGCCTGACCCGGAGCGCCGACGACCGCCTGCGCGCTGAAATCATCGACCAGATCATGTGCAGCGGCGAACTGGTATTCAAAACGACGGAAAAGCGCTTCCAGCTCAGCTTTCGACGCTACTTCAGCAACGAACTGAAACGCCTGGACTTGCTGGCCGAAGACGGTCTGATTGAATGGACCCATGCGGGATTCAGCGTCACCGCCAGCGGCACGCTGTTTCTGCGTGCCATCGCTCGCGTCTTCGATGCCTACCAGGCCGGTGACGGCCAGCGCCAGGGACGATTCTCGCGGATCGTCTGAGCGTTCGCGCCGCGGCTTGGCAGGGCGGCCGGGCTTGATATAATACTTCCTAATGTAACGATGAATGGACAGCAGGCGCACCATGGTGGATAAGCCCGGCCTCCGCGAAGTGGGGTATCTGGAAACCCGATGCGAGGACTGTGCGCTGTTCAGCCTGTGCTTCGCTCATGAAATCAGCGCCGAAGAGCGCGGCGAACTGGACCGAGTGCTGAAGCGTCAGCAGCCCATTGAGCGTAACGAGCACCTGTTTCACGGTGGCCAAACCCTGAAAACCGTGACCGTGGTGAGAGCCGGTTCCGTCAAGGCTTATCAGCTTTCCCAGGACGGCGATGAAATCGTCTCCGGCTTCTATCTGCCTGGCGAAATCCTCGGTCTGGATGCCATCTCCGGTGAAAAACACCCCGGCTTCGCCATGGCCCTGGAGAACAGCCGCACCTGCGAAATCCCGTTCCGGGATTTCCTGCAGATGCTCAACCACAGCCCCAAGCTCAACCAGGTCATGCTGCGGCTGCTATCGGAAGAAATGGCGGAAACGCGCGAGCTGCTGCTGGTTGTCGGCCGCCTCGACGCGCGCACCCGGGTGGCCTTGTTCCTGCTCAGCATGTCGCGACGCCTGGCCCGACGCAAGCAGGATCCCGATCAGTTCCGCCTGACCATGGACCGCCGTGACATCGCCAACTATCTGGGCCTGACCATCGAAACCGTCTCCCGCACCTTGAGCGCGATGCAGCGCGACCAGGTCATCGAAGTCCGCGGCAAACTGGTCCATATCGTCGACCGCGCCGCCCTCGAACACCTGGCCCTGCAGGCCCAGCCGGAAGCCCGCCGCCAGGCCAACGGCTGATCAGGGCCGGGCCGCGCGAAGACCTTTTCGGTCGCAAAGCAGCAAAGCAACGGAGAGGGATGTTTCGTGTCCTGATGTTTTCCTGATGGGATGACTGATCTGCCGGCACGCCGCGGGAAGCCTCCGGCTACTTCTTTAGGTTCATGAACCAAGTCTCGGCACGCTGAGCGCGGCCAAGCAGCCGACAAACCTACTGTATCCATGGCTGCTTTGCTGCTTCGCTGCTTTGCGACCCTAAAGGTGTTGCGTGCGAGGCTCAGTCCTCGGCGCGGGGCATGTCGGTGGGGCGGATCAGGGCGCTGAAGAACAGCGCGTTCGCGAACAGTTTTTCGCTGCCCAGCCAGTAGCCTCGAAACAGATAGTCATCGGCCATGCGGATCACCTGGCCCTGACCGTGCTGAGTGGCGGCCAGGGCGGGGGTGGCGGCCAACTGGTCGCGGTTCCGCGGCGACAGGAAACCGGCAGCCAGCGGCTCGGCGGCGTAGCGTCCGGCATTGACGTAGGCGTTGTGCAGCACCGGCTTCAGCCGGTGAGCCCCGCGTCGGAACACCACCAGCTCGGGCTCGGCATAACCCCAGGCCAACGGATGGCTGATGTCGAGTTCCATCAGGAGGGCGCTGCCGCCGATCAGTTCGCGGGCGAAATCGGGAACGAAGTCAGCATACGGGCGCGGTTGCGGCGCCTCGCTGATGGCCTCCTGGGCGGTGGCAAAGGCCCAATCCAGATTCAGCGTCTCGACCCAGGCGGCGGCATTGCGCGCAGCGATGACAATGCCGCCGCGGCGAACATAGTCGGTGATCCGATCGATGACGGCGGCCGGCAGCAGCTCGTACTGGCCGTCGGGCAGGATCAGGTGGCTGTAGTCGGCCAGCTCGAATTGGAAGAGCTGAATCCAGTCCAGGCGCGTCAGCGGCTGCTCCAGCCGGGTATCGAACCAGTGCCAGATGTAGCCGGCATGGGTCGAACGCAGGCCCGGCCCGACCAGCAGCGCGGGTCGAATGGCGGGCACCACCGGCACCGAGGGTGAACCCAGATCAGGTCCGGACAGGCTCAAGCCGCCGCGTGCCGCCAGCACCTCGACCTGATGGCGCCGCGACAGCTCGGCAAGGCGCTCGTTGAGCGGCTTGAGACCTTCCGGCTGCAGGCCAGGATGCAGAACCAGGCTGCCGCGGACCAGACGGCGACTGCCGTTGTCGGTGCTTGCAGACAGCGGATCGGCGGCGACCTGGACGCGGTAGCCGTCGGCCAGCAGCGCCGCCAGCACGGCCGGCGCTCGGTACTGATCCCAGGGCAGCAGCCAGGCTACGGCCGTGGCCGCGACCGGGGCGGGCGCAAAGTCCGGTACTCGCGTCAATGCCGAGCCTGTGTCGGGCAAGCGCCGAACGGACTCCAGCGGCAGATGCCAGGCCAGCGCCAGCGGCCAGGCCGAGACGTCGTAGAAGGTCTCCATTGGCGGCTCGGTCACCACCTCGAACACCGAGCGCAGGAACCGGTAGTGCTCCTGATCAGCGGCAATCGCCCAGGCCTGGCCGCGCTCGTGGCGCCGGCCCGCGATGGTGACCGGCTCGGTCACGGGTCTGATTTCGATGCCGTGGGCCAGCAGCAGTTCTACCAGCAGCGCGGCGCGCAACGGGTCGCCGCCATCGCCCAGCAACCAGCCGGCCTCGCGGGCCTGGCGCGCGTCGCGTCGGGCGCTGGCGAAGAACTCACGCTGGTAGTCCTTCAGCTCGGCTTCGAGGGCGCGGGCGGCCTGCAGCGTGGACAGGCTGGTGCGAACCTGGTTGGCAACGCCGTCGGCGAAGCGCCGCGGGCCGTACATCGTGTCCTGAATGTGGCCGCGCGATGAGCCCTGCTCGAACAGGATGCCGATGCCCCCGGTCAGGTCCGGATAGGTCGAGCCCTTCCCAAGATAGTAGTCGTCGAACAGCTCGCGGGTGAAATAGGGCTCGCCGGCGGCATCGAGGATGCGGGCATGAAACTCGGCGATGGCGCGGGTCAGCCCGTAGTTGCGCTCCGGCGTGAGCGGGTTGTTGCGCTCGGGTACGCCGGGCTGGAAGAAATAGGTCGTATTGGGCCCCATTTCATGGTGGTCGGTGAGCACGTGCGGCCGCCACTGCCTGAGCGCAGACGCGCGCAGTCTGGACTCCGGGTGGACCAGCGGCAGCCAGTCGCGGTTGAGGTCGAACCAGTAGTAGTTGCCTCTCCCATTCGGCCAGGGCTCGATATGTTCGCGGTCCTGCGGATCGGCCACCGGATGCCGGCCGCGATGCATGTTGACCCAGTGGGCGAAGCGGTCGTTGCCGTCCGGATTGAGGACCGGCTCCATGACAATGATCAGATGATCCAGCCAATCGCGAACCTCTGCCTCTGTTGAGGCGGCCAGGTACCAGGCAATCAGCGCTGCGGCGGTCGCGCCCGTGGCCTCGTTGCCGTGCACCGAATAGCCCAGCCAGACCACGACCGGGCCTTCGCCGGCCAGGCTGGCCTGGCGGCGGCCGTCGCGCCAGCGATCGAGCTCGGCCAGCCGCTCCGGCGCGGCAAACACCAGCAGCGGCA
This sequence comes from Gammaproteobacteria bacterium, assembly GCA_050485825.1. Taxonomy (GTDB): domain Bacteria; phylum Pseudomonadota; class Gammaproteobacteria; order Xanthomonadales; family Wenzhouxiangellaceae; genus Wenzhouxiangella. The sequence goes on from JBJHCC010000001.1 coordinate 109,211, forward strand.
GCGGCTGCTGCCCGGCCGTCTGGCCAAGGACGTCCATGTGCACGCGATCGGAGGCGGCCGCCAGCGCGCGCAGGTAGGCCATGATCTGATCATGCCGGGGATGCCATTCGCCCGGCTCGAAACCCCAGACCTCGGCCGGGCTGGGCAGCGCGGGATCAGGATCGAACGCGGCGGGCAGCCCGGGGCCGGCGGCCTGCAGTGTCAGCGCGGGCAGGCAGAGGAGCAGGCAAAACAGTCGATTTCTCAGGGTCACGGCTTGAACAGAGCGCTACAGGGAGACTTGCTAGGATAGCCGGGTTGAATCCTTGATCGCCTCGGTCGTTACCGCTTACCCATCCATCACTCCCAAGGAGGTTCTTGATGAAGCTGCACTCGAACGACATCCAGGACGGCGCGCCAATTGATCCGCGCTTTGCTTTCGGCAAGCTCGATGCAGAGCAACCGATGGCCCTGTCCGACAATCTGAATCCGCATCTGGCCTGGTCGGGAGCGCCTGACGCCACCCGCTCCTTTGTCCTGCTGTGCATGGACGACGACGTGCCCTCGAAGATCGACGATGTCAATCAGGCTGGCAAGACCATCGCGGCCGATCTGCCACGGGTCTCATTCTGCCACTGGGCGATGATCGACATCCCGGCCACGGTCAGCGACATTGCCACCGGCAGCTGCAGCGATGGGATCACCCCGCGCGGCAAGCAGAGCCCCTCCGGCCCGGCAGGCAGCCGCCAGGGCCTCAACGACTACACCGGCTTCATGGCCGGCAACCCCGACATGAGCGGCGACTACTACGGCTATGACGGCCCCTGCCCGCCGTGGAACGACGAGCGCCTGCACCACTACCGCTTCACCGTGTTCGCGCTCGATGTCGAAGAACTGGACTTGCCCGCGCGCTTCACCGGCCCGGACGTGCTGGCGGCCATGGACGGCCATGTGCTGGCCGAAGCCTCGCTCACCGGCAGCTATACGCTCAATCGCGCCCTCAAGGCCTGATCGACCAGCCCCTGCTCAACTTTTGAGCAGGGGCTGACTCGATATTGAGCAGCGCGGCACCCCGCCGTTCGGCTCGGGCCCGCTGCGACTGGGTTTGCGGGCTTGGCACGATTCCTGCTGCAAGGATCCCCGGACATCAACCCCTGACAAGGACCCCGGACGATCCATGACACCCAGTGAAACCATCAAGCGCATCCGCGACGAAGATATCGAGTTCGTTGACTTCCGTTTCGCCAACACCCTCGGCAAGGAGCAGCACGTCACCGTCCCGGCCTCGGCCGTCGACGAGGAACTGCTGACCGACGGCAAAATGTTCGACGGCTCCTCGATCCTGGGCTGGAAGGGGATCAACGACTCCGACATGGTGCTGATGCCCGACACCGAGGCCAGCTTCCTGGATCCATTTGCCGAGCACAAGACGCTGAACATCAACTGCGACATTCTCGAGCCGGCAACGATGCAGCCGTACAGCCGCTGCCCGCGCTCACTGGCCAAGCGGGCCGAGGCCTTTCTGAAAGCCTCGGGCGTGGCCGACGTGGCCTACTTCGGCCCGGAACCGGAATTCTTTATCTTCGACTCCGTGCGCTACAAGAACAGCATGGAGACGGCGTTTTTCGAGATCGACGCCGAAGAAGCGGCGTGGAACAGTGCCAAGAAATACGAAGAAGGCAACCACGGCCATCGGCCGCGGGTCAAGGGCGGCTACTTCCCGGTACCGCCGGTCGACGGCCTGAACGATCTGCGCAGCCTGATGTGCGCGACCCTGGAAGCGGTCGGCATCCCGGTGGAAGTGCATCACCATGAGGTCGGTACCGCCGGCCAGTGCGAAATCGGTACCCGCTTCAACACCCTGACCCGCAAGGCCGATGAGCTGTTGATGCTGAAGTACATCGTCCAGAACGTGGCGCATCAGCACGGCCGCACGGCCACCTTCATGCCCAAGCCGCTGGTCGGCGACAACGGCTCGGGCATGCACGTTCACCAATCGCTGGCCAAGGGCGGCACCAACCTGTTTGCCGGCGACGGCTACGGCGGCTTGAGCGAAACCGCGCTGCACTACATCGGCGGCATTTTCAAGCATGCCAAGGCAATCAACGCCTTCTCCAACTCGACCACCAACAGCTACAAGCGGCTGGTGCCGGGCTTCGAGGCCCCGGTGCTGCTGGCCTACTCGGCCCGCAACCGCTCGGCCTCCTGCCGGGTGCCCTGGGTCGCCAGCCCGAAGGCGCGCCGCATCGAAGTTCGCTTCGGCGATCCGGCCGGCAACCCCTACCTGACCTTCGCCGCGATGATGATGGCCGGCATCGACGGGGTGATCAACAAGATCAATCCGGGCGCACCGATGGACAAGGACCTCTACGACCTGCCGCCGGAAGAAGAGCGTGACATTCCGCGCGTCTGCCACGCCCTGGATCAGGCCCTGGAGGCGCTGGACGCCGACCGCGACTTCCTCAAGGCCGGTGACGTGTTCTCCGACGACCTGATCGACGGCTACATCGCGCTGAAGATGCAGGAAGTCACCCGCTTCCGCGCCGCGACCCACCCGGTCGAGTTCGAAATGTATTACTCCTGCTGATTCCCCGAAGCCTTCAGCAGACCTCTGGCCGGGCCTTGTGCCCGGCTCTTTTTTTGGTGAAAGGTGAAAGGTGAAAGGTGAAAGGTGAAAGGTGAAAGGTGAAGGGAGGGGGAGAGGGGTAGAAGGGAGAGGGGAGAGGGGAGAGGGGAGAGGGAAGCGACGCCCTTCGGTGCTTGGCTTACAATGTGGAGAGATCGCTGATCGGAGACCGTTCCATGCGCCTGATTCTCTGTTTGCTGTTGGTCCTGCTCGCTCTGCCGGCCTTGAGCCAGCCGATTTACCGCGTGGTCGATGAGCACGGCAACGTGACCTATACCGACCAGAAGCCTGCCAATGATTCCCAGCCCATCGACCTGCCGGCGCTCAGCGTGGTCGGTGCTGATGGCAATGCGCCGCCGCCGGTGGTGATCGAAGCGCCGGAGCCGGAGCGCGAGTCGCTGGACTTCCGCATCGTCGATCCGGTCAATGGCGAACGTCGGATCAGCGACGGCGGGCCGCTCCAGGTCACGCTGGCCAGCCGCATCGATCTGCCGCCGGCCGCTCAGGTCGTGTTGATTCTCAACGGCGAAGCGCTGCCACCGGTCCGCAGCATGGTCGCGGCCCTGGACGGCGTCGAGCCCGGCGCGCATAGCCTGGTGGCGGAGTTGCGCACGGAAAGCGGCCGGGTGCTGGCGACCACCGACACCGTCCGCTTTCAGATTGAGCTTGCCGCCGACTGAATGGGGCCCGGGGTCGACGCGGAGCTGCTGACAACCGGGCTGATCCGCGCTGATGCCGAGGACCGGATCCGCTGGGCCAACCGCGCGGCCGCCGACCTGCTCGCCTGTTCCGACCGCAAGCTGCCAAACCGCTGCCTGGCCGAGTTCTCACCCGTGCTCGCCGATTGGTGTGCGCGCAGCCGGCGTCAGGACCAGACCCTGACCGCCCTGGAGACGACGCTGGCACCGGGTCTGGCAACGGTGGACGTGCGCATTCAGCGGGTCGGTGCGGAGTCGCTTATCGAACTCAGCCCAGTGGCCGAACGCCTGCGCCAGCGTGAGCGGCTGGAGCGCGCCGATCGGCAGCAGGCGCTGGCCGGCCTGAGCCGCGGCCTGGCACACGAACTGCGCAACCCGCTGGCCGGGGTTCGCGGCGCCGCGCAGCTGATCGAAAAGGCCGACGATCCGGCCGCGATCCGACGCCATGCCGGCCTGATCCAACGTGAAGTCGACCGCATCACGGCTCTGATCGAGCGATTTGCGGGCAGCGACACCACCGTCAAAGCCGGACCGGTCAACCTCCATCAGATCCTGAGCGAGGTCGCCGAGCTGGTCCGCGCCGAACGGCATGGCGATTTGATGGTTGAGACCGGCTTCGATCCCAGCATCCCGCTGCTGGCCGGGGACAGCGGACGACTGCATCAGCTGTTTCTCAACCTGATGCGCAACAGCGTCCAGGCCGGCGCATCACGAATCGGCTTGCAGACGCGAATCGAGCATCACTCCGCGGTGGTCGAGGAGCCGGCCCGTCATGCCGTCCGCATCGACATCGAGGATGATGGCGACGGTGTGCCGCCGGCGCTGCGCGAGACGCTGTTTCTGCCGCTGGTCACCGGACGCGCGCAGGGCTCCGGATTCGGGCTGGCGCTGGTTCAGCAGATCGCCCGCCAGCACGGTGGCCTGGTGGAGTTCGAGGCGCTGGAGCGCGGCAGCCGCTTCCGCGTTCGTCTGCCACTGATCCTCGCCGGGAGGGCCGCGTGACCGAGAGTGTTTGGGTGATCGACGACGATGCCGGCATCCGCTATGTGCTGGAAGAGTATCTGCGCGGGCTCAAGATTCCGGTGCGCAGCTTCGCCGACGGCAGCAGTCTGAAAGCGGCGCTGGAGCGCCATGTCCCGGAGCTGATCATGGCGGATATTCGCTTGGGTCCAGAGAGCGGCCTGAGCCTGATGCAGCAGGTCCGGGAACGCCATCCCGAGCTGCCGGTGATCATCATGACCGCCTATTCCGACCTCGATTCGGCGGTACGCGCATTTCAGGGCGGCGCCTTCGAGTTTTTGTCCAAGCCCTTCGACCTGGACGAGGTCGGCCGGCTGATTCGAAAGGCCCTGCGACCGGGGCCTGACGCGCAGCGCGAGGAAGAAGGCCGGGCCGGCCTGCTCGGCAGCTCGCCCGCCTTTCAGGACCTGATCCGGATGATCGGCCGGCTGTCAGCCAGCGACATCCCGGTGCTGATCACGGGAGAAACCGGCACGGGCAAGGAGCTGATTGCCCGCGCCCTGCACCAGCATTCACCCCGCGCCGGCGGCCCTTTCGTGGCCATCAACACCGCCGCGATTCCGGAGGATCTGCTGGAATCCGAGCTGTTCGGCCATGAGAAAGGGGCCTTTACCGGCGCCGCAGAGCAGCGTGCCGGGCGCTTCGAGCAGGCCCGCGGCGGCACCCTGTTCCTCGACGAGATCGGTGATATGCCGGTGGCCCTGCAGTCGCGCCTGCTGCGGGTGCTGGCCGAGGGCGAGTATTACCGGCTGGGCGGGCGCGACCTGCTCAAGACCGACGCACGCATCATTACTGCCACCCACCGCGATCTGGCCCGGCTGGTCGCCGACGGCCGCTTCAGGGCCGATCTTTACCATCGCCTGAAGGTCATCCAGCTGCGGGTGCCGCCGCTCAGGGAGCGGCGCGAGGACATCCCGGAACTGGCCCGGCACTTTCTGGCCGAAGCGGGACGGGAGTTCCGGCTGCCGCCAAAGCTGCCTGATCGACGGCTGCTGGCGCATCTAGGCCAGCTACCCTGGCCGGGGAATGTGCGGGAACTCAAGCACCTGTGTCAGTCACTGGCCGCGCTGGCGCCGGCGCCGGTGATCAGCATCGATGACCTGCCGGCCGAGTTCCGCTCGACCGCGGGCCAGGCTCCCGGCCTGGCGCCGAGCTGGACCGATGCCCTGGCGCAGGCGCTGGACGCGGCGCTGCGCAATGACCAGTCCGCGCTGCTCGACGACTTCAAGGTCGACTTCGAGCGCTGTCTGCTTGAGCGCGTCCTGGCCGCCTGCGACGGCAACCAGTCCGAGGCGGCTCGACGGCTCGGGATCAGTCGCAACACCCTGGCCCGAATGATCAAGGGGGCTTGACCCCACCGTCCTGTAGGCGGCCGAACGACATGGTCGGACCGAGCTTCAGTCACATCGCGGCGCAACACAGACCGGGAAGGTCAGCGCAGCGCGGTTGCTGAAGCTCGGGCAAACCCCCAAGTCATTGTTTTATAAAAACTGAAGGCGTGAAACCTGCGTTTGGCATAACAAATGCATGGATAGGCTCATCTTCGAGTTTTCACGGATACAATGTCATGTCCCTGCCTTCCCGCGCCTCCGGCTTCACCCTGATCGAACTGATGATCGTTGTCGCCATTCTGGCGATTCTGCTGGGCCTGTCGGTTCCTGCCTACCAGCAGTACACGATCCGCGCCAGCGTGTCGGCGGCGCTGCTCGAGCTGTCCCGGGTCAAGACCGATCTGGCCGAGTTTCACCACCAGCACGGCCGCTTCCCCGCTACCGCGCTGGAGCGCGAGTTCTTCCGCATCACCCCGGCTGACGGTCACCCGGTGGTGCGTCATCTGAACATCCACGGCGTGGGTGCCTGCAACCCGAACGCAGGCTGCGCCCGCGCCCGCGCTGAAGTGCAGCTGCAGCGCCAGGTCTATCGCGGTGTCAACGGCGACGCCAACAGTCAGCTGCGCCTGGAGGCCATCACCCTGCCCGATGGCGGCGTCGAATGGCGCTGCGGCCCGCGCGATGTCCAGGGCCTGAAGCTCGAATGGCTCCCGGCCAGCTGCCGTCATACTTCCTGAGCGGCTCGCCAGCGCGAGGTCGCTCTGCGGCAATGACGCTCAGTTCACCCGCAGCCAGAAGGTGACCGGGCCGTCGTTGGTCAGGCTGACCTGCATGTCGGCGCCGAAGCGGCCGCTGGCTACCTTGGGCCAGGCGATTGTGGCGCGTTCCAGCAAGGCCTCGAACAGGGCTTCGCCCAGCGCCGGCGGCGCGGCGGAGCTGAAACTGGGCCGGTTGCCGGCATCGGTATCGGCCGCCAGGGTGAACTGCGGCACCAGCAGCAGCTCGCCGCGAACGTCGCTCAGGCTCAGGTTCATGCGTCCCTGGCCATCGGCAAAGACCCGATAGTTGAGCAGCCGCTCCAGAAACCGATCCAGGCGCTCGGCGCGATCCGCGCGCTCGAAACCAACCAGCACGAGCAGCCCGGGCCCGATGGCCGCGATACACTCACCGGCCACCTCAACCCGGGCCTGGGTGACGCGCTGCAGCAAGCCGATCATCGGCCGACCCCGATTGGCTTGAATGTGTCGGCGGGGGCTGTCAAGCTCGGGTGGGCAGGGCCACCGACTTCAGCAAGGAGAATGACACCATGAGCGATCATGTCTACAAGCATATCCGACTGACCGGATCATCCACCGAGGGCATCGAGCAGGCGGTTCAGCAGGCGCTGACGCGCGCCTCGAAAACCGTCCGCAACATGCGCTGGTTCGAAGTGGTAGAGACCCGCGGACACATCGAAAACGGCCGGGTGGCGCACTGGCAGGTGACGCTGGAAGTGGGTTTCACCCTGGGCGACTGAGTGCTCGTGGCGGCTTGAGGGCAACGAACTTCGAGCCTGATCAGGGCGCTTCGGCCGGCTGTTCCAGCAGCGGGAGCGGCACATGCAGCACGCCGCAGACGGCGCGCAGCAGCTCCATCTCGGCCGGCTCGACTCGGCCATCGTGCATGACCACGCGCGCCATGGCCGCGACCAGGCGCTGCTTCTCCACTGCCTTCAGGCGATCCAGCGTCTTGAGTGCGGCATCCAGCCGGTCGGGCCAGCTGTCGATCGCCGGCGCCTCGGCGCTGCCCACGTCGAGCGCGGCCTTGACTCCCTGCTGCCAGGCCATGCGGCTTGCCTCGGGATCGTCCGGATGCCCGTGGCGGGCCAGGATCAGCAGCAGATCGCGGACCGCGTCTGGGTGGCGAGCCAGGGTGTCTGATCCGCTGGCGCGGGCGCGGGAGGGGTTGAGCACGTCCTCGATCTGGCTGCCGGTCAGTCGCGCCAGCGCGTATTCGAAGACGTCAATGCGACCGTCGGCGTGGATCAGCTGGTCCATCAGCTTCATCAGGCCGACCAGCTCACGGGCCGGACGCCGTCGCAGCGCGGGGAAGGCCATTTCCATCAGCGGCAGGCGCTGAGTCGGTTCCAGCGCCGGTGCCGCTTCGCGGAGTGCGCGGACTTGCGCCTCGGCATCGCTGCCCAGGGCCTGGGCAATCATCAGCAACTGGCGCTCACGGACCTCGGCGTCATCGCTGAGCAGCAGGTAGCAGATGGTTTCCCGCGCCCACTGATCGGAGTGGGCAGCGCGCTCCAGCGGTCGCGGGATGGCGGCGGCCAGGGCCGCTGCCAGGAAGACCTGGTTCAAACCGGGCTGGCCGATCTGCTCGGCCAGCTGGTCTGGGTTCAGTGGCAGGCCGCCGGGGCCGCGCGCTCGTTCCGGGGCGGCCTCGGCGGCCGTTTCAGCCTCGGCCTGACGAGCCTGGCTTTCGTGCTTCAGCCGTTCGGCGATGGTCTTGAACTCATCGGTCTGGAAACCGGGGTCAATCGCCCGAATCCGCTCTTCCAGCGGCGGATGAGTGGCGAACATCTGATAGCCCATGCCGCGGGCGAACAGCATGTGGCCGACTTCTTCGGAGTCGGTGGTCATGAAAGAGCCGGCGTAGAGGGCGCCGATCTTCTTCAGCGCATTGCCGATGCCATCGGGATGGCGGGTAAACTGAACCGCCGAGGCATCGGCCAGGAACTCACGCTGGCGTGACACCGCCGCCTTGATCCAGCGCCCGAAAAACAGGCCGATGTAGCCGATGATCAGCACCGCCAGGCCCAGCAGCACGGCGGGGGCGGCATTGCGGGAATCGCGCGCGTAGCGCGCCGACATCAGCAGACGGCGCCCGATCATGGAAATGGCCAGAATGCCGAACAGCACGCCGATGAGGCGAATATTCAGTCGCATGTCGCCATTGAAGATGTGGGCGAATTCATGCGCGATCACGCCCTGCAGCTCGTCGCGACTCAGGTTTTCCAGGGCGCCGCGGGTCACCGCCACGGCTGCGTCCGAGGTCGAGTAGCCGGCGGCGAAGGCGTTGATCCCCTGCTCGTGCTCGAGCACATAGATCTCCGGCACCGGAATGCCCGAGGCGATGGCAATCTCCTCGACCACATTGCGCAGGCGGCGGCGCAGCGGATCCCGGGTGTCCGGCTCAACCAGAACGCCGCCCAGTTCGCGCGCCACCTCACCGCCGCCGCCGCGCAGCTGCAGGGTGCGGAACAGGCTGGCCAGGCCGATCACCGCGCCGGTGATCAGGCTGGCGCCGAGAATCAGGTCGAGGTTGGCCCGCAGATACGAACCCAGGCTGGCAGAGGGGCCAAGCTCCCCATGACCGAACATCGCCACCACCAGAACATTGACCGCCAGCACGATACCGACCACGGCCAGCCCGAACAGCAGCACCAGCCAGCGCGTCTGGCGCCGCGCCTTGTCCTGGTGTTCGAAGAAGTTCACGGCAACGAGGAGGAGAGGAGCAGAAGGAAGAAGGAAGAGGGCGATATGCGGGCGCCGGCAACGCAGGCCATCGGCGCCCTCTCCCTTCTTCCCGCTTTCCTTCTACCCGGCGTCAGCCGAAGTCCACCTTGACTGCTTCGCGCTTGGCCGGGTCTTCGATCTGCAGCAGCTGGGCGGCGTTGAAGTTGAACAGCCCGGCGACGATGTTGTTGGGGAAGGTTTCGCGCAGGATGTTGTAGGCCATCACCGAGTCGTTGAAGGCCTGGCGGGCGAAGGCGACCTTGTTTTCGGTGCTGGTCAGCTCTTCGGACAACTGCATCATGTTCTGGTTGGCCTTCAGGTCCGGATAGTTCTCGGACAGGGCGAACAGGCGGCCCAGCGCCCCGGAAAGACCTTGCTCGGCCTGGTTCAGGCGCTGCATTGCCTCCGGGTCGGTGGGGTCGCCAGCGGCCGCCTTGAGCTGGGTGACCGCACCGTTGCGCGCCCGAATCACGGCCTCCAGGGTATCGCGCTCATGCGACATGTATTTCTTCGCCACCTCGACCAGATTGGGGATCAGGTCGTAGCGCCGAGTCAGCTGGACGTCAATCTGGGCGAAGGCGTTCTTGTAGCGATTGCGGGCAGCGACGAGCTTGTTGTAAATGGCGATGACAAACAACGCCAACGCAACAAGGATCGCTCCAATGACCAACCATTCCATGGCATGACTCCTGAGGATTCGCGGATGGACCGCAGTTTAACCCTGAGCGCGCTCAGGGGGATAGTCTGAATCGCGGTTCAATCTGCGCGATGTCCCAGCGACCAACCCAGCACCAGCGCCAACAGGCGCGCTTCGATCAGCGGCCAGCGCAGCGTTTCAACGGCAGGAGCGGCTGCGTTCAGGAGGGCGGGCCGGTAGGGGTGCGCCAGAACCACGATGCGCTCGACCGCAGCCAGCCACTCTACCGGGGGCGCGCCCAGCCCGGCTGCGTTACCAATCAGCAACGCAGCGCAAGCCTGGGGCGGGCGGCGCCGGGCGTCGACGACGCGCAGCCCCCAGCGGCGCGCAAGGCGATGCAGGACACGGGCGCTGGGCCCATCCAGCCAGGCCGCCAGAACCAGTCGGGCTGGCAGCACACTGGGCGCTTGCCAGGGTCGATCCACAGGCAGTACCGGCAACCACAGTTGGAAGCGGCAGCCGCGGTCAGCGCGAGCCAGCCTCAACTCGCCGTCCATCGCGGCGACCAGGCGCCGGCAGATCGCCAGGCCAAGTCCGGAGCCGCTGTGCGACCGGGTAATCGAGGCGTCGAGCTGGACGAAGGGCTGGAACAGTCGTGCCTGATCGTCGGGCGCGATGCCGGGGCCCGAATCACAGACAGCCATGAACAGCCGCCCCGCGCCATCGTGGTCGACAACCAGCTCGACGCCGCCCCGATCGGTGAACTTGACCGCATTGTTGAGCAGATTGCCCAGCACCTGGACGATTCGGTCGGCATCTCCCACGGCCAGCATGGGTAAATCGGAGGCCATCCGCAGGCGCATATCCAGCCCCTTGCGGGCAGCGTTGGGGGCGTGCAGGTCGACGACCTGCTCGAGCAGGCCGATCAGCTCGAAGGGACGCGGGTCGAGGTTCAAGCGGCCGGCCTCGATCCGCGAAATATCGAGCACATCGTCGATGATGCGCTGCAGCTGGCGTCCGGATGAGCGCAGCGTCCGCAGTAAATCCTGCTGCGGCGCCTGCACCTCGGTCTCGCCGAGCAGTTCGACCATGCCGAGCACCCCGTGCAGGGGCGTGCGGATTTCATGGCTCATCGTGGCGAGGAATTCGGATTTGGCTGCGCTGGCCTGGGCCGCTCGCTCCGCCAGCACCCGGTTGCGTTCAATCAGCAGGAGATTGCGCAACGCCTGTCCGGCCGTCTCCAGCAGCAGGGGCAGGCGCTCGTCAAGGCTGTCGGAGAAGCCGGCAGGACCCGCTTCGAGCAGGCAGCTGGCTAGCAGGGCCCCATCCACGGTCAGGTCAATCCTGAGCTGTCCAGGCGGATCGGCGGTCGTCAGGCGGTTCCGCCAGGCGCGATGGCTCAGGTTCTCGGCGTCGACGCCAACTGCCTTGACCAGCGTTGGCAGCTGCTCATCGCAGTATCCCAGCCAGCCGCGCCGGGCGGCGGCCAAGGCGACCAGTTCCTCGCCGATCACGCGAGCGAGGCGAGCCGGCTCCAGGCTCCGGTTGAGCCGCTCCATCAGCTGGCGCTGCTCCTCGGCCACGGCCTGCTTCTGGCGAGCATCGCGCATCGCCAGGCGCCGGCTGCGCTGATCGGCCACGGTACGCCAGGCCAGCGCGATCAGGATCACCGCCAGGACAGCATAAGCAGCCAATGCCATCCACGAGCGCCAGGGCGGCACCCGGATCAGCAGCTCGAGCGCATCGCCGGGCTGGTGCCAGCTGCCGTCCGCCGCAGCGGCCTGAACCTCGAAGCGGTAGCGACCCGGCGGCAGACGGCTGTAATGGTGCTGCCTGGGGCCGACCAGCTCCAGCCAGTCCTCGTCCCAGCCGTGCAGGCGCAGCCGGATGCGGGCGCGGTCGGGATCAACGAAAGACAGCACGGCAAACTCGAAGCTGATCGCGTGTGCGTGGTGCGGCAGTTCGACGACAGCCCGCGAACCGGGCGCCAGCGTCATCGGCTGGCCACCGGCAATGATCTGGGTCAGATGCACCGGCGGCGGCGTCTCCGGCTCGCGAACCCGGCCACGATCAATCACCACCAGGCCGTTGGTGCTGCCGACCACCAGCCGACCATCCGGCAGTTCGAGATCCGAGTGCCGGCTGAACTCGGCCATGGCAAGGTCGTCGCGCTCCCGAAACAGCCTCAGCTCGCCGCTATCCGGGCGATAGCGGACCATGCCGTTCGACAGGATCATCCACAGCGCGCCATCGGCGCCGGCATGGAGGCCGAACACGCGGCCGCCGGCCAGTTGATCCGCGAACACGATTTCATGCGCCTGCACGGGTCCATCCGGACCCAGGTGCCAGCGCGACAGGCTCAGGTCGGTCGCCACCCACAGCGCATCGCCGACCCAGCGCAGGGTCATCACCAGGCCGCGCGGAACGTCGATCGCGGCCTCGAAGCGGCCATTGTCCGCCTGCCGATAGATGCTGCTGCGGCCAGCCGCCCACCAGCGCCCCTCGTCGTCGACGGTCAGATCACCGACATGGCGCTCCGGCCAGTACAGATCGGCCTCCTCATCGGGGGCATGGCGGCGAAAATCGCCGCTGGGCAGGTCGATGTGAATCAGGCCGCGGTCATGGGTAGCCAACCAGACGCGCTGGTCGCCATCGGCGCGTAGAAAGTGAAAGGTGCCATCGTCCAGCTGCTCGCGGGCAATGAGTTGCACGAGTTCGCCGCTACCTGGATCGTAGCGCTGCAGCAGGGTCGGTTCGCCGAGCAGGAGCTGGTCTCCGATCTGGGCCAACAGGGTGATCCGGCGCAGTTCAGCCAACTGCGGATCCTGGAAATGGTCCTGGATCCAGACCGCCTCGCCGCTGGCCAGGTCCAGCCGCTGCACCCCGCCCTGGCGGCTGCCGACCCAAAGCCAGCCCCCATCACCCTCAGCCTTGGCCAGCGCAGAGGCGATCCGCAGATCAAGCCCGCCCTCGCTGCCGGGGATGCGCTGAAAGCGCGCAAAGGCTTCGTGGCCGGGTGGCAAATAGGCCAGGCCGTGCAACATCACCTTCAGCCACAGCCCGCCCTCGGCATCCCGAAGCAAGCCGCCGAGGAAACTGGACACCAGCCCGTTGGGTACGGCATCGTGAGAACGAATCAAGTCCTGGTGCCCGCTTTCAGGATCCCAGCGCAATAGCCCGATGCTGGTACTCATCAGGACCTGATCGTCGGGGTCGTCAGCAAAACCGGTGATGACGCCTTCGCTAGTCAGTACCCGTTCAGGCGTATCGTCACCCGCCAGTCGCCAGAGCTGCCGCGCCTGCGAAATGTACATGGCACCGTCGCCTGCCTCATGCAGGCTAAGAAAGATCGGATCTACCGAGACATCACGATCCAGCAGCGCTTCAAAGCGCTCATCACCGGATCGGGGCAGGCGGCTGATGCGGTCGGACTGAACCAACCAGACCCGGCACTGCCGGTCGGTATGCAGGTGCAGCTGGAACCCGGTCTCGGCCAGCCCGTATGCCTCGCTCTGCGGAATCTCAAGCAGCGTCCCGGTGACCGGATCGAAGCGAGCCAGGCCGCCCTGCCGAAAGGCCATCCAGACCCGACCCTGACAATCCTCGTTCAGCGACCAGATGTCCTCCTGCGACAGCTCGCCGCCCTGACTGCTTGGCGCCAGCTGACGAATCAGGCTCAGATCTGGCCCGATCTGGACCGCGCCATGACCCGCCACGCCGGCCCACACCGTGCCGTCGCTGTGAGCATGCAGGCTCATGATGTTGCTGCCCGGCAAGGCGTCGGGATCGGCGGGATCCTGGCTGATCAGTTCCAGGCGGCGGCCGCTGTATCGTGCCAGTCCGCCCTGTGTTCCGATCCACAAGTAGCCGTAGCGATCCTGGACCAGCGCTTCAACCCGACTGTCCGGCAGGCCGTCGACCACGCCCAAACTGCGGAACACCGGGCCAAGCCCGGGATCAGCAACAGCAGCCAGCGTCGACAACAGGGCCAGGCCCGCCGCGCTCAGGCGGAGCCGGGACATTCACTCACGGAAAAGCTGGCCATGGCGTAAGCATAGCCTGCCGGGCGCGGCAAGGAAAGCCGACGGGGGCTTGGCGAGGCCCGGTCAGCCGGGCCTGGAAGGCTCAGTCCTGCCGGCGAATGGCGGGATCGAGGAGAATGACGGCGCGGTCAATGTCTGGTTGACCGGTGGAGCGGATGTCTTCCTCGCCGATAACTCGCACCGGTGCGGAGCCGGCCAGCGGCTCACCGGTCACCGGATTGACCTGGGCGCGCAAGCGACTGCCGGTCATATACACCGGCGGACTGCCGGCCCCCGGCGTATCCAGGGCATCCAGAGTCGCCGCATCGCGCGGCGCGGTGCCGGCGCAAGCGGTGGTCAGCAACAGGGCGGTGGTGGTCAGCATCAGGTTTCGCATGGGCAAGCTCCTTGCAGGCTGCGCTAGGTTCCTGATTGGAACGCGCGTTACCCAGTCTAGTTCCGGGCACGTGAATGACGCAAGCCGCGCGGCCGAAGCGGCTTGACAAGCCGCGGCGGGGCGAAATAATGGCAGCATCACGCTGTTCGACTTACCCTAAGTGGTTGTTCGCACGGTATCCAAGGATGTGGAGGAACCCTCTCATGACCGACCGCTTGCTGCTCGCATCGCTGCTGCTGGCGCTGCTGTCGGCCTGTGCCAGCACCGGCCATCGCGACAGCCATCGCACGCTGTCGCCGGAGGATCCGCTGGCGATGCCGGTACCGGACTTCGTGATTCAGCAGCGCGATATGCGGATCGCGCTGGAACGGGGCGTCCCGCGACAGCTCAGCGACGCTGAATGGGAGCGATTGAACCGAATCCACGTCACCTTCGACCGCATCTTGACTGATGTGACGGATATCAACCAGGTCAGCAGTAACGACCGGCGGCTGCTGTACCACCTGCACGCCGAAGTTCGAAGCACGGTGTTTGGCGAGCAGGATGACAACGAAATCGTGTGCGCGCGCGTCTATCGGACCGGCACCCGGCACGGCGGCCAGCATTACTGCCTGCCGCGATCGAGCTGGGAGCTGGGCCGCCTGCATGCGCGTGACACCATGCGCGACATCGAGTCAATGGCACGCCCGGCGCCGCGCTGAACACTGCGCGGCCAGCCTGGTCGGCCTCCGGATGGGGTCAACCGGGCGCGAGCCGACCGCTGGCTTTGGCCCAGCCTGAGAACAACCCGAGCCGCGTTCGAGCCCGACCGGGGCTGAATGCGGCCCAGCAACGATGGTCGAGCGACCATCCAGGAGGAATGACAACATGATTGATCGTGCCTGGCTAGCCTTGGGATTGGCGATGCTGCTGTCGGCCTGCGCCGGTACCGGCCAATCGGACAACCGCCGCACCGTGTCGCCAGCGGATCCACTGGCGATGCCGGTCCCGGAATTTCTTATCGAACAGCGCGATTTGCGCACGGGGCTGGAGCGCGGCCTGCCGCGCCAGCTGGATGACCAGGAATGGGACCGCCTGAACCGTATTCATGCCACATTCGATCGGATCCTGGCTGATGTCACTGACATCAACCAGGTCAGCGCAGACGACAGGCGTCTGCTCTACCACCTGCACGCCGAAGTGCGCAGCATGGTCCATGGCGAACATGGCGATATCGTTTGCCATCGGACCCACCGCACTGGCACGCGGCACGGCGCGATGAACTACTGCATGGAGCGGGAGCGCTGGGACGAGGGCCGAAGGGAAGCTCGGGAAATCATGCGCGACCTCGAAGCGCAGCCCCGGCGAGTGCCGGGCACCTGAGCCGAACGGGTCGGCCCTGCCCGTGAATCCGCCCGCCCAGGTGTTGACCCCGCAGCAAGGGCAGGCCCTGGCTGCGGCTCAGCGTCAGCTGGCCCAGGGCCAGCTGGATGCCGCCCTGCACACGGCGCGGGCCCTGGCCGAGTCAGCGCCCGG
Source organism: Gammaproteobacteria bacterium (assembly GCA_050485825.1). Taxonomy (GTDB): domain Bacteria; phylum Pseudomonadota; class Gammaproteobacteria; order Xanthomonadales; family Wenzhouxiangellaceae; genus Wenzhouxiangella. Next base: position 124,939 of record JBJHCC010000001.1, read on the forward strand.
CGCACCGGATGCCCAGCAGCTGCTCGGCATGTGCCTGGGCGAAGCGGGCCAGTTCGGCGCCGCGGAGGCCGCGTTTCTGCAGGCCTTGAAGCATGCACCGTCGCACCCTCTGATCCTGACCAACCTGGCCGCGCTGTATCGCAAGGGCGGCGCGCTGGACGCCGCCATTCGAGTGCTTCGCCAAGCGACGGCGGCGGCGCCGGGCTTCGCCCGCGCCTGGCAGGAGCTGGGTCGCTGTCTGCTGGAATCCGGCCAGGCCGCAGCGGCCGTGAACGCCTTGGAGCAGGCGGTATCGGTGGCGCCGAATGCCGCCATCGGCTGGCAACTGCTGGGCCGGGCGCATCGCGACTCGGAACAGTACCAGGCCGCCGAACAGGCCCTTCAGCGGGCCACTGAACTGACCCCAGGCAGCGGTACGGCATGGATGAACCTGGGCGCCGTGCGACGGCTGGACGGTCGCGCCGAGGAGGCCCTGAGCTGCTACGACCAGGCGGCCCGCTGCGGCTACCAGGGCCCCGACCTGGCCGATGCCAGGGTCGGTGCGCTGCTCGATCTGGGCCAGACAAGGGCCGCGCTCAGCGAGGCGCAGCGCCTGGTAGAACGGCATCCGACTTTTGCCGGCGGCCATCGCACCCTGGCGCATCTGCTCTGGGAACATGGCCCCGCGCTGGCTCCGATGGAGGACCCGCTGGCCCGCTTCGGCGAGGCGGTCAAGCGTTCGGGCGATCGTAGTCTGCGTCTCGCTTACGCCCAGTTCCTGCTGGAAGCAAGACAGGCCGAAGCCGCGCTGGCGCAGTTCGCACAGCTGCGGGCCGAGGCCGACCATTCGATCCTCAAGGCCATGGCAGGCAATGCTCACGAACAGCTCGGGCAGTTCGAGCAGTCGGCCAGGTTGTACGCGGACGCTTACCGCGAGCAGGCGGATAACCCGCCATTTCTCTGTGCCTACAGCCGCCATCTGCTCCGGGCCGGCGACTGGGCGCGGGCCCGGGACCTGAGCGCCCATGCGGTCGCCATCGCCCCGGATGATCAGGAAGCCTGGGCCTACCTGGGCACCGCCTGGCGGCTGCTCGGCGATGAGCGCGAATTCTGGCTGTGTGAATACGACACGCTGGTCAGCCTGCACGAAGTGCCGCCAGCCGAGGGCTTCGACGATCTGGCCTCTTTTCTGGTGGCCTTGCGGTCAACGCTGGAGCCCATGCACCAGGCGCGACGCGAGCCGGTGCAGCAGAGCCTGCGCGGTGGCTCGCAAACGCCGGGCCGGCTGTTCGGACGGCCGGATCCGGTGCTGAAAGGCCTGCAGCAATCGCTGACCCGAACCATCGAAGCCTGGCTGGCGCATCTGGCCCGACAGAAGCCGTTCTCCCCCGCCGCCGAGCATCCGTTCTACCGCCGGCTGGCAGCCAGCATTCATTACACCGGGTCGTGGTCAGTGAAGCTGTGGTCTTCCGGCAAGCACGTCGATCACATTCACCCGCAAGGCTGGATCAGCTCGGCCTACTATGTGGCCCTGCCGCCTTCCGTGGTGGCCGCCCAACAGGCTGGTGACAGCAGCGCCGGCGCGATTCAGTTTGGTCAGCCGCCGGCGGAGCTGGGGCTGAAGCTGGGCCCGCGCCGGGTCATTCGACCCCAGCTCGGCCACCTGGCGCTGTTCCCCTCCTATCTCTGGCACGGCACCGTACCCTTCTCGGACGAGGAACCGCGGATGACCATCGCCTTTGACATGCGGCCGGAACAGGCCGGCTGAGCGGCCCTTAGATCGCGCCGTCCGGGTACAGGCGCCAGTGCGCCGGCGGGCGGTAGCCGCGCTCTTCCATCATGGCCTGCACCGTTGTCGCCACCCTGTCCTGCCAGGCCAGCCCCAACCCGGCACAGAGCGATTGCAGGGTATCGTCGGGTGCGGCCAACAGATCCGCCAGATGGACATCGACGAGGCGCAGCGGCAGCCCGGGAGTGAGTTGGTCCAGCAAGCCCTGCTCGTGGCGCCAGAGCTTGCGCATGGTGGGCACCTGCCGATAGCCGGCCAGGCGCCACTGCAGGGCCAGGTAGTCTTCCTCGGCGCGCGGACGAATCACGGTAGCGCCCGGGAACACCCGGGCCAGCAGCGCGAGATCCCGGGCCAGAACGGCGGCAGGTTCGACCACATCGACGCGCCCGCCAACGGCGCGCAGATAGCGGCGCCGAGCAATATGCCGACGACTGTCGTCGAGCTGCTCCAGGTCGTCGACATCGCCGGGCAAACCGAGCTGGGAACGACGCAGTGGCCAATCGGCCAGCGGTAGCGCGGGCAGGCCGGCTTGGGCCAGCGCCACCAACAGCAGGTCACGGCCACTGCAGGGCCAACCCAGAATGAACACCGGCCGGCCGGCGGAAAAAGCTTCGTTCGTCCATCGCCAGGGCAGCAGACGATCAAAGTCCAGCTGTTCCGGCTTGTCCGGATTGGCCAGGCCGCCAACATAGGGGGCCTGCCAGGCGGCTGCCGGGAAGCGGGCGGCAGCCTCTTCGAAGCGGCCGTCCTGATCATGCAGGTCGGCCAGCATGACGGCGGTCCTGGCGCGGGCGTCGTCGTTCAGGCCCTCGGTCTTTTCCAGGGTTTCCAGGACGGCCACGGCCAGGCTGCGGTTGCCGGCCGAGCGGGCCAGGGAAGCGATCTGCCAGCTCAGCGCGGCATCCTGAGCGGCCGGGCGCAGCAGCGGCTCGATCCATGCCGTCACCTCGCGACCCCTGCCCAGATGCAGCAACAGTTCGGCGGCAAACAGCGGTACCCGGGCAGCCAAGGCTTGATCCGCTTTGTCACGGCCGGCTTCCAGCCACTCCAGCGCGCGGGCGGGTTGACCGCTCAGGCTGGCGCGGCAGGCCTCCAGCCAATGCTCCAGGCCCGGATAGTCAGCACCGATGCGGCCGCGCAGGGCGAGCAGGGCCGGCTCGTCGCCGAGGGCGGCCAGTACATCGATCAATGCGATCAGCAAGGCGGTGTCGCCACCACTTTGCTGGAGCAGCGCTTCCAGCGCGGCGCGCGCTTCGGCAAAGCGACCGAGCCTGGCCAGGCTTTGGGCACGGGCGCGCTTCAGCGCGGGCCCGGTATGGCCCAGGCGCTCGGCGGCCTGCAGCGCCCGCAGCGCATCGCGGTGCCGCTCCAGCCTTTGCAGCAGCAGCGCCATGGCCAGATGGACGCGCGGGTTGTCAGGGTCGCGCGCTGCCGCATTGGCCAGGCACTGTTCGGCAAAGCTCAGGTAGCCCTGCGCCAGCAGCACCTGGCCCATGGTGAGCTGGCTGGCGGGACTGTCAGGCGCCAGCTTGAGGGCGTGTGAAGCGTGGCCATTGGCCGCCTCGTAGTCGCCCTGTTCAAGCAACAGCATGGCCAGCGAGGTCAGGGCCGGCACATGATCCTCATCCGCGCGCAGGGCGGTGCGCAGCCCTTCGATAGCCTGGTCCACACGGCCTTCGGCGTGGTCGAGTCGGGCCAGGGCGGTATAGCTTGGTGCGTGGTTCGGATTCTGCGCCAGGCAGCTGCGGAACAGCTCGCGGGCGGGCTCGATCTCGCCGGCCACCAGCTGCAGGCGGCCCAGCTGATAGCGGCTCTCGACGTGCTGGGGATCCGCGTCCAGCGCCGCCTCCAGGCGCGCGCGGGCGCCTGCGAGGTCACCGCGGCCCTCATCGGCCAAGGCCAGCAACATCAGCAGGGTCGGCTCTGCAGGCGCCTGTCGCAGCGCCTCGATGCACAGCTCGGACGCTTGATCGTAGCGGGACTCGGCGAGCAGCTCGCGAACTTGCGAGACGAGGGCGGCATTGGCGGTCATGGTCTGGATGGAAGGCGCGGAGGGTCGAATGGGAAACCGCCGCCATGAGGCGAAACGGCTGGCGTAAATGGCGCTGCGGACCGATGATGATAGCATGCTCTGCCAGGGTCGGTTGCTGCCCCGCGCCTGCGACTCAGGCGGCGGGATGCGAACGATCAGCGGGCGCAAGAGTCTCAGAAAAGTGGCCCGTCGTCATCAGGCCGCCAGAGCCGAAGAGAGGAATGGCATGAATCGCTGCTGGATCATCGTTGCTGCATTGTTGAGCATCGCCGTGCAGGCTCAGGAGCCGCCGTCGCCAGCCGAAGTCATGGCTGTGCCCGAGGCACTGGAACAGCTGCTGCAGGAGCGAGTGACCGGACGCAGCCTGAACGAAGATCAGCGTCTGGACGCCTTGGTGGACCTGATGTTCAGCAGCAGCGGCCTGAATTTCAAGTACATTGCCGAGCCGACTCGGGACGTCGCCGGCACCTTCGAACACCGCAATGGCAATTGCCTGGCCTTTACCCTGCTGTTCATGGCCCTGGCCGAGCGCGCCGGTCTACGGGCCGTGCCGCGCGAAGTTCAGGTGCCGCTGAGCTGGCGGCGCGAAGGCAGCGCCCTGTTCGAGGCCGGCCACATCAACCTGCTGGTCACTACCCCAACGCGGCGCGCCGTGGTCGATTTCGAGCCGGATGCCTTTCTGGCCCGCCGTCTGGCCACCCTGCACCGCGGGCAACCCGTGTCGAAGGACAGAGCGCTGGCGCACTTCTACAACAACCGGGCCGCCGAGCTCATGGCGCAGGGGCATATGGCGCTGGCCGAGCGCTGGAGCGAGCAGGCGCTGGCGCTGGCGCCGGACTTTCACCCGGCCTTGAACAATCGCGGCGTCATCGCCGTGCGGTCGGGCCAGTTCGATGCTGCCGAGGCGTTCTACCAACGCGCCCTGGCAGCCGCGCCCGAAAACGTCAGCACCCTGCTGAATCTGGTCAATCTGCACTTGCGCCAGGACCAGCCGGCTGCTGCCGAGCGCTATTTTCTGCGCCTGGAGAGTTTGCGCCCGCGCGACCCCTATTTCCTGTGGGCGCTGGGTCAGCAGTACCAGGCCGATGGCGAGCTGACCCGGGCTCGACGCCTGTTCCGCGATGCCTTGAGGCTGTCGCCGAACGAGGCCATCTTCCACGCCAGCCTGGCCAGCGTCGCCGAGGCGCTTGGTGAAAACGAGCTGGCCGTAGACGCGCTCGGCAGCGCCATTCGCCTGGCGCCTGGCGGCGACCCATTACGGGATGAGTATCTGGACCGGCTGCGCGCGCTCAAATCCCAGGTGTCAGTGAGCGTTGACTGAAAGCGCCCTGGCAGCCGGCACGGCAGAAACGTTCGAGGCGAAACGGATGCTATCGGCATTGCGCGTGTCTATCGGAGGGCGCGCGCAGGTTCATGAATTATTCGGGCCAATCCGCGCCACTCACCCCCGCCTGCGCCAGCGCCGCCATCAGCGGCCTCAGCTGCTCTCGATAATGGCGCCATCGACCGGAGGCGGACTGGTATAGCGGCTGGCGCACCTGCCAGTAGCTGGCCGTCTTGACGGTATTGCGCTGCTTGTGGAACGCCAGGCAGCGCGGCTCCCACGGCAAGCCCAGAAACTGAAGCACGGGTCGAAGCCTCGCTTCGGGCTCCCGCACGAAGGCGTCGTAGTCGAAATCCAGAATGCGATCCGGCCACAGCCGCTGCCAGTGGGCCATCAGCCTCAGGTATTCGCCGATGTAGTGGCCGATGTCGGCCAGGTCGTTGGCATAGGGCATCGCGGCCGGGCTGAGATGCTGCATGTAGATCGACAGGCCGGTATCGAGCAGATCGCGCCGACTGTGAATGATCCTGGCATCCGGGAACAAGCGCAGCAACAGGCCAATCAACAGAAAATTATCCGGCCGCTTGTCGCTGATCCATTGGTCTGAACCGGCAGCCGGGAACAGGCGAACCAGCTCCTCCCGATAGCGACGGGCAATGGCCTCCAGCCGCTCCGTACCCAAGGCTTGCAGGGACTGTGGGAACGGGCTCAGCTCGCCGGCGACCAGGCGTGGAAAGAACTCCAGCTCGCCGCCGGGAACCAGCCCGGGGTGCATCGCCAGCGCCTGCTCGAGCAAGGTCGACCCGGATCGGAACAGGCCGCAGATAAAGAGCGGACGAGGGCCCTTGTCTGGGGCCTGCAGGCGCTCATCGGTATCTGCAGCGGCGGCGATGAGGGCATCGGTGATGGCGGTCTGCCGCCGTCGGTCGTAGCCGGGGCCGAGCTGGCGATTGAGAGCGTTTCCCTGCTGCCAGGCGCTGAAGGCCGACGGGTGCTCGCCCAGCTGATCCAGGACTCTGCCCAGCGCCAGCCACAGGCCGGCCCGACTGAGCGGTTCGAAGCCGGAGCGGCCCGCGGCCGACGCCATCTGAGCCAGGCGAGGATCCGCGACCGAGTCCGGCGGCAGCAGGTGCGCCAGGCGGGCCAGGGCATCGAGTCCGGCCTGGCTGCTTGGCTCGGGATCCTGGGCCAGGATGCGCCGATAGCAATCGATGGCCAAGGCTCGCTCGCCCTGCTCCTCATGCAGATTGCCCAGGTTGAGCAAGGCCGGCACGTAGTTCGGCGCCAGTCGAAGTGCTTGTTCCAGTTCCTCGGCTGCCGCCTTGTCGCGACGCAAGCCATCGGAGTAAATGACCGCCCGATTGAGGTGGACCTCTTCCGGTCCCTGGACACCGCGCGCCAGCGCTTCACCGTAGGCCTGCAAGGCGGCCTCGAAGCGGCCGATCTGCCGCAGACAGTAGCCCAGGTTATACCAGTCGTCGGGACGCTGTGGATCGATCCGCAGCAGTTCGGCATAAGCATCGCTGGCGGCCGCATAGCGAGCCTGCTGGAGCAGGCGCACCGCGGCCTGACGCGCGGCATCAACAGTACCGGACACGGCCAATGCGCTCAGCCGCGCCGAAGCTCGAGGCGCCAGCCGACCAGATTGTCGCCGGCATGAAACTGAGGCTCGACAGCAACCAGGCCAAGGCCGTTGGCCAGGGCGAGATCCACCAGACCCTGCATTGCCGTTTCATCGCAGGCGCGATCCGGAAGATCCTTCAGGCGCCGCACCGACAGCCTGAGGTCATTCTCGGCGCGCTCGGCCTCAGCCAGGGCGCGAGCGGGCCCCAGCTGCGGGCGGCACTCCAGCAGCTGGCGGACGGCGTCCAAGGTGACCGCCAACACGCGCCCGCCCCCGCGACTGCTGGCGTCAGCGTAGGCGTCCTTGAGGTCATGGATGGCCGCGCGCAGGGCGCGTGTCTCCCGGCTGTCCAGGGTCGCCGATTGATCCGGCAGCGCCAGCAAGCGCTTCAGATGACGATAGATTCGGCTTTGGGCGAGCACGATCTCGGCCTCGGCCAGCGCGCGCGTGGCGGTTTCGACCAGCCGCGAGTCCGCATGGTGGAGGATGAACTGCGCTCGGCCGGCGGGGCGCAGCACCCGGGTCAGCTCGGCGAATGCCGCCGTCGGCTCCGCGTATTCCAGGGCGTAGTGCCCAGTGATGGCATCGAAGGAAGCATCGTCGAAAGGCAGCTGTTCGGTGGCCACGCCGGGATGGAAACGACACAGCGCCAGGCGATCGGCGGCGGCGGGGACATCGCGCGGCGGATCGATCTGCGCAAGATCGCTGCCGTGCAGCTCCCAGTGACGCTGGCTTCGTTCCGCCAGTTCTACCGCAAGCAGCAGCACGACGCCGTTACCGGTACCGATATCGAGGATCACTGCGCCGTCGGGCAGGGGCGCCAGAAAATCAGCCCAGACGCTCAACAGCTCCTGATCGAAGCCGCCGGCCGGGGTGGTCGGACAGGTCGCCAGCGCGCCAGCGCGATAGTACTCCTCCCAATGTTTCAGACTCAAGATCAGCCGCTCCGACAGGCGGTTGCCCAGCTCCGGAGCATAACCGACATGGGCAGGCATAGGGGCACTGAGAATGCGGCGTGTGAAAAGCAAACGGCGGGCCAGAGGCCCGCCGTTTGTGGTACTAGCTCAAGGAACAGCTCAGATCGACTTAGAAGTCCACCCGAACGGTGCCGTAGATGTAGCGGCCCAGCTGATCATAACCACCAATCGAGTTGGCGTTCAGGTTCAGCGTGCTGCCCACCATCGGCGGCTCCTTGTCGAACACGTTGTTGACACCCAGGGTCACTTCGTAGTTCTCCAGGAAACGGTACGAACCGGAGAGGTCATAGAAGTGGTAGGAACCGATGCGGTTGCCATTGCGGACCAGGATCTGGTCAGCGGTACCCAGCGCGCCACTGGTCTCACGATAGTTCATGCGACCGATCATGCGCCAGCGAGCGCTGAGGGTCCAGTTATCGCGCATGTAGCGGGTGGTGGCAATGTGACGCCAGTTCGGGGTCTGACAGCTGCTGTTGATGCGACCGGCGCAATCAAACGTCGCCGCGTCGTTGACTCCCGGTAGCGGCGCAACTTCCTGCTCCAGGAAGTAGCTGCCGGCGATCGAGGTCATCATCATGCCGCCGAACATGTTCCAGCGATAGGAAGCGTTCAGGTCGATACCACGGAAGGTGAAGTCACCGAAGTTGCTGGTCTGGTTGAAGATCAGACCAGAATTGTTCGGATCGGAACCCAGCCACAGGTCGCCGGTCGCCGGGTTACGGCGAACAGAGTTACACAGGGTGGGGTCACCGGTCAGGCCGCAGAACCGCAGGATCGTGTTGGCACCGATGGTGCCGATACGGTCGGTCATCTCGATTGACCAGTAGTCGATTGCAACCTGCAGACCATCGATCGGGGTCGCCACGAAGCCCAGAGTCCAGGTGTCCGCTTCTTCCGGATCCAGATTCGGGTTACCGCCGACGAACTGGTTGTACTGGTTGGCCGGGCTGGCCGGGATGACACCGTACTGAGCCGCGCTCACGCCAGTGTTGAGACACTGGGCCTGAGTGAACTCCGGGTTGGCGCCCGCACAGGGGTCGTTGCCCGGCCACAGGGCGATCTGCTGCTGAGCGAACAGCTCGCCGGTGTTGGCGGCACGGATGGCGCGGTTGAAGCCACCGCGGATCCGGTAGTCGTTGAAGATCTGAGCAGCGAAACCGACTTTCCAGGTATGGACGGTGCCGGAGGTGCTGTAGTCAGACAGACGATAGCCGAGGTCCAGGGCCAGGCTGTCGATCGCGCCGCGGTTGGCGAGAATCGGCACAGCGCTTTCGACGAACAGCTCGTTGACCTTGATCTCACCTGCGATCGACGGACGCGGGCCGCCCAGGCCGGCGAAGTTGCCGGTGGCCATGTTGGCATCGCTGATGACCTGGAAGATTTCGCGGCGCCATTCACCACCGGCGACCAGAGAAATCGGGATGTTGTCAGCACTGGCGAAGCCGAAGCCGATATCACCCGTAGCGTAGGCGTTGAACACCTGCAGCTGGTTGGCGCCCTGACGGATACCGGTACCGCCCTGTGCCAGCGCCTGTTCCGGCGTGACCACGGCGTCCGGCGTCCAGACATTGTAGGGCTGGCAGCTGGCGGCGGAGCCCGGCGGGCACAGCAGCAGCGCTTCACCCAGACGCGACGGAATGAAGTCGTTCTCATTCGACTCGGTCGACGCGTTACGGGCGTGCAGGTAGGAAACGTTGTACGACCAGTTGTCGGTGATGTCGCCTTCCACACCGGTCACGATACGGAAGTTCGACGCTTCGATGTTGGCGATACGCGGGCCGCCTTCCACGTTACGCTTCAGAACGTAGACCGCGATCGGCTCGGCGGCATTCAGGCCGAGGTCAGCACACATGGTGCCAATCAGCTCGTCGGTACAGTTGAACTGCAGACGGTTGACCGCGAAGGTGCCGGATTCGGCGATCTGCGCGCTGCCGTTGGTGTTGGCGAACATGGTCTCGACGTACGGACGGACGTGACGGTTGACTTCGTACTTGATCGACGAACCGAAGGTCCAACGCTTGTCCGGGCGCTGATAGTGGTTGATCGGCGCAAAGTTGTAGATGTCGTCGAAGCCGGTACGCCAGACGCCATTCGGGCCCAGGTTGGCGGCGAAGCCGACCGGCGCCAGGGTCAGGTTGGCGTCAACGATCTGGAACTGCGCCTTCGGTGCGGTGGCCGAACCGCCGCAAGCGGTACCGCCAGCATTCAGCGCGCACGAGGAATAGTCGCGCTCGCCCTGCAGCATGGATTCGTTGTCACGGTAGGTGACCCAACCCATGGCGTGGCCGCGGCCGTCAGCGAAGAAGCTGCCGACAGTCAGGTCGATGAACTTGGAACGACCGTCCAGGCCGGAGTTGCCGGATGGGTAGTCGAAGCCAGCGTTGTCCATCAGGCCTTGAATGTAGCTGTTCGAGTTATCGTGCTGATAACCTGAGTAGCCGGCCTGGATGCTCATGCCGGTGTAGTCGGTGTCGAGGATGAAGTTGACAACACCGGCCATGGCGTCGGAGCCGTAAACGGCCGAGGCGCCACCGGTGAGGATTTCAACGCGCTTGACCAGCGCGGCCGGGATCTGGTTCAGGTCGCGGGCTTCGGAACGGATACCACCCGGCGGCAGACGATGGCCATTGACCAGGGTCAGGGTACGGTTGGTGCCCATGCCGCGCAGGCTGACCGAGGGGAAGCCGGCGGTCGGGTTGACGGTGAACGAATCGCTGGAAGCGAAGGCCTGCGGATACTGTCCGACCAGGTCTTCAATACGGGTGGTACCGGAGAACTGGACTTCTTCTTCACCGATCTCGGTGATCGGTGCCGAGGAGGTGACGATGGGGCTGAGGATTCGGGTACCGGTGACCGCCAGGCGGTCCAGATCCGCGGCCTCCTCGTCGTCATCCTGGGCGATGACCGGGGCAGCGGTCATGGCCAGACCAGCGACCATCCCCGCCCCGAGGGCGTAGTGGATTGCCGTGGCAAGTGGGTTACGGTTGTGCTTCATCAGACTCTCCAATGTGTCTTTTGATTTTGCGTGAGCATTCGATACTAGTATCGACAGCAAGTGTCGGAGCGGAGAAACCTTACCGCGCTGGACCACCCAAGGGGTGGCTCGACCGATGAAGGCCCTCCGACTCTTCGCGGATACTAGCACTGTTCAACGGGGATGAAAAGGGGTTTGTTAAAGTCTTGTAAACCTCATCGAAATCTCGATTCTGACCCCAAGGCTCTGATTTATATGAGTATTTGAGCTGAAGCAATTCAAATAAATCATTCTGGGCGGGCGCTGGGCTCAGCCCAGCGCCGCCCGGACACGGGCCAGTTCGGCGCGCAGATCGGCCGGAACGCGCGGGCCGTAGTCGTCGAGGAAACGGTCGATGGCGGCGACCTCGTCACACCAGCCGGGCAAATCCACCGCCAGCAGGGTATCCAGGTCAGGTCGCTCGGGCAGGCCGTCGAGATTGAGATCAGCGGCCGCCGGCAGATGACCGACGGCGGTCTCCTGGGCGTCGGCGGCGCCGCCGCAGCGGGCCAGGATCCATTCCAGGACGCGCATGTTCTCGCCGAAGCCCGGCCACAGGAATTCGCCGCCAGCGCCGCGCCGGAACCAGTTGACCTGGAATATTCTGGGCGGCTGGCTCAGGCGCTCGCCGACGGCAAGCCAGTGCGCCCAGTAGTCGGCAAAGTGGTAGCCGCAGAACGGCTTCATCGCCATCGGGTCCCGGCGCACCACGCCGACCTGGCCGGTGGCCGCGGCCGTGGTCTCGGAAGCCATGGCGGCCCCGACCAGCACCCCGTGACGCCAATCGCGCGCCTCCAGCACCAGCGGCGCCAGGCTCGCCCGGCGGCCGCCGAACACGATCGCATCGATCGGCACACCGGCCGCCTGTTCAGCGGCCTGGCTGTAGCTGGGGCAGCGCTTCAGCGCGACGGTGAAACGCGAATTGGGATGGGCCGCCGGCCCGCGCTTGGGATCGAAATCGCGGCCGCGCCAGTCCTTCACCGGCATCCGGTCATCGAGCCCTTCCCACCAGGGCTGGTTGTCGGCGGTGACCGCGACATTGGTGAAGATCGCTTCCCGGTCCAGCATCGCCAGGGCGTTGGCGTTGGTCGCCTCGCTGGTGCCCGGTGCCACTCCGAAAAACCCGGCTTCAGGATTGATGGCGTACAGCCGACCGTCGGCGCCGGGATGCAGCCAGCAGATGTCGTCGCCCACGGTCCAGACCTTCCAGCCGGCCTCCCGGTAGGCGGCGGGCGGAATCAGCATGGCCAGATTGGTCTTGCCGCAGGCCGAGGGGAAAGCGGCGGCCAGGTAGCGCACCTCGCCGGCCGGGTTTTCGATGCCGACGATCAGCATGTGTTCGGCCAGCCAGCCCTCGGACCGGGCCTGGTAGCTGGCGATCCGCAGGGCATGGCATTTCTTGCCGAGCAGGGCGTTGCCGCCGTAGCCCGAGCCGAAGCTCTGGATGCTCAACTCTTCCGGAAAATGCATGATGTAGCGGCGGTCGGGGTCGAGCTCGCCGGTCGAGTGCAGGCCCTTGACGAACTGGCCGTCGCGCTCGATCCGCGCCAGCGCGGAGGCGCCCATGCGCGTCATCAGGCGCATGTTCACCACTACGTAGGGGCTGTCGGTGATCTCGACGCCGCAGCGCGACAGCGGCGAGTCGATCGGGCCCATGCAGTAGGGCACGACGTACAGGGTTCGTCCGGCCATGCAGCCAGCGAACAGCCCGTCCATCAGGGCATGCGCCTCGGCCGGGTCCATCCAGTGGTTGTTCGGCCCGGCGGCATCGCGATCGGCAGTACAGACGAAGGTCAGATGTTCGACGCGGGCGACGTCATTCGGATCTGAACGATGCAGATAGCAGTCCGGATGGGTATCCGGATTGAGCGCCAGCAGATCGCCGGCGTCCCGCATCTGCTCGACCAGCCGGGCATTCTCGGCCTCGGAACCATCACACCAGTGGATCCTGGCTGCGCGGGTGTGCGCGGCGACCTGATCCACCCACTCATTCAGGGCGGCAAGCTTGGAAGTCATTCGGGCCAGTCTGGGGTTTGCTGCGGATGTCAGCCAGGCAGGGTACCCTCTGCCTGCAATCGTTTGCAAGCGCCTTGACCTCGACGACGCCGACGCGCAGAGTGGTGCACTGACGGCGCGAAATACCCTCTTTTTCCGTAAACAGGAAGGAGAGCCCGCCGGCGGTGGGCCACGCGTATCCTTAAAAACACTTCAGACTTCGAGGAGCCTGCAACATGAAACGATCGATTCTTGCCATTGTCCTGTTGATCCTCAGCACCAGCGTGCTGGCCGATCGCCCGGTGCTCGGCGTCGCCGAGTTCAAGAATGAAACCCAGGCCCGCTGGTGGGCGCGCGAGGTCGGCTGGGAGCTGTCCAGCATGCTGGCCAATGAACTGGCCGCAATCGACGCCTTTACCGTGGTCGAGCGCACCAATCTGGAAGCCGTGATGAGCGAGCAGGACCTGGGCGCATCCGGCCGGGTCCGCCCCGACACGGCTGCGCAGATCGGCCAGCTCACCGGCGCCGAGTACATTGTGCTGGGCACCGTGACGGCCTATTCCGAGGAGGCCGGGCGCACCGGCGGCGGCGTCAATGTGCCGCTCAGCATCGGCGGCCGCTCGACCAACATCGGCATTGGCGGCTCCCGGGCCCAGGCCTATGTCGCCGTCGATATTCGGGTGGTCAACGCCAACACCGGCGAAATCTCGCACGTGCGCACGATCGAGGGCCGCACCTCCGACCGCGGCATCAATCTGCGCGCCCAGCGCGGCTGGCTCGGCGGCAGCCTGGCGCACGAAGAGCGGACCCCGGCAGGCGAGGCCATCCGCGCCGCGCTGATCGAAATCACCGACTATCTGGAATGCGTGATGGTGATCAAGAGCCAGTCCTGCCTGGCCACCTATCAGGCCCGCGAAGACACTCGTCGCGAGCGTACCCGCAGCCGGCTGCGCTACTGATCGACTGCGAGCGGCCGGGCGTCTGCCCGGTCGCTCAGACCCGAATGCCCTGCCAGTGCCCCTGGCGCCAGACGCTGACAAACCACAAAGCCTGGCCGCTGCGATAAATACCCTGCAGCACCCAGACCGCCAGCAAGCCACCGCCCAGCACCGGCCCCAGCAGCGCCGCCAGCGGCAGAAACAGGCCCCACTGGGCGATCAATGAAATTCGCATCACCCGGCCGCTGTCGCCGGCGCCGAGCAAGGCGTTGAGCAGGACCATGCCGGCGGCGTCGACGGCGATGATCGCCGCCGACACCATCAGCGCCGGCCAGGCCAGGGCGACGGTTGCAGGATCGACCAGAAAAAGCCCCAGCAGGGGTCGGCCCAGCAGCATCACCGCCAGACCCATGGCCAGACCCAGCACGCCGGTAAACAGCGCCGCATTCCAGCCCCAGCGCTTGGCGTCAGCCGGGTCGCCGCGCCCCAGCGCATTGCCCACCAGGGTTGCTGTTGCCAAGCCGAAACCGATCGCCGGCAGGATGATCACCAGGCCCAGGGTCATGAGCACGTTGACCGCAGCCAGCTCGCGGGTGCCGATCTGGCCGATGATGACCAGCAGCACCAGCATGCCGGCGGCGAAGAACAACTGCTGCAGGCTGGCCGGCAGGGAGACCTTGAGCTGGCGCTTGAGCAGGTCCAGGCTGGGCGCAGCCACCAGAAAACCTTCGCTGCGCGCGTATTTCCAGCCGAAATACAGATAGATCACCAAGCCCAGGTAGATCGACAGCGTGGTCGCCAGCCCCGCGCCGTACACGCCCAGCGCCGGCGCGCCCAGCTTGCCGAAGATCAGGACCCAGTTCAGAAACACATTGACGGCGTGCATGACCAGCAGCGTGGCCAGATAGAGGCGGGTCATGTGCACCGCCGACCAGTAACCGCGGAAGGCGAAATTCATCCCCACGGCGACCAGCGCATACAGTCGCACCTGGAGATAGGGCCCGGCCTCGGCGACGACCTCAGGGTCGGGATTGAGCAGGGCCATGATCTCCGGTGCCAGCAGAATCAGGGCCGCGGCCAGCGGAGTTCCGAGCAGCAGCGCCAGCAGCAGGCCGCCGTTCAGGGGCAGCGCCAGCTCCCCGCGCCGGCCTTCGCCCAGGCGCCGGGCCGCCATCGCCTGGACACCGGTGGCCAAGCCAAGGATGAACGCCATCGACAGCCAGTTGGCGAAGCTGCCCAGGCCGGTGGCGGCCAGCGCGGTATCGCCAAGCCGGCCGACCATGGCGATATCGACCAGGTTGAGCACGTTCTGGGAGGTCATGCCGCCGATCACCGGCAGGGCGATGGCGAACAACTGGCGGCGCCGGTCGCGATTCGGATACAGCGCGGACAGGCGCGCGGCGCGCGCTGCGAAAGCCGTCACGCTGCCGCTTACCGGGACAGCTGGGCGCTGAGCTCGACCAGTCGCGGTGCGATCGAGTCTTCAGCCTGCCGGGTCGCGTTCAGCGCGGTGTATTCGATCTGCTCGAGATTCGACGCCGCCAGCCGCCGACGCTGGGACAAATCGTAGACCAGCGCCTCGGTCTGGACGATGAAGGCGGTGTCGCTGCGGCCGTGGTAGCGCAGCTCGCGCTGCCCGGCGGGCATGGCCCGCAGCAGCACCAGACGGCCGGCGCCGGCGGCCAGCGCGGTCGGCGCCAGCGCAGCCAGGTCCAGATCAGCGCCCTGGCTCAGACCGACCAGGCCGGGCACGAAACCGCGCTCGACCAGACGATGACCATCGGCGGCCAGCGCCTGTTCCACGCTGCGCACCATCGGATCGACAAACACCGGATCGCCCAGGCCCAGCACCAGCACGCCGTCCGGCGGTGGCAGCGGCGCCGGCACGGCAACGGCGGGTTCGGCCACTGCGGCCGCAGGCTGCCCCGCAACCGGCGGCCGCTGCTCGATCACCGGCAAGCTCGGCGCCGGCAGCGCGTGAGCGGTGACGGCCAGCGGCGCCTCGGGCGGCTGATCCGATTCAATGGCCCAGGTCAACGCGTCCTCGGGGTAGGCCGAATCGGGCTCGGTCGGCCCGGCCACGACCGGTCCGCGGCTATGCCGGGCGTCGGCCACAGCTGGCTCGCCGTCGCCGAGGCCGGCATCGTCCGACGCCTCGGCAATGGCGTCGAAGGCTTCGGGCCGGGCCGTGGCAGGCGCCTCGTCAAGCCGGCCGCGCGGGCGCTCTGCCAGCTCGATGACAGCAGCGGCGGGCTCGGCCGGCGCACGTTCGAACCAGGCCTGAACGGTCTCCCAGCGCTCCGGGGCCATTCTAGCCACGGCGATCAGGGCGACCGCGGCGACCAGCAGCAAGCCGGTCAGCACGCCAGCGGCCCGCAAGGAGCGCCGCTGCGGCGGCGCTGCCGCCAGGGTCGGCGCCACATCCACGTTACCGGATGGCAGCCGCGCCGTCGCCGCAGAAGCCGCGGCGGACGAGGCGGCCGGCGGCGCAGGGGCCGGCCGGCTGCCGGAACGGCGAGTGACCCGGGTTTCGGCCAATGCCGAAGCCCGGCCGGGGCCCAGATCGGCAAGCAGATCGCCGTAGCGCTGGTAGCGTCGGTCAGGCTGCGGCGCAAGCATCCGTCCGAGCACGCCGAAAGTGCTCTGATCGAGCTGCTCATCCAGATCGGCCAGCACCGGGAAGTCGGCGGCCAGCAGGGTGCGCGCGGTGTCGTTCAGATCGCTGCCGGGCACGAGGCGGCGCCCGGCCAGCATCTCGTAGTAGACCGCGCCCAGGGCGAAGATATCGCCTCGATGATCGGCCGGCTGACCGGTCATCACTTCCGGCGGCAGGTAGCCGGGTGTGCCCATGATGTAGCGGCTCTCACCGGGCGCCTGATCCGGGTACACGATCGCGGCAATGCCGAAATCGGTCAGCACCGTGCGACCGCGCCGGTCGATCATGATGTTGCCCGGCTTGATGTCGCGATGGACAATGTTTTCTTCGAACGCCGCGGCCAGCGCCTGGGCGCAGTCGATGACGATCTTGCGCGCCGGGTCCGGTTGCAGCCGACCCTCGCGAGCCAGCCGCTCACCCAGGGTCTCGCCGTCGATGAACTCCATCACGAAGTAAGGCCGCCCCTCATCCTCGTCAGCCAGGTAGATCTGGGCAATGTTGGGATGATTGAGGGCGGCCACGTTGCGCGCCTCGCGCAGAAAACGGCTGACCGTGATCTCGTCCTGGCTGAGCTCATCGCTCAGGCACTTGATCGCGATGAAACGCTCCAGCTTGGGGTCCAGGGCCTTGTAGACCACGCCCATGCCGCCCCGTCCCAACTCGCTGATGATGTGGTATCGACCCAGTACTCGCGGCATCGTCGGCCTCCTCCAGCTCGGCACGCCTGGCCCGGAACGGCCGGCGATGGACTGATCCAGCGCGGCCAGAAACGGATCCAGGGCTCGACGGCCGGATCGACCGCCGATTTCTCGTTATAGACTGGCAGAATCCGTCGCACGATGCCAGCATGTCAGAGCGATCCAGCCGCATAGCCCCGCAAGCTGCGCCACCACCGGCCCGACTGCGGGCCCTGCACCCGGGCCCGCTGGCGCCGGAATGGCCGCTTGCGGCCAGCGGCCAGGTGCTGGGCCGCGATCCCGAACAGGCCGATATCCTGCTGCAGGGCCCGACCCTGTCGCGCGCCCACGCCTGGCTGGGCCCGGATCAAACCGGTACCTGGCTGATCCGCGATCTGAATTCAACCAACGGGCTCTATGTCGACGGTGGACGGATCGATCGGGAGCGAGCGCTGCGCGGCGGCGAAGCGATTGGCCTGGGCCAGGCCGAGTCGCCGGACTTCGAGTTTCTGCTGGGCCCGGGCGAGCGCCGGCTGACCCTGCCCGGCCGCGGGCCCTGGCTGCTGGGGCGCCGGCCCGATCATCCGGTCAGCCTGCCGGCCGATCCGCTGGTCAGCCAGGATCATGCCCGGCTCAGCCGTCACGGTGACGCCCTGCTGATCGAAGACCTGGGCAGCCGCAACGGCTGCTGGCGAAACGGGCGCCGACTTGCCCGCGGCCCACTTCGTCCCGGCGAGCGGCTGCGGATCGGCGACCACTATCTGGAGCGGATCGGCGCGGGCGCCAGCTTCGAGCTGCAGCTGAGTCCGGCCACGGCCGCTTTGGGCCTGCGCGCACAAGCGCTGCGGCTGAGCGGCCAAACCCGGGTCGACTTCGAGCTGGCTCCCGGCCAGTTCGCGCTGCTGCCGCTGGCCGACGCTGCCGAATCAGAGAAAGTGGCAGCCGCCCTGGCCGGAGAAATCAGCGCCTCTGGCCGTATCGAGGCCACCAGCGGCCGCCGGGTCCTGGGCCCGGGCGAGCGCCGCGAGCGCATCGCCCGGATCCAGCCGCTCGTCGAAGTCAGCCCGGACCGGCCCCTGATCCGCTGGCTGGACGAGCAGGCCGAACTGGCGCTGGCCGACGACCTCGACAGCGTCGATCGCGCGGCGCTGATCAACAACCTGCTGGCCCAACTGTCGTTGGACGACCAGGCCGATTGCCCCTGGCGAGCGCTGGACGCCCTGAGCAGGCTGCTGGCGGCACTGATCGCCGCACTGCTGACCCGACCCGGGCTGATCATTCTGGATCGCCCAGAGCGCTGGCTGACGGCGGCCGAGCAGTCACGACTGGCCGATTTGCTGCGGCGGCTGGCCGGCAGCCGGCTCAGCATTCTGCTGGTCAGCGCCGACAACCCCGGCTTGCCGGTGCTGCCGGTCATGCCGAGCCCGAGCCCCAGCGCGAACGCGGCCCGAACGCCCCCCGACCGGCGCCGACCCCGGCGCGCCAGCCTCGGTGCGTTTCGAGTCCTGCTCAGCTTGGGCCTGGCGAGCGCGACCAGGCCGGTTTTCGCGCTTGAGCCGCTGGTCATCGGCCTGCTGCTGTTTCTCGGCCTGGCGCGCCTGCCGGGTGCCGAACCGGCCTGGGCGGCGATCCTTGCGCTGGGACTCTGCAGCGCCTTGGCAGCGGCGCTGCAGGCCAGCATCCGCCAGCGCCGGCTACTCGCCAATGCGCGCCGCCACGGCCTGCTTGACGATGGCCTCGGCGCGCTGTGGTTGGCCAGCGCACTGCCCTCGCTACTGGCCGCTACGGTGCTGGCCGCAGCGGCAGTCAGCCTGGACGGCAGCGGATCAGCGGCCGGTTGGGCGCTGGGTCTGAGCCTGATCGCGCTCGCACCCGGCATGCTGAGCCTGGGGCTGGCCTGCGGCCTGTGGGCTCGTGGCCAGCCCGCCCTGGCCCTGGCTCTGGTCGTGCTCATCGCCGGGCTGATGGCGCTGGCCAACGCTTACCTGTATCCGATCTCCTACCTGAGCCTGCTGTTCTGGGCCGACCAGCTCCACCAGGCCCTGAACGAGCGGGGCCCGGGCGCGGGTCAGGCGCTCGCGGCCCTGCTCGGCGGCTGGCTGCTGCTGTTCGCCCTCGCCCGCATCGCCCTGGCCCGCGACCTGAACCGGCCCTGAGCCACGGAGCCTCCGAAACGATCAGGCCCTCTTAAGCCACGTCGACGTAGACGCTGACCTCGCGCGTGGCGCGGAAACGGATCTCCGGATGGCGCTCTTCGGCCAGCTGCAGATTGACCCGGGTCGGGGCCAGATAAACCAGCTGGCCGCCGCCGTCCTCAGCCAGGTTGAGCTCGTTCTTGTCGCGGAATTTCTCCAGCGCCTTGTCGTCCTCGCAGCTGACCCAGCGGCAGGTGGCGACATTGACCGCCTCGAAGATCGCCTCGACCCCGTACTCCGACTTCAGCCGATAGGCCACCACGTCGAACTGCAACAAGCCGACCGCGCCCAGCACCAGGTCGTTGCCGATCAAGGGCTTGAAGAACTGGGTCGCGCCCTCCTCCGACAGCTGGGTCAGGCCCTTGGTCAGGCTCTTCAGCTTCAGCGGGTCTTTCAGGCGCACGCGTCGGAACAGCTCGGGCGCAAAGCTCGGAATGCCGGCGAACTGCAGATTCTCACCCTCGGTGAAGGTGTCGCCGATGCCGATCGTACCGTGGTTGTGCAGGCCGACGATATCGCCGGGAAATGCATACTCGGCCGCAGCGCGCTCATCGGCCATGAAAGTCAGCGCGCCGTGGGTGCGCTGCTCCTTCCCCAAGCGCACGTGGTGCAGCTTCATGCCCTTCTCGAAGCGGCCCGAGCAGACCCGCATGAAGGCCATGCGGTCGCGGTGGGCCGGGTCCATGTTGGCCTGGACCTTGAACACGAAGCCGGTCAGCGCCGGCTCGTCGGGGGTCACCGTTCGACCCAGCGTCGCCCGTCCCTGCGGCGCCGGCGCATGCTCGACGAACTCATCCAGCAGCGGCGTGATGCCGAAGTTGTTCAGCGCCGAGCCGAAGAACACCGGCGTCTGCTCGCCCTTGAGATAGCGGGCCAGGTCGAACTCGTGGCTGGCGCCCTTGACCAGCTCGATCTCATCCCTGAGCTCGGCGGCCATCGGCCCGAGTGCGGCGTCAGCGTCCGCTCCGTGCAGGCCGGCGATGATCTGCGCGTCCTGACGCATGTAATTGCGGCCCGGCTCGTAGAGCTGGATCTCGTCTTTCAGCAGGTGGTAGATGCCCTTCAAGCGTCGGCCCATGCCAATCGGCCAGGTCACCGGCGCGCATTCGATGCCGAGCACATTCTCGACCTCGTCGAGCAGCTCGATCGGCTCGCGCCCTTCGCGATCGAGCTTGTTGATGAAGGTGAAGATCGGCGTATCGCGCAGCCGGCAGACCTCCATCAATTTGATCGTGCGCTCCTCGACGCCCTTGGCGCAGTCGATCACCATCAGCGCCGAGTCGACCGCGGTCAGCACCCGGTAGGTGTCCTCGGAAAAATCGGCATGGCCCGGCGTGTCGAGCAGATTGACGACCCGGTCCTTGTACGGAAACTGCATCACCGAGGAGGTGATCGAAATGCCGCGTTCCTTTTCCATCTCCATCCAGTCGGAGGTGGCATGGCGCGCGGCCTTGCGCGATTTGACCGAACCGGCCAGCTGGATCGCGCCGCCGAACAGCAGAAACTTCTCCGTCAGCGTGGTCTTGCCGGCATCCGGGTGGGAAATGATGGCAAAGGTTCGCCGGCGGGCAATTTCTTCGGGCAGACTGCTCATGGATCAGGCGCAAAGCCGGCAAGCTTAGCATGCGCGCGCTCGTTGATGGTCGTCGCCGGGCCCTGAGGTCGCGCCATGCCGAGCTGGACGACCAGCCCGCGCTGGAGTACTTTTCCCGCACGCCGTCCGCGCCAGCGGCGGCCATGCGGCAGGCAGCGCGACGCGGGTCAACGGGAGAGGGGTGTTGGAAGCGCATCAGTGGCAACAGGTCAGACGCGTATTCGAAGCCGCCATCGAGTCGCCGGCCGCGGAGCGCGCGGCATTTGCCCTCAAGGCGGCCGCCAGCGAAGGTTTCGATCAGGCCATGCGGGAAGCGCTGCTCACCCTGCTCAGCCTCGATCAAACCGGCCCGGACAACACCGAGATCGTCGCCGACGCTTGCCCGCAGCTGCTGGCCAGCCTTGACCCCGGCACGCTCGCTCCGGGGCAGCAGATCGGCGCCTGGCGCGTGCTGCGCCTGTTGGGACGCGGCGGCATGGGCACGGTCCATCTGGTGACGCGGGCCAGCCGCGACTTTGAACAGCTGGGCGCGATGAAGCGGGCCTTCGGCGGCTGGGACGCAGCCGAACTGCAACGCCGGTTCCGGGAGGAGCGGCGCATTCTGTCAAGCCTTCGGCACCCCCGCATCGCCGCCCTGGTCGACGGCGGCGAGGATCCGGACGGCCGGCCTTATCTGGTGACGGAATTCGTCGACGGGCTCTCCATTACCGAGTTCTGCGACCGCAACAGGCTGGGCATCGACGCCCGCCTCGAACTGTTCGTATCGGTCTGTGACGCGGTCGCTCATGCCCATCGGAGCCTGATCGTCCATCGTGACATCAAGCCCTCCAACATCCTGGTGGACCCGCACGGCCACGTGAAGCTGCTGGATTTCGGCATTGCCAAGCTGCTGGAAACGGACGGTGGCGCGACCGGCACCGCGGCGCGCCTGTTCACCCCGGACTATGCCGCCCCTGAGCAGATCAAGGGCGGCCCGGTGACGACGCGCGTCGACATTCACGCGCTGGGCATGCTGCTGCATGAACTGCTGTGCGGGTGCCGACCTTTCGTCAGCACCGCCGCCACCGCTACCGGTCGGGGGATCCGTACCGCGCTGCGTCCATCGCAGGCGGTTACCGAGCAGGCGGATGCCGCTGACCGGGCCGGTACTCGTCAGGCCACCCCGAGGCGGCTGCGGGCCAGGTTGCGCGGCGACCTGGACGCTATCATCATGACCGCCCTGCGCGAGGATCCGGACGACCGCCAGGTGTCCGTCGAAGCGCTGGCCGACGATATCCGTCGTCATTTGCGCCGTGAGCCGGTCGCAGCCAGACGCGGCGACCGGCGCTATCGAGCTCGTTTGTTCCTGCGTCGCCACGCGCTGGCCACGGGATTGGCCGCCGTGGCCCTGCTGTCGCTGGTCGGCGGGCTGACTGCCACGGCCTGGCAAGCCAGAGAAGCGGTGCTGCAGCGGGAAGCCGCGCGAGCCGAGGCGAGCAAGGCCCGGGCTGCGCTGGGCTTCATGACCGAGCTGTTCGAACACGCCGACCCGGATGCCAGCCAGGGCCAGCAGATCACCGCCGAAGCGCTGCTGGCCCGGGGGGTCGAGCGGATCGGCGAGTCGCTCCAGGACCAGCCCCTTGCGCGCGCCGAGCTGGTTCGCGCCATGGGCCAGGCGCATCTGGGACTGGGCCTGTATGAGCAGGCGCACGGCCTGCTGGCCGAAGCCCGCGAACTGGATGCGCACTCGGACCGCACGGAACTGGCCTATGCCATCAGCCTGTTCGAGCTTGGCCGCTACCCGGAGGCCATCGAGGTCCTGACCGCGCTGGTCGAAGGGCCCGCCCGATTCGATCCGGTCGATCCTGTTGTGCGCGGGCGGGCGCTGCATCGGATCGGCATGGCCCAGCAGGCGCTGAACCAGCTGGATGCCGCCGAAGCCTCCTACGAGGCTGCGCTGGCCTGGCAGCGTGCCCGGTTTGGCGACGACCATCGGGAGACGGAGGAAACGATATTCTCCCAGGCCTCCCTGCTGACCCTGCGGCGCCGAGCGCCCGAAGCGCTGCCGCTGACCACGGCCGTGCTGGAACGTCAGCGCCGCGCCGATCCGGGCGACGATACTGCCCTGCTCAGAGCGCTGGCTGCCCAGGCCATGGTCGTCAGCAATACCGGCCCCGTCAGCCTGGCCGAGAGCCTGCGCCGGGAGGAACTGGCGCTGGCTGAGCGAATCTACGGCAGCGGCCACCCGCGCAGCCTGCGCAGCCAGAACAATCTGGCCACCATTCTTGCCGCCGCCGGCCAGTATCAGGAAGCACTGGACCTGACCGCGATCGTGCTGGAGGCTCGGCGCCGGCAGCTCGGCCCCGATCATCCCTCGGTGGGCCTGAGCGCCAACAATCTGGCCGAATTGCTGTTGCTGCAAGGGCGCATTCAGGAGGCTGAAGCGCCGGCCGCCGAAGCGCTGCGCATTCGTCTGGCCCATTACGGCGAGAACCACCACAACACGGCCAATGCCTTGCGTACGGCCGGCAGCATCGCGCTGGAGGCCGGCCGTCTGGACGAGGCTCGGGCGCTGCTGGAGCGATCCGTGGCCGCCTTTCAGGTCGCGCTGCCCGAGCAGCCGCGCTCAGCGCTGGCGGCGATCAACAATCTGGTTCGAACCCGCATCGCCCTCGCTGCTCCAGACCCTGGCTGCGCGCTGGCGACCGAGGCCAGCGGGTTGATCGGGCCGGAGTCAGCGGCCGCCGTCCAGCAATACCAGCATGCGCTGCTGGCAGCGTGTCGGCGCCTGCTCGGCGAGGCTTCCGCGGAACCGGCGCTGCGGGCGGCCCTGGACATCCTCGACTCAGACCTGGGCAGCGACGCTCGCCAGACCCGCATTGTCCGGGAAATAGTGAACAGCCTCTGATCTGCGGCCGGCCCCGGCAGCGTACTACCAGATAGAAGGGCCCCGCTTCGGGCGCCCAGTCTGGAGATATCGCTATGCTTCGAAGTCTGGCCCTGGGCCTGCTGCTGTTGATGGCCCTGTTGGCCTCAGCGTTCGCTACCGCCGGCGCGCCGGTGAACACGATCACCGTGACCACCACCGCCGACGGCTTCAACAACGCCGACGGCGCCTGCTCGCTGCGCGAGGCGATCTACAACGCCAACAACAATGTTGCCTTCAGTCCGCTGCTGGGCGAATGCCCGGCCGGCTCGGCGACCTTGACCGACTCCATCGTCCTGACCGCCGGCGAGACCTACAATCTGACCGTTCCCGGCGGCGGCGACAATGCCGGCGATCTGGACATTTACCCTGAAGCCGGCCTCCTCCCGGACTCACCGGCGCTACGCATCCGGACCAACCTGTCGGGCCAAGACGCAATCATTCAGCAGCTCGTGGCGGGAGAACGCGTCATCGAGATCCACGAGGCCTACGTGGGCCTGGTTGATGTGATCGTTCGCGGCGGCAGCACCACCGAATCCGGCGGCGGGATCTACAACCGCGAAGGCCGGTTGACCCTGCAGCGCGGCTCGGTGCGGGAGAACAGCGCGCTCGACGGCGGCGGCATCTTCAACACCGGGACGGTGACCCTTCTCGTCAGCAAGGTCGAGTCCAATACAGCGACCGGCGGCCGCGGCGGCGGCATCCTGAACGACCCCGGCGGCATTCTGATCTCAACGCTGTCCGAGATCCACTCGAATACTGCCGAGGACGGCGGCGGCATCGCCAACAACGGTGGAACCGTGGAGCTGCGGTTCGGCAGCCAGCTGGTCAACAACAAGGCCGAACGCATCGATGCACCGCGCGGACGCGGCGGTGCCGTTTTCAATATCGCCGGCGGCGTGCTGACGGTCGAAAACGTCCTGTTCGAATCCAATAGTGCCCTGTCCGACAATACGGTCGACGGCGGCGCCGGCGGCGCGCTGTATAACGACAGCGCAACGCCACCACTGATCACCAACAGCCAGTTCATCGACAATCTCTCCAACGGCAAAGGCGGCGCCATCTCGCATGGCTCGGGGGACAGTCTGCCGATCGACATCCGCAATACAAGCTTCACCGGCAATCGTTCCATCGACGACCAGGGTGGCGCCATTTCGGCGACCCGCCTGAACTGCAACCAGTGTCAGTTCACCGGCAACAAGGCGCTCATTCGCGGCGGCGCCGTCGCTGCCGTGCGGGTCTTCATGCGGAGCAGCAATCTGACCGGCAATGAGGCGCGCACCGGCGGTGGCATCTGGGCTCACATCATTGAGTTCAACGGCGGCAGTTTCTTCGGCAACGTCGCCACCGGGATCGCTGCATCAGCGGGCGGCGGTATCCATGCACAGAGTCGGGTCGATCTGAAGCGCTGCTCATTTCAAAACAACGGCGCCTCCAATTCCGGCGGCGCCGTCTACCTGCGAGGCGTCCAGCCCGGGCTCTCGCGCATCGAAAACTGCTGGTTTGCCGGCAACGCGGCCCAGAATGACGGCGGGGCGCTGTGGGTCGACAATGAGCTTGCGATCGTCAACACCACCCTCAGCAACAATCAGGCGCAGCAGGCCGGCGGCATCTACATCGCCGAGGGTGGCGACGTCAGCCTGCTCCATGTCACCCTGGCCGGAAACTTCGGCGACAGCGTCCACAAGTACGGCACCCTGACCACTCAGAACAGCCTGTTCGGCAACCACATCGGCGCCAACTGCATCATGAGCCTGGACGCGCCCACGCTGAGCTCGCTGGGCAACAATCTGTCCAGCGACCTGAGCTGCTTCGGCCTAAACCCCAGCCCGGCCGTCGTCGATATCGAAGGCGTCGATGCCATGCTGGGCGCGCTGGCGGCCAATGGAGATCCGAGCCGGACCCACGCGCTGCTCCCGGGCAGCCCGGCGATCGATGCAGCCAACACCGCAGCCTGTCTGGCCGCGCCGGCCAAGGGCATCGACCAGCGCGGCGCAAAGCGGCCGTTCGGCGGCGGCTGCGATATCGGCGCCCACGAGCAAGGCGGAACGCCGCGGCTGTTCAGCGACCGCTTCGAGTCTCACTGAAAGCGGGGGCAGAAATCGGCGGGCCGGGATCAATCCCGGTCCGCCAGCTCCATCCGCAGAAAGGCCCTCGCCGTGCGGCTGGCGCGAACGATGGTCGGGACCGACACGCCGACGATGTCGGCTACCTGATCGACGGCAAGGCCGCAAAAAAACCGAAGTTCGACCACCTCGACCAACCTCGGATCGCGATCGGCCAGACGCTTGAGCGCACTGTCGATGGCCAGCAGCCGTTCGGCTTCGGCTTCGACCTGAATCGCCTCGCCGGTATCCAGCAAGCGGTCCAGCTCGACGTGCTCGACCCGGCCGCCCCGCCGCGCCCGGAGCTGCGAGCGCGCGTGGTCGACGATGACTTGTCGCATCGCCATCGCCGCCGTGGCAAAAAAGTGCCGCCGATTCTCGAAATGGCCACCGACGGCGCCCGGGAAAAGCTTCAGGTAAGCTTCATTGACGAGCGCCCGGGTGTTCAGGGTGGCGCCGCGTCGGTGTCGATGAAGCTCGACCCTGGCCATCCTCAGCAGCTCCCCGTAGATCTGGTTGAACAGCTGCTCCCGGGCGATCGGATCCGCTTCGGCGCAGGCCAGCCTGCGCGTCAGATCGGCATCGGCATCAAAGCGAGCTTCCATCGCCGGAGTATACGGTGATCCATTCGATACGGGTTACGGAAGACCGCACCCGCGCAGCGTTGCTCAGAAGCACCTTAACCAGGATTTAATCGTCGCTGGGATACGCTAGAGAGTCACGGGAAGGGGATGTCGACTTCGCTTCGATCGGAGGGCTGATCATGATCGAGTATGTCCACAGACTGAGTGCTTCGTTTTCTGTCGTCATCGCCGGCCTGCTGGGCCTGGGCCTGAGCCTGCCGTCGGGATCGCTGCAGGCGCAGAACGATGGAGAAACCTACGCGCTGCTGGCAGAGCTTTTTCAAAGCCTCGACGGCGACAACTGGCACCGTCGTGACGGCTGGGTCTATACCGACATCGTCTTCTGCGAGTGGTATGGCATAAGCTGCGTCGAAGGCGAGGAGCCGCCGCGAATCGCGCGGCTGGAGTTGCCGGGCAACCGCCTGGTCGGTCAAATCCGCGCGGAGCTGCTGGACGAGCTGAACGTGCGCGACAGCATTGATCTGAGCGGCAATCAGATCGACGGGCCGATGCCGCGCCTGCCGGCCCGGACGTATCGCGTCGACCTGTCGCGCAACCAGCTGTCCGGCCCGCTGATTCAGAACGTCCAGCTGATGTTGCTGCCTTCGCCCTTCCGCGACGCCACCTTGCGCCACCTTGATC
Organism: Gammaproteobacteria bacterium; assembly: GCA_050485825.1. Lineage (GTDB taxonomy): Bacteria > Pseudomonadota > Gammaproteobacteria > Xanthomonadales > Wenzhouxiangellaceae > Wenzhouxiangella. The sequence continues at coordinate 152,007 of JBJHCC010000001.1, forward strand.
TGTCCGGCAACGCGCTGAGCGGGCGCATCCCGAACCACTGGAACAGCCTGAGCCTCGACTATCTGGACCTGTCCGACAATGCCCTCGACGATGGCATCCAGAACGCCTTCGCCGCCATGGGCAACCCCTGGGGAGCCTATCTCAATCTGGCCGGCAATCGCTTCTCGGGCGAGCTGCCACCGGCGGTCATGGATACCATCCTGTGGCCGGCGGACTTGCCGCTGGAGGGGGGCGGTCTCAACCTCTGTTTCAATGACCTCGAAATCAGCAGCGATGCGCTGGCCGAGTGGATCGATCAGCATCACGTCGGCGGCGAGAGCTGGCCGGACTGTCTTGGCCTGGAGCGCCTGGCCGTCGATCTGGACCTGAATGGCAGCTGGTTCAATCCGGAGCGGCCCGAAGAAGGCATGAGCCTGCAGCTGCTCGGCAACGATACGGCACTGATCCACTGGCTGGGACAGGATCTGGATGGCAACCAGCAGTGGCTGTTCGAAGTGGTGCCGGTTGGCGACGACTGGCTTGGCAAGGCCGAGCTGCTGGAAACGCGCGGCTTCTTCGGCGAGGGCATCATGCGGGATCGGGACGGGACGCCGCGACTGCGGCCCGCGATGCGCCTGCGTCTGGACCGAATCGCCGACGACCGGCTGCACGTTGAGCGCTCGGTCTACGACTGGCGCGGCTGCGCGCCGCTGGAAGCGCCGCCAGCCGGACCCGGCGATCCGGTGCCGATGCCCTGCCCGATATTCGCCGTATCCGACCGGTTCGATCTGCTGCAGCGCAGCCGGCTGGCCGGTGCTCGCTGCGACCGTCAGCACCCGGCCCAACGGCTGTCCGGCACCTGGTTTCTGCAGCAGGCGCACGGCGAAGGCATCGTGGTCGATATTGTCGAGGACGGCCGCGTTCTGGTCACCTGGGTGACCTACACCGCCGACGGCAGCGGCCGTCAGATGTGGTTGAGCGGCCTAGGCGAGCTCGAAGGCGACAACACCCTTGTTGTCGCCAGCATGATGCGGCCGAAGTCCAGCGCGCCTGCGCCGGACCAGCTCGTCGCCGACCCCAGCCAGCAGGTCTGGGGCAGCCTTCGCCTGAGCTTCAATGAGGACGGGCTTGGCGCACTCGAGTTCCAGAGCCTGGACCCCGAATTCAGCAGCGGCGAGGCCAGCATCGAGCGGCTCACCCAACCCGCGCTGCCTGAGTGCGGCGACGCCGGGGATTGAGTTCGCCTCAAGGCGCTGCCAGCCGCGCGCCGGTGCGCGGGGTGATCGCTCCGCGCTCGGCATCCTCGAATTCGAACGGTACCGAAACCAGGTCCATGTTGCGGTTGACCTGAACGACGAAGTGCAAATGCGGCCCGGTGGAAAAGCCGGTGTTGCCCGATTTGCCAATCAGCTGGCCGCGCCGAACCCGCTCGCCGGCGCGCACGCGGACCCCTTCGTAGTCCAGATGCGCATACACCGCCATGCTGCCGTCGTCATGCAGGATGCGAATGAAATTGGCGCGCGGCCCGTAGCGCTCCGGATCGGTACCGGCGCGATGGAAAAAGCGCGCCAGGTCCATCACCACTCCCTCGCGCGCCGCATGAATCGGCGTGCCCACCGGCATCGCGATGTCCACCGCGTGCCAGGACGAGGGAATATTGTGGCTGAACTCACCGCCAAAGGCCTGGCCGATCACGAATTCCGCGCCCGGTGCGAACGGCGGCCGATACCCCTGATCCGGCCGGTGGACTGCGCGCGGATCGCCCGGCACGGCTTCGGTCTGCAGACGATAGCGCCAGGACTGGTAAGGGTCCAGCGCGCCGACGGCGACCAGCTCGCGCTCGCTGGCAGCCGGCAGCACGAACACCCGCGGCAGCTCCGGGTAGCTGACCACATTGCTGGACTCGGCAAAACTGACCCGCACCGCCAGCGGCCCATAGATCCGATTGCGGAAATTCCACACCGGCTGCTCGTTGGTACCGCCCTGCCGTATGTCCAGCACCCGCTCCGGCTCGGCAACCGCGCGCTGAATCCGCACCTCGGCATCGGTGGCCGGACGCCGATCAGTGAAATGGGTGACCCCGTTGTCGTCAGTCCAGGAGTAGATCGTTTGCCCTGCTGCCGGCAGGGCCAGCAGCAGGGCAAGGGGGAGAAGAAGAGAGGGGAAGAGGGGAGAGGATCGAAATTTCATGGCTCAATAGAGCGGCGAGATGGACTCAAGGTTCAAGCCTGCGGCGCAGTTTGCCCTCTCCCTTCTCCCCTCTAGCCTTCTCCCCAAGTGCGTCAGCACTCAATCACATTCACCGCCAACCCCCCCCGCGAAGTCTCCTTGTACTTGGTTTTCATGTCGCGCCCGGTGTCGCGCATGGTCTTGATCACCTTGTCCAGGCTGACCCGGTGCTTGCCGTCGCCGGCCATGGCCATGCGGGTGGCGTTGACCGCCTTGACCGCACCCATGGCGTTGCGTTCGATGCACGGGATCTGGACCAGGCCGGCGACCGGATCGCAGGTCAGGCCGAGGTTGTGTTCCATGCCGATCTCGGCGGCGTTCTCGACCTGGCTCATGGTGCCGCCCAGCGCCGCGGTCAGGCCGCCGGCGGCCATCGAGCAGGCGACGCCGACCTCGCCCTGGCAGCCGACCTCAGCCCCCGAGATCGAGGCGTTTTCCTTGTACAGAATGCCGATCGCGCCGGCGGTCAGCAGGAACTCGATCACGCCGTCCTCGTCGGCACCGGCGATAAAGCGATGGTAGTAGTGCAGGACTGCCGGAATGATGCCGGCCGCACCGTTGGTCGGTGCGGTCACGACCCGGCCACCGGCGGCATTCTCCTCGTTGACGGCCAGGGCAAACAGGTTGATCCAGTCGAGCTGATCGAGGTTGTCTTGCCTGTCGCGGTGCTTGAGCTTGCGGAACAGGGTCGGCGCGCGGCGGGCCACCTTGAGCCCACCGGGCAGGTAGCCGGTTTGTTCGAGGCCGCGCGCGACGCAGTCCTGCATCGCCTGCCAGATAGCGAGCAAGCCGCTGCGGATCTCGGCCCGGCTGCGCCAGACCTGCTCGTTGGCCAACATCACATCACTGATCCGCAGGCCTTCCCGATCGCAGATGGCGAGCAGCTCGTCGCCGCTCCGGAACGGGTGCGCCAGGGCCGTGGTATCGGCGACGATGCGATCGGCCGCAGCCTCGTCCGGATTGACGACGAAGCCGCCGCCAACCGAGTAATAGTCGCGCGTCAGCAGCGCCGTCCCGGCCGCGTCGAAGACGGTAAAGCGCATGCCGTTGGAATGGAAAGGCAGGGTCTGGCGCTTGTGGAAAATCAGATCGGCGCGCAGATCGATACCGATGTCGCGTTCGCCGCCGAGACACAGCCGCCCCTGTTCGCCGATCGCCAGCATGCGCCGGGCGACATGATCCGGGTCGACCCGGTCGGGACGTTCGCCTTCCAGGCCCAACAGCACGGCGCGGTCGCTGCCGTGGCCGCGCCCGGTATGACCGAGCGAACCGAACAGATCGACCTGGACGCGGTCAACCCGATCGAGCAGGCCGGCCGCGCGCAGGCGGTCAAGAAAGATCCCGGCCGCGCGCATCGGCCCGACCGTATGCGAACTGGACGGACCGATACCGATCTTGAACAGGTCGAAGATACTCACAGCCATGTGCCCGATTCTATCCGATCCGCCCGACGATCCCGCGGCTGTCGACCCTGACCCGGGCTGGACGCTGAGCGCCGGGGATGGAATACTTGCCGTCCCTTGCAACCCGATACGTCCCTTCATGGCACTGATCCTGTACTCGCGATCCCAGTGCAGCCTGTGTGACAAGGCCGAAGCCCTGCTCGCCGAGGGCGGTTTTGGCAATGTCTACCGCAAGATCGATATCGACAGCGACCTGAACCTAATTCAGCGCTACGGCGATCAGATACCGGTCTTGCTCAGCGAAGATACCGGCGAGAAGCTGGCCTGGCCCTTCACCGCCTCGCAGGTGCGCGACCTGGTTGATGGCTAGCCACACGGCCGCGATCACCCATGTTGATGCCCAGCGCCTGGGGCAGGCGATGCTGGCCGGCATCGCCAATGTCCTCAAGCGCCGCGACTACATCAACAGCATCAACGTCTTCCCGGTGCCCGACGCCGACACCGGCACCAACCTGGCCTTCACCCTGGCCAGCGTGCGCGGCGCGATCGAGCAGCGCGGCGGCGGCAGCCTGTCGCAGCTGCTGGAGCAGATCGCCGACGCCGCGATCAGCGGTGCGCGCGGCAACTCCGGCGCCATCATGGCCCAGTATTTCCAGGGTTTCAGCGACTCCAGTCGCGACTGGCAGGTGCTGGACGCCCGGCGCCTGGCCGAGGCCAGCGGCGCGGCCGCCCGCTCGGCCTGGGGAGCGATGTCGAACCCGGTCCCCGGCACCTTGCCGACGGTACTGGAGGACTTCGCCGACGAGCTGTGCCGCCGCGTCGAGGACGGCATCGAAGACCTGCGCGAGTTGCTCAGGGCCGGGCGCAAACGGGCACGGCATTCGCTGGCGCACACCCCGGATCAGCTGCGCGTCTTGCGTGATGCCGGCGTGGTCGACGCGGGCGCGCAGGGTTTCGTCGACTTTCTCGAGGGCATCTGGCGCTATGTCAACAGCGGCCGGATGCCGGCGCTGCCGGCCAGCGGCACGATCCGGCTCTCCGAATCCAGCCCCGCCCATCAGGCCGCGGCGCCCGACCGGCATCGTTTCTGCACGGAATGTTTGATCGAGAGCCCTAGCGTAGCGGTTGACGCGCTGCGCCAGCGCCTGGCGACACTGGACGCCAGTTCGCTGGTCGTGGCCGGCGGGCTGAAGCGCGCCCGTGTCCACATCCATACCGACGCGCCGGGCGAGGTATTCCGGATCTGCGCCGAGTTCGGTGAGATCGGCCAGCAGAAGGCCGACGACATGAGCCGTCAGCATGGCCTGATGAATCAGCGCGGCCGCGTGGCCATCGTGACCGACTCGGCCGCCGATCTGCCGGCCGAGGAAATCGACCGCCTCGGCATCCATGTGGTGCCGGTGCGGCTGAATTTCGGCGACGAGGAGTTTCTTGACAAACTCAGCATCGCGCCGGCCGACTTCTACCTCAAGCTGGCCGACAGCGCGGTCAAGCCGCAGACCTCGCAGCCGCCGCCGGCCGACTTCCGCCGCCAGTACGATCTGCTGACCTCGCACGGGCTCGATGTACTGTCGGTGCAGATATCGGGCCAGCTCAGCGGCACCCGCCAGGCTGCCGAAACCGCGGCACGGATGGTGGACCCGGAACGCATCGAGGTGTTCGACACGCTCAACGGCGCGTCGGGCCAGGGTTTGATGGTGCTGTGGGCCGCCGAGGCCGCGGCGCGCGGCTGGGAGAGACGGGCGATCGCGGCCCGACTGGCCGAGATGCGTGACGATTTCCAGACGTTTGCCCTGGTTCGGGACCTGTCCTGGGGTGTTCGCGGCGGTCGGGTGAAACCGTGGATGGAGACGCTGTCGCGGAAGTTGGCGCTGCATCCGATTCTCGCCCGTACCCGGGAGGGCAAACTCGGCGCGCGCGGCGTGATTGCCGGCCGCGGCCGGGTTGTCGAGCGCTTTGGCCGCCACGTGGCCCGGCGCATGCGAGGCGGGCAGAGCTATCGGGTTTTGATCAGCCACACCAATGCGCTGGACGATGCGCGGCACTTGCGCGACCAACTGCTGGCGGCGCATCCGCAGGTCGATGCCTGCTGGCTGGAAGACGCCAGCCCGGCGATCGGCGTCCATGCCGGGCCGGGCAGCCTGCTGGTCGGCCTGCATCCCTGGCAGCCGCCGGAGGATCGTCGTGCTTGATCTGGCCGCAGCCGTGGTCGGCGGCTATCTGCTCGGCTCGATCTCGGGCAGTCTGCTGTTGGGTCGCTTTCGCGGCGTCGACATCCGCGCCATGGGCTCGGGCAACGCAGGTGGCACCAATGCCCTGCGCAGCGTCGGCTGGCGCTTTGCCCTGGCGGTGGTGATCATCGATCTCGGCAAGGGCGCGCTGGCCGCTACCAGCTTGCCGCTGCTGGCCCCCTGGCTCAGTGATGATCCGCTGGCGCCGGTGACGCTGGGCGCAGCCGCTGGCTTCGCCGCCGTGATCGGCCATATCTGGCCGGTCTATTTCGGCTTCAAAGGCGGCAAGGGCGCGGGTACCGCAGTCGGCGCCATCGCCGTGCTGGCGCCCTGGTGCCTCCTGCCGTTGCTGCTGGTCTGGGTGATCACGATCATCGGCACCGGCTACGTCGGTCTGGCCACGGTGCTGGCCGGCCTGAGCCTGGTGCCTGCGATGTGGCTGCTGGGCCCCGAGCCGCTGCCGCCGGCACTGGGCGCCCTGGCCATCGCCCTGGCCGTGCTGCTGGCGTTCACCCATCGGGGCAATCTGGCCCGGCTGCGCCAGGGCACCGAGAATCGCTTCGAGAAGGCCCGGCTGCTGAAGCGCCGGCGCTGACGCATCGTTTCGGAGAATTCGCTTGACCGTCACCGCGCCGCTGGACGCTGACCGGATTGCGCGTGATCTGGCGCGGCCGTTTGCCGTCACCGTCCTGGACAGCGTCGAGTCCACCAACAGCGCGCTGGCCGCGCAAGCCTGGCAAGGACCGCGCGCGCTGTTGGCCGAGACCCAAACCGCCGGGCGCGGTCGGCGCGGCCGGCAATGGCTGTCGCCGCCCGGCGCCGGGCTGTATCTGTCACTGGCCTGGCGGCCGCGACAGCCGCCTGAAGCGCTGGCGCCGCTGGGCCTGGTCGCCGGCCTGGCGGCGGTCGATGCGCTCATCGTTCAGGGCCTTGCCGCGGTGCGGCTGAAGTGGCCCAATGACCTGGTCGTCGGCGCGGCCAAGCTGGGGGGCTGCCTGGTTGACCTGGGAACCGGCCCAGCCACCAGCGCGGTCATCGGCATCGGCATCAATGTCGATCTGGGCGGGTCCGCGAATGTCGATCAGCCCTGGACCGATCTGGCCCGGCTCGGCGTCGATACCGACCGCAACCGACTGGCGGCGGCGCTGATCGACGCGCTGGTCGCTCGGCTTCAGGCCTTCGATCAACGGGGTTTTGCGCCCTTGAAGCCGGACTGGGCCGCGCTCGATGCCCTGCGCGGCCTGCCGCTGAAGGTCATGGACGGCAGCGGACAGGGCATGGACGGTGTTGCGGGGGGTATCGACGATCTGGGCCGGCTGCGGCTGATCAGCGCAGACGGCGAGCGTCTGCTCAGCGCCGGTGAAATCAGTGTCCGTCGCGCCTGATTGGCTGGTCGACCTCGGTCATACCCGCGCCAAGTGGGGGCGCGGGGCCGCTGGTGAGTTGCTCGTCAACAGCACTGACGCCTGCGGCTACGACGCGCTCGAGCGCTTCGAGCAGGCCCTGGCCGGGCAGCCGTTCGGGCGAGTCTGGTTGTCCGCGCAGTCAAACCCCGAGCGGGTCGAGCAGGTCCTCACCCGGATTCAGCGCCAGGGGTTATCCTGTGCGCCCCTGCGTACCGGAGACGTCCCCTTGCCCGTCGCTCCCGCCTACCCGGCATTGGGCAGTGACCGCTGGCTGGCCCTGCAGTGGCCCTGGCTGCAGACTGGCGGCGCCTGCTGCGTGGTCGGCTGCGGCACCGCCCTGACCGTCGATGTAGTCGACGCCGAAGGCCGTCACCGCGGTGGCTGGATCCTCGCCGGCCTGGCCAGCCTGCGGGCCGGGCTGCTGTCGCGCGCGCGCGGCTTGCCGTCGCCACCGGCGCAGCTGATCGACGCCGAGCAGCCTGCTACCGACTCCGCGCTGGCGATCGCCGCCGGCACCCAGCTCCAGATCGTGGCGCCGGTCGAGCGCCTGATTCGGGCGACCGAAGACTTGCTCGGCAGCGAACCGGCTCTGTGGCTCAGTGGCGGCGACGCCGCCCTGCTGCAGCCGCAGCTCACGCGACCCGCCCATCGCGACGATCATCTGGTGCTGCGCGGCCTGGCCCTGCTGGGGGCGCAGCGATGACGGCCGGCTGGTGGCGCTGGCTGGCCCTGCTGTTGCTGCTGGCCAATCTGGGCGTGCTGCTGAGCGGCTTGCTACGCCCGGCCGCTGTCGAAACAACGCCGCAGGAATTGCCGCCGCTCGATCCGCGCCTGCCGCGGCTGGAGCTGGTCATGGAAGCCGTCAGCGCCGACGCAGAACAGCCCGACCAGGTCTGCTACAGCATCGGACCGCTGCCGACGCTGCTGGCCCAGGATCGGGCGGAAGATCGGCTCAGGCCCTTCGCCGCCCAGATCCGGCGCCGCCAGACCGTCGCCGACAGTGATCGCGGCTGGTGGGTTTATCTGCCGACAGCCTCGCGCGCCGAGGCGATGAGCCTGAGTCGCGAACTGGCCGAGCGCGGCGTTGAAGACTACTTCGTGGTCACCAGCGGCCAGCTGGAAAATACCGTCTCGGTCGGCCTTTTCGAGAGCCTGGATAATGCCCGCGGCCGCCAGACACGGCTGCGCGGGCTGGGCTTCAACGCCCAGCTTGAAGTCCGTCGTGAATCGATCCCCCAGTTCTGGATCGACTACCGAATCGCCCCGGATGAGCGTTCGCCCTGGCGCTTTATCGTGCGGGCCTCGCCGGGCTCGCAGCACCGCGAGATTCCGTGCTGGGATGACTGAACCGCTGGGCTTCCGGCTTCCGGCGTCCGGTTTCCGGTGGACCGCTTGCCCCGGAGGGAAGGGTGGAGTTTAGGCTGCGCTCGGCGATCTTCGGCGGGCCGCTGGGGCCTTGGCTCCGGCTGATGCGTTTTGATCGTCCGATCGGCATCGTGCTGCTGCTATGGCCGACCTGGTGGGCGCTGTGGCTGGCCGCCGGCGGATTGCCCAGCGGGAAGAACCTGATCATCTTCACCCTCGGGGTGGTCGTGATGCGGGCCGCCGGCTGCGTCATCAACGACTATGCCGACCGCAAGCTCGACGCCCGGGTCGAGCGCACCCGCAGCCGCCCCCTGGCTGCCGGCGAAATCAGTCCGCGCGCTGCGCTGGCCCTGTTTTTCGCCCTGCTGGGCCTGGCTTTGCTGCTGGTCCTGATGACCAACCGCCTGACTGTGCTGCTGGCCTTCGGCGGCGCCCTGCTGGCCGGCAGCTATCCCTTTTTCAAGCGCTTCACCCACTATCCGCAGCTGGTGCTGGGCGTGGCCTTCGGCTGGGCCATTCCGATGGCCTTTGCCGCCGAGGCCGGCGCCCTGCCGCCGATCGTCTGGTGGCTGTTCGTCGCCAACCTGGTCTGGACGGTGATCTACGATACCGAGTACGCCATGGCCGACCGGCCGCAGGACCTGGCGGCGGGGATCAAATCCACTGCCATCGCCTTCGGCCGCTTCGACCTGCCGATCATCGCCGCCCTGATGGGCCTGCTGATTGCCCTGCTGGTCCTGATCGGCCTTCAGTTCCTGCCCCACCCGGCCTGGTGGACCGCCGTCGGCCTGGTCTTCCTGCACTGCCAGCATCAGCTCTGGCGCATCCGCCAACGCGAGCCGGCCGCCTGCTTTCAGGCTTTCTTGAGCAATCACTGGGTGGGGATGTTCATCTTCATCGGCATCGCGTTGGCGTTGGCGCTGACGCAAGCGCCTGCGCCAACGCTGTGAGAGGGGTAGAAGGGAGAAGGGAGAGGGTTGGACAGGTCAATCCATGATGCCTAGGCCGGCCGCGTCGCCAACTGAGCTTCCCTCTCCCCTCTCCCCTCTCCCCTCTTCCCACTCCCCCCTTTCCCGCGAGCCTTCAGGCTCGCGCCACCACCCACGCATCGACTCGCCTTACCCCGGCGCGCTTGAGGATGCGGGCGCATTCGTTCAGGGTGGCGCCGGTGGTCATGACGTCGTCGACCAGGGCCACATAGGCAGTGCCGGGCGGCAGGCGGGCGAGTTCGAAGGCGGCGCGGACGTTGCCGCGGCGACGGGCTGCGGGCAGGCTGGACTGGCTGGCGGTGGCGCGGCGACGGCGCAGGACGGACTGCCACGGCAGATCGTCGAGCTGGGTGGACAGGTCGCGGCACAGCCATTCGGCCTGATTGAAACCGCGGCTGAGACGGCGCCAGGGGTGGAGCGGCACCGGCACCAGCAGGTCAGGGCGCGGCGCGCCCTGCTCGGCCAGGCGGCGGGCCAGCAGGCTGGCGAGCAGGCGGCCGGCGGCCAGATCGCGCTGAAACTTGAAGCGCTGGATGAGGCCTTCGATCGGGCCGGTGTAGGCAAAGCCGGGCCAGGCGGCATCGAAGGCCGGCAGCCGGCTCAGACAGCGACCGCAGCGCTCGACTTCGCTGGCCGTTTCCAGGCCGCAGCGCTTGCAGCGCGCGGCCAGGCGCGGCAACTCGGCCTCGCAGGCGGCACAGCACTCCAGGCCGCTGCGTCCGCTCAGACCGCAAACGCGGCAGATCGTCGGATACAGCCAGTCCGCACAGGCCTGGAACACAGCGGAGAGTGGACGCATCGCTGGCATACTGGAACACCCGACTGTGAGCTTACTACGAGGCCTGGCCTTGCTCGACCCCAGAATACGATCCGGCCGCTGGGCCGGCACCGGCCACCGCGGGCACCGGCCCGGATGAGCATCGACGAGACCTGGCTGCGGCGAGTGCGCGATCGCCGCGCAGTCGCCGGCGAGGAGGCCGTGGTGATCAACGAAGTCGGCCAGCGCCTGCTGGAGCGGCTCGACGGCCTGCGCTTCTCGCCGCCGCTGATCGTCGAGCTGGGCTGCCGCGACGGTCGGCTGGCCAGGGCGCTGGCCGTCCGCTATCCGCGCTCACAGCTGCTGGCGATCGACAGCAGCCGGGCATTGCTGCATCAGGCCAGGCGCCAGCGCGGCTGGTGGCACCAGCGCTTCGAGCGTGTCGTCGGCGGGCTGCCCGCGCTGCCCCTGGCGCCGGCGAGCGCGGATCTGCTGGTGGCCAATCTGGTGCTGCCCGGCTGCTCGGATGCGGTTCGGGCGTTGCTGGGTTTGCGCCGGGTCCTGAAGCCCGGCGGACTGCTGCTGGTATCCACCCTGGGGCTGGATTCGCTGCGTCAGCTGCGCGAAGCCTGGCATCGTATCGGCGAGTGCCATCGCGTTCATCCCTTCACCGACGTTCAGCGCCTTGGCCGCGCCCTGAGCCAGGCCGGCTTCGCCGAGCCGGTGCTCGACAGCGACTGGCTCCAGCTGGAATACTCCGGTCTCGATCCGCTGCTGGCCGAACTGCGCGCCAGCGGCGGCTGCAATGCTCGCAGCGACCGTCCGCGCGGGCTGACCACGCCCAGGCAGCTGGCCCGATTGCGCCAGGCCTGCGATGAGCAACGCGGCGCTGATGGCGTCTGGCGTGTCGATCTGGAGGTGGTGTATGCCTCGGCCTGGGCGGCGACGAGCCAGCAGCACGGGGGCCGGGACGGGACAGAGATCAGCATCCCGATTGACCGCATCGGGCGCCTGCCAAAACGGGGTTGAGCGAGCGCGCTGGCGAAAAAAGGGCTCAGGCGCCCGGATCCAGCCCGTCTACAGGACCCTGGATCCGGTTGCGGCCAGCGTCCTTGGCCGCATAAAGCGCCGCGTCGGCGCGACGCAACAGATCGCTCAGATCGGCCATGGCGGACCCGTCCCAGCAGGCCAGCCCGATGCTCACCGTGACCGCAAGTTCGCGCCCGTCTTCAAGGTGGAAACGTTCCTCCGCCACCGCCGCGCACAGCCGCTCGCAGGCTTCCATCGCGCCGTTGGCGGGTGCATCGGGCATCACCACGGCAAACTCCTCGCCGCCGATACGACCGAGCGTGTCACCGGCGCGCAAGCGCTGGCCGAGAACGGCGGCCATCTGCCGGAGCACGCTGTCACCGGCCAGGTGACCGATCAGATCGTTGATCTCCTTGAAATGGTCGACATCAATGATCGCCACGGCCAGGCGGCGCTGGCCGTTGCTTCGACAACCCGCCACCTCATCCGCCAGCAGGGCCATGATGTGGCGGCGGTTATACAGCCCGGTCAGCGGGTCGCGGACCGCATGTTCGCGCATCTCGGCCAGATAGCCGAGCTCCAGATTGCCGGCGTCGAGAAACTTGAGCACCGATTGCCCGACGCGCAGCTGATCACCGTCAGCCAGGGCGGCCTGCTCGATCTGGGCTTCATTGATGAAGGTGTGGTTGGTCGAGCGCAGGTCTTCGACCCAGTAACGATGTTCGCGCCGGACGATGCGACAGTGGGAGCGGGAGACACTGCGCGAATCGATTCGGAAGTCCGCGTCCGAGCCGCGGCCGATGACAACCGGGCCGGCTTCGAGGTCGACGCGGGCGCCCAGCCGTTCGCCGCGAATCACGACCAGACAGGCGCCATGGCCGCTGCCCTGCTCCTGGTCCGAGCCGGCCAGCAGCAAGGTACATGGGTCGGTGTGTTCCCCGGTGCGCGAACGCGAGCTCATTCCATTCCAGTCCTGGCCTTGATGCCCCGGGCAGACTACGCGCGGGAAGCTCGCATGATAGCGCAAGCCCGAGCCTCGTCGAACGGACCCCGCGCGCAAAAAAAGGGCCGACGCCCGTTACGGTCGTCGGCCCGGCCCCCGGTTCGGCTTCCGTCCCCCTGCCTGAGTCGAACCAGGGGTCGGTCAGTCGACCGACCTGTCGCCGCATGCCATCCGGCGCCCCATGGGCGCAGCGTCAGCGGCAAGGCGCCTCGACCGCGCGGATTCTTCCCGGGCTCCTGCTTCAGGCCGGCTGCCAGACCAGCCCGATGCACATCTCGAAAGCCTGATTTGAGCTTAGCGAGACAGCGCCATCAGGCCCATGCCCAGATGCGACAAAAGATTGATCATTTGCGACTATCGCCCGGCTTACTCCCGGCGCCACTGATCCGGGGAGCGGCCATAGGTGCGCCGAAACAAGCGGCTGAAATGCTGCGGGCTGGCAAAACCACAGGACAAGGCGATCGCGGTGACGCTGTCCTCGCTGTTTTTCAGACCGTCGAGGGCGCGCTGCAGTCGCAGATGGCGCAGGTAAACCACTGGCGTCAGCCCGGTCAAGGCCTTCAACTTGCGCTGCAGGGTGCGACGTTCAACGGCCAGGGCGCTGGCCAGATCCTCGACCCGAAAGTCCGGATCGGTGCAGCGCGACTCGACCAGCCGGTTGAGCTCGGCGAGAAAGGCCTGATCCCGGGCAGCGAGCTCCGGCCGGTCGGGCGCGGCAGCATCCTCCGGCTGGCCCCGATCCTGGTGTGCCGCGCCCAGCAGCCGGCGTCGCAGACGTTCACGATTGGCCAGCATGCGCTTGATCCGCAGCTGCAGCTCCTCGGCCGCGAACGGCTTCGCCAGAAAGTCATCGGCATTCAGGCGCAGACTGTCCAGGCGAGTGGCATCGTCCTGGCGCGCGGTCAGCATCAGGATCGGAATGTGGCTGGTTTCCAGGTCATCACGCAGCGCCGCCAGCAGCTGCAGGCCGTCCATTTCCGGCATCATGATGTCGCTGACAATCAGGTCTGGTGATTCGCAGCGGGCCAGCGCCAGGCCGTGGCGACCGTCGGCCGCGAACAGCAGCTGCCCATGCGGTGCCAGCAGCTCCCCCAGGTAAGTGCGCAAGTCGGCATTGTCTTCGACCACCAGAATTCGGGCCGCGCCCGGGCCGCGCGTGACGGCCGGGTCCGGTTCAAGCCGGATCGGCTGATCAGGGGCCAGCAGTTGGGCATCCAGCGCCAGGCTGCCGGCGCTGACCATGAGTGCGGCCTGCTGGCTCTCGGCTGCGCATTGGCCCGGCAGGACAACCCGAAAGCGACTGCCCTGGCCAGGTCGGCTGTCCAGTTCGATGCGGCCACTCAAGGCCTCCGCCGCCTCGCGAACCAGCGCCAGGCCGAGGCCGGCGCCCGGGATATCGTGTCGGCCGCTCAGACGGCCGCGGCGGAAAGGTTCGAAGATCCGCTGTTGATCGCGCACAGCGATGCCCGGCCCGGTATCGGCCACGGTCAGAACCATCTCCGTGCCCGCCCCGCCGAGCTCGACCCGGACCTCGCTCCCGGCCGAGCTGAATTTGATCGCGTTGGTGAGCAGGTTGAGCAGGATTTTCTCGACTTGCTCCTGGCGGCAGCCGGTTGACCAGCCGGGCTCGATCTCGGCCTTCAGTTCGATGCCGCGATGATCGGCCAGCGGCCGGAACGCCTCGACGGTCAAGGCCACCACCGGGCTCACCTGCCAGGGCTCGCCGCGGGCCTGGTCCGGGTCGACGCGCAAGCGCGACAGGTCGAGCAACTGCTCGACCAGACGCAGCAGGCGATGCAGATAGCGGCGTCCACGCGCGACCACGGCCGGGTCGCCGCCGTCGCGGGCCAGGCGGTCGAATGCCGCCTCGATCAAGGTCAGCGGCGTACGGAACTCATGCGACACGCTGGCAAACAGGCGTGTGCGGCTGCCCAGCGCTTCGGCCAGCTCGGCCGCCTGACGTTGGACCAGGGCCTGCTGCTCGGTCAATTCGGCGGTGCGCAACCTGACCTCCTCGGCCAGCTGCCATTGCCGCCGACGCTGTCCAATCCAGAGCATGCTCAACAGCAGCAGGCCGAGCAGCAGGTACAGGATCCACGCCCAGGCCGTCTGCCAGGGCGGCGCAGCGATGGAGGCGGTCAGCAGCAGCCGCTCCTCCGACCATACCCCGTCGCCGTTGGCCGCTCGAACGTAGAAGCGGTAGTCGCCGGGCGGCAGCGCCGTGTAGCGGACGAAGCGGCGGTCGCCGGCGGTCACCCAGTCGGCATCCAGGCCATCCAGACGATGGGCGTAGCGGACTCGGGCCGGTGCGCTGAACATCAAGCCGACATACTCCAGCTCGAGATCGTTCATGTCATGGCGCAGGCGCAGTTCCGGCATGACGCCCCAGAGCGGATCCAGCGGCCGTCCGCGCACGCTGATGCCCGCCAGATGCACCCGCGGCGCCGGCATCAAGTCGTTCAGCGCCTCGGGCAAAAAGCCGTTGACGCCATTGATGCCGCCGAAGTAGAAGCGCCCGGATGGGCCGGTATGGGCCACGGTGTTGTTGAACTCGAAGGACTGGATGCCATCGGCCGGCGTGTAATGGCGCAGTTCGAAACGCTCCGGATGCCAGCGCATCAGCCCGCGGTTGCTGCTCAGCCAGAGCCATCCCTCGGCATCCGGCAGGATGGCATAGAGGGTATCGTCGATCAGGCCGTGTTCGCGACCGTACCACTGGAATTCGAATCTGGGCCCGGCGTCACCGGCCACGCCGGGGCGAACATGAACCAGACCGCGATCTCGGGTGCCCAGCCACCAGCCGGTTTGAGGGTGTGGCGCGAGGCCATAGACGTCGGCGCCACCGGGCAGATGGACGAAAAACGAGGGGGAGGCCGCCGAAAAATCGACCATGCCGAAACCCCGACCGCCGCCCACCAGCACCTGGCGTGGGCCCAGCGCCAACAGGCCAAAGTTCTGGCCCGGGCCCAGAAAGGGATTACCCGGATTGGGCGTGAGCGACAAGCGGTCTTCGCCCAGGATCAACTCGTGAATGCCGGTCGTCGAGCCGACCCAGAGGGCGGAATGGTCCGGCGCCAGAATCATCGGATTACTGCCGCGGCCCCAGGTCGAAATCGGCAGATCATGCTGCTTCAGCACCGCACCGCTGTTGCCGTCGATGGCGACCACGGTTTGACCGAGCAGCGCCCAGACCCGGCTGCTGATCGGATCGGCCACCACAGCCCAGGCCATGTTTCCCGGCAGCCGGTGCTCAGGCGGCTCGGCCTGATCGTGATAGCTCGCCAGCTTCTGATAGCGGCCATCCGCCAGTCGCCGATAGCGGCGCAGACCGCCATGATCGAGCGCCAGCCAAAGATACTCGCGGTCGTTGATCCGCTGCTCGGCGATGCCGCGGATAACGTTGTGGCCGGCAAAGCGCTCGCTGTCGACCGGGCTGGCGTCGTGCAAATGATCAAAGCGCCGGCTCAGCGGCGAGTGCCGCCCCAGGCCACCCAGCGCGCTGCCGACCCAGACGTTGTCCTCCCGGTCGACAAACAGCGTGTAGCGAGCGCCGCGGGTGGTCGCCGGAATGCTCTGGTCATTGCGCGGATCATGCCGCAGCACCTGCAACCGCCCCTCGTCCGGGTGATAGCGGCCAAGGGCGAACTGGCTGCTCAGCCAGACCGCGCCATTGGCGGCTTCGATCAGCTGCACATATTGCCGCTCGTTCGCGGCTGGGCCGGGCCCACCGGCATCGAATAACAGCTCAAACTCGTCCGTGATCGGGTCATAGCGCAACAGGCGGGAGACCAGGGTCAGCCACAGGCGGCCGTCGGCGGAGACGTTGACCGCGTTGAACCACTGATCACCATGGCCGATATCGGCCAGCTCGATGCGCCGCTCGACCTGCAGCGTCTGCGGATCGATCAGCTCCAGGGCGTCATCCAGGGCCAGCGCCAACCGGCCCTGGGCGGTCAGCGCCAGGGCACGATGAAACGGCCAACGTGGCGCCGCGGCCAATGGCCGCAACAGCACCAGGCCGCTGCCATCATCGGCCTCCGCCCAAAGCCCGGCGCCATTGAGCAGCCACAGGCGCCCGGCGCCGTCCAGCACCGCCGACTCTCGCGACACCAGCGCACCATCAAAGGGCGCCAGGTAGCTCAGTCGCTCAAGCTGGCGCCGTTGTGGATGCCAGACCAGAATCTGCTCGGCCTGCTGCAGATAGACGCGCCCATCTTCGGCCTCGAACAGCAGATTCAGCGGACTGGCGCGGCGGAAGCCAGGGCCGCTGAGCTCAGGCGGGAAGAAACGCTCGCTGGTGCCGGTCCTCGGGTCGAAATCATTCAGTCCGTCGCGTGTGGCCACCCAGAGACGGCCGCTCTGCGACAGCAGCAGATCATTGACCGCGCTATGGCTGAGACTGGCCGGGTCATCCGGGTCATGGCGGAAGTTGACAAACCGATGGCCGTCGTAGCGGTCCAGGCCATACTGCGTCCCGAACCAGAGAAAGCCGTCCTCGCACTGGGCCATCGCATGAATGGAAGACTGCGCCAAGCCCTCGGCGACGGAAATGCGCTCGAACACCGGCTCGGTGGCAAAGGCCGTCGGCCAGAGCAAGGCCACCAGCAGGCCGACCCGTGCCGTCGTCGGCGCGCCGAAAGCCGTCCTCCCTTCGTTCATCTGGCAGCAGCGCCGATTGCGCGCCATCGAAACCTTCCATCAGGCCGGCTTTCTAACATGGCAGCTCGAAGGCAGCACTGTCAAACCGGGCCTGGCCGGATTGGCGCCGAGCCCCTGGCAGCGTGGTATCCTTGAGGGCTGGCGCAGGCCGCCGGCCGCGCAACCGTCACGCAAGGAACACGGAAGTCGCATGTCCGAACAGCAGCAGCAGATCGAGGCCCACAACAAGGCCACCGACGAGTTCATCCAGCTGGCCAACCGCATGGCCAACGACCAGGGCCTGGACATCAAGCTCATCTCGGCCGCGCTGATGGCCGCCTCCGGCATCTACGCCACTTTCATGGCCGCCGGCAACCAGGGCTTTCTGGCCCCGGGCGGCATCGACCGCGTCGCCGACGTCTACAAGCGCAACCTGAGCTACATCCAGGAGCGCAAGAAGCAGGAACTCGAAGCCCAGGGCCTGACCCCGAAGCCCGTCGCCCAGACCGAAGCCGAAAACCTGCCCTCCTGAAGTCCTCGGGGCCCTTAGCTCAGTTGGTTAGAGCAGCCGACTCATAATCGGTAGGTCGCAGGTTCAAGTCCTGCAGGGCCCACCACCCCTTCTTGTTTCCGACCACTGGGGCTGTGTCCGTGTTCGGGTAGTGATTACGATCACCTGCTGACACCAAGCTGTGGTTCCCCTTTGGCGGCGGCCGATAGGAGCCTGCGCGGCAGAAGTCTTCAGGGCCGGACGCTGGCCCCCGCTTCCACCGCGCGCATCACGCGCAGCACGTTGCCGCTCCACAGGGCGCGGATCTGGTCCTCGCTGTAGCCGCGGCGTAGCAGTTCCCAGGTGACGTTGATGGTTTCGGAGGCGTCGTCCCAGCCCTGGACACCACCGCCGCCGTCGAAATCGGAGACGATGCCGACGTGTTCGATGCCGATCAGGTCGACGGCGTAGTCGATGTGGTCGACGAAGTCGGCCAGGGTGACGTCGGGGTGGCTGCGGCGCAGCTCGGTCAGGCCGGCGACATAGGCGGCCTGCTCCTCGGCGCTGGCGCTGCCCCAGCCCTGGGCCAGATAGCGCTGGCGCAGTTCGGCCTGGCCGCGCTGGATTTCCGGATGCTCCTCGGCCAGGTAGCTGCGGAAAGCGACGATCTGGGCGACGCCGCCGTTGTCGCGAATCGCCTTCAGCTGCTCGTCGTCCAGATTGCGCGGGTTGGCATACTGGCCCATGGCGCCGGAATGCGAGGCGATCACCGGCACCCGCGACAGGGCTACCGCTTCCAGCATGCTTTGCTTGCCGACGTGCGAGACGTCGACCATGATGCCGTGGTCGTTGAGGGCGCGGACCAGCCCCCGGCCAAGCTCGCTCAAGCCCGGGTCGCGTTCGCGATCACCCAGATCGAAGCGCGGGTTGGAGCTGCCGCCGAACTGGTTGTGGCCCATATGGGTCAGGCCGACATAGCGCACGCCGCGCGCGGCCCACAGCGGCACCTCATCCAGGCTCTCGCCCAGCGGATAGGCGTTCTCCATGCCGATCAGCGCCACCAGGCGGCCGGAGGCGTGGATGGCCTCGACCTCGTCAGCCGTACGCGCCAGACCGATCTGGTCGGGAAAGGCCCTAACCAGGCGTTTGATCGACTGATACATCGCCTCGGCCCGCGCCCAGGCAGCCGCAAAGCCCGCCTCGTCCAGCCGCCCCTGGCCGACATAGACGATCAGGAAAACCGCATCCAGGCCGCCGGCCCGCATCTTCGGCAAATCGACCTGAGCAGGGGTGAACCCGCTGGGATCCAGAAGATGCGTCGCATAGTGGGCGCCGATATCGACATGAGTATCAATCGTCAGAATCCGCGAGTGCACCGCCCAGGCTTCCGCCTCCGACACCTCGCGCGGCGTCCGCTCGGCAAGCGCGGCCGCCGACAGCGGCAGCGCGACGATCAGGGCCAGCAGTCGATGAATCATGGCAAGGCACCGGGCAGGAGTGAACCGGCAGTATAGGCAAGCGTCCGCAGCCGTGTTCAGCCGGATTCTGGTGGATTCATTCCAGGTGCTTGACAAACCCCGCCCGCCGGCCCGACACTCTGGCCCCATGAGCTTGAATGTCCGTCCCACCTCTTTCTGCACCATGTGTATGCCGCGGCCCACAGCTGCGGCGTCGTTGGTGGCCGCGTTCCGGATGAGATAGCCTCCCGAACCAGACCACCGATCCCGACTTGAACCCGCAGCGGCCCAACCGATGCGGGTTTTTTCGTGCCTGATGTCCGCATCCGAAAGGTCCGCTGCAAACCACCGCCGACCTTGAAGGAGCACGACATGAGCCAGTCCAAGACCAGAAAACCCCGATTCGAGACCCTGCAGGTTCACGCCGGCCAATCGCCGGCTCCCGGCACCAACGCACGCGCGGTGCCGATCTACCAGACCACCTCGTACACCTTCGACGATGCCGATCACGGCGCGCGCCTGTTCGCGCTGAAGGAGTTCGGCAATATCTATTCGCGGATCATGAACCCGACCGTGGACGTGTTCGAGCAGCGCGTCGCGGCGCTGGAAGGCGGGGTGGCGGCGGTGGCGACCAGCTCCGGCCAGTCGGCCCAGCTGATCGCGATCACCACCCTGGCCCAGGCCGGGGACAATCTGGTGGCCAGCGCCTCGCTGTACGGCGGCACTTACAACCAGTTCAAGGTCACCCTGCCGCGGCTGGGCATCGAGGTACGGCTGGTTGAGGGCGACGATCTGGCCGCCTTCGAGTCGCAGATCGATGAGCGCACCCGCGGCATCTACATCGAGTCGATCGGCAACCCCGGATTCCACATTCCCGATGTCGAGGGCCTGTCGCGGCTGGCCAGAAAGCACAGTCTGCCGCTGATCGTCGACAACACCTTCGGCGCGGCCGGTTATCTGTTCCGGCCGATCGAGCACGGCGCCGACATCGTCGTCCAGTCGGCGACCAAGTGGATCGGCGGCCACGGCACCTCGATCGGCGGCGTGATCGTCGATGCCGGCAGCTTCGACTGGGGCAACGGCCGCTTCCCGCTGTTCACCGACCCGGCCCCCGGCTATCACGGCCTGAACTTCTGGGAAACCTTCGGCAAGGACAGCGATTTCGGCAATATCGCCTTCGCGATTCGGGCCCGGGTCGAGGGCCTGCGCGATCTCGGCCCGGCCTTGAGTCCGTTCAACGCCTTTTTGTTCCTGCAGGGCCTGGAAACGCTGTCGCTGCGGGTGCAGCGCCATGTCGACAACGCCCTGGCGCTGGCGCGCTGGCTGGACGCGCAGCCGGGCGTGGCCTGGGTCAACTATCCGGGGCTGGAGCAGCACCCCTTTCACGCCCGCGCCCGGCGCTACCTGAAAAATGGTTTCGGCGCGGTGTTGAGCTTCGGCATCCGCGGCGGCGAGCGCGCCGGCCGTACCTTCATCGACTCGGTCGAGCTGGCCAGCCACCTGGCCAACGTCGGCGATGCCAAGACCCTGGTGATTCACCCAGCCAGCACCACCCATCAGCAGTTGAGCGAGGCCGAGCGCAAGTCGGCTGGCGTCGGCCCGGAGCTGGTCCGGGTGTCGGTGGGGATCGAGCATATCGACGACATCATCGCCGACTTCGACCAGGCCCTGGACCGAGCCGGGCTGGAGGCCGCGGCATGAGCAGCCGGCGCGGGGTGCTGCGCCTGCCCGACCCGCCGGCGCTGGCCGGCGGGCTTGAGCTCGAGACGCTGCAGATCGGCTACCGCACCTGGGGCCGACTGGATGCGGACGGCGCCAACGCCGTGCTGGTCTGCCCCGCCCTGACCGGCAACGCGGATGTCGATCAGTGGTGGTCGGAGCTGCTGGGGCCGGGCCGGGCGCTGGACCCCAGCCGGGACTTTATCGTCGCCGCAGACGTGCTCGGCGGCTGCGGCCTGACCACTGGCCCGCCGCTCAGCGCCGATCCGGCCGCCTTCCCGGCGGTGTCGGTGCGGGCCATGGTCGAGGCCCAGCGCCTGCTGCTCGATCATCTCGGGGTCGAGCGCCTGAGCCTGGTGATTGGCGGCTCGCTGGGTGGGATGCAGGCGCTGGAATGGGCGGTGGGCCACGCGGACCGGGTCGACAGCGCGGCCGTGATCGCCGCGCCCGCCCGACAATCCGCCTGGGCACGCGCCTTCAACCACCTCCAGCGCCGCGCCCTGGCGCTTGACGACGGCCTCGACCTGGCCCGCCAGATCGCGATGATCAGCTACCGTCACTGGGACAACCTCAATCCGCGCTTCGACGCCGCCGACCCGGCCGACCCCACCGCGGCCTGGCTGGACCACCACGGCCAGGCGCTGACCGAACGCTTCGACCGCGAAGCCTACCTGCGCCTGGCCGCCGCCATGGACGGACACGATATCGGCCGCGACCGCGGCGGCGGTGGATCAGGTCCTGCGCGAAACCGCCGTCCCGACCCTGCTGATCGGCATCACCACCGACCTGCTCTACCCGCCGGCCGAACTGGAGGCCATCGCCGCGCGGATGCCCGCTAGCGAACTGGCCATCCTCGACGCGCGCCAGGGCCACGATGCCTTCCTGATCGAGCAGGCCGCGGTCAACTCTCTGGTGAGCGGATTTCGTTGCCGGCAGGCGCCTATCTCGGATGCGGCTACGCTTGCAGCCGAAAACTGCTAGCATCTTGTCAGGCCGAGGAGGACTGAACGATGCCCCGAGAACGACGCCAGCACCGCTACGGCCTGCTGTCACGGCTGATCGGGCTGGCCGCCCTGATCGCCCTGCTCGCCGTCGCCTTCAGCTGGTGGATCGCCGGCTTCAGCTTCTACCTGGCCGCGGTCGCCACGCTGGCACTGCTGGGCCTCTGCGGCCCGGCGGTAGCCGATGCCGGCGGCGGCCTGGCCGAGTTCCTGAGCGCCCTGCTCGAGCTGGTATTCGAAGCAATCAACCTGATCCTCGAGGCCATCGGCGGGCTGTTTTCCTGGTAACGGCGGGCCGGCGGCTGCCTGGGGTATTGGAAGCACTTGAATCTTTAGGTCGCAAAGCAGCAAAGCAGCCAAGAAGCAAAAGAGTGTCTTGTTGTCCTCTTTGCGCCTTTGCTGCTTCGCTGCTTGGCGACCTCAAGGGTTTTCCCGACTTCGGCCTGCCAACGGCAAGCGGGTTCAGCGCTCTGGCAGCGGGATGAACTCGTGCTCGCCGATGACCTGACCGAAGCGGCCGGCCTGCCAGTCGGCTTTGGCCTGTTCGATCCGCTCGCGGCTGGAGGAGACGAAGTTCCACCAGAGATGGCGCGGGCCGTCCATGGGCTCGCCGCCGAGCAGCATGAAGCGGCAGTCCGTGCCGGCCTCGACCGTCGGCCGGCTGCCGGGCTTGAGCACCAGCAGGCGGCCCGGCGCGTGGTCCTGGCCATCGAGGCGGACTGTTCCCTCGACCAGATACAGCGCGCGCTCTTCGACCGGGCTGTCCAGCGGCAGTCTCGTGCCGGCCTTGAGCTGCACGTCGGCATACAGGGTTTCGGTGGCGGTCGGCACCGCTGAGCGCCTTCCGAACAACTCGCCAGCAAGCAAACGGACGAACAGGCCATGATCTTCGATCAAGGGCAGCTCGGCGGCGGCGTGGTGTGAGAAAGCCGGCGCGCATTCCTCCAGCGCCTTCGGCAGCGCCACCCAGGCCTGCATGCCCGACAGCGGGCCGCCGCTGGCGCGCACCTCATCGGGCGTGCGCTCGGAGTGGGCGATGCCGGAGCCGGCGGTCATCCAGTTGACCGCGCCGGGCTCTATCACCTGCACCGTACCCAGGCTGTCGCGATGACTCATGGCGCCGGAGAACAGATAAGTGACCGTGGCCAGGCCGATATGTGGATGCGGCCGTACATCCAGGCCGCGACCGGGTTCGAATTCACTCGGCCCCATCTGGTCGAAAAACACGAAGGGGCCGACCATGCGTTGCCGGGCTGAGGGCAGCGCCCGGCGCACCTCGAAGCCGCCGATGTCGCTGGTTCGGGGCACGATGATCTGGTCGATCGAAGCCGGTGCGGCCTCAAGGCCAAGGCATTCCGGTTGGGGGCAGTCCTGGTAGCTCATTCCATCACCTCGAAAGTCAGCCCGGCATGGTCGACCAGGCGCGGGATCAGTTTTTCCGCCATCACTGTCGATGGGGTCCAGAAGCCGCCGGGCGGTGAGCCTGCGGGCACATCGGTGGCCAGGGTGTAGGCAGCCTCGCCCAGCATCTTGGCCGTCGAGCCATAACCGGGATCGCGGTCGCCCGTCACCCGCACGCGCAGATGGTCGCCGTGCTCGCTGCGGCCGTCGAACAGCAGGCGGAAGAAGCCTTTCTCGCGCTGCTCCGCGTTCGGGCCCTCGCCAGGCTTGGGCAGGAAGCGCTTCGCCATCAGCCCGCGCGTCGGCCCGAAACTGGCGCCCAGCGCAAACGAACCCAGTGCCAGCGACCAGCCCCACGCCCGACGCCGGCCAGCGAAACCCGCGCCGGTCATCATCGCCTCATCGTAAACGAATTCATTGCCCCAGGACCGGCCCTGCAGGGCATGGCTGCGATGGACCACGCGGGTATTGATCGCCGCCATCACAAACGGTGCCAGCCAGCTGTCAAGTTGGGGGTCGAACTCCGGGCCCTTGACGTAGGGTTGGCGCGGGCCTTTCTGCCATTCCGGCGGGCACAGGGCAAAGGGGTTCTTCGCCACCCGGGCCACGTTTGGATCGCGCCGGGTCTCCTCGATGATATTGAGCATGCTGGCCGCCGTGCCGCCGCTCATCGTCCCGCGCATGCGCTCCACCCCCATCCGCACCCGGGTCAACGGCCGCCCGAAGCGGGCCTGGGCCTGCTGCTGCAGGAACCAGACGCCGAGATCGGAGGGAATCGAATCGAAGCCGCAGCAGTGCACCAGCCGCGCGCCGCTGGCCCGGGCCGCATCCTGATGCGCCCCGATCATGCGGTGCATCCACGGCACCTCGCCGGTCAGATCGCAGTAGTCGGTGCCGGCCCGCGCACAGGCCGCCACCAGCTCAGAGCCGTGCAGGGCATAGGGCCCGACCGTCGAGCAAACTGCCCGCGTCTGGGCGACCAGCTTGTCCAGCGAATCCCGCTGATGGCTGTCGGCCGTGATCAGCGCCAGCGCGGCCGCCGCCGGCCCGAGGCTCTCGCGCACGCTCGCCAGCTTCGCTTCATCGCGCCCAGCCAGCGCCCAGCGCAGCTCACCGCCGACGCCGTGGCGCTGCAGCATGTACTCAGCCACCAGGCGGCCGGTGAATCCGGTCGCGCCCAGCAGCACCAGGTCGAATGCGCGTTCGTCGCTCATGTATTCGGTCCCTCAAATGGCCTTGAAACCGGCATTTTTTCGCTTGTGATCAGGAACAGGCCGATCCCAGGCCCTGCTCACCGGCTTCCGGCAAGTTTCAGTCAAGCGTCCATCAATACGGGACCTAGCCCCAGAAAGTCAACGAACGGCTGGAAATCTCGACAGCGCATTCTACGTGCGGCCAGGGTACTCACCCCAGACACGCCCCCAACCCGGCCCGTATCGCTGGAGATCGCGCGACCAGCTCAGGCAGGGGATCGACAGGAGCCCTTTGCAAGCCCGCAACGTCAAAGTTACACTTTGTAGTGTAACTTTTTCGGCAAGGGTACAGATCAGTGAAAGCAAGCACCAAAGAGCTGCGCCTGAATACGCGGGAGCTGATCGCCGCCACGGATCGCGGCGAAGAAGTCGTCATCACCTTCCGCGGAAAGGCACGAGCGCGCCTCGTCCCCCTGTCCCAGTCCGACCAGGCTTCCGATCAAGCCGATCGCAATCCCGCGTTCGGTCTGTGGAAAGATCAGACGGGCTCGGTCGCCGAGCAGCTTGATCGACTGCGGCAAGCCAGGGCTTTTGAATGACCCTGGTCGACACGGATGTACTGACCTTCAATCAGCGCGGCAACCAACAAGCCGCGACCTGGCTGGACTCACATCGCGGCCTCACCCTGTCCGCAGTAACGTGGATGGAACTGGTCCAGGGCGCGCGGGACAAGCGAGAACTGCACACCATGCGCCAGGCTCTGCGCTATTGGCACGCCAAGATTCAGCCGATCAACGAAGAAATCTCGGCACGCGCCACCTTTTGGCTCGAAACCTACGCGCTCAGCCACGGCTTACGCATGGCCGACGCCCTGATCGCTGCCACCGCCTGGCACCTGGCCTGCCCCCTGTTCACCGCGAACGAGCGGCACTATCGCTTCATCGAAGACCTGGAAGTCCAAATCTTTCGCCCGTAAGCTCGGCGACCAGACAATTGACGCATCTTGAAGGCGCTCGGCCGCTCACCTGAAAGCTGGCTGCTGGTGCAGGACAACTTCGAACTTTGGCATGCTCGACGGACTGTGGATCTTGGGTCTGTCGAGAAAGTCAAGTTCAGAGCTGCTTTGTCGTGGATTCAAGGGGACGCCGGAGTTATGAACCACTGGCTGACGTCACCCCAATCGAACTTCTTACCTACCGAGGTCATGCCGAAACTGCTAGTAAGTGGTGGCCCTGAGTTGGGGCAGTTGACAGAATGGCGCGCAAGCTGTCGACCCGCAAGCCGCCGGCGACCCATTGTTGTAAATGCCGGTTCGACCTTGCAAGGCACTCTACCAGGAAGCTCAAAGCCAATTGCCGATGAAGGTTGAAGGCAGGCTCCAATACTCTCGAGGAGCTGAGAATCTTGCGTCGGTTGAAAACTCCAAGTCCAGTGACGGTTGACTAGGCTTCCAAATGTCCGGCGGCATTTGACGCACACAGTTTTGCTACTTGATGCCCGGTTGCTGCGGTCGTTCGGCCTGAACCAGCCCCTAAGTTCTAACTAGTCAGATCGTCTGTCGCTGCCTAAATATCTCTGGCGCATCGTCTTCGGCCATTGTGGTGTCCAAGTCTATTGTCCAGGTTCGGCCTCTGTCGGTGCTGAGTAGCATTCGGCCGTCGATGCAACCCACAAACAGTTCATCCTCTCCCGAGATCTTTGGCACCAAGCGATTGCATCCCTCTGGTAGCTGTTCTCCCCAGTGAAGGATTTGATTGGCGACTCCGACGCGAAGACGCAGCTCGGACTCATGGCGGCGGCGCCGAGTCCGTGGGTCTTGGTAGGCTTTATTGGACAACACGGCGAACTCATCGCCCGGCAACACCACTGGCGGGCCTGAGACTTGCCAGCTCTCGTATTCTCTGAGCGGCCTAATACTGGTCCAGCTAGAACCATAGTCACGACTGAACTCAGGATCGGCAAGCCCGGTCCACCAGTGACCAGGTACTGCGACAAGCGTGCCGTCAGCCTGCTGGGACAGGTGGTAAAGGTCGCGGCTTTCGTAGCGCTCCAGGTCACCGCTAATTTGATCGTAGATCAGACGGGCGCGATCACCGAATACCAGCACTCGACCGTCGCTCATGCTGACGCCATGGACCAGTCCAGAACCTGGCCAAAGAAGCGGCGGGCGACCATCGAGCTCGGCAACACTGCGCCAGGATGAGAAGTCGGGACTGGCCACAAACAACCGCACCTGCCATCCACTTTGGGCCAGCGCAACAACCCCGCCGACGGGATCAGAGTGCAACCAAATTATATTTTCTTGAGTATTGGGACCGGGCAATGGTCGCCATGGTCCCTCCAGGTCAGGTGCTTGCATCATCAGGCCGCGTTCGCCCCCGGCCAGATAGCCACTGCCATGCTCAACTATGACGCTGATGTGCCGATTCTGTCCGGTATCGATTCGCCGCCACGCACCCGCACCTTCTCGCAGTCTAATCTGGCCCATAGGTGCGGTCAGAATCGTCCGTCCGTTCGGAAGTCGGTGAGGTTCAATGCCGCGCGCAAAACTTCGCAAACGGTCAGCCAATGCCTGACGTTCCAGGTTTCGCTCATCTGGCTCCCAGCCCAGAACCAAGTCGGCCTCTATGCCGGCCCAAGCCTCGGGGAACGCCTCGGCGACAAAGTCATCCAGCGGCTCGTCGTCGTCGAAGCGCGCAATGACATACAAGTTGCTCTGGCCGCGACCTTCGCCGATCTGTCCCAGAGGCTGATAAACCAAGCTGCCCAGACTGGAAAGTCGAGCTTCTTCGACCCTGAAGCTGCCCAAGGCGCGGGGCACGGGGGCATTCAACCAGCTACTCCCATCACCGGTTCTGACCAAACTCTGTAGCAGAAAGATGCCGTAGTCACCTGGCGGCATTGCGCCGACAAATACCCTGCTGCTGTTGAGCCCGGCACTGCTTGCCCTGAGGAAGTAGCGCTTCTCCGCATCATTGAGATCGACGGCGAATGCTCCAGTCCAATTTCGTAAGCCAGGTGCCAGCCGATCGGTGTTGGATATGACCTTGAACGCCACCAAACCATACCGTTCTGGAAGCCTATCTGGGTCATCAGGGCGAGTCTCGATGGCCCGGGGTGTCTGACAGGCGGTCAGTGCCAGCAGCGCGACAATCAGCAGCGCTCGGGGAGTGCAAGTCCAGTTCAGGTGTGCCATTTTCCTAACATCTGATGGGCGAATCATGGAAAAGCCAAGCGCAAGCGCGAGTTTCGAGAGAATCGTTTTATTATGATAGCCGTTATTATCATAGCCGCCATATGGCTAGATCTTTCTTGACTCGGCAGTATGCTGTTGAATCGGGCCGGTCTGCTACTTGACCCGGCGCCGCGCAGATCAAGCCTACCCTGCTAGACTGGACCTATTGATCGCCTCGGAACATCTTTTCTTGCAGACCCTGACCGTCACCCGCCCCGACGACTGGCACCTGCATGTGCGCGACGGCGCGCTGCTGCACTCGGTGCTGCCGGATACGGCGCGGCAGTTTGCCCGGGCGATCATCATGCCGAACCTGAAGCCACCGGTGGCGACGGTGGCTGCTGCCGTGGCTTACCGGGAGCGGATTCTGGCGGCGCTGCCGCCGGGGGTGGACTTCGAGCCGCTGATGACGCTTTACTTGACCGAGCAGACCACGCCGGAGGAGATTCGGGCCGCGGCCGCGCATCCGCACGTGCATGCGGTGAAGTATTACCCGGCCGGGGCCACGACCAATGCGGCCAGCGGGGTGCGGGATCTGGAACGGGTGATGGCGGTGTTCGAGGAAATGGAGCGCCAGGGTTTGCCGCTGTTGATGCACGGCGAGGTGACCGACGGCGAGATCGATATCTTCGACCGCGAGACGGTATTCATCGACCGCCATTTAAGCGTGCTGGTGCGGCGCTTCCCCGGCCTGCCGATGGTGCTGGAGCACATCACCACGACTGAGGCGGTAGATTTTGTCGGCGAGGGCCCGGACAATCTGGCCGCGACCATCACCGCACATCACCTGCTGCTCAATCGCAATGCGATCTTCGAGGGCGGGCTGCGGCCGCATCATTACTGCCTGCCGGTGCTGAAGCGCGAGCTGAACCGCCAGGCGCTGGTGCGGGCGGCGACCGGCGGCAGCCCGAAGTTCTTTCTCGGCACCGATTCCGCGCCGCATCCGAAGCGGGACAAGGAGTCGGACTGCGGCTGCGCCGGCATGTACACCGCGCTGACGGCGCTGGAACTCTACGCCGAAGTATTCGAGGACGCCGGCCGGATCGATCGTCTGGAGGCCTTTGCCAGCTTCCACGGGCCGGACTTCTACCGTCTGCCGCGCAACGCCGAGCAGGTGACGCTGGTGCGCGAAGCGCTGGATATCCCGTCCGAAGTCGACTTCGGCGGCCAGCCGGGCGTGCCCTTCCGCGCCGGCGGCCAGACGCGCTGGCGGATGCGGGATTGACAAGGGCAATTCCGGCTTTCCGAAACCTTGAGGTCGCAAAGCAGCAAAGCAGCGAAGGAAAAAAGGCATTTGAATTGAACCGCATGTTTTCTTGGCTGCTTTGCTGCTCCGCGTCCAAAAAGGTTTTCGCCCGTTTGTCTGGTCGCTGAACGAGCCTGGTCTGTTCCAGGAACGGCCAGAATCACCCGAGCAGGCGCAGGGCGCCGGGCTCGACGCTGACTTCGATTCTGCGGGCGGCGGTGGCGATGATTTCGCCGTCGGCGTGGACCATGACCGGATCGATGCAGTCGATTTCGATGCTCTGAATTCTGGCGGCGTGGACGCCGGCGAATCGGAGGTGGCCGCCGCTGAAGACGTGCGGAAGAATCCGGAGCAGGCGCGGCAGTGACAGATCGTCTGCCCGAGTCAGTTCCAGCCAGCCGTCATCGATGCGCGCGTTCGGGGCGAGTTGGAAGCCACCGCCAGCCCAGCGGCCGTTGCCGATGGCGAGCAGAAACTGGCGCGCTTCGATGGGGGCGGCTTCATAGTGCAGCTTGAGTCGGGGTGCCCGGTAGCCCGGCAGCAGGCCGAGGACGGCGACCAGATAGCGGGCAAAGCCGCGCCAGAATCGGGCGCGGGCGGCGCGGGCGGCGGCTTCGGCTTCGAAGCCCAGGCCCAAGCTGTTGATGAAGTGGCCGGACAGCACGCGGCCGTCATCCGCTTTAATCCGCACGCGGCCCAGATCGACCGGCCGCGGTTGGGCTGTTTGCCACCAGGCCAGGGCGGCATCGAGCTGGCGCGGGCTGGCGAGCATGCGGGCAAAGTCATTGCCCGAGCCCAGCGGCAGCACCGCCATCAGCGCTTCACCACCGGCCAGGCCGCCGGCCACTTCATGCACCGTGCCGTCGCCACCCACGGCCACGACCACCTGATCAGGCTGGCCGGATCGTTCCCGCGCCAGCTGCGGCGCGTGGCCAGGGGCCGAGCTGACCAGCAGCTCGGCCGCAGGGCATAGTTCGGCCAGCCTCGCCGCCAGTGGGTCGCTGCTCCCGCGCTGCCGGGCGCCGGCACTGGGATTGAGAATGAAGCAGAAGCGGCGCACAAGGGATCCGGTACGAGCGAGGCCGCAGTATGAATCGGGAACGCCGGGCATGCCAGATCACGCGGTGCATCCGAATGAGCCGGGCGCAGCGTATGGATCAGAGACGCGCGTCTGCCGGCAGCTTGCCCAGGCGACACCGGGCCTGTGTTTGCCCAGCACCCTGCGCCAGGAGAATCGGCTCATGAAAACACCTGTTCTTACCCTGATCGCCGGCCTTCTGATCCTGATGCTGAATGCCTGCGCAACGCCACCGACACCCGTGCCTGAGCAGCCGCCGGAGCAAACAGCGCAATCGTCCATCGAATGGGACCCCGCGCAGGACTCGTGGCCGACCACTGCTGCAGCAGATGAAGATAGCGCTGAAGCGGCGCCTGAGCCGCCGCCCGAGCTGTCGGTCGAGAACGCGGTCGTCGACCGGCGCGCCCCCCCCGCGCTCATCGATCAGGATCGGTCGGAAGATCTGGCCGAGCCGAGCATCGGCGCCGCGCCGGAACGGACCTTGGAAGCTGGTACTGAGCGCAGTGATGGGCCGGCCACACTTGTGGAACCAGGCCTGCCGGCGCCCGACCAGGCCGCCGCCATTTCGCAGGACGTGGTGTTGTCCGGAGTTGTTCGAGTCCGCCAGCAAGGCCGCGCCCAGCCCTTCGCCGGTCCTTTTCTGGCGCAGACCGTGATCGCCTGGCTGCCGGCGGATCGGCAAGCGCCGGCACCGTTGCCCGAGCATCAGATCGTGACCCGCCAGAGCCGGTTTTTCCCGCAGACCCTGGTCGTGACCTCCGGTACCGAGATCCGCTTCCCCAACATGGACAGCATTCAGCACAACGTCTACTCGCTGACCCCGGGCCACCAGTTCGATGTCGGCCTGTACGGCGCCGGGGAAGGTCGAACGCATCGCTTCAACGGCAGCGGCATGGTCGAGATTTTCTGCAATGTCCACCCGAACATGGCGGCGTTCCTGCTGGTTCTGGACACGCCGCACTTCATCACTCCGGACGACCAGGGGCAGTTTAGACTGGAGGGCTTGTCCAGCGGCCCGGGGGAACTTCTGGTATGGAACTATCGAACCGAGGAACAGCTGACACGCATTCCGTTGCGACTGGGGCCGTTCAATGAGCCGCTCGATCTGGCCATCGACATTACTCGGCCGGTCGTGCCACAGCGCACCAACAAGCACGGCGAGCCGTTCCGGCGCCGCTAGTCACTGCGGCCTGTTGGCGGCCGCTGGGCTCGCGATTGGTCTGAGCCTGGTGGCCACCGCTCAGGGCGCAGAGGCCGAGCGCTGGGTCGCCGTGGATGTACCCGATTCGCTCGCCAAAGCGACCATTGTCGGGCTGGGCACGCTGCGCTTCCCGGACGGCCGCCAGGGCCTTTGGGTCGGCAGCGACCGCGGCAGTTACCGACGTGTCGACGGGCGCTGGGCGCCATGGCCCGATACCCTGACCGCGGTGGGTGCAGTCCACGATGTGCTGATCGGGCCCGATGAGCAGGGACGGACGACCTGGTGGCTGGCCGCCGAGCAGGGCCTTTATCGCAGCCCGGACGGGCACGATTGGCAATCGCTGAGCTTCGCTGGCGCAGGGACCGCAAACACCCGGCCGCTGGTGCTGCTGCTGGATCAGGATCGGGAGGGCAGCCCCCGGATCTGGGTCGGCAGCAGCGCCGGCCTGGCGGTCTGGCGACTCGGTGTCTGGGAGATCATGCCGGCACGCGGCGACGGCTTTCACGGTGGGCCGATCAGCGTGCTGCTGAGCCGTGAGACGCCGGAAGGCGTCGACATCTGGGCCGGCGGCGCGGAAGGTCTGAGCCGCTATCGCGACGGTCTCTGGGATCGGCCCGGCCGGGCCTGTCTGCGCACGGCGGCGATCAGCGGCCTGCTGGCGCTGGCTGATAGCGCGCTCGCGGTTGCCAGCGATCAGGGTCTGTTTGTACTGGCTGAGGATGGTGGCTGTCGGCGTCTGGCCCTGGTCGGCGACAACGCCCGGCCGGTCTACGGCCTGAGTCGCGACGCGTTCGATCAGATTCATGCCTTCGTCGATGGCGGCGTTGCTCGGCGCGACGATAGCGGATGGATGGCAGACGCGGCGGTGGACTGGGCCCTGTTCGACGCCCGCGATGGTTTGCCGGCCTCGCAAGTCTGGACTGGCGCCAGCCTGCTGGCTGCGAACGACGACCTGCTGGTAGGGAGTCAGAC
Source organism: Gammaproteobacteria bacterium (assembly GCA_050485825.1). Taxonomy (GTDB): domain Bacteria; phylum Pseudomonadota; class Gammaproteobacteria; order Xanthomonadales; family Wenzhouxiangellaceae; genus Wenzhouxiangella. Next base: position 184,029 of record JBJHCC010000001.1, read on the forward strand.
GGGCCTGTGGCGATTGCGGTCCGTGCTGCCTCCTGCGGCCCGGGTCAGCTGGCAGATTCAATTCGGATCAGACCGCGCTGAAGCGGACAGTGCGCGCTTTCGCGTCGCCGGCGACTCGGCTCGAATCGAGTTGATCACGCTGGATTCACCGCGTCCGCATGCGATCAGGCTTCGCGCGCTGGGCGTCGTTGGCAGGGCGAACGGGGACTGGAGCATCGAACCGGCGCTGGTCTTTTCCGGGCTCAGGCCCGGACGTCAGACCGTGTCGTTTGAAGCGCTGGACGAGTGGGGACGGCGGCACGGGCCGTTCGACGTCACGTTCACCCAGGCCCATCCAGCAGGCCGAAGCGGGTTCCTGGCGCTCGGCTTGGCCCTGGTCGGTCTGCTGCTGGGCCTGGCGTTCGCACTGGCGCGCCGACGTTCCTCGCGCGGCACCGTTTAGCGGCTGAGAACAGCCGCTATCCGGAGCAGCCAGCGGTCCAGCATGGACAGTATTTCACCGCGAATCAGCATCAATGCCCCTTCCGGGCTGCGAATGCTGCCATGGCTGCTGCCTGCCGGCGCGAGCATGCTGTCTCCAGCCTGGAAGCGCTGGCCACGATGCAGCAGTGTCCCCGCCAGCACCTCGCATTCTTCGTCCTGGCGGTGCCGGTGCCCCGGAATGCGCGCGCCGGGCGCCAGCCGCCACAGCGCGGTCTGTATCCGGGCCGGGCCGTCGCGATGGAGCAAACGATAGCGAACGCCGGGCAGCAGCCACACCCAGCGCCCACCGAGCAATGCCGCTTCGTCGCCGACGGCGAACAGCACCCGGGCCTTGAGGAAAGCCTTCCGTCCCGCGTCCAGACCCGGCGCCACGCTAGTCACGGCATCGATGCCTGCGGTGCCATCAGGTCACGCATCCGCTCCATGCCGCGTCGGCAATGCGACTTGACGGTGCCGATTGGCATCTGCAATCTCTCGGCAATCTCCTGGTGACTGAGGTCCTCGAAGTAAGCGAGGTTGAGCACGCGTCGCTGGGCTTCGCTGAGACGGCCCAAGGCCTGTTCGATCAAGCGCCGACGCAGCAGTTGTTCGGTCATCCCCTCCGGCTCGGCGGGCTGGGCATAACCCAGATCGGCCGGTGCTGTCGCCGCAACCAGGCCGTCGCGACGGCGGCGGCGGCGCAAACGATCCAGGCAGGCGCTGCGGATCATCGTATGCAGCCAGGCCTGCACGCTGCCGCGATCGGGATCAAAATCGGCGCGTTGATGCCACAGGCGGACGAAGACTTCGTTCACCAGCTCCTCGGCATCGCGCGGCTGCCGCAGCATCCGGAAGGCCACGCCGTAAGCGTCGTCAACCAAAAGATCAAGCAGTTTGCCCAGCGCCGACTCGTCGCCGCGCTGAACCTGATCCATCAGCCGCGCCGCCTGCTGCTCGGCATCCGGCCCTTCGCCGCGCCCGGTCAGCCAGCTTATCAAGCGCATAAAGCTCCCCTCATTGATCGAAACAGTGCATCCAGACCAGCAGTTTGCAACGTATAGCGCTAAGAAACGTGAACTTCAAGGCCCGGCAGGGGCTTTTTTCCTCGTCATCATGGAGAACGAGCAATGACACATCGACTCTGGCCTCTGCTGATGCTGGCGTGTCTGGGCAGCGCCGAGGCCGCCGGCGGCAAGCTGCTCGGCACCGGCGGCGTGACCCAGTTCGAGGGCTCCGGCGGCGGCGGCCTGACCCCCTGGGCGCTGATCACCGGCTACGGCACCGCTGACGAAATCGGCGGCTCGGCGCACTACACCCTGATCGATACTGATGACTATCGGCTGCACTCGGCCGGGGTCAAGGTCGGGTTTTTCGATCGGCTGGAGCTGTCCCTGGCCCGGCAGCGGCTGGCGGTTGATCGGGCCGTGATCGCTTCGACGGCGGGCGCGCTGGTCGGCGCGCTGGAACCGCTGCTTGGCCCAGCGGGGCCGTTGAGCCCGTCTGGAACAAACATCGAGGTCGACATCATCGGCGCCAAGCTGAAGCTGTTCGGCGACGCGGTCTATGCCCAGGACAGCTGGCTGCCGCAGGTGTCGATCGGGTTCCAGCACAAGCGCAACCGGGATTTCGGCAGCGGCGTGGCCGTGCCCTATCTGGGCGACGTCGGTGTGCCGGCCCTGCTCGGTGCGAAGAGCGCCAATGGCACTGATTTTTACCTGTCGGCGACCAAAGTGATTCTGGGCGTGCCGTTCGGCCGCAACCTGATCCTGAACGGCACCCTGCGGGCGACGCGGGCCAACGCCTTTGGCCTGCTCGGCTTCGGCCGTGAGGTGGTCAACCCACTCGACGGCCAGCTGCTGGACCGGTCGAACGGCTACCGGCTGGAATACGAAGGCACGGCGGCGCTGTTCCTGACGCCGACGGTAGTGCTTGGCGCCGAGTACCGGACCCAGAGCAACCGCTTGGCGAACCAGCCCGTGCTGGGCCTGCTCGGCGCGCCCGATCTGGCCCGTGAGGACGATGCCTGGGACCTCTTTCTGGCCTGGCTGCCGAACAAGCGTTTCGCCGTGACTGCGGCCTACGTCGACCTCGGCAATCTGCCCTTCCAGCCGCGCTCACGGGCAGCCTATCTGTCGCTGCAAGCCTCGTTCTGAAACCCTGCCCCAAGGAGACTCGCCCATGCGCAGCCTGATCCCCTGCCTTACCCTGGCCCTGACCCTGTCGATCGTGGCCTGCGGCAGCGTCCCCAGCCACGACGTCGACGGCCCGGCCGAACTGAAGAACTACGACCGGACCCTGTATGAGCGCCTCGCCACCCACGACCGCAGCCTTTATCAACGCCTCGGCGGCCTGCCGGTGATCGAGCGCTTCGTCGACGACGGCGTCGAGCGGGTGCTGGACAATCCGATGATCGCCTTCCACTTCGAGGGCGTGGATATCGACAATCTCAAGCTGCAGCTCAGCCAGCAGATCTGCCAGCTGGCCGGTGGCCCCTGCGTCTACGAGGGGATGGACATGCAGAGCGCCCACGTCGGCCTCGACATCACCGCCGCCGAGTTCAATGCGCTGGTGGAGGACTTCCAGTGGGCGATGCGTCGGAACCGGGTGCCGTTCGGGCTGGAAAATCAGGTCATCGCCTTGCTGGCGCCGATGAAACCGGCGGTGATCAACCAGTGATATCGACTGCGCGGGCCGGCTGAAGCAATCGCGCCCCGGCCGGCGCGAATGCAGCTACAATGCCGGCCATGCGAAAAACCGGCGCCATCACTCTCGACGTCAAGCCCTCACTGCTGGGCCAGGCAGTCGTCACGCTTCTGGCCGGCGTCGCGCTGGCCGTGGCCTTCTACGTCCAGCCGCCGCTGCTGGTCTTTCTGGTCGTGGCCATTGCCGTCGGCCTGCTCTGGGCCTGGCGCATCGCCGCCTTCAACAAGCCGCGCTGGCGGCGCGTGGTGGTCGCTACCCACGGTGATCAGATCGTGCTGAGCGGCAAGGGCAAGCAACGAGTCAGCGGCCACCTGGCCAAGCGCAAGCTGGACTCCGGCATGCTGGTCGGCTTCTCGGTCAACAGCGACGAGGGCCAGCACAGTGTCTGGCTGTTTGCCGACAATGTGCCCAGCGAGCAGTTCGGCGAACTACGCGATCAGCTCAATCGCCTCAGCAAAGGCTGAGGCCACGAGCCTGCGCGGCAGCACCCGCCCGGGCAGCAACGGCGCCCTCGCCCTGGCGCGCGCCCCGGGTTTCAATCCCGGAAATTCTTGAACTGCAGCGGCAGGCCGAGCTCGGCTGCCCGGATCAGCGCAATCGCGGCCTGCAGATCGTCGCGCTTCTTGCCGGTGACCCGGACCTGATCGCCCTGAACGGCGGCTTGAACCTTCATCTTGGCGTCCTTGATCACCCGCACGATTTTGCGCGCCAGGTCGGCGTCGATGCCTTCCTTGATGGTGATGTTGCGGGTCGCGGTCTTGGCCAGAATCAGCGGCTCAGCCGCCTCGACCGCCTCCAGGTCAATGCCGCGCTTGGCCAGCTTTGAATACAGGATATCGAGCATCTGCTGGAGCTGGAACTCCGACTCGGTCTTCATCGTCACGATCCGCTCGGTCAGCGTGTAGCTGGAATCCGTGCCCTTGAAGTCGAAGCGCGTGGTGACCTCGCGATTGGCCTGGTCGACGGCGTTGGCCAGCTCGTGATGGTCGATCTCGGAAACGATGTCGAAACTCGGCATGGGCTGAAATCCTCGGACGATCCTGGTTCGTGGCGCGCAAGCTTAAGGCATCAATACACCGGCGCGCCGATGATTCGCCATTGCCAGAGCTGAAAGACGAGGGCCAGCAGGACCAGGGCGAACAGGCTGACATGGGCGCGACGACCGAAGGACCAGCTGCTACCCCGCCACAGCGGCAGCAGCGTGAGCAGCAGCAAGCCGCTGAGCGCGGTCAGCAGCCAGCCGGCGTAGTGAAGGTGGATCATCGCTGCCGGCGGATACTGGCCGGCCAGCTCGGCCAGATCGAAATCGCTCAAGCCGATGATCAGACGCAGCACGGCGACCACCAATCCGATCACCGCCAGCGCGCACAGGGCGCTGACCAGACCGGCCGAATGCCAGCGGCGGACGCGGCCGCCGCGGCGGCGCCAGGCCGCCAGCAGGGTGGTGAAAGCGAGGACCGCAGCCAGCGCCATCAGCAAGCCGAATAGCGTCGGGTGCCGGTGGCGAGCCAGGCGCTCCAGCGTATGCACACCCACCGAATCGGCCAGGGCAAGGACCGCGCCGCTGTCGTCACGGATCACCGCAATGCGAGCGCCACGCGCGTTCTCGAAGACCTCGGCCTGGCCTTCAAGGCGTCGGAACAGACCGCTGTCCAGCCCACTCGCGATCCGGATGGCATTGTCCGAAACCACGCTGACCGTGGTCACGCCGGCCAGGCTCAGGATCGCAGCCATGCTGCTGAACACCCTGCGGTTGCTGAGGTAGCTGCCGGCCAGATCGGCCAGGGCCTCGCTGTCGCTCTCCTCGGCCAGCAGGGGCGTGAACGCGGGCCGGTCCATCTCATGGTCGATGATCAGGTCGACCAGGTGCAACAGCGGCGCGGCGCTGGCCGTGCTGCTTTGGGAGTGAAACACCCCGAGACCCAGCTCGGGCACCATCACCATGTTGCTCAGGAAAGCCGCTGTGCCGCCGGCATGGCCCACGGTACGCAGGCCACGATAGGGGCGGTCGATGAAGCCGTGGGCCAGATCGGCGGCTTCAGGTCGATCGGGAAAGGCGCGGGTCCACATCGCCGCATGGGTATCAGCGCGCATCAGCCGAACACCATCGACTTCACCACCGTTCAAGTGAAAGCGCATCCAGCGCGCCATGTCGGTGGCGGTGGAGGCCATGCCGCCGGCCGGCCAGTAGGCGCCCAGCTGCATGTAGCCCTGCGCTTCCAGGGCGCCCCGGGCAGCTCGATAGCCGCGCGCCAGACGGGCTTGCTCCGGCTCCGGCAGGGCCCTGGGCGAGTCCCAGTCAGTGGCGTGCATGGCCAGCGGATCAAGCAGTTCGCGTCGCAGGAAAACCCCATAGTCCTCGCCGCTGGCCTTGGCCACCAGCAGCGCGGCCAGGGCTGAGGCCCAGTTGGAATAGGAAGTCCGGGCACCTGGTGGATAGACACGGCGTGGCTGATGTTCGGCGAGCAGTTCTGAGAGCGCGCGAGGATCGTCATCGGCCACGGCAAACAGCCGCATGCTGTCCTCGAAGCCGGCGCGGTGATGGAGGATGTGGCGCAGCGTCACCGGCTGGCCGAAGGCCGGCTCGATCTGCCAGTCGCTCAGATAGCCGTTGACGTCGGCATCCAGGTCCAGCAGACCGCGTTCGACCAGCAGCATCACCGCCGTCCAGGTAAAGGTCTTGGAGATCGAACCGATCCGGAAACGGGTCTGGTCCGGGTCGACCGGCAGGCCCTCGGCGATGTCGGCCAGGCCCCAGCCTCGTGCCAGATCGAGGCGGTCCTCACGCACCACCGCCAGGGTGATGGCGGGCAGGCCGTGCTCGCGAATCTGGGTCTGAACCACGCCATCGACGAAGGCCTCCAGCCGGGAGGTGTCCGCGGCCGGTGGCGCCTCGACCGGAGGTGCATCGATTGTCGAAACTTCAATGGTCGGCACTTCAATGGTCGGCACCTCGATGGTCGGCGCCTCTGCCGGAATCTCGTCCGTGCTCCAGGCCGACCCGGCCAGCAGCACTGTCAAAGCGCCAAGCGCCCTGAATGTGTTCATGACATCATCCGTCGCGACAACCCGGACACCATGCTACACCGCGAGCGCGCAGCCGGCATGGCACAATCGCGCGATGAGCAAATCGCCCCTGGCCTGGGCGCGGATCGCCGCTGCGACCCTGGCCCTCACCCTGAATACGCTGGTCCACGTCGGGCCGCTGCTGCTGATCGCCCTGATCAAGGCGGTGCTGCGCCTGGATCCCGTGCGCGACCTCTGCGATCGTTGGCTGATGGCAATCGCGGCCAGCTGGATCGACATCAACAGCTGGATGATCGATCATCTGACCGGCACCCGGATCAAGGTGAATGGCCTGCCCGGCGCGATGCCCGACGGGCATTTCATGGTGATCTGCAACCACCAGAGCTGGGTCGACATTCCGGTATTGCAGAAGCTGTTCAACCGGCGGCTGCCGTTCCTGCGTTTTTTTCTGAAAAGCCAGCTGATCTGGGTGCCCTTGCTGGGTCTGGCCTGGTGGGCGCTGGATTTCCCATTCATGAAGCGCTACTCGCGTGAGCAGATCGCGCGCCGGCCGGAACTGGCCGGCCGCGATATCGCGGCCACTCGCAAGGCTTGCGCGAAGTTCAGCCGGATTCCAGTGGCCATCGTCAACTTTGTCGAAGGCACCCGCTTCAGCTTGGCCAAACACGCCAGCCAGAAATCGGACTTCGAGCATCTGCTCAAGCCCCGCGCCGGCGGCACCGCCTTCGTGCTCGACGCCATGGGCGACACCCTGGATACCCTGGTCGACGTCACCCTGGTTTACCCGCAGGGCGCCAGTGAACTCGGCGACCTGTTCGCCGACCGCATTCCCGAGATTCGGGTGGATATCCGGCTGTTGCCGATCCCGGAGCGCTTTCGTCACGGCAGCTACGCCGAGGACGCGGACTACCGGGCCGAATTCCAGCAGTGGCTGAACGAGCTGTGGCAGCACAAGGACGCCACCATCCGCCGTCTGCTGGCCGAATCAGCGGCGGCCAGCGTACCGGGCGATGAAACTGCAGGCCGGGATCGGGTGATAGACTGATGTCGACGTGGAAATGTCCGGGGGGCGGCCGCCAGCCGCGTTTGCCATGACTGATTCGCAAGATCTGACGAGCTTGCTTCGCGACTGGTCATCCGGCGACAGCAGCGCCGGCGAGCGCCTGATGGCGCTGGTTTATGATGAGCTTCGGGCGCTGTCGGCCAATCGGCTGCGCGCCCACGGCGGCCCGATCACCCTGCAGGCCACCGAGCTGATTTCCGAGGCTTATCTACGGCTTTCGGCCCAGAGCGACACCGACTGGCAGAATCGCTCCCACTTTTTTGCCATCGCGGCGACCGTGATGCGCCGGGTGCTGCTCGATCAGGCCCGCCGCCGTCATCGCGCCCGGCGTGATCGGCGGGTCGAATCCAGCGAGGATCCGGAGCTGATGGCCATGTCCGGCGAGCGCGCTGAACAGCTGCTGTCCATGGACGATGCCTTGAATCGCCTGGAGGCCCTGTCGCCGCGCCAGGCCCGGGTCATCGAACTGCGTTATTTCGGCGGCTTCAGCATTCCCGAAGTGGCGGCCAGCCTCGATATCTCGGAAGCCACGGTCAAGCGCGACTGGGCCCTGGCCCGTGCCTGGCTCCTGAACCAGCTGCCCGACGCCGACGAACTCTGATCAGGCTCGGCAATGGATCCCGCGCGCTGGCAACGCATCGATGAGCTGTTCGGCGAGCTGATCGAACTGGATGAGCCGGCACGGCGCCAGCGGCTGGCGGCCCTGGCGAGCGATGATCCGGGGCTTTACGCTGATCTGAAACCGCTGCTCGACGCCCACGCCCGCACCAGCTTCCTGGAAACACCAGCCCAGCACGAGGCGGAGGCGGCACTGACGCGGCGCTTCCACTCGCGCCTGATCGGCCAGCAGATCGGGGCCTGGACGGTCGAGGGGCTGCTCGACGAAGGCGGCATGGGCAGCGTCTACCGGGTGCGCCGCGAGGGCGGTAGTTTCACCCAGGCCGGCGCGCTGAAGCTGATCCGATCAGGCCTGGAATCGGAGCTGCTGGTGCGCCGCTTCGAGCATGAACGACGCTTGCTGGCCCGCCTGGAGCATCCCAACATCGCCCGCCTGCTCGACGGCGGGACGACCGACGACGGCCTGCCCTGGCTGGTCATGGAGCTGATCGACGGCGTCAGCATCGATCAGTGGTGCGATGAGCATCAGCTACCGATCGCCGAGCGCCTGGGCCTGTTCGAGCAGGTCTGCGGCGCGGTGCATTTCGCCCATCAGAACCTGATCATTCATCGCGACATCAAGCCCGGCAACATCCTGGTCAGTCGCGACGGCCAGGTCAAGCTGCTGGATTTCGGCATCGCCAAACTGCTCGATGAGGATGGATCGGGCGAACGTACCCTGACCGGCCAGCGCATGCTGACACCCAGCTCGGCCAGCCCGGAACAGTTTCTTGGCCGCGCGGTGACCACGGCCAGCGATGTCTACGCACTTGGCCTGGTGCTGTATCGATTGCTGTGTGGTACCCCCGCCTATGAGATTGACGCCACCACCTCTCCGGTCGACGCCCAGCGTCTGATCTGTCGCGACATGCCGACCCGGCCCAGCCTGAGCCTGCGGGACGCCGAACGCCTGACCGTTGTCGCCAACGCTCGCGGTACGCGACCGGAGCGCCTCAAGCGCCAACTCAGCGGCGATCTTGACACGATCGTGCTGAAGGCGCTTCGCAAGGAGCCCGAACGTCGCTACGGATCGGTCGAAGAGTTTGCCGCCGATCTGCGCCGGCATCGCGAAGGCCTGCCAGTGAGCGCTCGCCCCGATGCGCTGGGCTACCGGGCGAGCAAATTCATTCGCCGTCACTGGGTCGGGTTGAGCGCCACCTGCGGCGCTTTTCTGGCCTTGGCTATTGGCCTGGGCGTGGCCATCTGGCAAGCCGAACTGGCCCGCGCCGAGCGCGACCGCGTGGCCCGGATCAACGAGTTCCTGCAGAGCATCCTGATCGAAGCCGACCCCTATCAGGCCGGCGCTGAAGCGACCGTTCGCGATGTGCTGCGAAAGGCCGGCGAGATGATCGAGGCACGTTTCGGCGACCAGCCCGATCTGGAAGCGCCGCTGCGTCACACCATCGGCTACACCCAGCTCGGCCTGATGGCGCTGGACGAGGCCGAGGTCAATCTGCGCCGGGCCGACGCCCTCAACCAGACCCTCTACGGCGGCAACGACGAGCGCAGTCTGACCACCCGCGCCTATCTGGCCTGGATCGATTACCGCCGCGGCCGCCTGGTCGATGCCGAGGCGAGCTACAGGGCCGTGATTGCGAAACTGGATCATCGTCACGACTTCAGGACGCGCGCCGTCATCCATAACGATTTCGGCGTGATTCTGGCCGAACAGGAGCGCTGGGAAGAGGCGCTGGCCGAGCACCAGTTGGCACTGGATCTATGGCTGGCGAACGCACCCGAGGCGCGCGATGTGGGCGTGGCCTTCAACAACATCGCCCTGAACCTGCACGGCCTGGGTCGGCTGGACGAGGCGCTGGAATGGTACGAACGGGCACTGCTGCGGCAGCGCCGCGAAGCACCCGACGGGATCAGCGTGGACCTGGCCTACAACCTTAACAATTTTGGCATTCTGCTGCGCGATCTCGGTCGGGTAGAGGAAGCCCAGCCCTATTACCGTGAATCGGTTTCGATGCGAATCGCCAGCCTCGGCCCGGACCATCCCTTTACCGGGCTGGGCCATCTCAATCTGGGCCGCTTGCTGCTGGATCTGGATCAGCCGGAGGCGGCCCTGACAGAGCTGCAGCGTGCTGCCGACATTTCTGTCGCCACACTGGAACCCGACCAGCTGCAGGTACTGGTCGCCCGCGCATCGCTGGCCCGGGCTCGCGCGCTGACGGGGGAGCCTGAGCGCGCCGGTCAGGAACTGGCCGAAGTGGTGACCCTGATGCGTCGAGCTGCGATTCCGGACGGCCTGGTGAGCCAGGCCGAAACCTGGTTGGCTGAGATCACGGCGGTCGAAAGCCCCTGAAGCGCGTGTTCGAACCCGCCAACGCGGCCTACAATGCAGGCTTTGCGCCCACGGAGCTGTGCCCATGCAAGACCTGATCAGCCGCCTGCCGAAAGTCGAGTTGCATCTGCACATCGAAGGCTCACTGGAGCCGGAGCTGATGTTCGAGCTGGCCGCCCGCAACGGTGTCAAGCTGCCCTGGGATTCGGTCGAGGCGGTGCGCGACGCCTACCAGTTCAGCGACCTGCAGTCCTTCCTGGACATCTACTACGCCGGCGCCAGCGTGCTGATCACCGAGCAGGATTTTTACGACCTGACCTGGGCCTATCTGCAGCGCTGCCGCTCCGACAAGGTCCGCCACACCGAGATTTTCTTTGATCCGCAGACCCATACCGACCGGGGCATCGCCTTCGAGACCGTGGTTCGCGGCCTGTCACGGGCGCTGGATGACGGCCGCGACCAGCTCGGGATCAGCTCCCGCCTGATCCTCTGTTTCCTGCGACACCTTAGCGCCGAAGCAGCGATGGCCACGCTGGAACAAGCCCTGCCCTGGCGCGATCGCATCATCGGCGTCGGTCTGGACTCATCGGAAAAAGGTCATCCGCCGGAGAAGTTCAAGGCCGTATTCGACCGCGCGCGCGCCGAGGGTTTTCTGACCGTCGCCCACGCTGGCGAGGAAGGCCCGGCGGACTACATCCGCCAGGCCCTGGACCTGCTGAAAGTGCGCCGCATCGACCACGGCGTGCGCTGCGTCGAAGACCCGGAACTGGTCGCCCGGCTGGTCGCCGAGCAGATGCCGCTGACCGTCTGCCCGCTCTCCAACGTCAAGCTGCGGGTCTTCGACCGCCTCGAAGACCACAACCTGAAAGCGCTGCTGCAGGCCGGCGTTTGCGTCACCATCAACTCGGACGACCCGGCCTACTTCGGCGGCTACATCGGCGAGAACTTCAGCGCCACCGCCGATGCCCTCGGCCTGACGATCAAGGACCTCGACCGCCTGGCCCGCAATGCCGTCAACGCGGCCTTCCTCGACGCCGACCGCCGCGACGATCTGATGATCGAGATCGACCAGTGGCGCGAGCGCTGCGAATTCGGCTGCGGCTGAGTCTGAATCCGGGCGCCATCCATCATGCAACCGCATCGTCCCGCCGCACTGCTGCGCGAGCGCCGCTTCGCGCCGTTCTTCTGGACCCAGTTCGCCGGCGCCTTCAACGACAATCTTTTCAAGAACGCGCTGATCCTGCTGATCGCCTACTCGGGCGCGCAACTGGCCGGCGGCATCGACAGCAACATCCTGATCAATCTGGCCGCCGGGCTGTTCGTGCTGCCGTTTTTCCTGTTCTCGGCCACGGCCGGCCAGCTGGCCGACAAGTTCGAGAAAAGCCGGTTGATCCGCCTGATCAAGCTGGCCGAGATCCTGATCATGCTGGTGGCCGCGGCCGCGCTGCTGCTGGGTAAGGTGTGGCTGCTGCTGACCGTGCTGTTCCTGCTCGGCACCCAGTCGGCCTTCTTCGGGCCGGTCAAGTACGGCCTGCTGCCGCAGGCCTTGCACGAGCAGGAGCTGGTCGCCGGCAACGGCCTGGTCGAGATGGGTACCTTCGTCGCCATCCTGGTCGGCACCATTGCTGGCGGCCTGCTGATCGCCAGCGGCGCGGCGGGCCCGGGCTGGGTGGCCCTGGCGGTGGTGCTGGTGGCGGTGGTCGGCTATCTGATCAGCCGCCGGATTCCGCTGCTGCCGGCGGTGGCGCCGGAGCTGAAGCTGAACTGGAATCTGGTCGGCGAAACCGTGCGCATCGTTGGCTACATGCGCGCCCAGCGCGCCGTGTTCCTGTCGGTGATCGGCATCTCCTGGTTCTGGTTCTTCGGTGCCCTGTTCCTGACCCAGTTTCCGAACTACACCCTGCTGATCCTCGGCGGCAATGAGCTGGTTGGCACGCTGCTGCTGGCCACTTTCTCGATCGGCATCGGCCTGGGTTCGGTGCTGTGCGACCGCCTGGCCGGGCAGAAGGTGGAAATCGGCCTGGTGCCGTTCGGCTCGATCGGCATGACGGTGTTCGCGATCGACCTGTACTTCGCCGTGCCGAACCTGGCGCTCGGCGGCGACCTGGTCGGCCCGGCCGCCTTCCTGGCCCAGCCCTGGGCCTGGCGGGTGATGGCCGATATCTTCCTGCTGGCGCTGTTCGGCGGCTTCTACATCGTGCCGCTGTACGCCCTGATCCAGCAGCGCGCCGAGCGCAGCCAGCTGTCGCGGATCATCGCCGGCAACAACATCCTCAATGCCCTGGCGATGGTGCTGGCGGCGATCGTCGGTGCCCTGTTGCTCGGGGTAGCCGGGCTGTCGATTGCCGAGGCCTTCCTGGTCGTGGCGCTGATGAACGCGGTGGTGGCCGTGTACATCTACCACCAGGTGCCCGAATTCCTGATGCGCTTCCTGACCTGGCTGCTGATCCACACCCTGTACTCGGTGCGGGTCGAGGGCCGGGACAAGCTCCCCGACGAGGGCGCGGCGGTGCTGGTCTGCAACCATGTCAGCTTTGTCGACGCACTGATCATCGGCGGCAGCTGCCCGCGCCCGGTGCGCTTCGTCATGCACCACAAGATCTTCGCCATCCCAGTACTGAGCTTCATCTTCCGCACCGCCAAGGCGATTCCGGTGGCCTCGCGCAAGGAAGATCCGGCGATGCTGGAACAAGCCATGGACCGGGTCGCCGAGGAACTGGCCGACGGCCAGATCGTCTGCATCTTTCCCGAGGGTGGGCTGACGCCGGATGGCGACATCCAGGGCTTCAAGCCCGGCATCGAACGCATCATCCAGCGCTCACCGGTGCCGGTCTACCCGATGGCCTTGCGCGGGCTGTGGCGAAGCCTGTTCAGCCGCTCCGGCGGACGCGCCTTCTTCAAGCGCCCGCGCGGCTTCCATCGCCGCATCGAGCTGGTGATCGGCGAGCCCTGGCCGGCCGATACGATCAGCGCCGCCGGCCTGGAGGCCGAAGTGCGAGCGCTGCGCGGTGAACGCGCTTGATGGCAACCCTTTAGGTCGCAAAGTCGACAGATGCGGTTACAGGCCCGGGCTTGGGGAACAAACAACGCCAGACTAACCGCGAAGACGCAAAGCGCACAAAGGTGAACCCGATACATACATGACTCAGCGATGGGTCAGAGCTTGTTGCGTAATCAGGAACCCTGATGCCGAGCGACGCGTGCCGGGGCGGGGGCGTCTCTGGGCTGACTAGCCACTGCTTCGGAAGCCCAGAGACGCCCCCGCCCCGGCAACAGCGTCGCACCTCGATGCCCCAAGGCATATACCAGACTGCAAACGAGCCTCGATCCCGAAATCCCGGAACGATCAGCTACGATGCCCGGCATACGGCGGCGTATGGTAGTCTGAATCCTGGTTCACTCGAAGCCCCTCACCATGCCCGTCTACAAGGCCCCGCTGGAAGATTTCCGCTTTCTCTATAACGAGTTTCTCGACCTGGACGCCTGCGCGGCGCTGCCCGGCATGGACGAGGTCACGCCGGAGCTGATCGAGGCGGTGATCGGCGAGGCGGCCAAGCTGTGTGAAGAAGTCTGGCAGCCGCTCAACGAAGTCGGCGACCGGATCGGCTGCAAACATAACGAGGCCGACCATACGGTCACCATGCCGCCCGGCTTCAAGGACGCCTACCGGCAGTTTTGCGAAGCCGGCTGGTCCGGCCTGATCGCCGATCCGGAGTATGGCGGCCAGGGCCTGCCGTCCTTCGTCGGCCTGGCCGTATCGGAAATGAAGAACGCGGCCAATGCCTCGTTGGCCGCCTACCCTGGCCTGACCCTGGGCGCCTACGAGGTGATCCACGCCTACGGCAGCGAGGACCAGAAGCGCCGCTATCTGCCGAAGATGATCTCCGGCGAATGGGGCGGCACCATGAACCTGACCGAGCCGCAGTGTGGCACGGACTTGGGGCTCATCCGCAGCCGCGCCGAGCCGCAGGCCGACGGCAGCTTCCGCATTTCCGGCACCAAGATCTGGATCTCGGCCGGCGAACACGACATGGTCGACAACATCGTCCATCTGGTGCTGGCCCGCCTGCCCGACGCCCCGGCCGGCACCCGCGGCATCAGCCTGTTCATCGTGCCGAAGTATCTGGTCAACGATGACGGCTCGCTGGGTGAGCGCAATGCGCTGAAATGCGCCGGCATCGAGAAGAAGATGGGAATCAAGGCCTCGGCCACCTGCGAGATGGTCTACGAGGGCGCGACCGGATTTCTGATCGGCGAGCCCAACCGCGGCCTGGCGGCGATGTTCACGATGATGAATGCCGCCCGACTGGTCACCGGCATCCAGGGTTTGGGTATGGCCGAAGCCGCCTACCAGGCCGCGGTGAACTTTGCCCGCGAACGCCTGCAAGGTCGCAGCCTGGCCGGGCCGAAATACCCGGACAAGCCGGCCGACCCGATCCTGGTTCACCCGGACGTGCGCCGTATGCTGATGACCTCACGCGCCATGATCGAGGGCGCCCGCGCACTGGGCCTGCATTCCGGTGTGCAGCTGGCCCTGGAACGGCAGCACCCCGATGCCGAGGTGCGGCGCAAGGCCGGCTACTGGGTGGCGCTGATGACGCCGATCATCAAGGCCCTGTTTACCGATATCGGGTTTGAGGTCGCCAACCTGGGCATGCAGGTCCACGGCGGTGCCGGCTACGTCACCGACACCGGCGTCGAGCAGTTCGCCCGCGACGTGCGCATCACCCAGATCTACGAGGGCACCAACGGCGTCCAGGCGCTGGACCTGGTCGGCCGCAAGCTCATCGCCAACAACGGCGAGAACCTGAAGAGCTTCTTCGAGCCGCTGCGGGCGCTGATCAAAGCGCACCAGGACGATGCCGACCTGGCCGAGTTCATCACCCCGCTCGCCGAAGCCGCGCAGCGCCTGCAGGACACCACCGCCTGGGTGTACCAGCACATGGCCAAAGATCCGATCGAGGCAGGAGCCGCGTCCAGCGACTACCTGCGCCTGTTCGCCCTGACCGCGCTGGCCTTGATGTGGGCGCGGATGGCCATCATCGCCCATCGGCGCCTCGCTGAAGGCGGCGGCCGCGCCGCGTTCTATGAGGCCAAGCTGGCCACCGCCCGCTACTACTTCGCCCGCATCCTGCCCGAGGGCCTGGGGCTGGCCGCCAAGATCCGCGCCGGCGCCGCGCCCGTCATGGGCCTGGACGACGCCGCGTTCTAGATCTCGCTACTGGCGTTCATAAAATCAGGCTTTTGCTAACCGCGAAGACGCGAAGAACGCAAAGCAAAAGAAAAGACTTCCTGATTGTTGCGCACATGACTCAGCCCGGCATTCGGGGCAGAGGGTCTTGTGCGTGATCGGGAAAGACCTTCCTTCGCGTCCGTCGCGTCTTCGCGGTTAGTCCAGCCTTCTTTCGGCCGGCTCAATTGATGCCAGTCAACCGCTGATCGGTCCAGGACTGACAGCGCGTGAGCATCCGGGCCACGACCCTCGGTCTGTGGTGAACAGCGACTAGCCGGTAAAACAAATGTTATACTGAGCCCCCCCCCTTTCGGAGCCCTGGCCATGAGCAAGAAACTGAAGGTCACCGCCATCGGCAACTCCACCGGCGTGATCCTGCCCAAGGAAATCCTCGAAAAACTGCGGGTCAGCCGTGGCGACGAGCTGATGGTGCATGAGACCCCCGACGGCATCCTGCTGTCGCCCTTCGACCCCGAGCTGGCCCGGCAGATGGAGGTCGCCGAGCGGATCATGCGGCAACGTCGCAATCTCTTGAAGAAGCTGGCGGAGTAGCGCATGAACGAGCCCATCTGGATCAGCCGCGAACTCACCGAACGCGTGCACGAGCGCCAGCTCGCCGAACATGGGGGGCCCGGTGGCATTCGTGATAGCGCAATGTTGGAGTCTGCCCTGGCCAGGCCGCGGCAGAAACTGGCCTATGGCGGCCTGGACATGGACCTACCGGCACTGGCCGCCGCCTACGCGTTCGGAATTGCCCGTAACCACCCCTTCGTGGACGGCAACAAGCGGACCGCCGCCGTGCTGTGCGAACTGTTCTTGATACTGAACGGCTACCTGCTCATCGCCGATGATGCTGATCTCTACCCGGTGTTCCTGGCCCTGGCAGCTGGCGAATTGTCAGAGGACGACCTGGCCGCCTGGCTGCGCCAGCACAGCCGCCCGGAGCAGGTCAGCGAAACCCCGGGCGCCTATGCCTGAAGTCGCCTGAACCGTCGCTGAAGCCTACAGCCAAGGAAAGAAATGAACCAACCGCGAAGAAGTTCATTCACTCGAAGCACAAGCCGCTCAGGTCGATCGCCGCTTCGCGCCCGGTAATGATATCCGCCAGGATCTCGGCCGAGCCCACGGCCTGGGTCCAACCCATCGAGCCGTGACCGGTGTTCAGATACAGCCCAGGAATCCGGGTCGGACCCAGCAGCGGCGGGCCCTTGGGCGTCATCGGCCGCAAGCCGCACCAGGTCCGGGCCTTGCCGGAGAGAATCTCCTCGGCCAGGCGCGGCAGCAGCGCGGCGGCGGCGTCCAGCAGCATCTGCACCCGCCCGGGCCGGATGTTCCGATCGTAGCCCTCGAAATCCGCCAGTCCGGCGATGCGCAGGCGCTCGCCGTAGCGGGCGGTGACGATGCGGTGTTCGAGGTCCAGCAGGGGAATCGTGGGGGCCAGCTCGGGCCGGTCCAGCACCAGGGTGGCCGAATAGCCCTTGACCGGCTGGATCGGCAGTTTCAGCCTCAGAGGCCGGGCCAGCGCCCGGCTCGACACGCCGGCGGCCAGCACCACCGCGTTCGCCTCGAGCAAGCCCGAGTCGAGCCGCACCCCCACCACCCGGCCCTCGCGGCGCACGATAGCCTGAACGGATTCTCCAAGTCGGAGCGTGGCACCGAGCTGCTGCGCGCAGCGCGCCATCTCGGCGGCGAACTCGCAGGCATCGCCGGATTCGTGCAGCGGCAGGAACAGCGCGCCGACCATGCGATGGGCCACCGGCGCCAGGGCCGGTTCCATCGCCGCGACCTCGGCCGGCGTGATCTCGCGCAGGTCGACGCCGGGATCGCCGATGCCGCGCCGCACGCCCAGGGCGTGGTCCAGTTCGGCACGGTCAAAGTAGAGTTCCAGCGATCCGTCGATGTACTGGTGGTAGCTGAGTTCATGGCGCTCGCGCAGACGCTTCAGGCAAAGCCCGGAGTAGACGGCCAGGCGCGTGTTGGCACGGGCGTTCTGGAAGTAGCGCGAGGCCTTCGACTGCCACAGGAAGCTCGCGCCCCAGGCGATCAGGCCCGGCAGGGCGTGGGCATGAATCCGGTACGGCGCCCGATCATTGCTCCCTTTCAGCAGGCGGCCGAGGATGCCGGGCGAATTCCACGGCTCGGCGTGGCCTGGGGTGATGCCGCCACCGTTGGCATGGCTGGTCTCCGCAGCCGGCTCAGGATGGCGGTCGATGAGGGTGACTTCAACTCCACGCTCCGCCAAGGCCAAGGCAGTAGTGGCGCCGACCACGCCGGCACCGATCACGACAACTTTCATGGATTTCCTGAGTTGAACCGGAACGACTCGTCACCGGTGATTCTAAGGTAGCGCACGATGGGCGGATGGCACAAAAGCGGCGGGAAACCCGAATAGATAAACACAGCCACTCAGCAACCGAATCATGAACAAACTGCTTGTTCCGCTCGCCACCGTCATCCTGTCGGTTCCCTTGCTCGCTACGGCTCAGGAACAGGTATCTCGGGATCTGTGGACCGAGCACATGAAGAGCGCCGTCGCCGACCTGCTTTGCCAGGACGACAGCTATTTCGTCCAGTGCTTCGAGCTGAACCTCGAGCAATGCCATACCAGCCTGAGCCAGCTGACCACGCAGTGCCTCGAACGCTTCGCGGATGATCTGCCTGACCCGATACGACTGCCCGACCAGGGCGTCATCCTTGGACAGATGGTCGGCAGTTGCGCCGGAAGCCAGTTCGAGCTGGTCAATCAGAGCGTCAAGATCCAGAGCCAACGCTGCAGCGACCCGAGTTATTGGTCGGGGCGTTGAACTGGCCTCGAACTAAAGGAGTTTGCCGGGATTGAGCAGGCCGTCCGGATCGAGTGCCCGCTTGATCCGGCGCATCAGCTCCAGCTTCAGCGGCTGGCTGGCAGCCAGCTCGGCGCGCCGCAGCAGGCCGACGCCGTGCTCGGCCGCGATGCTGCCACCGTAAGCCCGCACGCGGTCGAAAACGATGCGATTGCACGCCGCCTCGCGGGCCCTGAACGCATCGGGCGTCATGTTCGGCGGCTGGCTCAGGTTGAAGTGCAGATTGCCGTCGCCGAGATGGCCGAACACGCAGGGCCGCAGGCCCGGGACGGCGCGGCCGAGCGCGGCCAGGGTGTCCTCGACGAAGTCCGGAATCCGCCCGATCGGCACCGAGATGTCGTGCTTGAGGCTGACCCCGCCCTGCTTCTGCGCCGCAGAGATTCCCTCGCGCAGAGCCCACAGGCGATCGGCCTGGCTGGCACTGGCGGCGATGACGACATCGGTCGCCAGCCGCTCGGACGTGGCCCGCTCGAACACCGCATGCGCAACCGCTTCGACATGACCGCCCGCGATCGAAGAATCGGCCTGAACCAGAACGTACCAGGCCTGTGGGCTGGGAAATGGATCGGCCAGCGCAGGCTGGTCGGCCAGCACGAACTCCAATGCCTGCCGCGGCATGAACTCACAGGCCGTCAGCGTTTCGCCCAGGCCGGCGCGAAGGCGAGGCAGCAGCCCCATCGCCGAAGGCAGGTCGGAGCAGGCCAGCAGCGCGGTCAGGCTTTGTCGCGGCGCCGGCGCCAACTTGAGCGTGGCCGCGCTGATGATGCCCAGGGTGCCTTCGCTGCCAACAAAGAGCTGCCGGAGATCGTAGCCGCTGTTGTCCTTCCTGAGCGGCGACAGCTCGGACCAGACCCGACCATCGGCCAGCACCACCTCCAGCCCCAGCACCTGCGCTCGTGTGTTGCCGTAACGGATGGTGGCATTGCCGCCGGCGTTGGTCGCCAGCGTGCCGCCGATGGTTGCCGTCCCCTCGGAGGCCAGACTGACCGGATACATCAAGTCGACTTCAGCCGCAGCTGCACGCAATGCGGCCAGACTGCATCCCGCTTCGACCACCACACTGGCGTCGTCAGGGTCCAGCACCCGAACTGCTCGCATGCGCTCCAGACTGATAATCAACTCACCGTTCACCGCCGTGGCACCGCCGACAAGGCCGGTCCGCCCGCCCTGGGGGACCATGGGAAGTTTGTGCTGCGCGCACAGCCGCACCAGCTCGACCAGCTCCGCCGTGGACGCCGGCCGGGCAACCGCAAGCGGTTGACCATGGAAGCGGCCGCGCGGCTCGCTGGTGTAGCGCGCCAGGTCCTCACCTGGGAGGAGGAGCCCTTCGCGGCCTAGCAGGGTTTTCAGCGCTTCTACGATGAGCATGTGGTGATTATTGCATTGGGGGTTTTGGGTTGGGGTGGGGTGGGTTGGGTTGGGCTGGTTGGGGCGCCTGGCGGCGGGCTGGGTTGATCGATTTCTTCGTTGTTGGGTTTCGCCCACGCTTCGCTTGCAGGGCGAGTGACTTTTGGCAGCGCGCCAAAAGTAACCAAAAGCGCTGGGGTGGGCCTGGGCGACTTGCCCGCCTTGGGGCGGGTACCCTGCGATGCTCGCCGGGGGCGGCGGTCGCTCAACTCGCTTCGCTCAGACAGTCGCTCCCTTGTATCCGCCCCGGCTGCGCTTCTCGGCTGCGTCGACGGCGTCAGGCCATTTCGATTCGCTGCTTCTTTTGAGTTCAGGGGCTTCGCCCAATTTGGGGATTGGTTCGGGTGACCTGACCCGGCACGAACCGCCCTTGATCTTCGGTCACCCTGGAAGGCGCCGAGCATCGCAGGGCCGGGCGGAAACAAGGGAGCGACTGTCTGAGCGTAGCGAGTTGAGCGACCGCCGCCCGGACCGAGAAGCGGAGGGGACCCGCCATCGGCGGGCGCCTTCGTGGGTGACAGATCTTTTGGTTTCTTTTGGATCGTCTGCCAAAAGAAACTCGCCCTGCAAGCGCAGCGTGGGCGAAACCCAAGAACCAGCCAATCGATCAACACAGCCCGCCGCCAGGCGCCCCAACCCCAACAACCCAGCCAGCGCACCCGCGCTAACCCAGCCCGCCGTCACCCTGGAAGGCGCCGAGACGCGCAGGATCAAGCGGAAACAAGGGAGCGACTGTCTGAGCGTAGTGACCGAAGGGAACGCAGCGAGTTGAGCGACCGCCGCCCGGACCGAGAAGCGCAGGGGACCCGCCAACGGCGGGCGCCTTCGTGGGTGACAGATCTTTTGGTTTCTTTTGGATCGTCTGCCAAAAGAAACTCGCCCTGCAAGCGAAGCGTGGGCGAAACACCAGAACTAACCAATCGATTAACCCAGCCCGCCGCCAGGCGCCCCATACCAAACAGCCCAGCCAGCGCACCCGCGCCCGCGCCAAGGCGCCCACTTCAGCAGCCGCCGAGGCAGCGAGTATGATGCCCAGACCGGGCAAGAACAAAAACGAGATAGAGGGAACCTCGCCAATGACCATCACCTGGATCACCTTCGGGCTCTACTTCGTCGTGCTGCTGGGCCTGGGCCTGATCGCCTGGCAGCAGACCCACAACCTGTCGGACTACATTCTCGGTGGGCGGCGGCTGGGTAGCGGGGTGACGGCGCTTAGCGCCGGGGCGTCGGACATGAGCGGCTGGCTGCTGCTGGGTTTGCCCGGCTATGCTTACCTGGCCGGCTTTGAAGCAGTCTGGATTGCCGTAGGCCTGCTGATCGGTACCTGGCTGAACTGGAAGCTGGTGGCTTCGCGCCTGCGAGTGGCAACCGAACGCCTGGATGATTCGCTGACTTTGCCGGATTATTTCCAGCGTCGCTTTGCCGACTCCAGCGGGCTGCTGCGCGTGGTCCCGGCGGTTTTCATTCTGCTGTTTTTCTCCCTTTATGTCAGCGCCGGCCTGGTCGCCGGCGGACGCCTGTTTGAGACCGTGTTCGAGCTGCCCTATCTTTGGGCGGTGGCCGCGGGCGCGGTGGCGATCATCGCCTACACCTTTCTCGGCGGCTACCTGGCGGTGAGCTGGACTGACGCTTTCCAGGCCCTGTTGATGGTGCTGGCACTGGTCGCCGTGGTGCTGCTGGCCATGGGCCAGGACTTTGGCGGCAGCGGCTTGTTCGCTGGCGTGGTCCAGGTGAATCGTGAGCTGCTCAATCCGTTCACCAGCAGCACTGGAGAGGCGCTGGGTTGGCTCGGGATCGTTTCTCTGATGGCCTGGGGCCTGGGCTATTTCGGCCAGCCGCATATCCTGGCCCGATTCATGGGGATACGCTCAGCAGGCCAGCTGGTGCGCGCCCGCCAAATCGCGCTGGCCTGGGTGGCGACCTGTCTGATCGCTGCGGTCATAGTCGGGGTCGCGGGCATTCCGGCCCCCATGGTTCTGCAAGGGAGCGAGGCCGAAACCGTATTCATCCGCCTGGTCGAGCTGCTGTTCCACCCGCTGATCGCCGGCATCTGCCTGGCGGCCATTCTGGCCGCCATCATGTCGACGGCTGACTCCCAGCTGCTGGTGGCCTCCTCGGTGGTGTCGGAAGACTTCTACAAGGGCTGGCTCAAGCCCGGTGCCGGCCAGACCGAGCTGGTCTGGGTTGGTCGCGTGGCCGTCATTGTCATTGCCCTGGTCGCATTCGGACTCGCCATGGATCCGGACAGCCGCGTGCTGGAGCTGGTGGCCTACGCCTGGGCCGGCCTGGGTGCGGCCTTCGGCCCGGTGATCGTGCTGTCGCTGTACTGGTCGGGCATGAGCCGGGCCGGTGCGGCCGCCGGCATGATCGTCGGCGGGGTGACAGTGCTGGTCTGGAATCGCCTGAGCGGCGGCTTTTTCGACGTTTACGAGATCCTGCCCGGCGTGATCTTCGCGAGCCTGGCCGTGGTGGTCTTCAGCCGCCTGTTTCCCGACCCCCAGGCCCGGGCGCGCTTTACCGAGGTCGATAGCGCCCGCGCCTGAGCTCGAGGCTCCGTCCGTCGGCCGCGTGGGGCCGACCTACTCGGTGTTCGATCCATTCTCCGAGACATCGACCGGCACCGGGTAGGTCGGGGCCACGTCCCCGACGGGCGATGGCGGGGCTTCGGCCAACATGGTCCGTCGGCCGCGTGGGGCCGACCTACTCGGTGTTCGATCCATTCTCCGAGACATCGACCGGCACCGGGTAGGTCGGGGCCACGTCCCCGACGGACGATGGCGGGGCTTCGGCCAACATGGTCCGTCGGCCGCGTGGGGCCGACCTACGATCCGAGCCCGATCATCTCTCCGAGATATCGACCCGCCCCGGGCAGGCGTTCTTGCCGCTCTTCGCGTCTTGGCGGTCAGAAGATCACCTCCGGGCACGCTGCTCAATGACTGACGCAGCACGCTAGGCAGACTTGCCCTGGCTCGGCGCGACGAGCTCATGCTCCTTGTAGCGCACCAGCGCCAGCAGGCCGAAGTAGAAGACGCCGAAGAACACGACCGTGTGCGGCATGCTGATCCACAGACCGGATCCGGGCAGTCCGTAGTCGGCGTCGGTCATGCCCAGCCTGGGGATAGGGGCGAGCACGGTGAGGAAGGCGCCGACCAGGTAGATCAATACCGACAGGCCCCAGAAGCCGCGCAGCATATCGGCCTGCATCTCCGCCGACAGTGATCGGTCCACGCCGAGCTGCAGCTTGCCGACGACCAGCCAGGCGAAGGCCAGGATCGGCCACCATTCGCCCCAGGCCAGCGCGAAGGCGCCGACGAACAGCCCGTAGACCAGCAGCATCGGCGCCATCAGGCGCAGCTTGTCGGGCAGACCGAGCTTGCGCTCGATGGCGATCAGGCCGATGAAGCCCGAGGAGTGGACCAGAATGAATTCCACCAGCATGATCAGCACGGCGGCTTTGACCGCATTCGGCCCCAAAGCCTGCGGCCACAGCCAGACCGACAAAAAGAAACCCGCCGTGACCAGATCCGGGACTGCCCGGGACAAGTATTTCAGGCGCTGCATTGCGCGACTCCATGTTGCCTGACAGGGTCCTGCTTTGCGGCCACGCAAGCGCTGACCCGGGGCGGCCAAGGGTCCCAGCTGCCAGCGACCCGAAAGCGTCTGCCTCGAGGAGAAAACGTCATCGACCGGTACCAGGGCTCAAGTCGCGCGCCCGGCACACCAGGCGGGCAGCCGTTGGCAGAAATGACCGGAACAATCCGAAAGGCTGGGTAGACACTTTCTTCTCGACAACGACATGGCCAAGTCTTGCCGCCTTCTTCCGCTCCTTGCCCTCACCGCCCTGCTGAGCCCGTTTGCCCAGGCCGGGGGGAGCACCTATCTGGTCACCAACACCAATGACTCGGGTCCTGGCTCGTTTCGCTGGGCCGTGGGCATGGCCAACGACAATCCCCATGAAAACAACGT
This sequence comes from Gammaproteobacteria bacterium, assembly GCA_050485825.1. Classification (GTDB taxonomy): domain Bacteria; phylum Pseudomonadota; class Gammaproteobacteria; order Xanthomonadales; family Wenzhouxiangellaceae; genus Wenzhouxiangella. The sequence goes on from JBJHCC010000001.1 coordinate 207,677, forward strand.
CGTGGCCTTCGAGTACACCGCGGCAATGAACAGCACCCCGATCGTGCTCAGCGAACCGATTGTCGTGACCGGCCCGCTTAGCATCGTTGGCAACGGCATGGACTACACCGTCATCGACGGCAACGAGCTGAGCCAGATCCTGGTCATCGCCGACGGCGTCTGGTTCGCGGTCGTTCAGGACATGACTCTCCGCAATGCCCGCAACACCACCGGCTTCGGCGGCGGCGCGATCAGTTCCGGCGCCGACATCCTGACGATGACTCGGCTCCGATTGCTGGACAACCGCAGCGATCATCAAGGCGCTGCCATTTTCCACAATCCCGGCGCCAATGACAGCCGGCTCACGATCAGCGACTGCGAGATTCGCGGCAATGAGGTGATCGGCACGGCCGACTTCAACCGCGGCGGCGGCCTGCATGCGGTCATGTTCCGGCCTGGCGACCGGGTCGAGATCAGCCGCTGCAGCATTGCCGACAATCGTGCGCGGCGCGGTGGCGGCATCTCGGTGGAAGTGCCGACCACCGCCTTTGACGAGGGTCAGGTGACCTGGATTGAAGACTCCGATATCAACGACAATCAGGCCGAGCAGTTCGGCGGCGGCATTTATATCGACGCCTGGAGTCCGCACCTGCTGTCGATAACCACCACCGGCATCGCCGGGAACCGCGCCAACGCCAATGGCGGGGGCATCTGGGCGCGATCCTCGATCCTGCTGTCCCATTCACTGCTGCGCGCCAATGAGGCCCGCAACTGCGGCGGCGGCGCCTTCCTGCAGATCGATGGCATGGAAGGCGTACCCGAGCGCTGGGAGCTGCTCAATTCCACCGTCAGCGGCAATCGAATCCCGACCAACATCAGCTTCAGCTGCGGTGCCGGGCTGGCGTTTCGGGCCCAAGAATGGGCGACGGCGCCGGAGGTTTTCGATATCCGCCATTCCACCATCGCCTTCAACCAGGCAGAAAGCACGGGCCTGCACGGGGCGTTTGGCCTCGGCATCGACAATGGTACAGATTGGCCCGCCAGCCTCAGCCACACGATCGTTGCCGCCAATACCGTGGCCAGCACCGGTCAGCGCCGCGACCTGCAGGGCGCCTTCGAGGGGGAGTGGAGCCTGCTCGGCACGCTGGGCGTGGGTTCAAGCCTTGTCGAACTCGACGGCGTCCAGCGCGTCAGCGACCCCGGCCTGCAGCCGCTGGCCGATAACGGCAGGCGAACGCTGACCCACAAGCTGCTGGCCGACAGCCCGGCCCGCAATACCGGCAACCCCGACTTTTCCGGGCCCCCGGACCTTGATCAGCGTCGCGACCCGGCTTTCCCCCGCATCGCCAGCGGTCGAGTGGACATCGGTGCTTTCGAGAGTCAGCTCGACAGCCTGTTCCGCAGCGGCTTCCGCGACTTCGGGCTGCCGCCCGAAGCACAGGTCCAGGAGTAGCGCGCCAAGCAGGCCGCCGCCGCGGCTTGTGCCGATGGCTGCTGTCGGCTAGCATCGCCCTGCGGTCCAGGTCTGGTCTTCGGCGCCCGGGCGTCGGGGGCGCATTCAGTCGAATGGCATGGGAATCTGGATCTTGTCGTGATGCACCTCCGCTTGTTGCTGCCCGTTCTTCTGTTCCTTAGTCATTTGGCCGGTGCCCAGGACGCGCCGGGCGTGGCCGGCTTTCCGACGGCTCACTCCTGCGAGCCTGGCCAGCTGTTGTATCGCCAGGTTGGCCTCGGCCGGCTCGGCAACATGGTCTGGCACAACGGCGTGATGCTGACCAACAACGTCGCCGGCGGCGCCCAGCGCTGGTGGCGCTTTGCCGATCCGGCCAACCCGGCCAGCCTGCTGATCTACCAGTCCGGCGACGGCACCGTCACCCCCACCGACCAGGGCACGCATGCCCACACCAAGCTGGGCGACTGGGTGTGCGGCGGCTGGGGCTGCCGAGTGCGCAGCAATGGTCCCGGCCAGCTGGCAGCGGCCCTGATGCCGCCCTCCGCGCCGGGCGAGATCACGGCCGGCTTTACCCCGCAGAACCAGCCTGAAGCCCCCGACAGCGGGCTGCACCGGCTCTACTATCCCTGGGCGCTGCCGTTCAACTGGATCCAGTACGGCGTCAACGCCGGCACCGGCCGGGTGTGGCGCGGCAATCAGCTGCTGGCCGAGTGGCAGCCGCTGGCCGACCACGGCGTCAGCGGCAACGGCATTCTGATCGGCAACTATCTGTTCATCGTCTCCGACGGCGCCATGCTCGGGGTGGTCTCGTATGATCTGAGCCCGCTGTTCGACGATCCGCCCGGGCCGCCGCAGTTCCTGGACAAGCTTTCCGGCGCCTTCGGCGCCTACATCGGCGCAGTCTGGGAGAACTACCTGGTGCTGGCCGGCGGCGAGCCGCGCCATCTGTTCTACGTCATCGATTATTCCGATCCCACCGACCTCCGGCTGGTCACGACGCTGGACCTGACCGGCACCCCGGCGCTGAATGCCGGCACCAACGTGCCCTACGTGCAGACCCAGGATGAGTTCGTCTTCACCCGCCGGCACAAGATCAACATGGAGACCCTGAGTGTCGCGCTGGAGCTGGACGAAGTCGGCAACAACCGGCCGTCCGGCAGCGTCTCCGGGCCGCTGGATGTGAGCCAGTACAAGCTGCCGCTGGGCAATCTGCTGATCACCGGCGCCTACAGCTTCGGCGATCGCGACGGGGTCGGCGTCTGGTGCCATCAGGCCGAGCCCGATACCCGCGCACCCTATGTGGGCTACCACATCCCGCGCCCGAGCCAGACCGAGTATCCGTTGGGCGCGCCGATCAGTCTGATCATCGCCGAGACCCTGCGCTCGGAAACCATCATCAACGGCGAGACCATCCTCCTGCGCCCGGTGGGGGGTCAGCCGGTGCCGGCCTGGGTGTCCTTCGCCCATGACGGCATCCTCACCCTGACCCCGCACGAGTGGCTGGAACCCGATACCAGCTACGAGCTGGTCGTTGTTCCCGGCGGGATCAAGGACGCCGCCGGCAACGGCATCGAGGGCTACTCCTTCACCTTTGCCACCGGCGGCAAGCTCGGCAAGGGCAACGCGGCGCCGGTGATCGCCGATTTCCTGGTCTCGCCCTCTCCCATCGAACCGGGTCAGACCGCGCTGCTCAGCGCCACCGCCAGCGATCCCGAGGGCGATCCCATCGAATATCGTTTCAGCTTCGGCGACGGGACGCCGAGCACCGGCTGGAGCAGCAGCAACGAGGTTTCCCATCCGTTCGCCAGCCCGGGCCACTACGAAGTCAAGCTCCAGGTGCGCGACCTCAAGCCCGACGGCTCCACTTCGGTGGTCACGGCGACCCGCACCCTGACCGTGGCCGCGATTCCGCCCGATCCGCTGCCGACCCACTCCAGCACGATCGTCGTCGACGACGCCCGCCGCCTGGTCTGGGTGGTCAACCCCGACAACGACACGGTCAGCCGCCTGCATGCCGACTCGGGGGCGCTGCTGTCCGAGATTGCGCTCAAGCCGCTGCTCCAGACCGAAGAAGCGGTCACACCCTGGTCGATCAGCCTGGTGCCGAGCTCGGGCCAGGTCTGGGTCGCGCTGGCCGGCGCCGACGCGCTGCTGGTGCTCGACAGCGGCGGCGGCCTGGTCGAGCGCATCGACTTGAGTTACGGCAGCTCGCCGCAGGCGGTCGTGACCAGCCGCGACGGCAGCCGCGTGTTCGCCACCCTGGCCGCGCGCGCCAGCGGCGATCCGGGCAACGGCCAGCTGCTGCGCTTCGATAGCGCCAGCCGCGCCGAGACCGGCCGCCTGGCGCTGGGCCCGACCGCCGGCGCGATCGCCCTGTCCGGCAACGGCAACCGGGCTTTCGTCGCCCGCTTCATCGCCACCGAGCATTACGGCGAGATCTGGGAGGTCAACACCCAGACCATGAGCCTGACCCGCAGCCTGCCGCTGTGGCGAGATCGCGGCCGCCCCGGCCTTGACGGCGGCGGCTCGAACGGCCCCGGCGTGCCAAACTACATCGCCAGCCTGGTGATCGATCCGCACCAGGACTGGCTCTGGTACACAGCGATCAAGATGGACACCAACCGCGGCCTGTACTTCAACCTGGGCACCGGCCTGAACCTGCCGTTCAGCCACGACAGCACGGTCCGCCCGCTGCTCGGCCGGGTCGACCTGAGCCCCGGCGTGCCGGTCGAACCCGGCGTCAATGGCACCAGCAACGTCCGCATCGACGCCAACAACAGCGATTCACCCTCGGCGCTGAGGTTCTCCCCGCGCGGCAACTACGTGTTCGCCGCGCTGCAGGGCAATGACATGATCTCGGTGTTCGACGATCTGGCGATCCGGGCCGGCGGCGGCCGCGCCTCCTTGGCCCGGCTGCCGGTGGGCTCGGCCCCGCGCGGTCTCGCCTGGGACAACCAGACCGACAGCCTCTGGGTGCAGAACTTCATGAGCCGGGATGTCAGCCGCATCGAGCTCGGCCAGTTCCTGGTCGACGGCAGCCGCCAGTTCCCGACCAGCCACTTCGTTTCCAGCCAGGCCGAGGCGCTGGCGCCGGACGTGTTGGCCGGCAAGCAGATCTTCTACTTCGCCGGCAATCATCCCGAAGGCGTCAATCAGATGAGCTTCGAGGGCTACATCTCCTGTGCCAGCTGCCATATCGACGGCCGCCACGACGGCCGCACCTGGGACTTCAGCCAGCGCGGCGAAGGCTTCCGCAACACCCAGGATCTGCGCGGGCGCGCCGGCACGGGCCACGGCAATCTGCACTGGACCGCCAATTTCGACGAGCTGCAGGACTTCGTCATCGACATCGTCGAGGAATTCCGCGGGCTTGGCTTCCTGCCGCCGGGCCAGACCCCGAACCCGCCGCTGGGTGCGCCGAACGCCGGCCGCAGTCTGGAGCTCGATCAGCTCGCGGCCTACCTGACGTCGCTGGACCGCGCCAGCCTGCCGAAAAGCCCCTGGCGCGAAGCCGACGGCCGGATGAGCGACGAGGCCTTGGCCGGGGCCCAGGTGTTCGGCCAGATCGGCTGCGCCACTTGCCATGACCCGCTGACCGACTACACCGACGCCACGCTTGGTGTTGCCACCCTGCACAACGTCGGCACGATCCGGACCAGTTCCGGCCAGCGCCTGGGAGCGGCGCTGACCGGCATCTCGACCCAAACCCTGCTCGGCATCTGGGATACCGCGCCCTATTTCCACGATGGCTCGGCGCCGACCCTGGCCGATGTGTTCAGCGTCGCCGGTGGCCAGATTTACCAGGCCGAGGACGGCGATCTGGCCGCTGGCGCAGCGATTCCCAATTTCATCGAGATCAATTGGGACTCCAGCGCCCATGGCCGCCTGGTCCAGCTTGGCAGCAACGGGGCCAGCGTCACTTTCAACGGCATCAATGGCGGCAGCGGCGGCGCAGGCGCGGTTGAGCTGCGCTACCTGCCAGCCAGCGGCGGCGAGGTCCAGCTCACCGTCAACGGCAGCCACATCCAGACCCTGAACTTTCCCCAGCAGCGCACCCATTTCGAGTGGACCCGGCTGCGCTTCGAGAACGTGCCGCTGAACCCGGGCCCGACCAACGTCATCGAAGTGCGCCGAATCAATGCGACCAGCTGGCAGGGGCATGCGCTCGATCACATCACGGTTTCCACCGCCGACGACCTGGCGCTGGCCCAGGCCCATCGCGTGGCCGGCCAGCTCGACCCGGTCGACTTCCAGCACCTGCTGCGCTACCTGCTCGAACTGGACGGCCGCGACGTGCTCGGGCAGATCATCATCCCCGACCTGCTGTTCCGCGACCGATTCAGTCAGTAGCGAAAACCGCGCTCAGGTTTCCTGGCCTGGCGATCGACAGCGAACGGCGGCCTGGCGCGAGGCGCTAGGTCGGGGGCCTGCTCAGGCTTCGAGCAGGGCCTGGCTGGCCTGGATGAAGGCCGGGAAATCGACGTTGCCGCCGGTGATGATGATGCCGACGCGCTGGCCGCGCGCGTCGATCCGGCCCTCGAGCAGGGCGGCCAGCGGCACGGCGCAGGACGGCTCGATGACGATCTTCATCCGCTGCCACACCGCCAGCGTGGTTTCCACGATGGCCCGCTCGGAAACCGTGACCACATCGTCGACATGGCGCTGGATCAAGGCGAAGTTGAGCGCACCCAGACTGGTACGCAGGCCGTCGGCAATCGTCTGGGTCGTGGCCGCCGGCTCCAGCCGGCCGGAGCGGAACGAGCGCGCGGCGTCGTCGGCGTTGGCCGGCTCGGTGGCGATCACCCGGCCACCCGGATTCAGATGCCGGGCGACGATCGCGGTACCGGCGATCAGCCCACCGCCGCCGACCGGCGCCAGCACCAGGTCGAGGTCGAGGTCGGGATGGTCCTGCAGCAGCTCCAGCGCGGCCGTGCCCTGGCCGGCGATCACGTCCGGGTGCTCGTAGGGCGGAATCTCGACATGGCCATGGCGCTGGATCAGTTCGGCCACGGTCGCCAGCCGGGCCGGGGTATTCGGCGGACAAAACACGATCTCGGCGCCGTAGCCCCGAACGGCCTCGACCTTGACCCGGGCCGAGTTGTCCGGCATCACCACCACCGCCCGGTAGCCGCTTTCCCGCGCCGCCAGGGCCACGGCCTGGCCGTGGTTGCCCGAGGAGTGGGTGACGATGCCGCGCTGGCCCTGTTCGGGGGACAGCGCGCGAATCGCGTTCAGCGCGCCCCGGAACTTGAAGGCCCCGACGCGCTGGAAGTTCTCGCACTTGAAGTACAGGCTGGCTCCGGTGCGCTCGTTGAAATGGCGGCTGGTCAGCACCGGCGTGCGCCGGGCCAGGCCCTCGATGCGGCCAGCGGCGATCAGGACATCCTTGAAGCAGGGCAGCGATGGAGCCATGGGATGGTATCGGCGGCTGGGAGGAGGCCCAGACTACAACAGTCGGCGAGACGTTCGCGAGGGCGAGTCGCTCTGAACTGGATCAATGTCGCGGCTGCGCGCAGGGGTTAGCATGGCAGTCCTGATCTTTGGTCCTGGTGAGGCGCATTCGGCATGATGGCAAGCAACGGGCGACGGGCTCTCTGCCCTGGGAGGGCTGGCTGATGGCGTCGCGACAGGTGGATGTGGCCGTCATCGGCGGCGGCAGCGCCGGCATGGTGGCCTGGCGGCAGGCCCGCCGGCACGCCGAGCGGGTGGTGCTGATCGAAGCTGAACGTTTCGGGACGACCTGTGCGCGGGTCGGCTGCATGCCCAGCAAACTGCTGATCGCCGCGGCCGAAGCGGCGCACAACGCCCGGTCGGCCGGGCTGTTCGGCGTCGCGGCGGGCGAGCTTCGCATCGACGGTCGCGCGGTGATGGCGCGGGTTCGGGCCGAGCGCGACCAATTCGTCGCCGGCGTGCTCCGCACTATCGAAGGCATTCCGGCCGAGGACCGCATCCTGGCCCGGGCCCGCTTCATCGCGCCGGGGCGACTGGCACTGTCCGATGGCCAGGAGATCACCGCCGAGCGGATCGTCATCGCCACCGGCTCGCGGCCTCGCATCGTGTCCTTCCTGGCCGAGGCCGGCGAGCGCCTGATCACCAGTGACCAGGTCTTCGACTGGGGCGATTTGCCCGAATCCGTGGCGGTGTTCGGTTCCGGCGTGATCGGGCTGGAACTGGGCCAGGCCCTGTCCCGGCTGGGCGTGCGCGTGCGCCTGTTCGGCGTCGGCGGCCGGATCGGCGGGATTCGCGATCCGGAGATCCGCGCCCTCGCCTTGCGCTGCTTCACTGACGAGTTCCCGCTCGACCCGGATGCGACCATCCACGAGATTCGAGGTGGGGACGATGGCGTCCTGATCCGCTTCGACGATCATTCCGGGCGCGAGCTCAGCGAGCGCTTCGACTGGCTGCTGGCGGCGACCGGACGACGGGCGAACGTCGATGAGCTGGGTCTGGAGCACTCGGGGCTGGCGCTGGACGAGCGCGGTATTCCGAGCTTCGACCGCTACACCCTGCAGTGCGGTGACCGCCCGGTATTCATTGCCGGCGACGTCAACGGCGAGCGGCCGCTGCTGCACGAGGCGGCCGACGAAGGTCGCATTGCCGGCGCCAATGCCGGACGCTGGCCGGATGTTCGCAGCGGCCTGCGCCGCGCGCCGCTGGCGGTGGTGTTCAGCGACCCGCAGGTCGCCAGCGTGGGCCTGAGCCTGGCCGAGGTCGACGAGCGCTGCCAGGGCTGCTTTGCCGTCGGATCGATCGACTTCGCCAAGCAGGGCCGCAGCCGGATAATGGGTCGTAACCGCGGCCTGCTCAGGCTTTATGCCGAGCACGGCAGCGGCCTGTTCCTGGGCGCGGAAATGTTCGGCCCGGCCGCCGAGCACATCGCCCATCTGCTGGCCTGGTCGGTCCAGGCGCGGCTGACGGTGACGCAGATGCTGGACATGCCCTTCTACCACCCGGTGATCGAGGAAGGCCTGCGCAGCGCCCTGCAGGACCTGAATCATCAGCTCAAGGCCGGGCCGAAGCGGCCGCAGGACTGCATGGACTGCGGGCCGGGAACCTGAGGCCAGTCCCGGCCGGGCTTCAGGGCGCGAGCAGCTCGGCCAGCTCCTCGCCCAGGTGCTCGATCATGGCGGCGCGATACCAGTCGCTGTGGATCAGGCCCGGGCCGTCGGCAAAGAACGCGGCCAGCAGCTCTTGCCAGTCGTTGTTGAGCGGCATGATGATGCCGAAGTGCTCGCCGCCATCATCCAGCGCCGGATGGCGCATCACATCGAGGCCTTCAGCGCGAGAGCGCAGATAGGCGTAGCCGTCGATGTAGCCGAAGTGCGTACCGGCGGCGACGATGTCAAGAATCTCGGCATTGCTGGTGGCGGTGTCGATGACCAGGCCGGGCCAGTGGTCCGCGGTCAGTGCGCGCAGCCGCCGCTCATGCAGGGTCCCGGCAAAGGCCAGGCCATGCTGGCCAGCCAGACGCTCGGCCAGCGCTTCCGGCGTCTCCACCGGCTCATGTCCGCCGCGGCTGATCAGCACCGCGACATTGTCGACATAGGGCGGCGAAAAGGCCAGTTCCCGGGCGCGCTCAGCGGTAATGGTGACATTGCCCAGGCCGAACACCCCGCCCTCGGCATCGCGCACCCGCGCATAGAAGCGGCGCCAGTCGGTCTCCTCGATGAAATCAAGCTCGACGCGGAGGCCGTGCACCTCGTTCAGCCAGGAGCTGAAGCGCCGCAGGATAGCGACCGTCAGACCATCCGGCTGACCGTCAGCCATCGCCTCCGCCCAACCTGGTGAGGCCACCCACAGTACGCTCAGCTTGGCATGTTCGCCGGCCAGAGCCTGCGCGAGGCTGTCACCGCGATCAACAGCCGAAGCGGCTGTTGGCTGCAGTGCAGCGAGCAGAAGGGCGAGCAGAAGGGCACAACGCATGGGCAAACCTCTTGTTCTGGTGGTCAGGAATCAAGCCGTCGCCCGAGCCGGGCCGGGCCAAACAACCGAGTCCACAGCCAGCCCTGATGCAGGTCCTGGCCGGTTAGCGCGCGCGACAACAGGTTGTCGTTTTCGAGCAAGCCCTGCAAGCGCCAGCCGACCCCGCGCGAACCTGCCAGCAGCAGGCGGTCGCCCAGTTGCAGTTCAAGCGCGGGTTCGGGCAGGAGCAGGTCGACGTTGTCGCGGCGCAGCAGCAGCGGCAGCACCGGCACGCTCAGGCTGCGGCCCTGGCCGGCGCCGGTCAATGCGGCCAGGGTCACCGGCACCTGCTGGGCCATCAGCCGGGCCAGGGCTGGTGCTCGCCGCTCGCTGATGCGAACGGTGAGGAAATCCGGCGGTGGCCCGTATTGCAGCGTCTCGATCAGCTCGATGACGCGGGCGCATTCGTGATCGCCGGCGGCCAGCACGGCGTCCAGAAACGACGTCAGTAGCGGCGAGCGAATCCGGGCCAGCATGCTGCCGGCGATGACTCGGCTGGGCTGGGCGATGAAATCAGGCTTGGCAGCCTGGAACAAGGCATGGCTGGACAAGCCGTTTTCGAGCACGCCGAAGAACAGGGCCGGATTCAGCGCGCGAGCCGTGATCAGTATCGAGAGATTGTCGACATCGTCGCGGGTGGTCGCGAGCACGCCTGCCGCGCCTTCGATGCCGGCTGCGCGCAGGGTCTCGGCCTGGGTGCCGCGGCCCTGGACGGTGCCGGAGGGCAGCTCCGGAAGGCCGGCATTCTCCTCGATCACGGTCACCGGCAGGCCCAGTTCGCTCAGCAGCTTGTGCGTGGATCGGCCGAGCCGCCCGTAGCCGCACAGAATCCAGTGCCCGCGCGGCGGCCTCCGCGCCTCTGGCAACCGCGCTTCAGGACCGGACAGCAGCCATTGGTAGAGCCGGAAGCTGTCCGGCCGTTCAATCGCCAGGCGCATCCGCTTGACGTACTCCTCGACCGGATTGACCACCAGATCAGTATCGAAAGAGCGCATGTTGTCGGCCACCGGCGCCTCGTCGGCGCGGGCCAGGGCCTGGCAGCGCTGATTGAGCAGCTTGGTGGTGACGGCGATCTTGAGGTTGGCGCGGTCGTCACCGGTGACCGCCAGCACCGCCATGCACCAGCGGCTGCGCAGGCCCGCCTCGCTGAGATTGGCCGGCAGCCGGGCATCCATGCAGAACGACACCACTTCGCTGGCGTGACTTTCGACGCTCAGCGCGTCGATCTTTTCAGCGTTGTTGTCGATGACCACGCAAGGGTGGCCCTGGTCGGTCAGCGCACGGGTCAGCATGCGGCCGGTGTCGCCGAAGCCGCAGATCAGGTAGTAGGGCCGATCAATCGCCGCGACGGCGCGACGAAAGGCTGCGCGCTGACGGCTGCGGAGAAAGGCGGGGTCCTGCAGTAGTGAAATGATCGAGCCGATCGAGAACAGCCAGGCGACTACAGTCAGGTAGATGCTGACCATGGTCCACAGGCGCTGCGCCGGCGAGAACGGATACGGCACCTCGCCGAAGCCAATGGTCGAGCCCGTATAGCTGACGACGTAGAAGGCCTCGAACAGGCTCAGGCGCCAGGGTTCGCCGTCCTCATCGACGCCCGGCATCAGGGTGAATCCGACGGTGGCGATGGCATAGGCGCAGATGAGTACCACCAGCGGCACTCGCATGCGCCGGAAGAACAGGTAGGCGTAGGAATCGCGGGGTCGCATCGCCTCCGGCGGCCGGCTAGCGACTGAAGCCGGCCGTCTCCAGAGTCAGCAGCACCACCGACAGCAGGTTCGCCAGCAGGGCGCCACCGGACAGAGAGACAATGGTGGCCATGACCGCGGGGGTCAGACCGACATCAGTGACGTGGACGGCGATGGCCCAGACCAGGGCGGCGGCGATCAGATGCAGGTCGACGACCAGGCTGGACGCCAGCAGCATCGCGCTCATCTGTGAGCGCTCGCCCAGCTTCATCACGGTGGCAATCAACCCGACCACCAGCGCCGCGAAGAGCTCGTAGACGTTGTGATGGTCGGGGTTGTCGATCTCGCCGATGAAAAAGCCGAAGTTCAGTGTCAGTGCCAGCAGCACAAAAAACCCGAACACGACCTTGGACATGTTCATCCGCCTGCCTCCTTAGCTTCGAGCAGGCTTCATCATACGCAAGCGGGCGTTTGAATCAACGACGGATCCGGGTGCTGCCTGGGTTGGGGCCCTGGTGGCGGCGTTAGCGGCGGCCGCCGCGCTTCTTGCCGCGCGGACGCTCCTCGCGAACCTGGATCGATTGGCCGTTGAGCTCTGCGCCGTCAAGTTCGGCGATGGCCGCGCGGGCTTCATGGCCTTCCATGTCGATCATGGCCACGCCGCGGCAGCGACGGGTAAAGATGTCGAGCGGCATTTCGAGCTTGCGCACGGTGCCGACGCGCGAGAACAGTTCACGGATCTGGGTTTCGCGAGTTTCAGGATGGATATTGCGGACGAAAAGCGTCTTCATTGCGTGGGGCGGCCTCCGGGCCGATATACTGGCTTCCTCATCCGCATCATGGCAGCGGCGAGCGTCGAAACCGACGATCGCGCCCGGCGGTGAAAAGCGTTCAGGAAGTGGAAACGAGGGACTACTTCATCTCGTAGAGTATCAGATTTCCGAATCGCCCGTCCGGTTCCCGGAAACCGGCAAAAAGACGAATAATGCAATAGCGCTGGCATTTCCCTGAAATAGGGCGTATAGTGATGTCAGCTGCAGATCACAGCAGTGGTCGAATTGGATCGTATTCCCTCCGTATACCCTTCAAGCTCCGCCATTTCCTGAAGTCTTCAACGCAGCACGACCGGGTGGTCAGCCGTTGGCTGTGCCCGAAAACCTACAGATTGAAAAAGGTATCAAACTATGTCCAGCAATACAGGCACCGTGAAGTGGTTCAACGACGCGAAGGGCTTCGGCTTCATTTCTCAGGATAACGGCGGCGCCGATGTCTTCGTTCATTTCAGCGCACTGACCGGCTCTGGCTTCAAGAGCCTGGCCGAAGGCGCCAAGGTGGGCTACGACGTCACCAACGGCCCGAAGGGTCCGCAGGCCGCCAACGTCGTTACCCTGTAACGGCACGGCAACGCCGATCGCCAGGCCTCGGGCCTGGATGCAAAAAAGCCCCGCTGACGCGGGGCTTTTTCGTCTGCGCGCCCCGCCTGTTGCTCAGCGCAGCGACAGCAAGTCAGTGAGCGCGGTCATCCGCAGCTTGCCAGGCTTGCGTTGGCGCAGCTTGTCAACGAAGTAGTTCGCCAGAAAGCACAGTTGAACCCAGCGATACTGGGCACGCAAGGCATCAGCCCGCGGCCCGTCAATGCGGTCCAGCACCAGCGCGGCCTCTACCGCCATCCAGCGCAGCTCAGCCTTGGCGAGACCGGAGCCCAGCGGCTGGTCCGGCAGCAGCGCTTCAATGTCGATGGCGATTGCTCGCCCCTCCGCGAGCACAAAGTTGCGCGCAATCGGGTCGATGTAGTCGTAACCCAGCAGCACATGCTGCGGGCGCCAGCGGCGCTCGACCGCCAACAGCGGCTCGACCGCGGCCGGATCGAGACGACCCGCGGCCTTGAGGCGGCTCAGATTGGCGGCCAGGCCATTGGCGCGCTGCAAGGGCTGACGGCTATCGATCAGGCCGGTTTGGCGCGAATACAGATCGACGAAGAACTCGGCCACGGCCAGGCGATCGGCGGCCCGCTTGGGTCGGGCCAGAGTTCCTGGCACGAAGCGCGTCCAGAGCTCCGCGCCATCCTGGCGCAGCAGATCCGGGAAGCGCTGCAGCGGCGCCAGCGCCGCCAGCGCCAAGCCGGCCTGCCTGGCCGCCGCGAGCTCAACAAAGCGGACCCGCTTGCAGTCGATGCCGTCGACGCGGACCAGATGAACTTCATGATGCTTGACCAGTTCGGCGCCGCGCCACTGTCGCCAACGTCGCAGGAGCCGGCGCCACCAGGGGTTGGCCTGTCGAAATCGCACAGCGCTCGAAAATCCGGGGTCTGATGGGAGTCGGGCCGATTGTAACGGTCGATCGCCCCCGCCGCAGCTGGCGGTGCTGCGGTGTAGACTGTGAGTTTGGACACTGTGGCGGGCTGGTCTCGCCCTTGCGACCAGCCATGCACCCATCCCTGCCAGCCAATCAGACCTCTCTTGCGCCGGACCGCCGCGTTGTTTTCGTCATTGGCGCGGGCCGCAGCGGCACCAGCACCGTTACCCGCGCGCTGGCGGCGCTGGGCGTCGATCTCGGCGATCGTTTCAAACGCGCAAGTCGCAAGAATCCGACCGGATTTTTCGAGGACGCCGAACTGCTGGCCCTGAGCAAGCGCGTTCGCAAGCAGCTCGGAGTACGCGCTGACAGCCTGCGATTGCTGCGTCCCGATCAGCTCAAGGATGCCAGCATGCAGCGGCTGCGCGAGCAGGCGGTCGAGATCATCCAGCGGCGCTTTCCGGGCAGCCCGATCTGGGGCTTCAAGTATGGACGCACCCTGCGCATCCTGCCGTTCTGGGAGCCCGTGCTGGCGCAGCTGGGGATCGAACCCTCGTTTCTGATCGCACTGCGCAACCCCTTGAGCGTAGCGCGCTCACGCGCTCGCCTCGATGCCCGGCGCGGCCTGCAGGAGGTCAGCGATCTGGAGTGGCTGGTCAGCATCGTGCCGTTCCTGCGCCTGACCCGGCCCTATCGCCTTTGCGTGGTCGACTACGATCTGCTGATGGATGAACCGGTCGCGCAGCTGCAGCGGATGGCCCAGCAGCTGGCGCTGCCGCCAGACCATGCCAGCCCGGAGCAGGTTCGGGCCTATGCCGAACAGTTTCTCGACGCCGGCCTGCGCCATACCCGCTTTTCCGACGCCGAGCTCGATCAGCATCCGGACCTGAACCCGTTGGTTCGGGACGGCTACCGGCTGCTCAGGACGCTGGCCAACGGCGAGCGTGACAGCGGCGACCCGGCCTTCTGGGCGGCCTGGGCCGAGATCGAGAAGGGGGTCAGCAATCTGGCCCCCATCCTGGCCCTGATCGACCGCCGTGAGCAGGCGCATCGCCGCGCCATGCTGAGCCCGTTGGGGCCGCTGCAGGGCCTGGCCCTGCTCAAGCCGCTGCTGCGCCGCTAACGGCTGGACGGGGCCCGGATGTCCTCGCCGCTGCCTGCGCTGGGCCAGAGCCTGGCCGCTGCGCTGGCGGCCAACACCCTGTCGGCGCTGGATCGGGAGTATCGCAACCTGATTCATCATGTCATGAGCAGCGACGCCGAGCTGGCGCCACCGCGCCGCCTGACGCCGGTGTTTTACGGCTGCTTCGACTGGCACTCGGCGGTGCACGGCCACTGGATGCTGCTCCGTTTGGCCCGGTTGTTTCCGGGCGCGCCCTTCGCCCGGTCGATCATGGCCCGACTGGACGCCGGCTGGCAGGCAGAGGCACTGGCCACCGAGGCCGGGTACCTGGCCCACCCCGAAAGAGCCGGTTTCGAGCGCCCTTACGGGCTGGCCTGGCTGCTGACCCTGATTCAGGAACTCGATGAATGGGCGACGCCGCCGGTGCTGCTCTGGCGCGAGCGCTTCCGGCCGCTGGAGCGGATCGCGCTGCGCCGCCTTGAGCACTGGATCCCAAGGCTGCCGTTCCCGATCCGCAGCGGCGAACACAGCCAGACCGCCTTCGCTTTCGGCCTTATCCACGACTACGCCAGCGGCCAACGGGACCACGCACTGTTGCCGCTGCTGGTCGAGTTTGCGCAGCGCTTTCACCGCGCGGACCGCGATGCGCCGCTGGCTTGGGAGCCTTCCGGACACGATTTTCTCTCGCCGAGCCTGGCCGAGGCTGACTTCATGCGCAGAGTTCTTGACCCGGCCGACTTTGCCGTCTGGCTGGCCGACTTCCTGCCCGGAATCGGTCAGCCGGGCTGGCTGCACCCGGTCGTCCCGGGGGACCGCGACGACGGCAAGCTGGTGCATCTCGACGGGCTCAATCTGTCGCGCGCCTGGATGCTGGACGGCATCGCCAGCGCGCTTTCTCCCGGCGATGCCCGCAGGCCTGCACTGCTGGAAGCCGCCAGGCAGCATATCGACGCAGGCCTGGCGGGGCTGGTGCACGATCACTACGCAGGCCGCCACTGGCTGGGCAGCTTCGCAGTCTATGCCTTGAGCCGTCGAGGCATTCATTCTCTCTGACTTGCGGCGAGGCGCCGGCAGCCGCTGATGAACAGAAGCGAGCTGAAATCTCGTTAAGGCAGCTACCCAACTCGTCTCTCGATCACCGCTGTCAAGGAGAACCACCGAATGTCCGCTCGCTCATCCTCACTCAAGGGCCTGCTTATCGCCCTGGCCATGGTGCCCGGTCTGGCGATGGCCCAGGCCATCGTCCCCGGCTTCAACACCAACACCCTGCCGCCGAATGACGACGGCTCGACCGGCCTGGTGTCAATCGGCTTCACCGTCAACTTCTTCGGCGTCACCCGCACCCAGCTCTACGTCAACAACAATGGCAACGTCACTTTCGATGAGGCGCTGGCCGCCTTTACCCCCTTCGATCTGACCTCTACCGGCCGCGAGATCATCGCGCCCTTCTTTGCCGATGTCGACACCCGCTCGGCCGGGGATCCGGTGACCTACGGGCCGGGCACCTTCAACGGCCGGACCGCCTTTGGCGTCAACTGGATCAACGTCGATTACTTTCCCAGTAGCCTCGCCCACACCAACCGCAACAGCTTCCAGCTGATTCTGGTCGACCGCTCGGACGTCGGCGCGGGCGATTTTGATATCGTCTTCAACTACGACCAGATCCAGTGGGAAACAGGTGGTGCCAGCGGCGGCGATGACGATGGCCTCGGCGGCGACTCGGCTCGGGTCGGCTTTTCCAACGGCACCGGCGCGCCGGGCACCTCGTTCGAGCTGGCCGGCTCGGCCATCAACGGCGCTTTTCTCGACGGTGGGCCCGATGCCCTGATCAGCAATCGGCTGAACAGCACCGTCGACGGCCGCTATGTCTTTCAGTCGCGCGGCGGCGACATTGGCGTGCCGGAGCCACCGGCGCCCACGGCGCCGATCTCGGTCCCCGCAGGCGGGCTCCTGAGCTGGTGGTTGCTGGGCCTGGTACTGCTGTTCAGCGGTGTTGTGCTGGTTCGCCAGCGCCAGCTTTGAGTTCGATCACGCGCCGGCCCGGGCGGCCGGCGCGTGACGTCAGGGTCAAAACGGCCACAGCCCCCAGAACAGGGTAAACAGGCTCAAGGCGATCACGCCCAAGGCTGTCAGCAGCAGGCCGAGCCGGCTCCACAGGCTGATGGCATCGCCGTAGCGGAAGCTCTGCACGAGGCCGAGTGCGCCCAGCAGCAGCGCCAGCGGGCCTGCCCAGGCGAACCAAAGGGCCCAGGGCACCATGCCGAACAACAGCAAGGCCTCGGTGACGCGGGCGCTGGCGCGAGCCGCCAGACCGAGCCCGATGACATGAGTCAGCACCACGGCGGTGCCCAGAAAGACCAGAAAACGCGAGCCGCCGGCAGCCTTCAGCCGCACCGGATTGAAGCGTCGGTTGAGCCAGCTCATGAACAAGCCGATGAAACCCAACACGCTCAATCCCGCCGCCGCGCCGCCCCAGGCGGCCACGACTTTGAAGCGACGATCCTGCTCGTGATACATGATCAGGCCCCGCACAGCCGCGCGGGTGCGGAAATAAGGCGCGAGGTACTGCGCCGCGTCCTGACCACTGTCAACGCAATCCCGATCGAGGGGGGCTGTCGGGTCGTCGAAGTAGGCATTCATCAGGTCGCCGCCGCAGGGCACGGAGCGGGTCGGGCCATGGCCGGCGTGGGGGAAGATCAGCAGCTGGCCATTGGTAAAGCCGGGCATGATGTACTCGGCCAGCGGCACCGGGGTGATCGGGTCCCAGGCGCCGTTGACCACCAGTACCGGCAGATCGGTTTCGACCAGGGCGAACTCGGCCGGATCGCGCGGTGCCAGGCCGACTTCGCGGCACAGCGCCGGGCCGGCCAGGATCGCTTCCAGATGGCCGAACGCGCCGGCCAGGATGGGATAGTCACGGAAATCGCCGGGCGCCGACTCAGCCTCTCTCACCGTATAGCCGTCCTGGCAGCGCACCGCGATCGACATGCCCATGCTGACCGAATAGCCGCCGCCTCCGGCGCCGCCGGCCATGGTCAGCGCCAGCGCCCGGAACAGGCGCTCGTCGCGCCGCTCCACCGCCCGGGTCAACCCGTGAATGATGGCCGGAATGGCCGGATGGGTCGATTCCTCGTACAGCAGCTGGAAGGGTAGACCGGCGACCAGGTCCTGGAAGAAATACGCGCGCCCGGTCGGAAACATCTCGCTGGGCTCGATATCCAGCCCGATCGGCTGCTCGCTGATGGCGCTAATCGCGGCCAGGTGACGGTCCTTGAGATCGCGGAACACCCGCGCACAGCGCGGCTGCGCGTCGCAGGCGGCAAACAGCATGTCCAGGTTGCGGGCATGCCAATGCGAGATGCGCATCAGCTGCTCGAGATCCAGCGGCACGATCGCGTCGATGACCGCGGCCCGAATCCCGTCAGGATCGACCCGGAGATAGGCCTGCCCCAGCACCGAGCCATAGGAAATGCCCCAGACATTCCAGCTGTCCAGCCCCAGCGCCAGGCGCAGTGCCCGAACGTCGCGCGCGTTCTCGAAAGTGTGGTAGCCGGTCACGTCGATGCCGGCCTCGCGGGCACCGATGACGCAGCGGCGCACCTGGTCCATGAAGGCCATGCTGGATTCGGCAAAGCTCGGGCGAATCTGGTCGGCTCGGTTCAGGCCGGCAAAGAACGGGCAGAAATCACCCGAGTAGCCGATCCCGCGTTGCTCCAGGATATAGAGATCGCGCTGCGCCAGCAGCCGGTGATCCTTGAGTCGACGCACATAGCCCTCGACGGTCACGCCGGGGCCGCCGGTGAGGTAGATCACCGGGTCGGGCCGGACCTCGACCGGCTCGCCGTCATGATCCTCGCCGCGGGCGACCAGACGGACGAAATGCAGCTCGATGGTGCGGCTGCCCTCGACCTCGCGGTTCTCCGGCACCCGGATCAGGCCGCATTCGATCTGGCCGGGCTCGTAGTCAATGCGGTCGTGGAAGGGGCAAACCAGGGTCTCGAAGCCGTCGGCGCGCAGCCATTCAAAGCCCTCGCTGACCGGCAGTCCGGCCGGTCGAGACGGTTCAACACGATCGCCGAACTCATCCAGCAGGGCTTCGCCAACGGCTTCGGACACGGCCTCCAGCCAGTCGTCGTCGTTGTTCTGGGCCAACAGCGGAAAGGCGAGAGTCAGGCTCAGGCCTAGGATCAGGGTCTTTGTAAGCGGCATGGGTCATCGAGCAGCTGCAGCGGGGACCCACAGGCTAACCGAACCTCGGCCAGGCCGCCACCGTGGTCCGATCCGGCGCCTGCGGTATGATCGGGGGCCGTCTTCGCCTCGCCCTTGACCCATGCGCCTGTTTCAGATTCACAGTTTGTTGCTCAGCCTGCTGTTCTCCGCCGGCCTAGCTGCCAGCGAGGGGCCAGCGCTGAATGTCGGCCAGATCGCCACCGGACAGTTCGACTACCGCACCGCGCTGGTGATCAACGACACCGGCATGGAGATCGAGGCCAGCCGGCAGATCCGGCGCGAACCCGGCGAAGCGGGTCGCCCGCTGCTGGTGATCGAAACGGTCACCCGCACCGGCATGGGCGACACCGTCGAGCGCCTGGAGCTGGACGGCGAGACGCTGCGCCCGCTGTCGCTGCGCATCGATCAGGGCGACAGCCTGATGATCGCCGAGTATGGGCCGGACAAGGTCACCGGCCTGATTCGGGCCGCCGGGCAGGTCGTGCCCATCGATCTGAGCCTGGACGAGCCCGCCTACGGCGGCGAAGCGGCGCTGGAAGCCGTACTCACCGCGCTGCCCCTGTCCCAGGGCTATCGGACCCGGCTGCGGGCAACGGAAATCGACGTTGATCAACTGGTACGCCGCTTCATCGTGATGGTCGAAGACGCCGAAACCATCGAGGTACCCGCCGGCCGCTTCGAGACCTGGCGCCTTCGTCTGGACGCGCTCGATGATCTGGGCGGCAGTCAGCGCCTCTGGATCAAGGCCGATACGCCTCGGCTGCTGGTCCGCGCCGAAGGCTACATTCCTCCCGAAGTGGGCGAAGGCAGCCTGATCACCGAGCTGACCGCCTGGACGCCCTGATCCCGGCGCCCCTCGGGCATGACCTTTGGACCATGACGGACTCAGCCTCAATTCGCTAGACTCAGGGGCTCCATGAGATATGCGAGCCCCAAGTGATGAGCCATCGCCGTTTCCCTATCGTCCAGCTGTGCGCCCTGCTGTTGTCCTTCCCGCTGATGGTCCAGGCTGAGCGCGCCACACCGCTGGCCTATCTGGACCAGCTGCCACCGCTGCTCGATCGCGAGCTGTTCTTCGGCGACCCCGACATCTCGGCCGCCCAGCTGTCGCCGGATGGCCGCTACCTGAGCTTTATCCGGCCGCACCAGGGCGTGCGCAATATCTGGGTCAAGGGCATCGATGAGTCCTTCGATCAGGCCCGCCCGATCACCGCCGACGACAAGCCCGTACCGGGTTACTTCTGGAGCCGCGACGGGCGCTTCGTCCTCTATGTTCAGGACCGAGGCGGCGATGAGAACTTCCATGTCTGGGCGGTGGACCCGGCCGCCGCGCCCGAGGCCGAAGGCGGCGTGCCGCCGGCTCGCAACATCACCGACTTCGACGGCGTACGCGCCTTCATCCTGGGCCTGCCGCGCAACCATCCGGACCGCATCCTGGTCGGCCTGAACGACCGCGACCCGGCCCTGCATGACGTCTATGCGGTCAGCATCGCGACCGGCGAGCGCGAGCTTCTGATCGAGAACAGCCAGAACGTGCTCGGCTGGGTGCCCGACCCGGAAGGCATCGTCCGCCTGGCCCTGCGCCAGACCGGCGACGGCGGCACTGAAGTGCTGCGGGTGGAAGACGGCCGCCTGGGTGAGCCCATCTACACCTGCAGCTGGCTGGAAAGCTGCTCCCCGCTGGCCTTCCAGCCCGGCGGTGAGAAACTCTGGCTGATCTCCAACCGCGGCGATGTCGACCTGATCGGCCTCTACCAGATGGATCTGGCCAGCGGCGAGACCACCCTGTTCGAGCGTGATCCGGAAGGCGAAGTGGATTTCGCCGGCGCTGTATTCCACCCGGAAACCGACGCCCTGCTGGCCACGGTCTACATCGGCGACCGCCCGCGCATTGTGGCCCACGACGAGACCTTTGCCGCCGACCTGGCCTTCCTCCGCGCCGAGCTGCCCGAGGGTGAGATCAGCTTTCCCTCGCGCACCCTCGACGGCCGTCTGAGCCTGGTCAGCCTCGCTCGCGACGTCGATCCGGGCACGGTCTATCTGTTCGACCATGACGCGCGCACGGTGACCGAGCTGTACCGCTCGCGCCCCGAGCTGCCGATCGAGCACATGGCCGAGATGCAGCCGATTCGCTACACGGCCCGCGATGGCCTGGAAATCCCCGGCTATCTGAGCCTGCCGAAGGGGGTACCGGCCGAGAACCTGGCCGTGGTCGCCCTGATTCACGGCGGCCCATGGGCCCGCGACACCTGGGGATTCCGGTCCGAGGTGCAGTTTCTGACCAACCGCGGTTACGCCGTATTCCAGCCCAACTTCCGCGCCTCCACCGGGTTCGGCAAGGCCTTTCTGAACGCCGGCAACCTGCAGTGGGGCGATGCCATGCAGGACGACATCACCGACGGTATCCAGTACCTGATCGAACAGGGCATCGCCGATCCGGAGCGGGTCTGCATCATGGGCGGCTCCTACGGCGGCTACGCCACCCTGGCCGGGATGGTGTTCACGCCCGAGCTCTACGCCTGCGGGGTCAATATCGTTGGCGTGTCCAATCTCATCACCCTGATCAACTCGATTCCAGCCTACTGGGGTCCGGCGCGGATGCAGTTCACCCTGCGCATGGGCGACCCCGACACGGCCGAGGGTCGCGCCCAGCTCAAACGCCAGTCGCCGATCCACCATGTCGACAACATTCAGCGTCCGCTACTGGTGATCCACGGCGCCAATGATCCGCGCGTGCGCCAGGCCGAAGCCGACCAGATCGTGGTCGCGATGCGCGAAGCCGGCCTGCCGGTGGAATACATCGTCGCCCCCGACGAAGGCCACGGCTTCCGCGGCCGCGACAATCGCCTGGCCATGTATGCGCGCACCGAACAGTTCCTCGCCGCCCATCTGGGCGGCCGCTACCAGGCCGACATGCCGGCAGCCATTGCCGAGCGCCTGGCCGCAATCACTGTCGACATCGATTCCGTCGAAGTTGTCGATCTGGCCGATGAGCTGGCGGCCGCGCGCACCCGTCCCCTGCCCACCGTCGATGCCGGTTCGGTCGCCCGCGGCCGCCTCGACTACCGCACCCAGCTGGACTTCGGCGGCAGCGAGCTGGTCATCGAAACGGTCCGCCGGATCCATCAGGAAGACGAGGACGGCCGCGAGCTGCTGGTGATCGAATCGACCAGCAGCACCCCGATGGGCGAGATCAGCGATCGCTTCGTGCTCGACGGCTTGAGCCTGCGCCCGATTCAGCGCATCACCCGCCAGGGGCCGTCTGTCGCCGATGTCAGTTTCTCCAGCCGCGAGATCAGCGGCCAGATCGAGGCGATGGGCCAGCAGATTCCCGTCCAGCTGGCGCTGGAAGCGCCGGTCTTCGGCGCCGACTCCGCGCTCGATATCGTCCTCTCCGCCCTGCCCCTGGTCGAGGGCTTCCGATCGCCGATTCGCATCGCCGACCTGAGCGGCCAGGCCCGCGTGCGCTTCTTCCAGCTCGAAGTTGGCGCCGTCGAAACCCTGAGCATCGCAGCCGGCGAGTTCCAGACCTGGCCGCTCAAGCTGACGCCGCTGGACGGCATCGGCAGCGAGATGCAGTACTGGGTCAGCGCCGACAGCCCGCGCCGCCTGCTTCGCACCGAAGGCCAGACGCCGCCGGAAATGGGCGCGATGGCTTTTGTCACCGAGCTGACCGGATTCGAGGCGGACTGAGCCGGCAGACGGCGCAAAGGACGAACGCTCGCTCAGAGGCGCGGAGACGCAAGCTGCCGGCCAGTCCGGATGGTACTTTGCGCGGCTCGGGTGCCAATGCCTGGAACCGGGTTCCCGGCATTGGCGCCGGCTGCCCGCACCAGGCTGCGGGCAGGGCGACTGCTCAGCGCACCAAGTTCAAGGCGATACCGACCGGGCGACGCGGAAACCGATGTTGTTGTTGCGCAAGCTGCGGAGGGTGGCGGTACGTTGGGCCGAGCGGACGAACAGGATGTTGGTGAACCAGGAGCCACCGCGAATGATGGCCGCGCTGCAGTCCCCCGTGATCCAGGCACTGCCATCGGTGGGCGCCGCCAGGTAATTCTCGTTCCAGCAGTCCTGGACCAATTCCCAGACATTGCCATGCATGTCGTACAGCCCGAAGGCATTCGGAGCGAAGCTGGCCACCGGTAGGGTCCGCTGACGGTCGATATCAAACAGACAGAGCTCATCTGTCGCGCCACGGTAATTCGCCTGCGTGGTGCTGATGCAGTCGCCGGTGTTGAAGCGGGCGGTGGTGCCGGCCCGAGCCGCGTACTCCCACTCCGATTCCGAGAGCAAGCGATAGTCCTGGCCGGTCCGGTTGCTCAGCCAGCTCAGGTATTCCTGGACATCGTCCCAGCTGACCGCGATCACCGGGCGATCGCCACGACCCCAACCGCCATCGCCGGGCACATGTGAGCAGCCCCCGTCTGCCACACAGGCATCCCATTGGGCAAAGCTCACTTCAGTCTGTCCCACGGCAAAGGCCGGGACGCTGACCTGGCGCTGCGGCCGCTCCCGGTCGAGGCTCCCCGGATCATTGGCCGGGCTGCCCTGGGTGAAGCTGCCGGCTGGGATCATGACCATGGTGGGACAGTCGGGACAGTCGCGAAACTGCCCGCCGGGTCGCAGATGATCGGGGCTGAATCGGTCGGTGAAGCGACGATCCGAAGGCTCGTAGACGAACGCCAATCCGGTCAGGCCCTGTGCCGACAGCAGACTCTCCGGGGCGCCGACTGCGATCCGATTCGAGCTGCGATCAACGCCCAGCGCAAAGCCCAGCTCTTCGCCCATGACGCCCTGCCGAACCAGTGAACCCTGATGGATGTCGGTCAACAGACGCTGCGGACCATAGCGCCAGACCGAGGGCAGGCTTTCCTTGTCTATTGGAAACGGCTGACCCACCCAGAGATCCGAAGCCGACAGAGCCACGGCGTGACCGAAGCGACCGCCACCCGAAGGATTGAGGTGGGCCATCTCGGCGCCAAGGGAAGCGCTGGCCAGCCAGATCCAGCCGCCGCCAACGGGATTCACTACTCGGTTGTAGCGATACACCATGCCGGCACGCGCGGCTGTGGCGTCCTGGCCGGCACCCGGTGCGCCGATCGCAATCCGATTGCCCGCCAGGCCGACGGCAAAGCCGAACTCAGCATCGTCCTGGCTCCCACCCGGGCGCGCGAAGCGGCTCGCCTGAGTCCAGGATCCGCTGGCAGTCGGCCGCTCGAACAGAAAGGCCAGCCCGCCGTCGAGAGTATTGTCCGGCGTGCCGCCCGGCATGCCGACCAGCAGCCGGATCAGCGGCGCATCGCCGCCCACTCGCTCCATCGACAAGGCCGCGCCGAAGCGCCAGTCGGCAAACTGCGGATTGCCCTCGGCATCCGGCGACAGCGTACCCCAGGGCTGCCATTCCAGCGTCTGGTTGCCCGGGTTGAGCGCGTAGCGATAGGCGCTGACCCCACCGCGGGAACCGCCGCCGGGGATGGCGCCACGACCGGGGCAGCCAAACGCCACATGGGCGCTGTTCGCAAAACCGCTGCCGTCGGTAGCGACAGCATGGCCGCACCGTTCTCCAGCAACGGTCCCCAGCACGGACGCTTCCAGGCTCAACTCACCGGCGGCCGGATTGAGCCGGTAGATCAGCACCCGTCCGCGCTCGGACAGGCCAGCGCTGGAATGGAACGGGCAACCGATCACGGCGATGTTGCCGTTCAAGGCAACCGCATAGCCGCAGCGGGCCTCTCCGCCGCTGGCAAACTGAATGCGGTCGCGCTGCACCCAGTCCGTCCCCTGGCGCTGGTACAAGAACACTGCGCCATTGCGTTGGCCGCTGGCGTTGAGCCGGTCCGGCACGCCGACCAGCAACCAGTCGCGATCGAGCGCCACGCTGTAGCCGTAGGCGGGCCAGGTGCCGGGGTTGGACCCCGCATCGAACACCGGCTCGGTGATCGCACTCAGGAAATAGGGCTGGTAGTCCAGCCCCCGGGTCTGGGCATTGAGCCAGGGTAGCGGCGCGTTGGCCAGCGCTGGTGAGACTGGCAGGCAGGCCAGAATGAGAATCAGAAAGCCAAGCTTCTGGAGCGAATCACGGCGCATTGAGTTCTTCCATCTGAGGGCGGACATGATGGCAAGAACGTCAATTGGAGCGACCAAGGGTCAGTCAAGGGCAAAATCGGACGACCAGGGGGCTGTCTGCCGGTCCGATTGCAGCCCGCCTCGATTTTTCGTGTCCCGTACTTTCCAGACAACGTGATCGCGCATTCCGTGGTTCAAGGCCTTTTGTGCTGCGCGCCGACCAGCTGCAAGGCAGTGCGGCTCGGGTATGATCGCCGCCATGCCCGAGTTGCCCGAAGTTGAAACCACCCGCCGTGGCCTGGCGCCGCTGGCCGAGGGCCGGCAGATTGCCGCGATCACGATTCGCCAGCCTCTGCTGCGCTGGCCGATCGATCCAGGGGTGCAGGCGGCGAAAGGCCAGCGCGTGGTCGCCCTGCAGCGCCGGGCAAAGTGGCTGATCTGGCAGCTGGAGCAGGGGCACCTGCTCTGGCACCTGGGCATGTCGGGCTCGTTCCGGGGCTGGGACCAGGCGCCGCCGCCAGGCAGCCATGACCATGTCGACGTCCAGATCGCCGGCGGCCATCTGATCCGCTATACCGACCCGCGCCGCTTCGGCGCGCTGTTCTGGTGGCCGGGCGACCCGCTCAGCCATCCGCACCTGGCCGGCTTGGGGCCCGAGCCCTTCGATTCGGTCTTTGACGGCGACTACCTCTGGCGGATGAGTCGCGGCCGCCGCGCCCCGGTCAAGACCTTCATCATGGACGGCAAGATCGTCGTCGGGGTCGGCAACATCTATGCCTGCGAAGCACTGTTCGAGGCCGGCATTCACCCGAAGCGCCCGGCCGGCCGGATCAGCCGCGAGCGATACGCCGGCCTCGCCGAAGCCATCGTCCGCATTCTGGCCCGGGCGATCGATGTCGGCGGCACCTCGCTGCGCGACTTCACCGTCGGCGACGGCACACCGGGCTACTTCGGCCAGTCCCTTAAGGTCTACGGTCGCGAAGGCGAGCCCTGCCCCGGCGGCTGCGGGGGCGTGGTCAAACGCGTGGTCATCGGCCAGCGCTCCACTTTCTTCTGCCCGAACTGCCAGCGCTGAGCGCCCGTGTGGCCAGGTGCCCAGCGGGCAGTGGTGAAGCACCAAAGAATCCTGGTGCCGTATTCGACTCAGCCCGGTGAGACACGGGTTCCATCCGCTCAGGCAGGATGTCCTGCGAGGCGTGTCTGGGGTGACTAGCCACTGCTTCGGAACCCCAGACACGCCCCCGCCCCGGCACAAGCCTCGCTGCTCGATGCCAGTATCCAGCGAACGCATTGCCGCGCAACGCTACGATTCCGTTGGTTCACGGATTCCAGTGGCGATATATTGGGCAACGCTCGCTTGGAGCAAGACGGTCGAGGAGAACCATCATGAGTCTTTGGAGATTGATCGGCATCGCCCTTCTGGTAGTGGGTGTGGGCCTGGTCTATACCGGCTGGCAGGCCACCGACAGCCTGGCCGAACAGACCCGCGAGCTGGTCACCGGCACCTACAGCGACCAGACCACCTGGCAGCTGATCGGCGGTTCCGCCGCGGCCCTGGTCGGCCTGCTGCTGGCCCTGTTCGGCGGCAAGACCCGCTAGGGCTTTCATCGGATCCATCCCTGGGCCGGTCGGTGTCATGCCAATTGGCACGACCCAAACCTGTTGGTCGCAAAGCAGCAAAGTAGCAAAGAAGAACAGGAAATGTTTTTTCTTGGCTGCTTTGCTGCTTGGCTGCTTTGCGACCCTAAAGGTCTTCAGGGCAAGTCCCCGAACCCGGCCGACGTCTGTTTGGTGGGGCAGTTAGGGCGCTATCCCACCGCCTGACATGGACCGCATCGAACCGACGTTGACGCCCGGGGTCCTAGGATTCCGGAAATGGATGTTTTTCTTCGCATGAATCGCAGACTCTGGCTAGCCCCACTTGCCCTGGCCCTTCTGATGTCCGCGCCGGCGCTGGCCTGGGAACAGGGCGCCGTCCAGCGCGACCATATCGAAGCCGAGCTGATCGCCGCCAGCACCTCGGCCCAGCCGGGTGAGTCCCTGCTGGTCGGCCTGCGCCTGCTGCCTGATCCGGGCTGGCACACCTACTGGAAGAATCCCGGCGACTCCGGCCTGCCGACCACGCTGGCCTGGACGCTGCCGGACGGGGTCCTTGCGACCGAGATTCTGTGGCCCTATCCCGAGGCCAAGCCGATGGGGCACTTGATCAACTACGGCTACGAGGACGAACACCTGTTGCCGGTCCGGATCGAGCTGCCCGCCACGCTCACACCCGGCGAGGCGCTGGTCCTGCGCGCCCGCGCTGAATGGCTGGTCTGCGAAGAGGTCTGCATCCCCGGCGATGCCGATCTCGAACTGCGACTGCCGATCAGCGCTACGACGCCGTCGGCGAACCCCGATCACGCCGCGCTGTTCGCCTGGGCCGAGCAGCGCCGCCCGCAGGCCGTGGACTGGGCGGCCCGCTTCAGTACCGAGTCGAACCAGCTCAGCGTCCACATCGAGGCCGAGCGGGCCAATGGCAACTGGGCTTTTTTCCCGGCAGTCGAGAATCTGGTCGACCATTCGCGCCTGGCCTCGATCAGCGCGGCCGACGGTCAGATCCTGGTCAGCCAGCCGCTGTCGCCGTTCATGAGCGGCTCACCCGACGCCCTGCCGCTGGTGCTGGTCGACACCGACGCCGGTCGCGCCTATGCGCTCACCGCGAACCCCGGCGCCCTGGTCAGCGAGGGCCTGGCAGCGGCGGCCAGCGCGCCGACCGGCTGGGCGCTGGCCCTGCTGCTGGCGCTGGCCGGCGGCGTGCTGCTGAACCTGATGCCCTGCGTATTTCCGGTGCTGTCGATCAAAGCCATGAGCCTGGTCGGTGGGGCTGGAGCGGACCAGCGCGGCCACGGCCTGGCCTACACGGCCGGGGTGATGCTCAGCTTTGGCGCGCTGGCCGGCGTGCTGCTGGGCCTGCGCGCCGCCGGTGAGGCGGTCGGCTGGGGTTTTCAGCTGCAGTCGCCCATCGTGGTCGGCGTGTTGATCTACGTGCTGTTTGCACTCGGATTGTCCTTGTCCGGCCTGTTCGACTTCGGCACCCGACTGATGGGCATCGGCCAGGGTTTGACCGAGCGCAACGGCCACGCAGGCTCTTTCTTTACCGGCGTGCTGGCCTGTGTCGTTGCCAGCCCCTGTACCGCACCATTCATGGGCACCGCGCTGGGTGTGGCGGTGCTGATGCCCTGGCCGATGGCCATGTCGATTTTTCTGGCCCTGGGTTTCGGGCTTGCCCTGCCGATGCTGCTGTTGAGCTTCAGCCCGGCCCTGGCTCGGCGGATGCCCAGGCCGGGGCCGTGGATGGAAACTTTCAAGCAGGCGATGGCCTTCCCGCTGTATCTGGCCGTGGTCTGGTTGCTGTGGGTGCTGGCTCGCCAGACCGATGCCAACGGCCTGGCCGCCGTGCTGATCGGTATGGTGCTGCTGGCCTTCGCCCTGTGGTTGGGTCAAGGTCGCGATCGCGGCCCGAGCCTGGCCGTTGCCCGCCATGCCACCGTGGGCTTGAGCCTGGTACTCGCCGTTGCCGCACTCGCCACCGCAGCTCGTTTCGAAGCAGACGGCGCCGTCGTCGCCGTGGACGCCCACTGGCAAGCCTGGTCGCCGTCCCGCCTGGAAACCCTGCGCGCCGAGCCTCAGCAGGCGGTGCTGGTCAACATGACCGCCGACTGGTGCGTGACCTGCCTGGTCAACGAGCGGGTGGCCCTGAATACCGATACGGTGCGCGAAGCCATGGCCGCGCACGACGTGGTGTATCTCAAAGGTGACTGGACCCGCCGCGACCCGGCCATTACCGCCTATCTCGCCGAATTCGGCCGCAACGGCGTGCCGCTGTATGTGCTCTACCCGCCCAATGGCGGTGAACCCCGAGTACTTCCCCAGGTCCTCACCCCCGGCCTGGTCGTTCAGGCCATCGAGTCGCTGTAAGGATTCGATCGATTCGAATCACATTTCAACCCGACCCATCGCACAAGGAGTCTCATCATGAAGTTTCGCCTTTTCCACGGCCTCGTCGCCGCACTCAGCCTGGGCGTCGCCGGCGCCCTGTCCGCCGCCCCCCAGATCGGCCAGCCGGCGCCGGATTTCCGCGTCGCCGACACCGCCGGCAACTACCACTCGCTCAGCGACTTCCAGGGCCAGAAGGTGATCCTGGAATGGACCAACCATGAGTGCCCGTTTGTGGTCAAGCATTACCAGCCTGGCAACATGCAGCAGCAGCAGCGCACCGCCCGCGACGACCATGACGCCGTCTGGCTGACCGTGATCTCGTCGACCCCGGGCTCGCAGGGCCACGTCTCGCCGGCGGAAGCCGACGAACTGACGCGCAGCCGCAATGCCGCCCCCACCGCCGTCCTGCTCGACGAATCCGGCGACATGGGCCGCGCCTATGACGCCCGCGTCACCCCGCACATGTACATCATCGACGAAGAAGGCATCCTGCGCTTCATGGGCGGCATCGACTCCAACCCCAGCCGCAACCCGGAAGACATCCCCGGCGCCACCCAGTACGTCATGGCCGCCCTCGACGACCTGGCCCACGGCCGCGACGTCGCCAACCCGATCACCCGGCCGTACGGCTGCACGATCAAGTACTGAGTTTCACTCGATTCGAGCTTTCCAAGGCGGGCCCTGGCGGCCCGCCATTTTTTTGGGGAAGCGCCATTCAAGTCAGGCTGAGACCGCAGGCTGACGAAGGTGAGCATGGATCCGCCTCAAGCGCTTTCGTTCGAACTCGCGCCGCAAAGGGCTCGACCTATCGCAACCCAGGAGTTCATGCTTTGGCCAGATGGCACCAACGTTGATTAGGGCTTTTCGGGCCACACATTAACTTGAGGGCAGAATCAGCATGACCAGCCATTTTCCTCAAACCTATCTTGGCAAGAAGCTCGCCGACTCGGTGCGGGAAGGTGCCGTCATTCTGTGCACCTCTGGCTGTGCGAGCTTCGGTTACCCTCCGCTGCCGAGCTATCAACTCGAATCGAAGGTTGGAGGAGTCAATCGGCGATAGAGGAGCATATAATACGGGTGTATGGCAGCTTCTATATGGGTGCCCATATGAAAACCACCCTCAAGATTTCAGATGCGCTTTTGAGTACCGCACGCGCATTGGCCCGACGTGAGCGCACTACCGTCAAGGCCCTCATCGAACGGGGGTTGCGGCAAGCACTCGCCGAGGCTGAGCGTCAGGCGGAGTTTCGTCTGCAACGGGCCAGCGTGGGCGGCAACGGGCTTCGCACCGACCTGCCGGGCGTGCGCTGGGATCGGCTGCGTGAACTGACCACTCGTAACCCTTGCATCAGCCCGTCCTGAGCAGCTGATGGCTGGGATCGCCAGGCGGAAGCCATCGAGCTTCGGCACTCGGAACGAACGGAACCGTCCTTACCTCCGCCACGCTCAGAGCTGAAAGCGGTCGCGAAAGATCTGGGCACCAGGCAGGGCGCCGGTGATCACCACGGCGAAGGGCTGGGGGCCCATGGGCACGTTGTGGCCGATGATGCGCAGGGTGTAGCTCCCGGCGGGCGCGGAGGCGAGCCGGACCTCCTCGAAGTTGTTGAAGCGGTCAACGGTCACGCCGGTCATGCCGGCAAAGCCGCGGTGGACGGTGCCGTTGGGATCGACGACCTCCAGATCAAGATCATTGACCAGCGCACCGTGGCTGGCCTCCAGGCCATGGGCATCGGTCCAGACCAGGGTGACCCGCAGCTCGCTGCCGCCGCTGGCCAGCTGGATGGCCTGCTGCAGCATTTGCCCGGTCTGCACGCCGGGCACCACTTCGAAGTAGGCCGGCTGGCGCGGGCCGTCAAAGACCAGGGTCTGGGTCATGTTCATCCGGCCCCAGCCCTGGTTGATGTCCGGGCGTCGCCATACGTCCTGCTGCGCGCCGGTGCCATATTGGCCGGGCGACATGTCGACCGCGCCGTTGATCAGGGTCGCCTTGACCAGCGCCGCGCTGGGGCTGTGCCCGAACTGACGCTGGAAATACTCCCGCACGATCGCGGCCCCGCCGGCGACCAGCGGCGCGGCCATGCTGGTGCCGCCCTGGTAGATATAAAAATTGTTGAGAACGCCCCAGCCGGTGCCGGCGCTCTCGTTGCGAGCCGAGATGATGTTGGTGCCGGGGGCGACGATATCGGGCTTCAGGCGATTGCTCAGGGTGGGGCCGCGACCGGAGAAGGCGGCCATGCCGTTGGCGTGATCGGAGGGGCGGTCGTCGCGGATGGGCTGGGTCTGGAAGTGCTGCGGCCAGCAGCTGCCCCAGGTCGAGCAGTTGGGGCTGCCGGGATTGAATCCGCCGCTGGCGCGCAGATTTTCCGAAGCACCGACGGTGATGACGTTCTTGGCCGTGCCGGGGGGCGTGACCGTGCCCATGTCGGACACACCGTCGTTATTGGCGTCGCGGCCGGCATTCTGGGCGATGAACACGCCGACCATGTCGGGAAAGTCGCGGATGAAGCGATCGGTTTCCCGCGCGGTGATGTTGTAGATGCCGAAGAAGTTGGGGTCGGTGTGGCCCCAGGAGTTGTTGGTCACCCGGAGCTCGGGATCGAAGTTTCGCAGCAGGGTCCAGTATCCGGCGTACATGTTCGAAGCCGGGATGCCGCTCAGGTCGTTGCAGCCGGCGAACACGACCAGACCGGCGCGCGGCGCCAGACCGGCATGGGAACCGCTGTACTGATTGGACCCAGGATTGGCGCCGCTGCGCACCCCGCTGCCCAGCACCGAGCCGGCGACATGGGTGCCGTGAGAATCCTCGTCCGCCCATCCCGAACAGCTGGCATTGGGCGCCTGCGCCCAGCCCAGCACCCGCCCGGCGAAGTCCTGGTGCACTGTGGTCGGGTTGCCCGTGCTGAGCCCGGAATCGGCGACAGCGACGATCTGGCCCTGGCCGTACAGAGCCATGGCCAGCTCGACCTGGTCCTTGCGCAGCAGCTGACTACCGCGGGCCACGGCATTGCCGTAGGCCATCGGGTAGTCCATTTCGATCCAGGCCAGCGGCTCGATCCTGGCCATGTCCAGCAATCTTGACGGCAAGGCCTGCACGCGGAAGATCACGCCGCCACCGCTGTCGGGCACCACCTCCAGGACCTGTGCGCCGGCCGCGTTCAGGGCCTGCAGCAGCTGATCGCTCGGCTCGCCAGCAAAGCCCCGGACCATCAGCGCCAACGGTTGGGTGGACCGACCCTCGAGGGCCGGACCGTGCAGCTGGCTGGCCAGGCGAAACAAGGGCGGGAAGTCGCCCATCCAGCGCAGCTCGGGGGCCGCTGCCAGCGACGCTCGCTGAGCCTCGGCAATCCGAACGATGTAGGCAAAATCCGGCACATAGTCGATGATCTCGCCGCCCTGCAGCTCGATCGCCCGCCGCCATTCCGGGCGAACCGGCCCGTGAAACTGGACCAGCACATAGCGCATACCGCCGCTCCTTTCAGGCCTTTCCAGCAGCGCCTCCGGGCCCGGCACGGCCTGACCGAGCGGGTCGAACTCGATATCGAGAAGGCGGATCAGCGGGCCCTGGTTGGCGGCGAGCCGAAGCGGCGCCGGTCCCGGGCCATAGTGGCCAGGTACGGGGCTGAAGTTGCGTGGCTCGGCCTCCGTCTCCAGCGCGATGAGCTCAGGCTGCCACGGCTCGACGGGTGCTCCCGGCATGATTCGAGCACTCTCGACCATCGCCGGGGACGGCCGCGAAGATGCGTCCTGCAAGCTTAGCCTGGGAACGTCGCTTTCCCCAGCGGACGCCTGCGAAGCAAAAAGGGCTGCCGAAAGTACGGTGATGATGAACTGCGAGCGAGCCGGCATGACCGCCTCCGGAATGGGCTTATCGGTTTACGCGGCAAGGCGCTGGAAACCGGCTCAAGCATTCGCAGAAAATCGGGGAAAGGCGCTTAGGCCTTGGCTTTTGCCCGGTCACAAGCCGGGCCGCACCGGATTCGACCTCAGGATCGGCCTGCTTCTGAGGCGCGCTGCTCGATGTCTTCGGGGGCATGTTGGCGTGCCCGATCGATCGCCTTCAGTCCGAACAGGGGACGCAGCCAGCGGCTGCGGCGGATCAGGCATTCGTGCAGCAGCAGGCAGCCCAGGAGGGTGACGCCGACAACGATGATCGGCTCGGCCACCGGGCCCAGACTGTAGCGGGCAACGTGGAAGCCGATCCAGACGGTGATGGTCTGGTGCAGGATGTACCAGGGATAGACCGCTTCGTTGGCATAGGGCAACCAGCGGTAGGGGCGGTTGAGCAGGGTGTAGGACCAGCCAAGCACGGTCAGAATCCACAGCCAGCGATTGAACATGATCACCGGCGTGCTCAACAACGAGGCCAGGCCTTCGAGCCGGGGCGGGATGTCATCGCCGGGAATGCGCATCAGCCAGTAGCAGAACAAAGCCAGGCCCAGGGTCCACCAGCGCAGGCGCCGGATCTCGGCCCAGATGCCGGGATCGGCGGCGATCAGGTAGCCGTAGGCGAAGAAAGTGAAGAACAGGGCATGTCCGTACCAGTCGTTGATCAGGGCGTGGTTGGTGCCGCCGTAGATCGGAAACAGGGTGTTGGCATAGACGATCAGCGGGACGGTCGGCAGCACGATCAGCCAGAAACCCCGAAGGCGAAGCAGGCGTGCCTGGGCGCCCTGACCCTGGCGCTTCAACCAGACCGCAATGGGGACAAAGGCCAGCGAGTAGCACAACAGGTAGGGCAGGTACCACAAGTGCATCCAGGTCACGCCGATCTCTGATCCGGCAAAGGCACCTTCGGGCCAGGGCTGGAACGTGAAGTAGTGGACCAGGAAACGCCAGTAGCCGGGCTCCACAGCACCGCGAAACCGGGCCTCGTAGTAGGCCTGCGGCAACACCACCACGGCCATGCCGAACAGCAACGGAATCAGCAGCCGGCGGCTGCGACTGCCAGCGAAGCCCCCTGCCCCCAGCTTGCTGAACAGAAAGCTGGACGCAATCCCGGAGATCAGGAACAGCAGCGGCATGCGCCATTGGTTGACGAAGCGCATGAACAGTTGCAGGGTTTCGCTCTGGTAGGCGCTCTTGACGTGCCAGTTCCAGTCGGCGACGTAAAACATGCCGACGTGATAGAGGATGAGCAGCCCGAACACGAGCACGCGCAGTGCGTCGATATCGTGGCGGCGGTTGGTCAGTGGGTCCTTGTCCATGCCGCCATTGCAGCTTGCGGCAGGCCGGGCGAGCAAGGCCAAAGTGACGAGTCGAGCCCTTGCAGGGACAAGCGGTGGAATCGGGGGATGGGAGGGTCGCTGCTGCTGGCGATCAGTTCTCGAACTGTTCGCGCAGGGCGGCGCGGTAGCGGCGGCTGCACGGCAGCTCGGCGCCGGAAGTCAGGCGGATGCGGGCGTCTCCGGTGTCCAGCGGCTCGATCTCCCGGATTCGGTCCAGATTGACGATATGGGACCGGTGCACCCGGCTGAAGCGGCCGGGGTCGAGTTGCTGCTCGATCCCGCTGATGGTGCCGCGCAGCGGGTAGCAGCGCTTGCCGACATGCAGGTTGACGTAGTTCCCCGAAGCCTCCAGCCAGTCCAGATCGTTGACGTTGACCAGAAACTCCTTGCCCAGCATCTTGACCAGAAAGCGCTCGGGGTAGTGGTGGCGGGGCTCTGCAGCGTCGTCCTCGGGCGAATCGAGCAGCCGCGCCTCGCCCTGGGCGCGCAGCAGGATGAATCGGTACAGGTAGATGGTGGCCAGGAATCCCGCATAGCTGCGGAAGTCCTTCAGGTACTCATAGGGTAATTCGCGATAGAGGCTGCCAAAATCATAGCTCATGCCAGCCGAAGCGTAGACCAGCTTCCGGATCATGACCATGCCGGCCACGTGGATCAGGGAGTACGGAATGGTGAACAGGGCATGGGCCAGCAGTCTTCGTTCCAGCGCTTCATAGCGCAGCGGGAAACGACGATCAAAGGCGAGCAGCAGCGGCATCAAGGCCGCCAGCATCAGCAGGCTGCTGCCCTCCCAGACCACCGGTTTCCAGGCCGGCAGCCCGTTGGCGCTGCGCCCGAACTCCAGCCAGATGACCAGCACGTTGCCGAGCCACTGGACCAGAAAAAACAGGGCCCAAAGCGCGATTTCGTAGCCGCGTCGATGGCGAACATAGTGCTCGAGCGTCATCCGTTTTACCCCTGGGGTACTGGCCCAGCCGCCATGTGCTCGGCCGGGTTGAAGCCCGGCCCCTCCGGCCGGGGCCTATCGGCGAAGGCCTGCACGGACAAGCGCGGCAAATGCTGTGCCGTGAATACCGCTATCAGGTGTTTACCCGGCTAATGGTAGCTGCTGAAGCAGCCCAATGACCCGGCCGTTGCCATGATCGCCCGCACCGATAGGCTTTCTCTATTGACGGCAAGCAAAATCAATCCTGATTACGCACATGACTCAGCCATCGGACAGAGGGCCTTGTGCTTCAGGCCTTTGAGGTGCAGCCGAAGCGCGCAGGGCCTTACCGGAAAAAGGGCCGCCGGTGTCTGAGCGGAACGCCCTGAA
>JBJHCC010000002.1:0-224599 GCA_050485825.1 Gammaproteobacteria bacterium
ATGATCCACCGTCGCCAATCGCCTTTCATACCCTGAACCGAAGACATTGACACCGGAGAACAAAAATCGGAGAAAGTAGTTGACAGGTCAATCCATATCAGGAGCCTGTGCTGCTGAAGTCCCGGCCTTTGCGGATGGCGTGGGTTCAGTCCAAACCAGGCCTCAGGTGATCAATCGAGCACCAGATCGTCGCGGTGGACCATCGGGCCGCGGCCGGCGCCGTCCAGGCGCTCAGCGATCGCCGCGCTGTTCAGGCCCAGGATGCGCCCGGCCTGGGTAGAGGCATAAGCGCACAGGCCCTGGCCGCAGACGCCGTCGGGGCCGATCAGGCGGACCAGGTCGCCGCGCTGGAAATCGCCTTCGACCGCACGTACACCGGCCGCCAGCAGGCTGGCGCCGGCGCGGATCGCGGCCAGGGCGCCGGCGTCGATCGTCAGGCTGCCCTGCGGCTGCTGCAGGCTTTTCAGCCACTGCTTGCGTGCCGCCAAAGGCTTCAGGCCGCTCAAGAAGCGGGTGGCGGGCCCGCCTGCGGCCAGGCGGCCGATCGGATCCTCGGTGCGGCCGCAGGTCAGGATCACATCCGTCCCGGCTGCCATGGCGATGCGCGCCGCGGCCAGCTTGCTGACCATGCCGCCGGTGCCAACACCGGTTGCGCGGGTACTGCCGGCCAGGGCCTCGATCTGGGGGGTGATG
Organism: Gammaproteobacteria bacterium; assembly: GCA_050485825.1. Taxonomy (GTDB): domain Bacteria; phylum Pseudomonadota; class Gammaproteobacteria; order Xanthomonadales; family Wenzhouxiangellaceae; genus Wenzhouxiangella. The sequence continues at coordinate 694 of JBJHCC010000002.1, forward strand.
GCGTTTACCAGGTCGATCCGGGTGGCGCTGGGATCGACGCCGGGATCGGCGGTGTAGAGACCATCGACATCGCTGAGCAGCAGCAGCTGGCGGGCGCCGATCAGTTGGGCGACGCGGGCCGCCAGGCGATCGTTGTCGCCGAAGCGGATTTCCTCGGTGGCGACGGTGTCGTTTTCGTTGATCACCGGGACGATGCCGCGCTCCAGCAAGGCCTCCAGGGTGGCGCGCGCATTGAGATAGCGCGGGCGCTGCTCCAGATCGCCCAGGGTCAGCAACACCTGGGCCGCCACCCGCCCCTGCTCGGCCCAGACCTCGGCCCAGGCCTGCGCCAGGCGAATCTGACCGACGGCGGCCGCCGCCTGCGCCTGGGCCAGGCTGCGCGGCCGGCTGGTCAGGCCAAGCGCCGAGCGACCGAGCGCAATCGCCCCGGAGGACACCAGCACCACCGGGCCCGCATGCGCCGCCAGGCGCCCGGCCAGCGTCGCCATCCAGGTCCGCCGCGGCTGGCCGCAATCGTCGGTCAGCAGCGATGAACCAACCTTGACGACCAGCGTGGCCGTCTCGTCCGGCGACCTGGGCGAGCTCACCGGCGCGAATCGGCCCGCGGCATCGTCCTTTCCTGAGGGGTTTGCATCAGCATCTCGCATGCGCTCATTATCCGCCAACCCATCGGGCACGGGTGCCGCTTGATGGCTCGGAGAAAGGCTTGGGCGCGGTTACCGTAGGTCGGCCCCACGCGGCCGACGGTCCATGGTTGCCGAAGTCCCGACATCGTTCGTCGGGGACGTGGCCCCGACCTACCCGGTGCCGGTCGAGGGCGCGGCGATTGGCTTGGGCACCGAGTAGGTCGGCCCCACGCGGCCGACGGTCCATGGTTGCCGAAGCCCCGACATGGTCCGTCGGGGACGTGGCCCCGACCTACCCGGTGCCGGTCGATGGCGCGGCGATTGGCTTGGGCAGCGAGCAGGTCGGCCCCACGCGGCCGACGGACCATGGCTGCCGAAGCCCCGACGTCGTCCGTCGGGGACGTGGCCCCGACCTACCCGGAGCCAGTCGATGCCACGGAGATTGGATCGAACACCGAGTAGGTCGGCCCCACGCGGCCGACGGACCATGTTGGCCGAAGCCCCAACATCGTTCGTCGGGGACGTGGCCCCGACCTACCCGGTGCCGGTCGATGGCGCGGCGATTGGCTTGGGCATCGAGTAGGTCGGCCCCACGCGGCCGACGGTCCTCAGTTCAGGACATTCGAGGGCGCGCAGCGTATCCCGGTGTCGGGCGACTATGGCTGCAGCTAGCGCGCTCTCGGCGACCCAGGCGCAGACGCCCGGAGCGATCACGGCTTCGACCAGCCAGCTGTTGCCCTCCAGGCGAAGCTGGCGGGCCGGCAGCGCCAATAGCAGCTGCTCGCGAGCCTCCTCATTCATGCCGTCCAGCGCGCGCCGCACTGTGGTGGCAATCGCCGCGCGCGCCGCGGCCGCATCCGGGCTAGGGCTGGCGGGCAAGGCGTGTAGATCCAGCAGCCTCAGCAGCTCGGCATAACGCGAGCCGTCAGGACGCCACTCTCCGATCACAGTGTCCGCGCCCGGCGCCCGCAGCGGCCGGGGGTCGTTGAGAAACCAGCGCGCCAGCTGCAGGCGCAGCTCGGCCTGCGGCTCACGGTTGAGGTCGAGCCAGTCCGGAACAGCGGGCACCCGCGGCCCCCACCACCAGGCCGTGCCGATGATCAGCAGCCAGCCGCTGATCTTCAACGCGTCCTGCCGCATCGGCGCCAGGAACAGGAACAGAACGCCCCCGACCAGCACGGCCGGCACAGCCATCAGGTAGATCAGGCCGCCGTGATCGATCAGCTGGCGAGCATGGGTGTCGGCGTCGGCGGCCAGCCAGACCGGGTCGTCGCTGCGGGCGCCTTGCCGGTAGACGATGTCGATCGCTGGCCGCATCGCCGGATCGCTCCACAGCCAGGGCAGCGCCAGGGCCGGCGCGTCGAGATGGGCCAGCACGCGCCAGTGGCGCATCCATTCGACGCTCAGGGCCTCGGCGGTCGAGTCGGTCTGCGCCCTGGAGAAATCCAGCACTCCGTCTGCGCGGGCCTGCACCGGCAGCGTCGAGGCCGACAGCTCGAAGCGCAAGGGCCCGGGGCGCCAGCCCGTCTCTGTCAAGCGTTCAATCAGCTCGCGCGGCCCGTCGTTCGGCTGTTGCAGGCTGTTGAGACGGCCATCCAGTGGCGCCAGCGGCTGGAGACGCTCGACGCCCGTCGAGTCAATGAAGCGGGCGGCGGCCTGAAGCTCTGAGGCGACGACGGGCACGCCGTCCCTCGCGCTCAGCTCCACCCGCAGGGCGAAGCGATCGAGCATCGCCGGGGCCGTGCTGTCCCAGGGCAGCACCGGCGCCGCACGGCCGAGGCGCATGGCCAGCGACTCGCCGGCGACGCCGATCATGGCCAGGCAAAGGCCGAACAGCGCCAGCGCCGGCATTCGTGCCATCAGCCGCAGCAAGGCCGCCAGGGCGTCCGATAGCGGTGATGTCGCCGTGGCGCTGCTGGCCAAAGGACGTCCGGCGTGGAAATCAAGCAGGCGCCGGCGCAGGGCCTGCGCGTCCTCTTCGGCGGCGAATCGGGCCAGCTCCAGACGCCCGCCACGGCCCTGATCGGCTTCGACCGGCAGGATCAGAAGCAGCTGCCAGCGGCCGTGATCGCCGCCGAAGAAAGTCCGCGCCCCGGCAGGGTGATCGCGAACGATCAGCTCCTCATCCGGATGACGGGCATGGGTCTCGATAAACAGTTCGATCGGCCCGTACAGCCAGCTGCTCTGCAGTCGCTCGTCGGCCCAGACCAGCTTGTGGCGACTTTTGCCGTCCAGCACCAGCAGCAGGATGGCGATCGCGATCAGCCCCAGCACCCACCAGGTCGTCGCAAACTGCCACAGCAGCACGCGCAACCATTCGCCCTCCTGCCGGAACAGCAGCCGCAACAGATCAAGACTGGCCAGTCCGTAGACCAGAATCACCAGCACGGGCCCCAGGGCCAGGACGCGAAGATTGCCGGGCCGCGGCCAGCGCAGGATCAGGCAGTCCCCGCGTTCGATCAGCTCGACCGGACGGCTCATCGCCAGCGAGTTTTCAGGCCGCCGCCTCGGCCTGCATCCTGGCCAGAATGAATGGCAGGGCCAGCATCAGCGCTTCGCTGGCGATCTTGGCGCTGATAAAGCCGATCGCCCATCCGGCGACACCGAGCTTGAACAGCCCGCCGACGGTCAGGCTCAGCGCGGCGATCAGGCCCAGGTTCAGGCCCAGGACTACGCTGAACACCCGGGCGCGGCCCGGCATGCGCCGGCCGGCCCCCAGGCTCAGGCGCGCAGCCGTGGCCAGGCCCATCACCAGCACCAGCAGCGGAATCACGAAGGGAATGGCGCCCAGGAACAGGGTCAGCCAGCGCGCCATGCCGGAGAATCCGGGCGTGCCGACGAACTGGCCGCCATGGGTGCGGAAGTGAATCTGGTCCTGGACCGCGTCCATCAGCGCAAAGATCACCGTGATCGCCAGCGGCCAGAGGATCCGCGGCTGGGCAATCAGCGCCAGCGGATCTTCACCGGCGGCGACGACCGCATCGCCGCTCTGCAGATACATCCAGAACACCAGGTAATAGACCACCGCCAGCCAGCCCAGGCCGAACAACAGAGTGAACAGCTTGTTGCCCTGGCCCTCGGGCTCGGGCGGGCGCGCGGCGCGCGGCGTCAGGAACCACTGGATCCGCGCGATCAGGCTCAGGGCCAGCGCCTCTACGGCCACCAGCACCACCAGCTCCAGCGGTGTCATCTCGCCCCGGACCAGGAAGTACAGGGCCAGGCCATTGCCCAGCAACAGCCCGAGCGCGCTCAGTCCGAACGCCATGCCGCGATCGGGCGGCATGCGCTTGAGCAGGGCCTCGACATCCAGCGGCTGAGCCGGGGCGCCTGCAGCATCCTTCGACAACATCCTCATTCCCTCTCCTTGGCCCACGACGGGGCGTACAAGCAGAAAGAATGCGCGAAGCGGCCGAAACCGAACGCGCTGGATGTCACGGAGCCAGCAAAATCTTTGGGTCGCAAAGCAGCAAAGCAGCAAAGAAGCCCTTGTGTTCCCTTTACTCCCTCACCACTTCGCCCCTTTGCTGCTCTGCTGCTCTGCGACCCAAAAGGTTTGAGAGGGTCCCTTCTGCTACCCTAGCGCCGTGGCTCACCAGGCACGGCCGAGGTTCAGGAAAACGCTGCGGCCCGGGCCGGGGAAGTAGCGTTCGTTGCCGAAGGCGAAGTCGGCCCGTTCGGCATAGCGGCGATCGAGGAGGTTGCGCACGCGCAGGCCTGCGCGCCAGCCCTGTGGCCACTCGCGTTCCAGGTAGGCATGCCAGAGGCTGTGGCCGGGATAGCGGCGGGTGTTGGCGGCATCCAGCCAGTAGGCACCGGTGGATTCGAAGGCCAGCTGACCGGCCCAGCCGTTGCCGGGCTGCCAGTCCAGGTCCAGGCTGTAGAGCCAGCGCGGTGCCGCCGGGATGTCCTTGCCGCTGATGATCTGCTCGCCACCCAGATCACGATCGAATCGGTAGCTGTGCACGGCATGGCTGCCGCGGCCGGCCACGGCCAGGCTGTCGCTGAGCCTCGCGCTGGCGCTGAACTCCACGCCCTGATGGCGGGTGCGGCCGTCGGAGACATTGAAGCCCTCGGCGTCGCGGAAGATGAAGTTGCGCTTGCGCTGCTCGAACAGCACCAGCTCCCAGCGCAGGCGATCACCGCCGCGGACGCCGAGCTCGATCGCATCGAGGATCTCGGAATCGAGATCGGCCACGGTCTGGCCGCTTTGCAGCCGGTACAGCTCGGTCGCCTGCGGCGCCCGGAAGCCGCGCGCCAGGCGCAGCCAGGCCAGGCCCGTTCCGATCTCGCGGCTTACGGTCAGCTCGGGTGCAATATCGAGGAAGTCATCGCTGCGGTCGGCCGGGCGGGTGTACAGGCAGCCGCCAAAATCGCAGGCGCTGCCGTCCTCGGCCAGGTTGCCGGGCGCCAGGGCGGTGTCGTAGTCATAGCGCACCCAGTCCGCGTGCAGCCCGGCGCGCAGGTTCCAGCCGTCGGCCGGCTCGAAACGCCCGGCCAGATAGCCCCCCAGGCGCTGGCCGAAGACCTGGTAATCGTAGTGCCGACCGACAGGGCGGATCCCCGCCACCGGCGGTGCGCCCACCGTGGGCGCGTCCTGGGACTGGAACAGGAAACCGTCGAAGATTTCGGCATCGGCGCCCCACTCCAGCCAGAAGCGCTCCAGCGGCCGGCGCTGGTCGAACTGCAGGCCCAGCGACTGCTGGCCGTTGCGCTCCAGCGGCTGGCCGGGCAGGAAGTGCTGCAGGAAACTCATCCGCGAGCGGCGCGCGTAGACGCTCAGCCGGTGCTCGACGCCGGCCTCGTCGAACCACTCGGCGCGGCTGTGCAGGCGGGCGGCCGTGCCGCGCCGGAAGGCCTCCGGATTGACGTTGGCGCGGCGCAGCCGCGGATCGCGGTAGCTGTCCAGGCCGACGATGAAGCCGGCCGTGTCCTGGTCCAGCTCGGCCAGGGCCAGGCTGCTGCGCCAGGTTCCGCGCGCGGTGGGCTGTTCATGGTTGAGGGTAAGGAAACGATGGGTGTAGCCCTCGTCGACGCGAAAACTGCCGGCGTCGACCAGGCTGGCGTCCAGGCCCAGATAGCCGCGGCCGAGCTCACCGCTCACAGCGGCATCGAGGCGGTAGTAGTCGTCCGAACCGACCTCGAAGCGCGCCTCGTTGCGCGGGTCCAGGCGCGGTGAGCGGGTCCGCACATCGATCACGCCGTGCAGGCCGCCGGAGGCGTGACCGATGCCGCCCGGCCCGCGCAGCACGCTCAAGCTCGACGCCTGCTGCAGGTTGATCTCGAAGAAGCCGTTGACGTTGCAGAATCCCGGCGGCCGCACCGGGATGCCGTCTTCCAGCAGCAGCAGCGCGCCACAGCCGCCGGGGCCGGTCAGCAGCGGTGAGCGGATGGCACTCAGGTGCTCCTGGCCGGAGCCGCGGGTGACCCAGCCGCCGGGCAGGCGGGCGAACAGCTCGGAGGGGTGCGTGGGTCGGATCCGGGCCAGCGCCTCGGCATCCAGCTCGGCCGTCGCTTCGGCTTCGGCGGCGTCGATATCGCGACCGCGCACTTCAATGCGCTCGATCTCGCCCAGATCCAGCGCCGCGGCCAGCAGCAGGGCCTCAAGCACCGCTGACGACCCCGATCTCTCTCCGTCGCAGGCGGGCCAGAATGACGAAGGTGATGGCGCCGCCCAGGGTCAGGCTCAATGGAAACAGCAGCACCCAGCGGCCCAGGCCGGGCTCCAGCAGCTCCAGACGCTGGTAGACCAGCACCCCGGCCAGCGGTGCAATCAGGCCGCGAATGCCGGTCAAGGTCACATGGATTCCCATGTAGAGGGTCGATTGATCGTCGCTGGCAAAATCGTTGTGGCCCAGGTTCCAGCCCAGCTTGCCGCCGGCAAAGGCCGCGCCCAGGGCCAGCGAACCAACCCAGAACAGCCAGCTCAAACCGGCCGCCGCTGCGATGGCAAACAGCAGCAAGGCCAGCACGAAGGCCCAGGCCTGGCGGGCGCGATAGTCGAAGATGTGCACGGCGTCCAGGCGCCGCGCCCAGATCGGCGTGAACACGGCCAGGGTGATCAGCGGCAGGGTCGTGGTGATCAGGACCTGCTCGAAGCGAGCGAACGCGAACTGCTCGTTGAGCAGGATGACCAGCAGGGTGATGACCATGAGATTGCCGGAGCCGAAGGCGAACATGGTAAGCATGTAGCGACGGTACCAGCGGTCAGTGGTGAGGATGCGAAGGCTGGCCCGAAGTTGGCCGCCGCGCCGCGCCGCGCGTTGGGCCAGCTCACCGCGCCGCAGGCGCCCGCCGGCTCGAATGCGGGTGCGCAGATAGGCCCTCGCGGCGACAATGCCGAACAGGCCGGCGAGCGGAAACAGCAGCCGCCAGGCATCGGGCCAGAACGACATCACCAAGCCGATCAGGGCGGCGGTCACCGCAATAATGGCGGAATAGATCACCGTGATCCGGCCGGTGATGCGGCCGCGCACCTGGCGTGGAAAATTGGCCCGCCAGATCGCCGCGCGCAGGGTGATCACTCCGGCCCAGGCCAGCCGGGCCAGGATCATCGCGACGGTGATCAGCACCAGGCCGAGGGCCGACAGCGGCGCCAGCGCCATCAGCATCAGGAACAGCGCGGTCAGCAGCATCAGGATAGAAACCCAGGCCGTCTTGTCGCGGCCCTCGGCCAGGCCCGAAAACCACAGCGAGGCGATGTTGGCAAAGGCCGGCGCACCGGCCACCAGGGCAACGGCCAGATTGACCCAGACCGGATCGGCCACGGCATCAAAGCGAGTCTTGACCACGACCCCGACCACCCCGCCCTCAAGGGCGCCTAGCGCCAGGGCCATGCTGGCATTGGCGCCGATCTCGCGCGGCATCAGGGTGCGGGCGATCCAGGGCAAGGAGCGATCGGGACTCGACATAGCGCTATTTTAGTGCCTGCCCATCAAGCTGAATTGTCGACCTGAACTGTCGACCTGAACGAGCGACCTGCCGCGACATTCCGGCTTCGCGGAAGCCTCTACAATGCGGCAATGACCTCATCCACTGCCAATGAACGCGACTGGCTGATTCAGGTGCTCACTCGCGACATCCCGCTGGGCGCGGCGATGGCGATCGAGATCAGCCGCCTGGACGAGCGCGGCATCGCCCTGCGACTGCCGCTGCAGCCGAACATCAACGACAAGGGCACGGCCTTCGGCGGCGCCATGGCCAGCGCCATGATCCTGGCCGGCTGGTCGCTGCCCCGCCTGCTGCTCAAGCGCGCCGATCTCAAGGCCGAGCTGGTGATCGGGCGCTGTGAGCTGCGCTTCCTCCTGCCGGTCAGCACGGACTTCGAAGTCAGCTGCGACTGGCCGCCGGCCGCCGACTGCGCCAGCTTCATCGAGGCGGTTCAGGCGCGAGGCCGGGCCCGGCTGCGGGTGACGCCGCGCTGCGAGGCGGGCGGCGAGCTGGTCGCCAGCCTCGATGGCCGCTATGCTGCGCTGGTCAACCATCCGTAACGAGGAGTGCCCATGATCGTCCTGCGCAAAGGGCTGGCGGTACTGCTGGCTGCGCTACTGCTGGCCGCCTGCGCCAGCAATCAGCTGCAGAAGAACCGGCAGGAAATGATGGACCGCTGGGAAGTGCTGGTACGCTGGAGCCAGTTTGATGCCCTGATCGACTTCATCCACCCCGACTGGTTGGAGGAAAATCCGATCGCGCGGCTGGACGTGGATCGACTGGACCAGTTTCGGGTGACCGAATACCGGGTCCGTACCGTGCTGGTCGACCCGGACGGCAAGGCCGCCCAGCGCCAGGTGCGAATCCGGATGATTCACAAGCATTCGGCGCATGAGCGGGTGATCGACCATGTCGAAGTCTGGCGCTATGATGAGGAGCTGAAGCGCTGGCTGCTGCATTCGGGCTTGCCCGATCCCCGGCGCGACTGATCGACGCGGACCAGTGACCCGTCCAGACGGAGGCAGGAAACGATGCGAACCATCGCCATAGTCAACGCCAAGGGCGGTTGTGGCAAGAGCACCGTCGCCACCAGCCTGGCCGCCGCCATGGCCTGGGAGGGCCATGCCGTGGCCCTCGGCGACATGGATCCGCAGCAGTCCAGCAACGACTGGCTGGCCCTGCGCTCGGAGGAGTATCCGGCGATCCTGCCGGTCAACGCCAGCGGCGGGCCGCTACGGGCACCCGCCGATGCCGACACCCTGATCATCGACACGCCGGCCGGGCTGCACGGCAGCGAGCTGAGCCACGTGCTGCAGCGGGCCGAGACCGTGCTGATACCGATCCTGCCGTCGCCGGTCGACATGCGCGCGGCCTGGCGTTTTCTGAACAAGCTCACCGAATTGAAGCCGGTCAGGAACCGCGACACCGTGGTCGGCCTGGTCGCCAACCGGGTCCGCCCGCAAACCCTGATCTATCGCGAACTGACCGGTTTCCTGGACGATTTCCGTTTCCCCGTGATCGGCCAACTGCGCGATTCGATGAACTACGTGCGCGCCTTCGAGCGCGGCCTGGCGGTGGCAGATCTGCCGCCCTATCTGGCCGCTGGCAACTGGGAGGAATGGGAACCGATTCTGGCCTGGATCCGGAGCCGCCGCTCGCGGGGAAAGCGCTGACGGACCTGGTTTCCGCGGCCCTGGCACGCTGGATCGGTTCGAAAGACGACGTGGTACCGCAGGGCTGAGGCTTCATCAGCCGGTCATCCGGCGGCCAGACAATGCGGCTCAGTCGTCCGGCTGCCCGCCCCTGTCTCACCCGCATGCCACAGCCCTCGCCCGCGCGCCTGCCTGGTCATCCCCTGGGATTGCTGATCGCGCTGGCCGCGGTGGTGATCATCGCGGCCGGCATGAAGGCCGCCAGCAGCCTGCTGATTCCGTTCCTGCTGGCCGGCTTCATCACCATCGTCTGCCTGCCCCTGGTGCGGGCGCTGAGCGCGCGCGGCCTGCCGGACGGGCTGGCGATTGCACTCACCCTGACCCTGCTGCTCATCGGCGGCTACCTGATGATGGTCCTGCTGACCGCCTCGCTGGACGGCTTCCTGTCGCGTCTGCCGCGCTACGAGCAGCGCCTGACCCTGCTGATCGAGGAGCTCAGGCCGCACCTGCTCAGCCTCGGCGTGGACGAGAAATGGCTGGACTCGCCGCGCTACTTCGAACCCGGATTGTTGATGGCGCTGCTGGGCGATCTGGCCGGCGGCATTCGCAGCATGCTCTCGCACGGGTTGATCGTGTTCCTGACCGTGATCTTCATGCTGCTGGAGTCGCGCAGCCTGCCGCAGCGCCTGTACCGGGTGGCCCGCGACCCGGAGCGGATGGCGGAAACGCTGAGCGGCTTCTTCCACGACCTCAAGCGCTATCTGGGAATCAAGGCGCTGACCAGCGCGGCCACGGGTGTGCTGATCGGCCTGTGGCTGTGGCTGTTCCAGGTTGATTTCGCCCTGCTCTGGGGCGTGCTCGCCTTCCTGCTGAATTTCATCCCGACGATCGGCTCGCTGGTGGCCTCGGTGCCCGGCATTCTGGTGGCGCTGATTCAGCACGGCAGCGGCACGGCGCTGTGGGTGGCGCTGGGCTATGTGGTGGTCAACCAGGCGATCGGCAGCCTAATCGAGCCGAAGGTGCTGGGCGACCGGCTCGGCCTGTCGGCGCTGGTCGTGTTCGTGTCGCTGGTGTTCTGGGGCTGGATCCTGGGACCGGCCGGCATGTTTCTGGCCGTGCCGCTGTCGATGATGCTGAAGCTGGCCCTGGCCAGCCATCCGCGCACCGAGGCGCTGGCCGAATTGATCAGCTCGGCGCCGCCGGCTCAGCCGACTGCCGCACCGGCACCGGCAGATTGTCAATCAGACGCGCCGGACCCAGCAGGGCCGCCGCCAGCAGCCGCTGCGCCTGACCGGGAACCGGATCGGCCAGGGTCTCGGCGTCCACCCACTCCAGGTACTGGCAGCTGAAGCCGGCCGACTCCAGTTCGGACCAGGCGCTGGCGCGCAGCCCTGCCCAATCGGCATCTCCGGCTGCCAGCGAAGCCGCCAACCGGGCCAGCGTTCGATGCAGCAAGGGCGCGCTGCGGCGCTGCTCCGGAGCCAGATACTGGTTGCGCGAACTCATTGCCAGGCCGTCGTCCTCGCGCACCGTGGGCAGCGCCTCGATCGCCAGCGGCAGGGCCAGATCTTCGACCATGCGCCGAATCAGCAGCAGCTGTTGAAAGTCCTTCTCGCCAAACAGGGCCAGATCCGGACCGACCTGGTTGAACAGGCGCAGCACCACGCTCACCACGCCGTCGAAATGGCCCGGACGGCAGGCGCCGCAGAGCTTGCCGGCCAGCGGCTCCGGTGCCTTCAGCATGAACGAGTGCGCTAGCGGATACATTGCCCGGACCTCGGGCACCCAGGCCAGGTCGCAGCCGACCGAGGCCAGCGCCTCGAGGTCCGCCGCCAGCGTGCGCGGGTAGCGCTCATAGTCCTCACCGGGGCCGAACTGGGTCGGGTTGACGAAAATGCTGACCACCACCCGGTCGGCGCGACGACGTGCCGCCTCGACCAGCGCCAGGTGGCCGCGATGCAGATTGCCCATGGTCGGCACCAGCGCCAGCCGCTCGCCGGCGGCGCGCCAGCGCGCCGTGTGGGCGCTCAGCTCGGCCAGGCCCGAAACCTGGATCGGCTTCATGCGTAGCTGTGCTCGGGGCCCGGAAAGCGGCGCCCACGAACGGCGCTCACGTACTGGGCCAAAGCCTGGTCAACGGTGCCAGCCTCGGCCAGGAAATCCTTGACGAAACGCGGCCGCGGGCCCGACGAAACGCCGAGCAGATCGTGCAGGACCAGCACCTGGCCGTCGACGTCGGCGCCGGCGCCGATGCCGATCACCGGAATCTCCAGATCACGGCAAATCTGCGCGGCCAGCGGCGTGGGTACGCATTCCAGCACCAGCATGGCGGCGCCGGCCGCGGCCAGTTCGGCCGCGTCGGTGCGCAGGCGTTCGGCGGCCTCGGCGGCCCGGCCCTGGACCCGATAGCCGCCGAGCTGATGGACATGCTGCGGGGTCAGGCCCAGATGACCGCAGACCGGCACACCCTGCTCGACCAGGGCGGCGACCACTGGTGCCACCGCGCGCCCGCCCTCCAGCTTCACCATCTGGGCGCCGGCGCGCATCAGCGTCCCGGCGCTGTCCATGGCGACGCCGCGGTCGTGATAGCTCAGGAACGGCAGGTCGGCCACCAGCAGGGCGCGCTCGAGCCCGCGGCGCACGCAGCCGACGTGATAGGCGATGTCGGCGACGGTCACCGGCAGGGTGCTGTCATGGCCCTGGATGACGTTGCCCAGCGAGTCGCCGACCAGCACGCAGTCGATGTCGGCCGCGTCCAGCCGGGCGGCAAAGCTGGCGTCGTAGGCGGTCAGCATGGTGATCGGCTGGCGCGCCGCCTTCATCGCCTTCAGCTGCGGCAGACTGCGCGGGATGGCCGGTGTCTCAACCATGTCTCAGGGCTCCGATCGGTCGCACGGCCTCCAGCTCAGCCGCCGGCAGCGCGGCCAGCAGCGCACCGACCTGGCCGCGGCCCGGCACCTCTAGGTCCGGATCGAGCTCGGCCAGCGGCACCAGTACGAAGGCGCGCTGATCCAGGCGCGGATGCGGCAGCGTCAACTCGGGCCGGTCGGCGCGCTCGACACCGTGGACTAACACATCCAGATCAATCACCCGCGGGCCCCAGCGGCGGCCGGGATCGCGCTCGCGCCCCAAACGGGCTTCGATGGCGTGCAGCCCGGCCAGCAAGGCGGTGGCGGACAGCGCGGTCTCCACCCGGACCACGGCGTTGATGTAGTCGGGCTGGTCGGGATCCCCCCAGGGCGGGGTGACATAGGCGGACGACAGGGCATCCAGGCGCGTGGTCGGCAGGGCGTTGATCAGCGCAACGGCCTCACCCAAAGTGGCCAGGGCATCACCGATGTTCGCGCCCATGCCGATCCAGGCCAGGCTCACGCCGAGGTCGCGGCGGGCGGCTTGCGCTTGCGCGGACGACGCCGGCGACGACGCGGGCCAGCGCCACCGCCACCGCCACCGCCATCGCTGGCGGTCTGGACCAGTTCGTCCTGGCGACTCTCATCGGCGGTCTGGACATCGGTCCACCACTGCGCCAGCTCGGCCAGCTCGGGCTCTTCCAGAACCCGCAGCAGCAGGAAATCATAGGCCGCGCGAAAACGGCGCTCGCCGATCAGCCGCAGCGCGCGCTTGCCGCGGCGCTTCTCGAAGCGCGGCTGCATGCACCAGATTTCCTTGGACATGCCGGAAAAGCGGCGGTGAATCGCCACCCGGCGAGCCTGGGCGGCGATGGCTTCCTCACCGGCTTGGGCCAGCGCATCGATCGGCGGCAAGCCTTGTTCCTGCAGTTCGGCCGAGCGTTGTCGCACCCGATGCCAGAAGAAGGCGGCAAACAGGAAGCCCGGCGTAACCGGCAGGCCTTCGGCCACGCGCTGGTCGGTGTTCTGCAGGGCCTGGGACACCAGCGGCGGCGGTTGGCTGGGGTCGGGAAACAGGTTCGGAAACAGCTCTGACCACAGCGCTTGCCGGACCAGCGCCTGATAGGTCGGCCAGGCGTGGCCGGCCAGGAACAGCTTCAGGATCTCGTCGAACAGGCGCGCCGGCGGAATGTCGCGCAGCAGCGGCGCCATCGACACCATCGGGCCGGCCGTCTGCGGCTCGATGCTCAGGCCCAGCTTGACCTGAAAGCGCACCGCCCGCAGCAGACGCACGGGGTCTTCGCGATAGCGCGTGACCGGGTCGCCGATCAGACGCAGCCGCCTGGCCAGCACGTCCTCGTAGCCGCCGACATGGTCGCGGATGGTCTCGGTGGCCGGGTCATACATCAGCGCATTGATGCTGAAATCGCGTCGCCAGGCGTCCTCGGCTTCACTGCCGAACACATTGTCACGGATCAGGCGGCCCTGCTCCAATTCCCGCTCATCGCCATCGTCGTCACCGTTGCCGCCACCGCGGAAGGTGGCCACCTCGATGATTTCGCGGCCGAAGCGAACATGGGCCAGGCGGAAGCGCCGACCGATCAGACGGGCGTTGCGGAACAGCTCGCGCACTTCCTCCGGCGTGGCGCTGGTGGCGACATCGAAATCCTTCGGCTGCTGGCCCAGCAGCAGGTCGCGCACGCCGCCGCCGACAATGTAGGCGGCATGGCCGCCCTGCTGCAGACGCTCGATCACCTTGCAGGCGTTCGGGCTGACCTGGCGGAGCTGGATGTGATGGACGTCGCGCTCGATGATGCGCGGCTCGGCGGTCAGGTCGGGCTGGCTCTGAAGACTGGATTTCAAGATGAATAACGCAATGACTGGGAATGGGCGCGAGCCCGTATGGTTAGAATAAGCGGCAGTAGTTTAGCATTCCGGCATCGCGGCGCTTTCCGGCCTGCCGGGGGCCCGCGGCCTTATCGAAAGGGACTTTACCAAAGCCATGACTTTTGTCGTTACCGAGAACTGCATCAAGTGCAAATATACCGATTGCGTTGAAGTCTGCCCGGTGGATTGCTTCCACGAGGGCCCGAACTTCCTCGTCATCGATCCGGAAGAGTGCATCGACTGCACGCTGTGCGAGCCGGAATGCCCGGTTGAGGCCATTTTTCCGGAAGACGACCTGCCCGCCAATCAGCAGCATTTCCTCGAACTCAATGCCGAACTGTCCCGGGAATGGCCGGTGATCGCCGAAATGAAGCCGGCGCCCGCCGATGCAGACGACTGGGCCGACGTCAGCGACAAGTTCAAGTACCTCGAGCGCTGAGTACGCTCGGCTATTCAGCCCAGACGCTCACGCAGCAAGGCCAGCACATATTCGGCCTGATCCATCGGCAGGATCTGGCCGCGGTCGTCGAGCAGATTGACTCGGGTCGCGTTGCCCGATTCGTGGACCTCGGCCACATAGACGCCGCTGAAATCAATCGGTGCGCTGCGCCGCCAGAAGGCCGCCCGGCGCCAGCCGGTCTCCGCCGTGATGATCGGCTCGTGGGCGAAATGGAAGCGATAGCGACGATTGTCCTCATCGACCTGGCGCACGCTCATGCCGCCGCGATTCAAGCTGAAACTCAGCCGCCGCCACACCGAATCCGGCTCGTCCAGCACCGCCAGATAGAGGCCGGTTGCGCCGAAGCGGATATGCGAACGTGACGCCTCCGCCTCGGCGGAGGGCTGAACGCGCGGCGGCCGCGCTTCAGTACCCTGGGCCGCCAGCTGAGGCAGGAAATAGCCCGGAATCTCAAAGCCCGCACGCACCCGCGGCTGGCTGAGCCCGCCGGGCACCTGAATGGGTTCGATCTGGTCGCTAGCCACGTACAGCGGTTGGCGATCCCGGTTGAAGCAGCCGCTGGCCATCACTGCAAGCAGCGCCAGCATGAGCATTCGAATAAGCATGGATGTTGACTTCATAACCCCTTGGGTCGGTTCGGGCGGGTGCGCGTTGATGCGGCAGCGTAACCCCACAGTTTAGGCAGTGTCGGCAGTGGCGTCCAGCCTGAGCCCGGCCAGCACCGCCTCAGCCTCGGCGTGATGACGCGCATCGAGGCTGACCAGCGGCAGCCGCAGGCGGTCGGCGATCCAGCCGGCGCGGGCCAGCATCCACTTGGCGGGAATCGGGTTCGGCTCCAGCCCCAGGCAGCGAAACAACGGCGCCAGCTCGGTACTCAGCGCGCGCGCCTCAGCCGCCGCCCCGGCCAGGGCCAGCCGGCACAGCTTGGCCATCTGCTCCGGCGCAAGGTTACCGGCCACCGAGATCACCCCGCGCGCGCCGGCCAGCATGCTCTCGCAGCAGCTGGGATCATCGCCGCTGAGCACCGCCAGACCGCCGTCGACCAACTGCTGGATGCGCTGCGGGTCGGCCAGGGCTTCCTTGATGCCAATGATATTCGGATGTTCGGCCAGCGCCAGGCTGGTTTCGGCCTGCAGGTCCACCGCGGTGCGCGAGGGCACGTTGTAGAGCACCACCGGGATCGGGCAGGCATCGGCCACCGCCCGGTAATGCGCGATCAAGCCGCGCTGCGGCGGTCGCACGTAAGCCGGGGTGACGACCAGCGCGGCATCCGCGCCCAGACTGGCCGCCAGCCGGCTGCGTTCGATGGTGGCGCGAGTGGACGGAAATCCGGTTCCGGCCAGAACACGCAGGCGTCCGCGGGCTTGCGCCAGCGCCGACTCCAGCAGCCAGGCGAATTCGGCCTCGGTCAGGCTGGCCGATTCGCCCGTGGTGCCAGCGACAACCACGCCGTCAGTGCCAGCCGCGATGTGCCAGTCCAGCAGCCGCCGCCAGGCGTCGCCATCGAGCTCACCATCGGCGCGCATCGGTGTGATCAGCGCAACGATTGATCCTTGCAACATGCTTGCTCCATTCTGAACAACGGTGGTTCGGCGCGGACGCTGCCGCCAGCCAGCGAATCGCCTAACAAACTCACGCGAATTTTGCTAGTTTAACCGATAGCGCCGTGCTTGGATGCCGGCCGGAATCCCCAAGTTCCTGAATTAACGAAACTTTTACGCCAATGGCCAATCAGAAACCAAAACTCTCCTCGACCACCCTCCCCGCCTCCGGCGATCGCCAGCTGAGCCTGAAGGATTTTGCCGGCAAGTCGCTGGTGCTGTACTTCTATCCGCGCGACAACACCCCGGGCTGCACCCGCCAGGGTGAGGATTTCCGCGACCGCTACCCGGATTTCCAGGCACTAGGCTGCGCCATCGTCGGCGTGTCGCGCGACAGCGCGGCCAGCCACGACAAGTTCGCCGCCAAGTATGACTTCCCGTTCCCGCTGCTGGCGGACACCGAGGAAAAGCTGTGCGCGGAGTTTGACGTCATCAAGGAGAAAAACATGTATGGCAAGAAGGTGCTGGGCGTGGAGCGCAGTACATTCCTGTTCGACGCCAACGGCAAGCTGGTGCGTGAATGGCGCAAGGTCAAGGTCCCCGGTCACGTCGACGAGGTGCTTAACGCCGTCCGCGGCCTGAGCTGAGCGCACCGCCCCCGATCCTCCCGCCTTCCTCTCCAGGAGCCCCTGCCTGATGGCCGAGCGCCCGCGTTTGTATCTGCTGGACACCAACGTGCTGATGCACGACCCGACCTCGCTGTTTCGCTTTGCCGAGCACGACATCTACCTGCCGATGATCGTACTGGAAGAACTGGACCGGGCCAAGAAAGGTGTCTCCGAAGTGGCCCGCAATGTTCGCCAGGTCAGCCGATTCATCGGCCAGCTGATGACGCCGGACGCCGATCTGGAGCAGGGCATTACCCTGAAGGAGCCGGACGGACTCAGCCTGCAGGTCGGCACCGGCCGGCTGTTCTTCCAGACCGAGCGCTTCGAGAACGGCGGCAGCCTGGTCGGCGACCGCTCGATGGCCGACAACGAGATCCTGCTGGCCGCGCTCAAGCTCACCGACCGGTATCCGGACAAGCAGGTCGTGCTGGTGTCGAAGGACATCAACCTGCGGATCAAGGCGGCGATTCACGGTCTGCTGGCCGAGGACTATCACAATGACCGCGCGCTGAATGATCTGAGCCTGCTCTACACCGGCCTGCGCGAACTCGACAACCGCTTCTGGGAAGACTATCGGACCGAGGACTCCTGGAGCGAGAACGGCCGCAGCTACTACCGCATGGCGCGCCAGCCGGACGACGACTGGTATCCCAACCAGTGTTTGCGCCTGGCCGGCGAGAACGGCATGGAAGCGCTGGTGCGAGAAGTCGCCAGAGACAACATCATCCTCGAAGTCGCCCAGGATTTCCGGCGCAGCCAGCATGGCGTCTGGGGCATCCACGCGCGCAACCCGGAGCAGAACTTCGCTCTCAATCTGCTGATGGACCCGCAGATCGACTTCGTGACCCTGCTCGGCACCGCCGGCACCGGCAAGACCCTGCTGGCGCTGGCCGCCGGTCTCGCTCAGACCCTGGACGACAAGCTGTACCGCGAGATCGTGATGACCCGGGCCACCGTCTCGGTCGGGGAGGACATCGGCTTCCTGCCCGGCACCGAGGAAGAAAAGATGACCCCGTGGATGGGCGCGCTGACCGACAACCTCGAAGTGCTGACCGAGTCCGACGGCCACGGCGGCGATTGGGGCCGCCAGGCCACCAACGACCTGCTGGCCTCGCGGATCAAGATCCGCTCGCTGAACTTCATGCGCGGCCGAACCTTCCTCGGCCGCTACCTGATCATCGACGAGGCCCAGAACCTGACGCCCAAGCAGATGAAGACCCTGATCACCCGCGCCGGCCCCGGCACCAAGATCGTCTGCCTAGGCAACGTCGAACAGATCGACACCCCCTACCTGACCGAAACCACCTCCGGCCTGACCTTCGCCGTCGACCGCTTCAAGCACTGGCCCCACGCCGGCCACGTCACCCTGAAGCGCGGCGAACGCTCGCGGCTGGCGGACTTTGCTTCGGAAGCGCTCTGAAGAGGGGAAGAGGGTAAGAAGGAAGAAGGGAGAGGGATAAGGCGAGCGTTTTTTCCTCTCCCTTCTCCCCTCTACCCCTCTCCCCATTGATACTCCAGTTCCCCCAACCGCTCCCCCGCGCTGTCGTAGCGGCGTTCGGCGGCGATCATCGTCCGGCCTAAGCTGAGCACGGTGCTGCAGCGGGTGCCGTAGTTGGGGCTGACGATGAACGGGGCCGAGAGCAGGCGCTCGAACTCCAGGCTGACGCCGGTTTTGGGCAGCTCGGCGTCGTCGCCGGGCTGGCGATCGTCCATCAGTTCGAACAGGCGGTCCGAGTCCGTGGCCCCATCGCCGGCCAACACTTCGGCCAGCGCCTGGGCGACGCGACGGCTCTTTGGCCAGGCTTCATCGAGCAGGCCGTTCGACAGAGCATGGACCCCGGGTGAAACGGCGCGCGGCGCGGCGTGGGTGGCGCAGTACCAGAGCCCTTGATCGTCGCCTGCCAGCAGATTGAAGGGCCCGTATCGGGACCGCTCCAGATGAACATGGCGGACATAATCCGCGGCCCGGTGGGCGCCGGCCAGAAAGGCCAGCGGCAGTTCACCGCGCGAGCGCGCGCCCGGACCGGCCCGTGGATCGCGAAAATTGGTCACCGCCGCCCAGCGCCCGTCGCGGCCCACCGCCAGCCAGCTGCCGCCGGCGCGCTCATCGCGACCGGCCAGCCAGGCGCCGGCCTGGCCCCACCAAGCCATCGGCCGGGCCGGCCGTTCATGGAATTCATCGCGATTGGCCGCCAGCAGCAGCCGGCGCGGCTGATCCGGGGTGAAGGCGAAAGCGATCAGGCACATCCGGCAAGTCCTTCAGTCTGGCTTCGAATCGTCCCTGATTCTCCCACAAGTGCCCCACGAACCAGCTGCATGGCGGCGGTCTCAGGCCGCTAAAAGCCCGGAGGGCTGCTACCGCGCAGGCTCCTTGGCGGCTCCAGCATCATGCCCTAGAATGAAGGGTCTTCGCCGAGGTCAGGTCCCAGCATGAGCAAGCCAGCCGATCCACAGGGTGCGAACTTCATCGCGGCCATCGTGCTGACCGCGGGCCTGATCATTGCCAGCCTGGTGATTGCCGGCGCGGTGCGGGATTTCCGGATCAGCGACCGCTTCGTCGAGGTCAAGGGCTTTGCCGAGCGTGAGGTCATCGCCGATCTGGCGATCTGGCCGATCAACTACCAGCTGGTCGGCAATTCACTCGACGAGCTGCGCACGGCCATCGACCGCGCCGACGAGTCGGTGATTGCCTTTCTCAAGCTGCGCGGCTTCACCGATGCCGAGATCAGCCGCAGCCCGCCGCGGATCAGTGACCAGTGGGTGTACGCGGTCGAGGGGCATCGCCCCGCCAATCGCTACACCGCCGAACGCGGCATCACCCTGCGCACCGACCGCATCGACGCGGTTCGCACGGCCCTGGAGGAGTCTGCCGAACTGGTCAGCCAGGGCGTGGTGCTGACGCCGGGCTGGGGCCAGACCGCGCAGTTTCTGTTCACCGGCCTGGAAGCGATCAAGCCTGACATGATCGCCGAGGCCACCGCCGACGCGCGCCGCGCCGCGGCCCAGTTCGCCGCCGACTCCGAAGCCGCCATCGGCCCGATCCGCTCGGCCCGCCAGGGCTTCTTCTCGATCAACGAACGCGATCAGTCCACGCCCGAGGTCAAGGTGGTCAGGGTCGTGACCACGATCGAGTACATTCTCGACTGAGCCGACGCTGCGGTCCCACCGGACCCGGAGCCGCTTGTTCGAGACTCGCTGAACTCCGGCCGGCTCTGCGAGCCCCCGATCCTCCGGGCCAGCCCCGACGAGACGGCGACGCTATTGACGGCCTCGCGCCGGCGCCCCGCAGCATTTCTTGTATTTTTTGCCGCTGCCGCAGGGGCAGGTTTCGTTCCGGCCGACCTTGATCGAGCGGGCGGGTGCCGGCCTGGGCCGCTGACGCAGCGCCTCGTTCAGTTCGCGGCCGAGCGCGATGAACTCGGCCAACACCTGGGGAACATCCGCGCACAGACCTTCGGCGAGCTCCTCGAATGACAGCGTCAGCTCGCCCTGACTGAGTTCGGCATGCAGTTCCCTGGCCATCTCCTCGGAGGCAAAGAACGACAGGTTCATGAACAGCTGGCTGAGACGAAGACTGCGCTCCTCGTCGTCGCTGACCGCGCTCAGCCACAGGTCCTCGAAACTGACCTGGGCCCTGGCAAAGCCCTCGCACCACTGGCCGAAGCGCGAGCCTTTCTGAAGGTTGGCGAGTGCATCGGCATCGGGCCGGCAATCGGCGGGCAGCGGATCGCCGGCACCGGACCAGACCTGATCCGCCATCCAGTTGTTGAGCGCCATCAGGGCCGTGCTGATGTCGTCGGCCTGTTGCCGGCTGCTGAAGCTCAGCTTGCCGAGCAGCTGCGGCAACCAGGCCGAGGGCGGCAGCGCCCCCGGGGCACAGACAACCGAAAACAGGAAGCCCGCCATGGTCGGAAAGGCGACGACGCCCTGATCGGCATGGGCCTCGGCAAAGGCCTCCAGCCGGGCCTGAAGCTCGGGGTCGAACGGCGCCGCCGGGTCGGCGTTGATCGGCATCTGCCCGAGTATCTGCGCGGCATCCAGCGCGCTGATGCGACGCGTATAGTCGGCCAGATCGAATTCGACATCCTGCTCGATCATGTCGCGAACGGTCTGGTCGAGGACTTCGGCCATACCAAACAGGCCGAGGCCGCGCGACAGGCCTGCGGCGACCATTCGGGTCAAGCTCTGCCTCACCTCCGGCGGATCGTTGCCGGCGATCTGCGTCTCCAGGGTGGCCAACAGCGCCGCGCGGCGCTCCAGCTCGTCCTCATCACCGAACACGCCGGCCGCTTCCAGCCAACGCTTGACGGCAGCAGAACGCTCGGCCTCGGCGGCCTGGAGCCATTCCTCCGGCGATGGCCCGGCCATCGCGTCGTATTGCAAGTTCATCGGGTTCTCCTTTGAGACAGCCGCACCGGAGCGGCGGCGCGCTGGCGCAAGAAATTCGGACCTGGATGAGACTGATCGGCCGGTTTCGGTGCTTTTGACAGTATGCCACCGGTTTTTGACCCTGCCTGCCACCGCAACCTGATGGAGCGCTCATGACTACCTGGTTCCGAATTGCCCTGTTCGCCGCCTGTTGCCTGGGCAGTGCCGCCAGCCCGGCCCAACCGGAGAAAACCGTGCTGCCACCCAGCCTGCTGTTTGAGGTGATCGAAGGGCAGTTGCAGAGCCAGCCGCTGCTGCTCGGCAACAGCGGCAGCAGCGATCTGGACTGGCTGCTGGAGATCGGTGCCTCCGCGGCAACCGCCAGCCCGCCGAGCAATGCTTTTCTGACCCAGGGCTTCGAGTCGGTCAGCGGACTGAGCGCCGCCGGCTGGGGACTGTTCAACAACAGCGAGCCGCTGGGCACCACCACCTGGTTCCAGGGTAGCGGCAGCATCTTTCCGGCCCATGAGGGCCCGACCAACTCCTACATCACCGCCGCTTATCACAGCACCGCCAACCAGGGCACGATCAGTACCTGGTTGATCACCCCGGAGCTCACGCTCTACAACGGCACCCGGATGAGTTTCTGGACACGGACCACCACCGGAGCCAGCCGCGCCGACCGCCTCGAGGTTCGCCTCAGCACTGCGGGCGCCAGCCTGGACATTGGCGACTCGGCCCAGTCCGTCGGCGACTTTGATCAGCGCCTGCTGAGCATCAACGAGAACCTGCTGGCCAATGGCTACCCGCGCGAGTGGACGCGCTTCGAGGTGACGGTGTCGGGCCTGGATGTGCCGACGACCGGCCGCTTTGCGCTGCGCTACTACATCACCGATGGCGGCATCGGCGGCAGCCACTCGAACTGGATCGGGATCGACAGCTTGAGCGTGCAGCCGCCTTGCACCGACAACACCGACATCGACTGGCTGGCGATCCAGCCTGGCGCCGGCCTGCTTGGCGCCGGCCAGGAACAGCCGATCTCGATCGCGGCGGACGCCGAGGCGCTCGCGCCCGGCGACTACGACACCCTGCTCTGCCTCAGCAGCAACGATCCAGACCACCCGCTGTTTCCGATTCCGGTCCAGCTGGAGGTGATCGCCGCCGACGCCCGCCTCGCCGTCGACCCGCAGCAGCTGCTGCTGGAACTCGACATCGCGGAAACGCGGACCGAAACCATCACCCTGTCCAATCCCGGCAATATCGACCTGGACTGGGCGCTGGTTCAGGACAGCGCTGCCCGCGACGGAGATCTGGAGCACGAGCTGTTGTTCGAAGACTTCTCCGGCACTTTCCCGCCGCCACTCTGGAGCCTTGTCGACCAGGGGGTCCAGCCCTGCCCCTGGAAGCGCTCGGACGGCTACAACCTGTCGGGCTGGTCCGGATCCGGCCTGCAGGCGGCGGTCGACAGCGATCAGTGCCTGAGCGGCAACAGTCCGGCCGAGACCATCAACAGCTCGCTCGACAGCCCGGCCATCAACGTCATCGGCTACCGCGACCTGCGCGTCGAGTTCGACCTCGCCTTTCGTCATCTCAACGCCAGCCGTCTGGAGCTGAAAGTCAGTACCGACCAGGGACAGCACTGGCAGACCCTGCAAACCTGGACCGGCAGCGTGGGCCATCCCGGCTCGACGCTGCAGCCGCAGTCAGTTTCCCTGGCTGATCATGACGGCGCCCAGTCGCTGATGCTGCGCTGGCGCTATCTGGCCGGCTGGGACTGGTGGGTGATCGTCGACAACATCCGCGTCATCGGCACGCCCGACCTGCCCTGCTACGATCCGGCGGTCGATGGCTGGGTTCAGACCCAGACCGAGTCCGGCCTGCTGGCACCGGGCCAGACGCAGACGCTGGAACTGACCATCGACAGCGAGACGCTGTCGGCGGGCACCCACGGATTGGCCCTGTGCTTCGGTTCGAATGCCGCCACCGAGCCGCTGCCGCGGCTGCCCATTCTGGTTGAGATCCTCGACCTCCCCAGCCCCGTGCTGGCCTTTCAGCCGGACCAGCTGGATCTTGGCAATGTCGAAGTCGGCAGCTCGGCGTCGGCGACGGTGGTACTCGCCAATCAAGGCAATGCCACCGCCAACGAGCTCGTGTTCATTACCGACGCGCTGGACCGGTTCCAGGTCGATACCAGCGCCTGCCCGGCCAGCCTGGCGCCGGGTGAACAATGTCAGCTGCTGATCGATTTCCTGGCCAGCGCCGAAGAAGAAATCGCTGAACAGCTGCAGGCCGGGGCCGACGATGCCGACACAGCGACGCTGCCAATGGTTGCCCGCGGCGTCACCATTCCAGTGATCGATGTCCAACCCGACAGCATCGACGTGGCGGTCTTTTCCGGCCAGATCGAGACCCGCCAGCTGCTGATCGGCAACACCGGCACCGGCAGCCTGGACTGGAGCCTGAGCAGTGCCCAGGCCGATGCCGACGACAAAACCGGCAACGACAACCAGGCCCCGGCCAGCGCCGGGCGCAGCCTCGTTGGCGATTGGCAGGAAGGCTTCAACAACGTCTCGCAGCTGCCTCAGTCGGGCTGGGTGCTGAACAATCGCAGCGAGCCGCTGGGGAGCTCGGGCTGGGACAACGGCACCGTCTTCCTGCCGCCGCATCAGGGGCCTCCCGGCGCCTATGCCGGCGCTTCCGCGCAAAGCACCACCGGCGGCAACGGCCTGATCAGCAACTGGCTGATTACCCCGGAAACGCAGCTGTTCAACGGCACGCTGCTGAGCTTCTGGACCCGCACAGCGCCAGGCTCCAACTATCCGGATCGGCTGGAAGTCCGGCTGAGCACCGCCGGCGCCAGTGCGGAGGTCGGCAACTCGGCGACCAGCGTCGGCGACTTCAGCACCCTGCTGCTGTCAATCAATGAGGCGCTGGAACAGGGCGGCTATCCCAGCTCATGGACCCGCTTCGAGCTGGAGCTCAGTGGCCTGCCGGCGCCCACCACCGGACGGTTCGGGTTCCGATACTTTGTCGACCAGGCCGGCCCCAGCGGCGTCAACAGCCTGTTTGTCGGCATCGATACGCTCAGCGTCACGCAGCCGGGCAACTGTGCCCTGCCCGAAACCTTCGACTGGCTCACCATTGGCCAGACCAGCGGCAGCACCGCGGCCGGCCAGACCAGCGCGGTCGAGATCGAGATCGACGCCAGCGCGCTGGCCCCCGGCACCCATGGGGCCCAGCTGTGCGTCTTCAGCAACGATGCGGCGAACTCGCTGGTGGTGGTCCCGGTCACTGTCACCGTTGCGCCGCCCCCTGCGCCGGCGCTGGCCTTCAACGTGCCCGCGGTCAACCTTGGCGCCGTGGTCGTCGGCGCGACCAGCGCACCGATGTCGGTCGAACTGATCAATTCAGGCACCGCCGCCGCCACTGGCCTGAACCTGATCCCGCCCGGCGGCGGATTCGAGGCCAGCCTGGACAACTGTGGCGGCGCGCTGGCCGCCGGAGCCAGCTGCCCGATCGAGGTCCGGTTCACCCCGACCCAGGTCGGGCCGGTCTCTCGCCTGCTCGGGGTCGAGGACAGTAGCGGCCAGCTCGTGACCGTGCAGCTGTTGGCGACCGGCCTGCCGGAGCCGGTCGACGAGGTTTTCCGGGACCGCTTCCAATCGCCGCCGGACTGACGCCCGAGCCGGCCAGCCGAGCGCCAGGCGCTCGGCTGCCGCCCGGGCGGCACCAGACGACCCGGTCAAGCCATCGGTATCGGCACTGCAAGACCAAACCATGACACCCGACCATGCCATCACCTGGCCGTCAAGCCTGAAACGGCCACGGCGCGCTATACTCGGCGCCGAGGCAACACCAACGGGTTGTCCCGACCCGTCCCGGCACCAGGCTCCATGCAATCAGCGCCACCAGACGATCAGGCTGGAATCACCGACATGCTCTCGGAGTGGTACGAGGGCGACGACCAGGCCGGCGAGGCCCTGGCCGAGCTCATTTATGGCGAGCTGCGGCGCATGGCCCAGGTCTACATGAAACGGGAAAACCAGGCCAACACCCTGCAGCCCACGGCACTGGTCAACGAGGTGGTGCTGAAGCTGATGCGCGACCGTCCCGACTGCAACGACCGGGCCCACCTGTTTGCCCTGTCGGCCCGCATCATGCGCCATTTCCTGGCCAATCAGGCCCGCGCCAGAAGCCGGATCAAGCGCGGCAGCAATCCCTGCAGCGTCACCCTGCAGGAAGACAGCCTTGCCCAGTCCGACCCGGACATCGAGCTGCTCGATCTGTGCGAAGCCCTGGACGCGCTGGGGCAATTCGATCCGCGCAAGCGTGACGTGCTCGAACTGCACTACTTCGGCGGCCTGAGCTACCCGGACATCGCCAGCCTGCACAAGATTTCCCGGGCGACCGTCCATCGCGAGCTGCAGACCGCCAGAGCCTGGGTCGCCGCGCGCCTCAAGGCGGGCCAGCCCGGCTGATGGATGGGCGGCGCTGGCAGCGCATTCAGGCGCTGTTCGAGGACTGCCTGGCCCTCGCGCCGGAACAACAGCAATCGCATCTGGAAGCGCACGCGGGCGACGATCCGGAGATGATCCGGGAAGTCAAGGCGATGCTGGCCGCCAGCGCCGATGAGGCCATCATCACCCGCCGAATCGCCGGCCAGCTGCGCGCCTCGTTTTCAGGCCAGGCCCTGAACAGCGGCCAGCGCGTCGGGGCCTATGTGGTCGATCGGATGATTGGACAGGGCGGCATGGGCCAGGTGTTTCTGGCCCACCGAGACGATGGCACCTACCAGCAGAAAGTCGTCATCAAGGTCCTGTCCGGCCTGGTCAGCCCGGGCATGAGAGCGCGTTTCCACCGTGAGCGCCAGATCCTGGCCAATCTGGACCACCCCAATATCGCCCGCCTGCTCGACGGCGGCGAACTGGAGAACGGCGCACCGTTCCTGATCATGGATTACATCGACGGCGTCGATATCCTGAGCTACTGCCGCCGTCGCCGGTGCACGCTGGTCGAGCGTCTGCAGCTGTTCGAGCGTGTCTGCGCCGCCGCCCAGAGCGCGCACCAGCAGCTGGTCGTGCACTGCGACATCAAGCCGGCCAATGTGCTGGTCAATCAGGGCGGAGAGCCCCGCTTGCTGGATTTCGGCGTCGCCACCCTGATTGGCGCGCGTGGCCAGGTCGACCCGGCGATGGCCGGCCGCAGCGCCCCTGAACTGCCGATGATGTCACCCGCCTATGCCAGCCCGGAGCAGATCAGCGGCGCGCCCGTCAATACCGCTTCTGACGTCTACAGCCTGGGCGCCCTGCTGTACGAACTGCTCACCGATCAAGCCCCGCATCGTCCCGGCTCGACCCGCAATCAGGACCCGTCGGCGCAGCCCGGCGCCGGCAACACCCCCAGACTGTCGGCCAGGCCGGCGGCCGGCAAGCCCAGCGAGCGCCTTCGCGAATCCGGCGAAACCGCGCGGGCGCGGGCCTTGCGCGGCGATATCGATGCCATTGTCCTGCGCGCGATGGCCCATCGGCCACAGGACCGCTACGGCAGCGCCGGCGCCCTGGCCGAGGACATCCGCCGCCATCTTCAGCATCTGCCGATCTCGGCGCGCCCGGCGTCCTGGCCGTACCAGCTTGGAAAGCTGCTCCGTCGCAACCCCGGGCTGGTCGTCACCGCCGCACTGCTGGCGGTCGTCGCGGTCAGCTTTGTCGCCAGCGTCATCGCCCTCAACGCCCGCCTCAGCGAGGAGCGCATGGCGGCGCTGAAACAGGCCCGAACCAGCCAGCTGAGCCTGGCGTTCATGGTTGAGTTGTTCGAGGCCGCCGACCCGGCTCAACACCAGGGCCGCGAGGTCTCGGCGCGCGTCCTGCTGGATCGCGGGGCCGAAAGGATCAGCCAGATACCGGAGCTTGAAACCGAGGTGCGAGCGCGCTTGCTGCTCAGCATGGCCGAGGCCTATCGCAACATGGGTCAGTTCGACCAGGCGCTGGGGCTGTATGAGCAGGTACAGCAGCAGTGGCAGTCAGGCCGTGACCAGGACCCGGAAGCGCTTTGGGATCTGGCCCTGATGGAGGCTGATCTGAAACGCAGCATCGGCCTGCACGACGAGGCCAAGGCGCGCCTGCGGGAGCTGGTGGTCGAACTGGAGCAGGCGCGGCCCGGCAGCCTGCTGCTGGCCCGGGCCTGGAACAATCTGGGTATCGTCCAGACCGACCGCGAACAAGCGGATGCCGGCTACGCCAGCGTGGGCCGGGCGCTGGCTCTGCTCGAAGGCCTGGCGGAGCAGCCCGCGCGCGAACAGGCCGTGTTCCTGCACAATCTTGGCCGCGCCGCCCGTGCCCAGGGCGATCTGGAGGCCGCGATCGAACATTTTCGCCAGTCGCTGGCCATCAAGCGGCAGACGATCGGCCCGCGGCACCCGTCAACGCTGAATACGCTCGAAACCCTGGCCAACGCCCTGGGCGCATCCGGCGATCGCGAGCAGGCCATCGAAATTCTGAAGGAGGTCCTGCTCGTCAGCAAGGCCGTGCATGGCGAGTATTCGCTGATCACCGCCCGCCACCACAATGAGCTGGCCAACCAGTATCACGACCTCGGCGACTACCGCGCCGCAGAACAGGCCTATCGCGCCGCGCTCGACTACCTGAATGCCCACCCCGACGATGACCGCCTGCTGCATGCGTTTGTCGTCAACAACCTGGCCAGCCTGTACGAAGACGCCGGCGACCTGGCCCGCGCCCTGCCGCTGTTCAAGCGGTCGGTCGAGATGCGCGAAGCGCTGGAAGGCGTCCACGGCATCGCCAGCATCCGGGCGCGTATCAACCTGGCTCGCCTGCTGGTCGCGATGGCTGATCTCAACGCCGCCGAAGCGCTGATCGACGAAGTGCTCGGGAGCCTGGCGACGCATCATCCGGACAACGACCTGAGGCAGGCGCTGGCGCTGATTCAGAAAGCGCGGATCGAATCGCTGCGTGGCCAGCACGAACAGGCCGGCGCGCGCATCGGCATCGTGCTGCAGCTGTTCGATGACAACCCCCGCTCGCCGCTAAGGGCCCGCGCCCAGGCCTGGCGCGAGCGGGCCCTGATGGCGCAGCGGGCCGGCCAGCTGCAGCAGGCGCAGGAAGCGCTGCTGCAGGCTTCGGCCTACCAGCAAGCGCTGTTTCCACCCGAACACCCGGAGCACTCGATCCTCGACGTCTATCAAGCCCGAAACCATCTCCTGCTCGGCGACGAAGCGGCGGCACGCGCCCTGCTCGATGGCCGGCTCGACAGACTGGAAGCGGCGCTGCACCCCGACGCTCCGCCGCTGCAATTGGCCCGTGAGCTGACTGCGGTGCTGGCGCCATCGGCCCGGTAGCCCGGCCAGGGCCTGCGCCATCCGTCTCCAGACCGAGACGAGCACCCCATCAGCCTGTCCGCAAGGCGGTCAGAGGGCAGTCCGGGCAAGCAGCTGATCAGCTTCAGGGCAGCATCGACCGCGCCACCCGAAAACCGTACAGGATGTCGCGGGTCAACCGGGTGGTGCTGACGCGGGTGCCGCCAGCAGCTGCCTCGGGCGCGGCGAGATTGCCTCTGGCGGCTCGATCGGCGTGTCGTGCTTGGCGTGCGCGCGACCAGCGATCCAGCGCCTTGGGATTTCGGGTTGTGCGGGTCCTGGCGCCCTGATCGCGGGAACCGCTTACCCTTCAGCCGCCAAACACCAAGGCCCCGCCCGCCGCATCGACCCGGATCGTATCGCCCGGCCCGAACTCGCCGGCCAGGATCTTCTGAGCCAGGCCATTCTCCAGCTTCTGCTGGATAGCGCGCTTCAGCGGCCGGGCGCCAAAGACGGGGTCGAAGCCGACATTGCCGAGCAGGTCCAGGGCCTGGTCCGAGATGTCCAGCGTCATGTCGCGATCGGCCAGGCGCTTGCGCAGGCCTTCGATCTGGATCGAGGCAATGGCGCGGATCTGTTTGCGATCGAGCGGGTGGAAGACCACGATCTCGTCAACACGATTGATGAACTCGGGCCGGAAGTGGCGGCCGACGACGTCCATCACCGCTGACTTCATGGTCTCGTAGCCTTGGCCCTGCAGTTCCTGGATGCGGTCGGAACCGAGGTTTGAGGTCATGACAATGACGGTGTTGCGGAAGTCCACGGTGCGGCCGTGGCCGTCGGTCAAGCGGCCGTCATCCAGCACCTGCAGCAGGATGTTGAAGACTTCCGGGTGAGCCTTTTCCACTTCGTCCAGCAGGATTACCGAGTACGGCCGGCGGCGCACGGCTTCGGTGAGATAGCCGCCTTCCTCGTAGCCGACATAGCCCGGCGGCGCGCCGATCAGGCGTGACACGGCATGCTTTTCCATGAACTCCGACATGTCGATGCGGATCATGGCGTCTTCGGTATCGAACAGGAAGTTGGCCAACGACTTGCACAGTTCGGTCTTGCCGACGCCCGTGGGGCCCAAGAACAGGAAGGAGCCGTTCGGCCGGTTGGGGTCTGCGAGCCCGGCGCGCGAGCGGCGGATCGCGTCGGCCACCGCCTTGACCGCCTCGTCCTGGCCGATCACGCGCTCATGCAGGGCGTCTTCCATGCGCAACAGCTTGTCGCGCTCGCCTTCCAGCATCTTCGACACCGGGATGCCGGTCCAGCGGCTGACCACTTCGGCGATTTCCTCCTCGGTGACCTTGTTGCGCAGCAGCTTGAACTGGGCCGTGGAGTCAGCCGACTCGGCCGCGGCCAGCTGCTTCTCCAGCTCAGGGATGCGGCCGTACTGCAGCTCGGCCATGCGCGACAGGTCCTGGGCGCGGCGGGCGTTTTCCAGCTCGGCGCGCACGCGCTCCAGCTCTTCCTTGATGTGGGTGGAGTCCTGAACCGAGGCCTTCTCGGTCTTCCAGACTTCATCGAGGTCGGCGAATTCGCGCTCGAGTTCGTCGATCTCCGACTGCAGATCGGCCAGGCGCTTCTTCGAGGCCTCGTCGGTCTCTTTCTTCAGCGCCTCGCGCTGGATCTTGAGCTGGATCAGGCGCCGCTCCAGGCGATCCATGGCCTCGGGCTTGGAGTCGATCTCCATGCGAATGCGGCTGGCCGCCTCGTCCATGAGATCAATCGCCTTGTCGGGCAGATTGCGATCGGTGATGTAGCGGTGCGATAGCGTGGCCGCGGCGACCAGGGCCGGGTCGGTGATGTCGACGCCGTGGTGAACCTCGTAGCGCTCCTGCAGGCCTCTCAAAATGGCGATGGTGTCTTCGACGCTGGGCTCGCCAACCAGCACTTTCTGGAAGCGGCGCTCGAGTGCGGCGTCCTTTTCGATGTTCTCGCGGTATTCGTTCAGCGTGGTCGCGCCCACGCAGTGCAGCTCGCCGCGGGCCAGCGCGGGTTTCAGCATGTTGCCGGCGTCCATGGCGCCCTCGGCCTTGCCGGCGCCGACCATGGTGTGGATCTCGTCGATGAACAGGATGATCTGGCCTTCCTGCTTTTTCAGGTCGTTGAGGACGGCTTTCAGCCGCTCTTCGAACTCGCCGCGGTATTTGGCGCCGGCGATCAGGGCGCCCAGATCCAGGCTGAGCACCCGTTTGTTCTTCAGCCCCTCCGGCACCTCGCCGTTGACGATGCGCTGGGCCAGGCCCTCGACAATCGCGGTCTTGCCCACGCCGGGCTCGCCGATCAGCACCGGGTTGTTCTTGGTCCGGCGCTGCAGCACCTGGATGCAGCGGCGGATCTCCTCATCGCGGCCAATCACCGGATCCAGGCGCGACTGCTCGGCGCGTTCGGTCAGGTCGACGGTGTATTTCTTCAGCGCCTCGCGGCTGTCCTCGGCGTTGGGGTCGTCGACCTTCTCGCCGCCGCGGACGGCCTCGATGGCGGTCTCGACCGCCTTCTTCGTCACCCCGGCGCGATGCAGCAGCTCGCTCAAGGGGCCCTTGGCGTCCAGCGCGGCCAGCACGAACAGCTCGGAGGCGATGTAGGCGTCGCCTCGATCGCGGGCGATCTTGTCGGTGAGATTCAGCACCCGACCGGACTCATTGGACAGATTGATCTGGCCGGCCTGGCCGCTGACCTTGGGATAGCTGTCGAGCTTCTCGCCCAGCGCCGAGCGCAGACCGTTGACCTGGGCGCCGGCGCGGGCCAGCAGGCCGCGCACGCCGCCGCCTTCCTGATCAAGCAGGGCGACCATGATGTGCTCCGGCTCCAGCATGGCGTGATCCATGCCGAGGGCCAGGCTCTGGGCTTCGGCCAGGGCGGACTGGAAACGGGCGGTCAGTTTGTCCATGCGCATGGTGGCGGGCTCCGCTGCGAAGTGAGTTATCCACAGGATGGGGTTGTCACATCGGCGAATCAAGCCGAGTCTGCGAGTAGACCGGCCTGCTTGCACGGGACCACCATGCCGACTGCGGTACCGTGAGTGGTTGAACCCGACCTGGAGGACGCATCGACATGAGCCGCCACTTCGAATCCGCGCCCGGACTCTGCGAAACCCGCGATCCGGCCACGGCCGACTACGTGTTCAACCAGACCATGCTGCGGATCAAGGACCCCGAGCGCAGCCTGGACTTCTACACCCGAGTGCTGGGCATGCGCCTGGTCCGCAAGCTCGACTTCCCGGAGATGAAGTTCAGCCTGTACTTCCTCGCCTACCTCAGCGATGAGCAGGCCGCGACGGTGCCGGACGACGCGGATGAGCGCAGCCGGTTCACCTTCAGCCGCGAGGCCATGCTGGAGCTGACTCACAACTGGGGCACGGAAAAAGACGACGATGTCCGCTACCACGACGGCAACAGCGAGCCGCGCGGCTTCGGCCATATCGGCATCGCCGTGCCCGATGTCTACGCCGCCTCCGAACGCTTCGAGCAGCTGGGCGTCGACTTCGTCAAGCGCCCGGACGACGGCAAGATGAAGGGCCTGGCCTTCATCAAGGACCCGGACGGCTACTGGATCGAGATCCTGCAGCCGAACCGGGTCGCGCGCGGCTCGGACTGAGGCGACCAGCCCAAACGACACCAGGCCCGGGCGAGGTCGCTTCGCCCGGACTCCTGATCCGCCCGCTGTACGGTTTCTTGCCGACCCGGCGTTTCCTGCTGCAGATCCATCGATCCCTGTCGCAGCCGGAAACCCGCCATGAATCGTCACGCCCGCACGCCTGTCCGCGCTCTTCTTGCCGCATTCGCCCTGCTGGCGGCCGCCTCCCCGCCGCTGTTCGCCCGAACCCTGGTCGTCACCACGCTGGCCGACAGCACCAATGTGTCCGGTCAGTGTTCGCTGCGCGACGCGGTCGCGCACGCCAACACCGATACCAAGCTTTACCCCAACAGCAGCTGTCCGGCCGGCAGCGGTCACGACACCATCGTGTTCAGCGTCAGCGGCAGCATCCTGCTCGGCAGCGCCCTGGACGTCAGCTCCCCGATCACGATCAAGGGCCCGATCAGCTTGAGCGGCGGCGAGAGCACGCGGCTATTCAATGTGAACACGGGCGGCGACCTGAGCCTGATCGATCTGACAGTACGCGACGGACGGGCCGCCACCGCCGGTGCGATCGACGCCAACAGCGGACGGCTGCGCCTGCTGAACGTCGAGCTGATCAACAATGCCGCCACCGGCAGCGACGGCGGCGCCATCCGGGCCGGCCGGACGCTGAGCCTGATCGGCGGCCGCGTGACCGGCAACCAGGCCGCCCAGCGCGGCGGGGCGATCCTGTTCACCGGCACCAGCCCGCATCGCCTGAGCATCAGCGGCACCCGCTTCGACGCCAACCGGGCCGGCGAGCGCGGCGGCGCGATTGCGGTGGCCGCCAGCGGCGACCTGCTGATCGAGGACGCCGTCTTCGCCGGCAACCTGGCCGAAGGTTCTCAGAACAGCCACGGCGGCGGTGCCCTGTTCATCGACAACGGCCGCGACGACAGCCTGAGCCGGATCGAGCGCAGCGAATTTCTCGGCAATCTGAGCCTGTTCGGCTCCGGCGGCGCGATCCACTTGGCCAACGACGGCCCGATCCGCATCGATGACAGCTGGCTGGCGGGCAACAGCAGCGGCGGCCCGGCCTACAGCGGCCGCGGCGGCGCCATCTTCAGCCAGAACGGCCGTCTGGACATTCGGCGGACCGCCCTGGCCGGCAATCGCACCGCCAACGGGGGCAGCGGCGGCGCAATCCACCAGGCCGGCGGCGCCGCGACCCTGGCCTTGAGCAATACCAGCCTTTACGACAATCAGGCGCCCAGCGGCCAGGGCGGGGCGCTGCGCATCGCCGCCGGCCAGGCCGAGCTTCGCAATGTCACCCTGACAGGCAATGGCGCCGGCACCGGCAGCGCGCTCAGCAACGCAGGCGCTGTCAGCGTCTGGAACAGCATTCTCAGCGGCGACAGCCCGGTGTGCGCCGGCCCCTTGCCCATGAATCAAGGCAACAACCTGCAGCACCCCGGCGTCAGCTGCGGCGGCGCCATTGCCAGCGCCGACCCGCTCCTCGAGGCGGCCGCCTTCAACGGCGGCGCGCTGCCCTCCATGCGCAGCCTCGCCCTGGCCGCCAACAGCCCGGCGCTGGATGCCGGCAGCAATGCGGTCTGTGCGGCCGAGCCGGTGGCCAATCGCGACCAGCGCGGCCAGCCGCGGCCGCTGGACGGCAACGGCAGCGGCACGGCGGTCTGCGACATCGGCGCCTTCGAGTCGCCCCGCCGTCGCGCCGGTTTCGGCTCGACGCCGGTCCGACCGGGGCCGATTCGGATCGGCACGACCAGCGTGGGCTCGCCGATCTTTCGCAGCTTCAGCGTGTTCGAAACCGGCAATGCCGACCTGGTCATCAGCTCGCCCACGATCACCGGCCCGCAGGCCGCCAGTTTTTCCCTGGCCACCAGCTTCCCGATCACCATTGCCGACGGCGGCTCGCCGGTGGCGGTCGAGGTGTTCTGCCTGGCCAACACCGCAGGCTCGCGCGCTGCGATTCTGACCCTGTCGACCAACGATCCCGAGCAGCCCCAGGTCGCCTTCGAGCTGCGCTGCGAGGTCACCGCACTGCCCAGCGCCGGCTTTGCCAGCACGCCGGCCGCGCCCGGGCCGCTCGATTTCGGCGCTGCCGTACCCGGCGAAACCGCGGCCCTGTCCTTCCAGCTGTTCAACTCCGGTCTTGAGGACCTCAACCTGGGCCCGGTATCGCTGGAGGGTTCCCACGCCGGCGATTTCAATATCGCCTTCATTCCGGCCACGGTGCCCACCGGGCTGGCGCCGGTCGCCGCCAGCCTGAGCTGCACGCCCGGCGGCGTCGGCCTGCGCGAGGCGCGGCTGAATATCCCGACCTCCGATCCCAGCCAGCCGCTGATCGTGTTCAATCTGGTCTGTCAGGGCTTGGCGCCGGAGTCCCCGCCGCTCAGCACGCCCGGACAGAGCCTGCAGCATGCCGCCGGCCAGCCGCTGAACGGGGCGAACGGGGTCGCGATCAGCCCGGACGGGCGGCATGTGTATGTCGCCGCCAGCACTGCCTCGTCGATTGCCATCTTCGAGCGCAATCCCGACACCGGCCTGCTCAGCCCACTGCCGCCGCTGACCGCCTTCGCGCTGGTCGGCGTGAGCGGTCTCGGCATCTCGCCCGACGGTCGCCAGCTGTATGCGACGCGCGTGGCCGTGGATACGGCGCCGGCGGCTTTCCTGGTCCTGCAGCGGGAGGCGGCGAGCGGTGCCCTGAGCGTGCTCGCCAGCTTCCGCAACGGCACCGAGCTCAGCAATTTCTCCGGGCCGGAGGGCGTGGCCGTGGCCCCGGACGGGCGCCATATCTACGTCGCGGCCGGCGGATCGAATGCTGTTTTCTCGTTCCAGCGCGCGGCCAACGGGTCGGTCAGCTTCCTCGGCAGCTCGACCTCAGCCGGCAATCTGGGCGGCGTTGCGCAGCTGGCGCTCAGCGAGGACGGCAACTTTCTCTACGCCACGGCCTCCACCTCCGCCAGCACGGGCCGCCTGAGCACTTACCGGCGCAATCCCCAGACCGGCCTGCTCAGCTTCCAGCAGTCGCTGGCCCATAACCAGCTCCAGGCCTGGCCGGGCTGCCCGGGGATCAACATCCTGGGCATGGGCGGCGCCCGCGGCATCGCGCTCAGCCCGGACGGACGGCATCTGTACGCCACCGGTTCCGGCAGCAACGGCATCGCCCGCTTCCGCCGCAGTGCCGACGGCACGCTGTGCTATCTGGGCCGGGTGCAGGACGGACTGTCCGGGGTGACCGGTCTGCAAGGCGCCAACGATGTCGTGCTCAGCTCGGACGGCCGATTGCTGTTCGCCGCCGCCGGCCTCAGTCATGCCGTGACGGCCTTCGCGCGCGATCCCGTCAGCGGCGCGCTGAGCCAGCGCATGCTGATCGTCCCGAACGCGGCCGGCCTGCCCAGGCTGCTGGGCGCGCGCCATCTGGTGCTGAGCCCGGACGGCCGCAGCCTGCACATCAGCGCCAGCCAGAACAACGCGCTGGTGACCCTGCCGCTCGCCCTGCCCCGTCCGGCGATCGAGGCCCTGCTGCCGGCTTCCAGAACAGCGGGCGCTGCCACTCAGGCGCTGCGGGTGCGCGGTCAGGGCTTCGCACCCGGCAGCCGCATCCGGGTCAACGGCGTGGCGCGCGCCACCGAGTTCGTGTCGGCCGAAGAGCTGCGCACGGTGCTGTCGGTTGCCGAACTGCTCGCCCCGGCCACGCTGATGATCAGCGTCATCAATCCCGAACCCGGCGGCGGCGTTTCCGGCACGCTGCCGTTCACCGTCAGCGCCGCGGGGCAGAACCCGGTGCCCAGCATCGAGACCCTGGAGCCCCAGGGCCTGGTGGCCGGCAGTGCCAGCCTCACCCTGGTCGTGCGCGGCAGCCAGTTCCTGAGCGGCGCCCAGGTCCGCTGGAACGGCAGCCCTCGGACCACCCAGTTCATCAACGATCGCGAACTGCGCGCCACGATCCCGGCGTCCGAGCTGCGTCTGCCCGGGCCGGCGGCCGTCAGCGTCGCCAATCCGGGACCTGGCGGCGGCAACTCCAACAGCGTGCTGTTCCAGGTCGCCGCGGCGGGGCAGAACCCGCTGCCCAGCATCACGACGCTAAGCCCCGCGGCCATCGCAGCAATGGGAGCCGACAGCCAGAGCGTGGCGCTGATCATCCAGGGCGCTGGCTTTGTTCCGGGCACGCAGGCGCGCTGGAACGATCAGGATCGGCCCAGCCTGTATCTGAGCCCGACCCAACTGCGGATGAGCCTGAGCGCAGGCGATGTGGCTGAAGCCGGCTGGAACAGCGTCAAGGTGGTCAATCCGGCGCCGGGCGGCGGTGAGTCAGCACCGCGGCTGCTGTTTATCTCCGGCTTCGGCGATGTGATGTTCAGGGACCGCCTGGAGGCCCACTAGGGCTCTCGACCTCGCTGGGCGGCGGCGCCGGCTCGTCGGGCGGCGGACGCATCGCTTTCGGCCGCCGACGCCAGAGGCGAAGGGCCAGCCAGTAGCCGGCGGCCGCGACGGGAATGGCAATCACCAGGCTGCCGATCAGCATGGCGAAGGCATCGTCGGCAAAGCCCGGCCGCGGCTTGGCGGCGGCCCATCCGCCGGTAGGCAGCCAGGCCAGCAGGCGCTCGCCGAGGCCGTGCCAGAACAGATACAGCGGCGCCATCGTCAGCGGATTGCTGACGAAGGACACCAGATAGGCGGCCGGCAGACTGGCCCGGAAGCAGATCGCGGCCAGAACGATCAGCACGGTCTGGGCGCCCACCGTCGGCGTCAGGCCAATGAACAGGCCGACCGCCACGCCCCGGGCCATGGTCTGTGCGTCGATGTCCAGGCAGCCGGTGCGGCGCAACAGCTCGGCCAGACGCGGGCGATCTTTCAACCACTCGCGCACCCGGCCGCGCTGGCGGCGCTGGCCGGTGAGCATGCGAAAACGCAACCAGCGCATCTGCTGCCGTCCCAGTCAGACCAGCGAAACCGGCGGAAACAGCGGCCCAGTGGCAGGCGTCATCAACAAGTCCTCCTGGCAATCTCACAGCGCTGGCAGTCTACAACGCGGACCCGCTCGACAGCCAATTGCTAAGGAACCTCTGAACAATTATGCTCGGAGCGCGTTTCAGTCGGAAAAGCCTTGAGGTCGTGTGGTGCGACCCGAGCGACAGTGGCCATAGCTCAGGCCGAGGGGCGCAACGCGCGAGATGCGGCTTTCTTGTAGATTCTTTGCGCGAAACCCTTGACAGACGGGCCTTTGCGGGGCCTCCGCCTCGTTTGGGCTCGCTCATTTGGAACAACCAACCCACGCTCGCCAAAGCCGAGCCGGAGCCTCCCGCAAAGGCCCGTCGCGCCCGAGCATCATTGTTCAGAGGTTCCTAAGCTTTTGGCATGGGCAGCGAGCGAGCAGCTGAAGATTGGACACTGGACCGGCGCCCGGGTGCCATCGGGCTCGATCAGCCGACCTGGGTGTTCGGCTATGGCTCGCTGATCTACAAAGTCGACTTTCCCTACCTGGCGCGCGATACGGCGCTGGTGGAGGGCTGGGGTCGGCGCTTCTGGCAGGGCTCGCACGATCATCGCGGCACACCGCAGGCGCCTGGCCGGGTCGTCACCCTGGTGCCCGAACCCGGTCGGCGCTGTCGTGGCGTTGCCTACCTGGTGGCCCCGGACACCTTTGCGCATCTGGACCACCGCGAGAAAAACGGCTACCGACGCAGGCTGCTGTCGATCCAGCGGGCTGGCCAGCAGGAGCCCACGCTGGCCGTGACCTACGTCGCCGAGCCCGACAATCCGGCCTTTCTGGGGCCGGCTCCGCTGCCTGAGCTGGCTGCCCAGATTGCCGCGGCGCGCGGGCCCAGCGGCAGCAATCGTGACTATCTGTTGCGCCTGGCCGCGGCGCTGGAGACCTTGGGCGACGACGACCCTCATGTTCGTGCGCTGTCGCGCCTGATCGGCGGCAACGAACACTGAGCGTTTCCACAGCTGGCCGGTGGGGCTATCATTGGTCCGGACAAATCCGGATTCCCAGGGAACTGACCGCCGCATGTCCAAGCCCGCCTGCGCCATCGTCCGGCCCCAAGCCACTCCGCTCGCGGTGCTGGCCATGCTACTGCTCGGCCTCTCGGCCAGCGCCATCGCGATCGATCTTGACGCGATCAGGGTCTACGATCGCCAGTCGCACTCACGCGCAGTCACCGACTGCGATCACCAGGCCGCCCATCCCGACGACCCGGAGGCGGTGGCTGCCGGCGTAGGCCGCGCGGCCATGGACCTGGCCGCCGCCGCAGCCGCCTGTCGGGCGGCGCTGGCGGACGATCCGGACAATCCACGCCTGCACTATCAGCTGGCGCGCAGCCTGGGCTACGCCGGTCGCCACGCCGAGGCCGAGCCGCACCGGCTGGCGGCCCTGCAAGCCGGCTACCCGCAGTCGCTGTTTGTGATCGGCTACATCCGCCTGACCGGCTGGGACGGCGCTGAGCCCGACCCCTGCCTGGGCGGCGAGCTGATCCGCCGCTCGGCCCAGGCCGGTCGCTACGCCGGCCTGGTCGGCTTCCCGCACTACTATCTGATGGGCCAGTTCACCGACTGCGCTGAGCATCCCCGCATCGAGCGCGCCGAGATGCTCGGCTTTCTCGACCAGGCCGCCACCGACGACTTTTATCGCGGCGCCCTGGTCGAGCAGCTGCGCGCGCGCCTGATCGCGCAGGCCGAAACCGAACGCTGAGCTGTTTCAGACCGACTGATCCAATCACTGACTTGTCAAGGAGACCGCCATGAAACGAGGGCTTATCACCAGCCTGCTCGCCCTGCTGCTGAGCGTCCCGGCCGCGGCCAGCGAACTGCTCGATCAATACATCAACAGCCGGACAGGCAGCTTCAGCACCGCCGCACAGGCCGCCGCAGACAGCCGCTACAGCCTGGTGCGCTGGCATCTGGCCGAGCGCAGCGTCGACGGCGACGAGCGGCGCTGGCTCTATGTCGAAGCCTGGATGGACGAAGCGGAAGCGCCCTACATGCAGCGCCTGATCTCGCACCGGCTGGCCGAGGACGGCTCGATCACCGCCCTGCCCCATCGCCTGCCGGACCCTGAAAGCGCCGTCGGTGCCTGGTCGGACCCAGAGCGGCTGGCAAGCATCGACCTGGCGGCGCTGGAGCCGATCAGCGGCTGCGAAACCGACATCGTTCGCACCGGCCCGGATCGCTTCGAAGCCCGCACCCGCGCCGCTGCCTGCCGCAGCGAGCGCGCCGGCGCGGCCTATGCCGTGTCGCAGGCCGTGATCGAGGCCGACCGCTTCACCAATTGGGATCGCGGCTTCGCCACCGACGGCAGCCTGGCCTGGGGTCCGGCAGCTGGCGGCTACCAGTTCCGCCGCATCGACGATGACAGCCCGGCCTGCGAGCGGCCGGTACGCCTGCTGGTGTTCGGCACGGTCCAGGACCGCCAGGCCTTCGGCGCCTACGCGCGGGCGCTGATGGCATCGGGCCTGTATGAACGGACCGGCGGCTACTGGCTGGCGGCCTCACCGGTTCTGGAGGTCTTCGAGGGCGAGCCCGCGCCCGGCCGCGGCGTGGTGATTTCGCACTTCCCCTGCATCGAGGCGGCGCGCGAATTCTGGTTCGACGAGCAGTACCAGAACGAAATCATCCCGCTGCGCCAGGACGTATCGGAGTTCGAGGTACTGGTGCTGCCCGGTATTCCCAAGCCGGACTGGGCGGATTGAAGCGGGAAGGGGCCCGCTACCACGAAGCGAACAACGGCTGACTAACCGCGAAGACGCAAAGAACGCAAAGGAAAGACAGCAAGCAAGGAAGACACTGGATGGTTTCTCAGCGTCTTCCGTGCTTCCTGTGTTGTCGTTCTTTTCTTCGAAACCTTCGCGTCTTCGCGGTTGGACTTGTCATTCAAAAGGCTCGTCGACAGGGACGCGGCTGAAGCTGGCGCGGCGCTGAACCGGCTTGAGAACGACCATCGCTCCAGCATAGCGCAGGCCACCGTGCTGGATTCTCGTCTTCGCGCATCTGCGATAATCACGCTCTGATCCCGATCAGACAGCAGCATGGGCAACCGCCTCTCCAAGATTTACACCCGCACCGGCGACGATGGCACTACCGGCCTCGGCGACGGCTCGCGCACCCAGAAGGACTCGCGCCGGGTCGAAGCCTACGGCACCGTCGACGAGCTCAACAGCGCGCTCGGCCTGCTGATCGCGCATCTGGAGCTGCCGGATCTCGAGCGGGTGCTGCTGGACGTCCAGCACGACCTGTTCGACCTCGGCGGCGAGCTGTGCGTGCCCAACCTCGAACTGATCGCCGATCGCCATATCGATCGCCTGGAGCGCGAGCTCGACCGCCTGAACGCTGATCTGCCGCCGCTGAAGGATTTCATCCTGCCCGGCGGCAGCGTCGCCGCGGCAGAGGCCCATCTGGCGCGAACGATTTGTCGCCGCGCCGAGCGCCGGGTGATCAGCCTGGCCCGCCACGAGCCGGTCAACGAACCGGTGATCCGCTATCTGAACCGCCTCTCCGACCTGCTGTTCGTGATCGCCCGTACCGTCGCCCGGGCCTCGGGCGCCGGCGAAGTCCTCTGGGACCATTCGCGCGACCGATGAGCCTGATCGTCATCAGCCATAACGACTGCCTGCTGCACCACCCGCCGGCCGGTCATCCCGAGCGCCCGGAGCGGCTGGAAGCCGCCTGGCGCGGCATCGAGCAGATCCATGATCGGCAGATGCTGGCAGCCGAGCCGGTCAGTCGCGAGCAGCTCGAACGCGCCCATGGCCCGAACTACCTCGACAACCTGGAATCACTGGCCAGTTCCGGCGCCCGGCTGGCGCTGGACCCGGACACGCATCTCGGCCCGAACAGCCTGCGCGCAGCGGCCCTGGCTGCGGGCGCTTGCTGCCAGGGCGTCGACACCGTGCTCGCCGGCAACGGCAGGCCCGTTTTCGCCCTGGTCCGGCCGCCCGGCCATCACGCTGAAGCTTCGCGCGCCATGGGTTTTTGCCTCTACAGCAACCTCGCCATCGCCGCCCGCCACGCCGCCGCCGTGCACGGCCTGGAGCGGATTGCCGTGGTCGACTTCGACGTCCATCACGGCAACGGCAGCGAAGCCATCCTGGCCGGCGACGAACACGCGCTGTTCGTATCCAGCCACCAGTCGCCGCTGTATCCCGGCACCGGCCTGCCCGACGCGCCGCATGCAGTCAATGTGCTCAATGCCACGCTGCCGCCCGAATCCGGCAGCAATGAATTCCGCGAGCTGTGGATGGAGCATCTGTTGCCACGCATCGACCAGTATCGCCCGCAGCTGCTGCTGGTCTCCGCCGGCTTCGACGCCCACTGGCGCGACCCGCTGGCCCAGCTCAAGCTCAAGGACGAGGACTACTACTGGATCGGTGGGCGGCTGCGCGAGCTGGCCCGCGACCACGCCCAGGGCCGCCTGGTCGCCAGCCTGGAGGGCGGCTACGACCTGAAGGCGCTGGAGAACAGCGTGCTGGCCTTCGCCGAGGCGCTCTGTTGAAGGCAGCGGCGCTCGCCCACACCAGCTGCAAGGCCCTGGTCAGGGGCGCTGACCGATTCCGCCTGTCCCTGTCGATCCCCGGACTGCTGCTCGCCACCTTGTTCTTCGCGATAGCGCTGACGCCCAGCCTGGTGCCGCGCCCCTTTTTGCTGCAGGCGCTGCTTTGCGGGGCCGGCCTGGGCGTGGGCTATGCGATTGGCGTGTTTTTCGGCTGGCTCTGGCACTTTCTGGAGCTGCCCGAGCCGAAAGGCCGCACTCGCCTGGCGATCAAGCTGCCGTTTGCCCTGTTCTGTCTGGTCATCGCGATAAGCTTTCTGATCCAGGCCTCGACCTGGCAGAACACCCTGCGCGAACTGATGGCGATGGGCCCTGTCGAGACCACGCGCCCGCTGTCGACCGGCGCGCTGGCGCTGCTGATTTTCCTGGTTCTGCTCGGCATCGCCCGGCTGTTCCGCTGGATCAAGCGCAGCATTGCCCGACGCCTGCACATTGTCGTACCGCCACGCCTGGCCCTGGTGCTGGGGGCCATCGCGACCTTCGGATTGTTCTGGCTGCTGGTCACCGGCGTGCTGGCCCGCCAGCTACTGAACAGCTTTGACGCTTCTTTTCAGCAGCTCGACAGTCACTTCGAGGCGGAACAATCGCCGCCCAGCGACCCGCTGCGCACCGGCAGCGCAGCCTCGCTGATCGATTGGGACCTGCTCGGCCGCCAAGGCCGCCGCTTTATCGCCGCCACCCCGTCGACGGCGCAGCTGGCCGCAGTCGTTGACGGTGAAGTGAGAACGCCGGTGCGCGTCTATGTCGGCCTGAACTCGGCGGAGACCATTAGCGAGCGCGCAGATCTCGCGCTGGCCGAGCTGGTTCGAACCGGCGGCTTCGAGCGCGATCTGCTGATCGTGGCGATGCCCACCGGCACCGGCTGGATCGATCCGGGCGCGATCCGCAGCGTCGAGTACCTGCATCGCGGCAACGTCGCCACCGTTGCCATGCAGTACTCCTACCTGCCGAGCTGGCTGTCGCTGCTGGCCCAGCCGGAATCCGGCGAAGACACGGCCCGCGCCTTGTTCGAGGCGGTCTACCGCCACTGGCGCCAATTGCCGCCCGAGCGACGACCGCGCTTCTTCCTGCACGGCCTGAGCCTGGGCGCGCTGAACTCCCAACGCGCCACCGACGTCTGGGACATTGTCGCCGACCCGATCCACGGCGCCCTCTGGAGCGGACCGCCGTTCCGCAGCACCACCTGGCGCTGGGCCACCGACAACCGCCATCCCGACTCCCCGGCCTGGCTACCGCGCTTCCGCGACGGCTCGGTGATCCGCTTCGCCAACCAGGATCAAGGCCTGGAAGCCTTCGACGCCGACTGGGGCCCGCTGCGCATCGTCTTCCTCCAGTACGCCAGCGACCCGATCACCTTCTTCGAACCCGGCAGCCTCTGGCGCGAGCCCACCTGGATGCGCGAGCCGCGCGGCCCGGACATTTCCCCGCGGCTACGCTGGTACCCCATCGTCACCTTCCTCCAGCTCGGCGCCGACATCGCGGCGGCCGATGCCTCCCCGATCGGCTACGGCCATGTCTATGCCACCGAGCATTACATCGATGCCTGGTATGCCTTGACTGATCCGGAAGGGTGGACGGCGGGGGGCTTGGAGCGGCTAAAGGGGGGGATTGGGGATCTCGGGGGAGGGGGAGAGGAATAGAGGGGAGAAGGGAGAGGGAGGAGCCGACTCGGCAGGACAGGTTTAGCATCTTGCACCCGGCGAGCCTGAAAGACCGCGGCGCTGTCAGCATGCGCACGATTGAGCAGCTCCTTGAGCCAGCGCGTAGCGAACTCACGGACTTGATCAACCGTCTCGAACAGGAACTGCGCCAGCAAGTCATAGCGAACGGTTCGGTTGTAGCGTTCGATATAGGCGTTCTGCTGGGACTGGGGCCAGACCAGGACAGGCACGTTTCGGGTGAACATACATGCCTTTCCCGAACGGACCATCCCGAACGGACT
This sequence comes from Gammaproteobacteria bacterium, assembly GCA_050485825.1. Classification (GTDB taxonomy): domain Bacteria; phylum Pseudomonadota; class Gammaproteobacteria; order Xanthomonadales; family Wenzhouxiangellaceae; genus Wenzhouxiangella. Next base: position 44,103 of record JBJHCC010000002.1, read on the forward strand.
TCGAACGCACTCCTTATAGTGATTTGGTTTGATTCCATGTTGGGCCGACGTCAGTCAATCACCGGCGGTCAACGTCGGGCAGTATGAACCAGTGCTAATAGCCAAACCCGCTCCCCTTCCGTTTCATAAACCAGCCTGAAGCTCTCGTGGATGACTAGCTCGCGGGTTCCTGGAACCAGGCCTGGCTTTCCCATCAAAGGGTGGGAGGATAGCCGGTCGGCCGCATCGCTAAACAGTTCATCCATGCGGATGGCGGCGGCTGGGTTCTCAGCTGATATGTAGCCCCAAATGTCAGCGCGGTCTTGAGACGCCTCTGGCGTCCAAATCACCATCACGCGTGATCTGCTGCCGCGCGGCGCTTGGCCGCAAACTCGGCCTCGACCTCCTCGTTAGGTCGGCCCCGGCCGGCTCGCATGGATGCCCGGCCAGCTTCGACCTTGTGCCTCAAATAGTCCTCGTATTCACGTGCCTGCCGGCGCTGCTCGATGTAGCCGCGCATCAGTTCACGTAGGACCTGAGATGCCGGCCGGTCTTCGGCTGCAGCTTCTGCGATGAAATCCGCCCGCAGCTCTGGCTCTAGCTTCATCGTGAAAACGGCGTCTTTGGGCATAATGCGTTCCTTCTGGTACTAACAAGGTCTATATGTTATCAGTATGTGGGCGTTAGAGAAACTGCAGAAAGCCCGTGACCGCGATGATGGGCACAAACCAGGACAGGCACGGTTCGGAGGGTTGGAGCAGCAGGCAGCAAGACCAGGACAGGGGGCAAGACCAGGGCAGCAAGACCGGGACAGGCCCGTTCCGGGCAGGCCAAGCCGGCCAGGCTGGCGTGGCGTCCCTTGTCGTCGGGGTATGGATGAATCAGGTGGCGCGGGGCCGCCACGGGTTGATGACCACGATATCGCAGCCGGCGAAATCGTTTTCGTTTCGCGTCGCCACGCCGGCATCCCGCGACCGCGCAATGGCCGCAATCTGCCCGTCGAAATGGCTGATCGGCCGCCCCTGTTTGCGACGACCAGAAACGATATCCGCATAGGCGCGGGCAGCACTTCGGTCGAACGGCAGGATGCGATCAGCAAAGTCCTGCTCGAGCATGTCTTCCAGTGCCGCAGTCAAACCATTCCTCCTGTGCCCGGCCGGCAGCAGCGCCAGGCCGTAGCGCAACTCCGCTTCCACTATCGCGGTGAGGAACAGACTGCCGCCCGGCCGGCTACCCAGCCATTCCATGACCCCGGGCTCAGGCTCGGGTCGCATCAATTCGGAGATGACGTTCGTGTCCAGAATCCACATGCGGTGTCAGAAACCGGGTGGCTCACGAACCGGCTCGCGAGCCGGCAGGTCCAGATCGACGCCACCGAGCGGGGCGAAGCGGGCGCGGATGCGCTCGGCCAGGTTGACCGGCTCAGCCATTTCCAAGGCCAAGCTGGTACGGAGCAGCTCGCGCACCTCATCCTCCATCGAACGTCCGTGTCGGGCCGCGCGCTGGCGCAGGCGCTCCTTCAGGTCGTCGTCAAGCCGGCGGATTGTGATGCTCGCCATGTCGGCCTCCCTTTAGAGAATGCAATCAATGATTCCACATATTAGCACGGATGGCGAGGATGGCGGATCGGGGGTGGCGGATCACACAAACCAGCACAAACCAGCGCACAAACCAGGACAGGCAAGGTTCGGGTAAGACAGGAGGCGGGAAAGCAGGACACAAACCATCTTGTCCTTTCGCACCACCCTGGCGAGGCAGAACACGATCTGTGCCCGGCTTTGATTTCTCCCAGCATCCCCTTGCAGAGTTCGACCGCTCATCGCTTGCACGATGAGCACCCGAGGACGTAGTATGGGGATATGGGTTCCCTGATATTGCTAACCATATGAAAACAACTGTCGAAATATCCGATGCGGTGTTGAGCGCAGCCCGTGAGCTAGCCAGGCGAGACGGAACCACCGTCAGGGCATTGATCGAGCGCGGTCTGCGGCGGGAGCTGGCCGACGCCGAACGCCGGGCCGATTTCAGGCTGCGCCGGGCCAGTTTCGGTGGCGACGGCCTGCGCACCGACGTGTCAGGCGTTCGCTGGGATCGCCTGCGCGAACTCGCCTACGAAGAATGACGCCGCCTTGATCGCCGTCGACACCAACATCCTGGTCTATGCGCACCGCGAGGACAGCCCGTTTCATGAGCAGGCTTTCGCCAGACTGGAGTCGCTCGCCAACTCGAAGGCTGCATGGGCCATTCCATGGCCTTGCCTGCACGAGTTCTACAGCATCGTGACCCACCCGCGGATTTTCAATCCGCCCTCGCCGCAGCATGCGGCAATCGATCAAGTCGAAGCCTGGCTGGAGTGCCCCAACGTGCACCTCATTGGGGAAACGGCTGGTCACTGGGGTGAGCTTTGTGCCTTGTTGGTCGCCGGCAAACTCACGGGGCCGCGCGTTCACGATGCGCGCATCGCGGCCATTTGTATTCAGCACGGCATCAGCGAACTCTGGAGCGCCGATCGCGATTTTTCAGCCTTCCCGACGCTTAAGGCCCGAAACCCCTGTCTGGACCCAACCTGACTGAACCGCCCGCAGGTATCGCGGGAGCGAAAGCGAGAGGCGGATCGGGACAGGCAGGTTTCTGATGGTATCGAGTCACCTGCACTCCGGGTCCCGTCTTCCGATCCCACCTAAACCAGCGCCCAGGAACGCCACGATCCGCCGGTCAAACTCGACCCTGATCAGGCAGGTGACTCCGCGGTGGGTCAGAGGGTGATGTGCGTCCGCCCGTTGAAGCAAAAACGGGGAAGCAAAAACCGGACACACATCAATCTTGTCCGGTCATGCGTTCACCTGGGCTGCAGCCGCTCTTTGACCACAGTTCCCAAGGGCCAAGCCACTCGACTGAATTTTCCCCCAAGGGCCAGCCCCGAAAAACGCGTCATCTGAGCCTTTGATGCCCACGGGGGCCCCGAGCACGGTGTTCCTCCAGTGGGCTCCAGATCCGATCAGCGTCTTCGAAGCGGGCCGCCTTTGGTAGGGACTGATCAGACGTTCCACCGTCTCAAGGACGCGAGGGGCGATCTCGGTGCAACCGGTGCTGGCAAAGCTTGCCCGGCCAGCATGGTCCATCTCGCTCAGGACGCGGGCACTTGCCGGGAGGACCGTCAATGGGCTCAGAAAATGACCAGCGCGAATCGGATGAACGCGCTCAGTCCGGACGGCCTGGACCAACAGCCGGACGCCGAGGGAATGCTTGTGGCGTCTCGGGCCTGCGTGACCATCTCGCAGACGGGTCCGAGCGCGAACGCAGCTGCGTGCTGCAGCGGCCTTTGGCGGAATCCGTCGTCGCGTTTGAGCGCCATCTGGCGCTGGCGAGCGGCTCATCAACCGCGGCAGCGCTCAGCCAGGAGCATCATCTGGACCTGCTGGACCGAGCCCCGGCGCGGGTGCCACCGGACCCGTTGCTGCCAGGTAGCATCGAGAAGCTCGGCCCGGCGAACAAGTGAGGACTCCCGAAACACGAGCAGAATTCGTGATAAAGAATTCCAACCGATTCCGTAACCCTCCATAAGTCCCATCAATCTGGAGCGGTTCCCATGCATTCCTGTATCCGATACAAAGCCCTGGCCCTGGCCCTGTTTCTGCCCGGTCCATCGCTCAGCCTGGCCGGGCCCGTAGCTCAGGGCCCGGGCGATCCGGTCAACCTCATCGTTGTCGATATGCCGCAGGACGTGCTGGATCCGGCGGACAACAAGTGCTCGCTTCGCGAAGCCTTGTTCAACGTCAATGGCGCTACGCAATACAGTCAGGAGCCCGGCGAGTGCCCTGCCGGCTCGGCTACCGAGACCAATATCGTTGTTCTGGAAAGCGGTGTTGTCTATGAGCTGATCGTTCCAGGCGCCGGGCAGCTCGAGATCCAGACCAACGCGCCGCAAGCGCTGGACCTCAGAATCGAAACCGACGGCGAGGCGCCAGCCACGATTCACCAGATCGCCGGCAACCGACGGGTCATGACCATCAGCAACTCGAATGTGGCCCTGGACAACCTGCTGATCACCGGAGGCAACGGCGTGAGTCAGGGCGGCGGCATCCGCATCGAGAACAGCCAGTTGACGCTGACGCGAACCAGTCTGCTATCGAACCAGGCCAATCAGACCGGAGGCGCTCTGCATCTTCTCAACAGCGCAGTGAGCCTGATCGACAGCCGGCTGGAATTGAACAGCGCCGGGGTTCCGGGCGAGAGCGGCTTTGGCGGCGCCATTTACACGCAGCAGTCCAACCTCGAGGTATCGGGATCGCTGTTGCGGGCAAACACGGCCGTTCTGGGCGGCGCCATCTTTGCCCAGGGTGACACCGTGATTGTCGACAGCCAGTTTTCACTGAATCAATCCAGCGGTGCGGGCGGCGGCGCGGTCTTCAGCGCTCTCGGAACCAACCTGCTGATCGAGGACAGTCAGTTTGAATCGAACCACGCGCCGGCCGGAGACGGCGGCGCCGTGCGAATCGATTCGCCAACTCCCGGTGTGATCAGAAGAACCCGATTCGAGAACAACCATGCACTCAATGGCGGCGCCATTGATTCCAGTTTCGACGACATGCTCGAGATCGAGGGCGGACAGTTCATCAGCAATCAGGCCGCCCTGAACGGTGGTGCCATCAGAGCAGCCCATCTTGTCATTCATGTCCCGGTATTGAAGCCACCCCTGGAACTGAAGGACAACCAGGCAGGCGCCGATGGCGGCGCCATTCACGTCGGTACCTTTACCGGCAATCGGCTGCTGGTGCACGGCAACCAGGCTGGTGAACGTGGCGGCGGCGTATTCCTGACAAGTATTGGCCTGATTGCACACTCGCGCTACGAATCAAACATCGCCGGCAGTCACGGCGGTGGGCTCTACTATGCGACCACTGAGGGCCCGAACAGCGGCAGCAGCCTGTTCCGGTCCTCATTCATGTACAACGAGGCGAACGGCCTGAGCGGCCAGGGGGGCGGCATCTGGTACGGACAAGGGGGCACCATCAACAACCTCACGATCCACGCCAACGCCGCTGCGGCGGGCGGCGGCCTGTACATTCATGAAAGCGCCAATCTGAGCGTCTACAACATCACCCTGGCGGGTCACGTTGCCGGCCAGGACCTAGCCCTGTGGGGTGTTCTGAGCCTGCAGAACAGCCTGATTCACACGCCCGGTCAGCCCAATTGTGCGTCCACCGGGGTCGCGATCAATACATTGGGGAACAACCTGTCCAACGACCACTCCTGCAACGGCCTTGACCCGGAAGTTGACCTGCTGGGCATCAACCCGCATCTCCTGGAACCGGCCAATGGCGGCCATCACACCCGCATCTTGCCGCTGGCCGCCAACAGCCCGGCCATCAATGCAGGCAATCTCGAGGCTTGCATCGGCCTGGTGGTTCAAGGTCTGGATCAGCGCCTGGGCGTGCGCCCATCCGGGAAGAGCTGTGATATCGGCGCCTTTGAGTTCAACGCCGATATCCTGTTTGACCAGATCTTTGCAGACCGCCTGGAGTGATACCTTGTCAGACACAGCAGGAGGCACTTCCAACCGGGCACAGATCAAAGCTGGAAACGATCCCTGAAGATCTGGTCGAACATAGCGACCGGCCAGGCGCGTAACCGGAAAGGGAGGCGTGGAGCGGGCGAACGGAATCGAACCGTCATCTTTGGCTTGGGAAGCCAAGGTAATAACCATTATACGACGCCCGCGCTGCGCTTGATTTTACACCAGCTCGCGATCAGGGAAAGCAGCGCTGCTCGGCGATCGAAGCGTCGCTGTGGGATGGCCTGCGGCAAGCCCGGGCTCAGCGTTCTATACTCGGGGCCAACCCGCCAGGCGAGCCCGCATCGTGATGATTCGCAGTCTGTACTGCCTGCTGCTGGTCGGCGCTTCTGCGCTGACCCAGGCATCGAGCCTTCCCGACATCGAACGCCTGGTCACGCTGCCGAAGCTGGACGGCACCGCGCCGACCACACCGACCTGGTCACCGGACAGCTCACGCATCGCCTTCCTCTGGAACGACCACGGCATGCCGTTTCGGGATGTCTGGCTGGTCGACGGACCGAACAGCAGCCCGCGCCGCCTCAGCCAGCACGCACCCGCCGCCGAGGACGTGCTCGGAACGGGCCCCGATCTGTCTCTCGAAGCGCTGCGCGAGCGCGCCCGTCAACGGCAGCACAACGGCGTCTCCACGCTGATCTGGCACCCGGACGGCCAGCGCATCCTGTACGTGCTGAATGGCCGCCTGCTGGCCGTGGCCGTGGCCGTCGATGAGGCCGGCACGGAGGACCTTGGCGCAGGCGGAGGCAACCTGCTACTGTCGCCTGATCAGCGCCAACTGGCCCTGCTCCGCGGCGGCGATATCTGGCTGCATGATCTGAGTGACAACACCCAGACTCGACTGACGGCGCTGGGCGAAGCCGGCATTGCGCAGGTTCCCATCGGCGCCTTCACCCGGCCCGATGCCTATATCAGCCGGCTGCAGTTTTCTCCGGACGGTCGGACCATCGCCTTTGAATTCGTTGATCAACGCCAGGTCCGGCGCGTGCCCTTCCCGAGCTATCTGCCGGGCGCCGACTACGACGAGCCGCTGATCAGCGAGGTTCGGCGACCCTACCCCGGCGATCGCGACCTGATTCGGCGTATCGGACTGATCGACGTCGGTTCGGCTGAACCGCGCTGGCTGGACCTGGAGGGCCCGGAGCGCCGGGTCAATCTGGACTTCGAGTTTTCGCCCGACGGCGAACGGCTGCTGATCATGCAGGGCGCCGACGTCGCCGAAGAGCGCTGGATTCATATCGCCAGCCTGGCCAGCGGCGAGCTTCGACAAGTCTGGCACGACCAGCGACCGCGCCGCATCTATCCTATCTTTCGCGCCTTGTGGAACCACGACGGCAGCCGGATCCTGTTTATCGGCGACAGCGACGGCCACTACCGCCTGCATGAACTCGACCCCGACACCGGCGCCAGCAGAGCGCTCAGCGGCGCCTATGACATCGCCGGTGATCGCGGCGCGGCCTGGATCGCTCGCGATCCGGGCAGCAGCGATTTGTTCGTGATCTCGACCGAGCACAGCCCCTACGAGCGCCACGTCCACCGCCTGCCCGCCGACGGCGGCGCCAGCCAGCGCCTGACCCGGATGGCGGGTCTGCATCAACCGACGCTGGCCCCCGACGGCAGCGCACTGGCGCTGATCAGCTCGAACGACACCACGCCGGCAGAGCTCTACTGGCTGAACCTGCGCGCCGACGCGGTCGAAACGCGGCTGACCCACTCGCCGCTGCCCGAGTTTTCCACGCATCCCTGGATCACGCCGCGCTACGTCAGCTTCCCAAGCCGGATTGACGGTCACCGAATTCACGCGCGCATCTTCGAACCCCCCGGGATGGCGCCCGGCACGCGCTACCCGGTGCTGATCGGCAGCCTGTACTCCAACACCGTGCTCAACCAGTGGACCGCCGAGCGGCCGATCACCCTGCTCCAGCAAAGCTGGGCCCTGGCCGGCGACTACATCACGATGGTGGTCGACGTGCGCGGCAGCGTCGGCTATGGCGTCGATTTCCGCGAAGCCTTTCAGGGTGATTGGGGGCGAGATGATCTGGAAGACATCCACAGCGCGGTCGACTATCTGACGACGCTGGAACACGTTGATCCGGACCGGATCGGCGTCTGGGGCAACAGCTACGGCGGCCTGTTGGTGCTGAGCGCGCTGTTCCGCAAGCCGGGGCTGTTCGCGGCCGGCGTGGCCGGCGCGCCGGCCGTGGACATTCACCACTTCACCGGCTTCGACCAGCATCTGACCCGCCGCCCCGATACCCATCCAGCCATCTTCGAGGAAGGCAGTCTGCTCGATCTGGGCGAGCAGCTTCAGGACCCGCTGCTGATCATTCACGGCGTACACGACGACATCGTGCCCTTGAAGACCACGCTGATGCTGGCGGAGAAGCTGACGCTGCTGGGCAAGGACTTCGAACTGGCGATCGTGCACGACTCAGGCCACTGGTGGGCGCAAAGCGAACACTACGCCCGCTACACCTTCAGCCGCCTGGATCGCTTCTTCCGGCACCACATCCCGGCCGGACCCCGGTGAGGACCTAGGCGCCTGCGCGGCAGAAGCTGTCCGGGCCGCGACGCTGTGCTTGCCGCGCCCATCAGCGTCCGAGCCCGCTATTGGAAGCGGCTTGAGAAGATCTGGTCCGGAATCGGATCGCCGCTCCAGTTGATGGCACCGCTGCCGCTGATCAGCCCCGAGGGCTGGCCGGCGTACCAGACTTCGGCTTGAACCGTATCCGCGCCGGGGTTGAAGCCAGTCCACTGATGACGGGCGCGCGACAAGTCCGCGGTGAAGTGGGCGGCGCCGCTGCCGGGATTGGCGCCCGTTCGGGTAAACCGCGCCTCGACCCAGGGATGGGTGCCAGTGCCAAAGGTATGGAGCATTTCGGCCTCGACCAGAGCCTGGCTGCCGGTCGTCGGGCTCGGTGTTGACACCAGCAGATTCAGACCCGTCATCCAGACCAGGTAGCTGACATCGCCATCAATGCTGTTGCCCTGACCGCCGGGATTGAGCACCGGCTCCTGCGGCCCGGTCGGCGTCCCCCACCACACGCGCAAGGCCAGGGTGTTGCCATGCGTGCCGGTACGAATGCCTGCGCCGCTACCACCGGCCGTGTTGTGGGCGATCATGCTATCGAGGATCGTCAGGCCACCCGCTTCAGTGCGTACCCCGCCGCCGTTGACGCTGGCATGATTCTGGATGATGGCGCCCCCGGTCAGTTCCAGACTGCCGCCGGCATGGTTGATGCCGCCGCCGTTCTCGGCGGTGTTGCCGACCAGGGCGACCCGCCTGAGATCGGCCTGGCCCTGATTGAACAGACCGCCGCCGCGAGTTTCGGCGACATTGTTGCGCAGCTGACAATCCACCAGCAGGAGATTGGGAGTACCCGACCAGTTGAGAATAGCGCCACCTGAGGTAGTCCTGGCGACATTGTCCTCGAACACGCAGGGTCCGGCCTGGAAGTTTCCGCTGTTGCGCACCCCGCCGCCGCGATGGGCCTGGTTGTCGCGCATGCTCAGCTCCTGAATCGCCAGTACGCCGGTGGTGCTGTTGAAGGCCCCGCCACCGTCGCCCGTGCCGGTGGTCAGGTTGCTGGAGAAGTCCGCCCCGATGATGAACACCTGGGTGCCGGCGCCGTTGAACAAACCGCCGCCATGGCCGCCGGAGCCGGTCTGATTGCCGTGGAATTTCATCTCCGTCAGCAGGATCAGGCTTTGGTGTGTGTTATGGATTCCGCCGCCGTGGCCGCCGGTCCCGGTCTGGTTGGCGATCAGCTCCCCACCCTGAACGACCAGATTGGCCTGATTGAAAATGCCGCCGCCGTGGCCGCCAGCGCTGCTGCCCTCGATTCGCACCTGGTTCATCAACAGAGTGCCGCTATCGTTGTACAGTGCGCCGCCGTCTTCACCAGCACTGTTGCCCAGGAAGTCACAGCCGTCTTCGATCTGAGTTGTGGACTCACCGCTGGTGATCGGAATACGGCCGTTGAACAGGGCACCGCCGTGCTCACCGGCATGATTGTTTTCGAATGAACAATCCCCGCTGATGGTCAGCTCGGCAAAGGCGTTCATCAGTGCGCCGCCTCGACCACCGGCGCTGTTGCCGCTGGCCAGGAGGCCGTCGATGGTGACCTGGATTGGTGCATCCGGCGGATAAGCCCACAGCAGCATGCCGCCACCGTAATCCGCAGCGACGTTGTCGATCAATTGCAGATCAACAAACTCGGCCTCGATAGGATCATCGCCGGTAACCACCGATACGGCGCGAGCATTGCCCTCGAACAGCAGCGAACGTCCGGCTACGGTACCGCCAGCGGTCACCGACAGGCCGCCGGCGCCGAGCAAGCCCGCCGCGCTGCCCTGGTTGTTCAGAAATGAAACCTCCTCCATGTCCAGCCGCCCCCCGGCCTGAATCAGACCACCGCCATTGAGGCCTTGATTGTTGGACAGCACCACCGATTTCATGATCAGTTCACTATCCTGGCCGTTGAACCAGGGCACAAATCCGATTCCCCCGGCCAGGATGATGCTGCTGTTGTTCTGGACCAGACTATTCTCGATCTGCCCATCGCCGAGCAGCGTGATCGCACCGCCGAGGGTGCCCGCCTCGTTCAGTTCGACAAGCACCTCGTCCAGCATCAGGCTGCTGCCCGATGGCGAATAGATTCCGCCGCCCATACCTTCAGTAGGAAACGGCCCGCCCGCCCACTGCCCGGTCGCTTCGTTCAGCGCCACTCGCACCCGCTGCATGGACAGCTGGCCCAGATTGCGAATGCCGCCGCCATTGCTGTTTTGAGCTCTCCCATGGCGAACGGTCAGATCGCGTATCTGCACATTCACGGCAGGGCTGACAATTGCGATCACCCGGGCGCTGGCTGCGTTCGGCGCCGGATGAGCCTGGATGATGGTGTCGCTCATACCGCTGCCCACCAGGCTCAGGTTTCGGTCAATCGCGAACGACTCGGTGTAGGTCCCGGTCTGCAACTGAATCACATCCCCGGCCTGTGACTGATCGGCGGCATGCGCGATCGTGGCACAGGGCGAGGACGCCTGGCTGCAATTGTTGCCGGTGTTGCTGCCCTGACCATCGGGTGCGACATATCGGACAGTCTGCGACCAGGCGGCCTGGGACACGACCAGAACAGCCAGAAGGAAGCCGGCGAGGCGAAGTCGTTCCATTTTCCCGATCCGAGTTTTGGGGAGCTTGATATTGAAAACGTCGCGCTCCGGGAAAAGCGAACATCGCGGCCGAGAATTTCAAGACCCTCTCTGCAGCCGTCACGGCGGCAGCGCAATGATCCACCCTCCCCCGATCGTCTCGATCAAGGACTCAAGGGTCCGACAAGCCGGCCTTGTCGAGAACACGCTCCAGGGCTTCCATGCGCGCCCGGACATCATCAAGCTGCTCGCGCAGCAGTTTGTTTTCTGCCTGGCTTTCTTGAACGGCGGCGATCAGTACCGCTGTCAGATGGCGAAACCTGACTCCCGTGACCTCACCGTCAGGCCCGTAGTCGGCCAATTCGGGAATCACCTCGGCAACTTCCTCAGCGATCAGGCCGATATCCTGGCGATCGTTGTCGATCCAGCGAAAGCGAACCGGGCGCAGTGCCGCGATGAGTAAAGCGCCATCATCGAGATCGCGAATCTGATCTTTGTGACGGGCGCTGGACGCACAGCGGGAGATCTGCCCGGCGTTGGTATGGCACAGATCCCACTGACCAAAGCTGCCGATATTCCAGGCCTCGATCTGCCCTTCGACGCGCAGATTCCCGAATACGCGGCTGTTGTTGTCGAAGCGGGCATCACCAAACACCCGCAAGCCATTCGCAGGCACCCCGCTGGCGCTGAAACTGTTGCCGATGGCCGTGCCACCGTTGCCCATGACCCTGAACTTGGTCGTGATGTTGCCATTGGCTTCCCGCATCAGTATGCGCAGCGCGCCGGTACCGAAACTGTAGTCGTCATCCTGAACCAGGCGATCGGAATCGATGACGAAGTAGTCACTGGGCGCGCGCCCAAAACCCACCCCGCCCATTGCCCGCACCAGGAACTGGTTTTCCCCGCTGGAGACGAAATCCGAGTTCTGGCTGTCAGCCCAGACAAAAGAACCTTGGTCACCCCAGTCCACGTCCTCATTGAGCGGCACGCCTGAACAGCCGCTCCCCCCGGAACCGCTGCCGAAGCCGGGTCGGACCTTGGCCCGGCGCCCGCCAGCCCAGGAATAAGCCCCACCGGCACAATTGGACCTTCCCCCGGATATGCTTGAATAGAGATGGCTGGCTGTGTTCTGAAAGCCGCCGCCGATTGCCGCCAAGTCTCTTGAAGCATGGTTCTGTGCTCCGCCGGCAACGCTTGCCGCGTTGGCGGTGGCCACATTGAAGCTGCCGCCGGCAACGGTGGCTGAAAAGTCAGATGCGGAATTGCCATTGCCGCCGCCGACTGTGGCGCTGTCCAGGATCGCCTGGTTGCCGACACCGCCGGCAACGGTGGCGCCTGCAGCAGATGCCAGGTTCTCGCGCCCGCCGCCAACGACACTGAAGTCCCCACTGGCGATGTTGGCCGCGTCCAGATCACCGCCACCGGATACCGTACTGCCCCGACCTGAGGCTTCGTTCGAATAACCGCCGCCAATCGTGGCGTAGTCAGCGGAGGCGGAATTGAACAGCCCACCGCCGATCATGCTGTAGAAGCCTGACACCGTGTTCAGTCGGCCTCCGGCCACCGTGGTACCGGTCCCGGACGTTTCGTTCTGCGTGCCGCCTCCCACCGTCGTGTTCAGACCTTCGGCAATGTGACCGGACCCACCGCTTACAGTGACAAAGTTGCCGTTGATTTGATTCAAGCGCCCGCCCGAAACCACGCTGTAGTTGCCCTGCACGCTGTTACTGACGTTCTGGCTGCCGCCGGACAGTACTGCACTGCCGTGCCCGCTCACGCTGTTGGCTGCATGGCCAATGATGACGTTGGGGGAAATCTCCGACGTGCCAGTCACTGGCTGGAAGCGGAAACGCTGGCCGCTGAACAGGTACTCCACAGCCCCGCTTCCGTCCACCGTCCACGGGGAGGAGCCACCACCGTTTAGCGCGTGCAAGGCCACAGGAACCGCCCGAATGGCCTGGCGCGGGGCCAGCGCAGTGCCGTTGACCTGCACTTCCAGATAGCGGCTACTGCCGTCGAACACACCAGCGCCGAAGTCCAGATCGACCTGGAACAAACCGTCCTGCACGGGCCAGTCAGGCCGACTGACAACCGGGCCGACCTGGGTGCCGCCGGTAGCCTGATTGAACAGGCGAAACTGCAGGTTGGCTGTGCCACTAAAAGGCAGGTCATTAGACCGCAGCTGTCCCTGGTAGCTGATCTCGCTGCCCTGCGCTTGCGCAACAGCGAGCCATAGCAGCGCCAGAACGATAAACGCACCTCGATGCACGGTTGGCAAACGGTCTGCGGGATGGGTATGACCAATAGGCTTCATGAGCCCGCCTCTGTAGGTTCGATTGACGGGTCCAGAATCCTCTCCCGGCTCCTCAGAAACTTGAAATTGCCGTGAGAAAACGATGAAAACCGCAGGCTCCTGGCCGAGGACATAGTGAGAACGCTCCCTCGCCTGGTGCCGGGCGAGTTCGTCAGTGCGCACCTTCGGTTCCTGCTCTCGCCGCCAAGCCACTTGTTCTGCGGCCTGGAGCCTGGAATCAGTCAGAAGAAAGCTTGCGCCGGCGCCGCTTGGGGGCTTCCTGCGGCTTTGCAGGCTGGCTGTCTTCCAGGGCAAGCGGCGGCAACGCTCTGACTTGAAGCTCGGCCTGGAACAGCTCAGCCTGTTCAAACTTGAACAACCGGGTGAACAGCACCTCTGGCACATGCTGGCGGCGAATGTTGTAGCGCTCGACGCTGTTGTTGTAGCCCTCGCGCATCAGTGCCACTTCGTTTTCCAGCGCGACCAGTTGGTGCATCAGCTGGCTGCCGAGGCTATCGGCCTTCAGCTCGGGGTAGGCCTCGCGCAGCATGCTCATGCGGCCCAGCAGCAGCTGTTCGGCCATGAGTAGCTGGCCGGCGGTTTCGAGATCCGGATCGTAGCGACCGGTCAGGCTGCGAAGCTCTGTCAGCCTGGTTTGCAGCTCGCGCTCGTGCTGCAGGTAGCTTTTAAGCAACTTCTCCAGATTCGGCAGCAGTTCAGCACGCTTCTGCAGCGAGACCTGGATATTCGACCAGGCCCGGCGCACACGCTGGCGCAGTGCGACCAGGTCGTTGTACATCAGAATCGCCAGGAACAGGGCCAGATAGGCGATCGGCACCAGCGCGGCGGCCAGGAAACCCGCACCGTGCAGTGCACCCACGCCACCGACAGCGGCCAGCGCAAAGCCATTGCCACCATTGACAGCAAGGTTCAAGAACAGGAATCCACGGCGTGCCTTGTGTACTTTCAGCGCCTGCTCACTTAAGTCGGTGAGGATGAACGGCGGCTTCTCGCCGGCCGGCGGTTGGCCGGCCCGATTCTTGTCCCTCCGGTTTTTGACAGGCTGCTTCATATCAGCCTGTTGCAACACCAGCGTGGACTGAGTTTTCGGGTCGATACTGGCCCGGCCCAAGGCGTAGACCTGGGTGCCTGGCACGAAGGCATATTCAGTGCGGCGAATCCGCCCGTCACGCCGGACCACCGGTTCCCGGAAAAGCAGCTCGGCACCGCGCGGATCAATCGGAAACTGGCCCTCGCGGTCCTCAATCGCAAAGCGACGCAGCTTATGCTGATCAACCAGCGTCACCCAATGCGCATTTGTCCCGCTGCCGCGACGCTCTTCTTCCACGTAGCGAAATATCACGCAAGGCTCGCCGGTGAGCGGACCGGCCAGCGGCTCATCGCCTGGCAGCAGTGCGGCCTCTCCCTGCAGTTCGGTCAAGCCGTAGGCCACGCCGGCGCTGGCCGTGGTGGGAAGGTCCTCAATCAGGCGCTTGAGCTTGATCCGGCGAAAACCGAGCCATGCGAACCGTCCCGACAGGCCAAGCCCCAAAAGCATGAACGGAAACGCGATTAACATTGAGAGTTTCGTTCTTTGGGCTGGGGCGTTCGAGGGTTGATCGTCTCCGCGCACAACTTGATTGATGTCGGGCAATGCGGGCAGATCCAGGCCCCGGGCAACGACACGTTCCGGCCACTGCCTGCCAATACTCTCAGTCACTTCGATCTGCAAGATCACGCGATCCCGCAAATGCCCCAGAACCTGGCGCTGCTCGACGTTTAGGGAGGCGCTGTCGAGGGCCTGTTGCAGCCCCAGCTGGTCCGACCAATCGCCAGACCAATGTATCCCTGCGGCCGACAGTTGGGTTTGCAAGCGATCGCCCGCCGCACTCAGGTCTCGATCCAGCCGCTGGTAGGCCGAATGCAGGTCATCCCGTGCCATGCTGTTGGCCAGATGAACCGTACCAATCACGATGGTTGCACACAGCACGACTAAATAAACCGCTGTCAGATGCACACGGAGCAGCCAGCAAGCAGTAAATACCGCCAGGCTGGACAATGCGGTACCAAGCCAGATCAGAAACAGCGCACCACCGATCATGCCCAAACGCGCGCTGTCCTCACCCAGCAGCGAAATGATCGGGCGATACTGGCCTTGTTCTTCAAAGCTGACAGCTAGCTGCTGGCCCTGTTCACTGGCGTGGCCAACAATGAACAACGCGTCGCCAGGATCAATCCGGTACTCCATGACCCGCGTATCGCCGGTGCGGTGGCTGTGGCGTTGTTCAGCGCGCGTGACCTGCCCCCCAGGCTGGATCAGAATGCGGCCGCTTTCATCCTCAAGGAAGAAATCTGCCACGAAAGCATGGCGGGAGTTCACGGTCACCCAGCGGCGCTTGCCCTCGGAATCGGTTTGCTGCCGCTGGATCTCGTAGCGGTAATACAGCGTCGGCGCGCGGCTCGAAGGCGCGGTGAGCAGCGCGCTGCCCTCGCGCGCAATACCGCGCAGATGAACCTCCCCGGGCAACACGGCTGAGGCCAGCGAGCGCGGCGTGCGTTCCAGTTGCCGCAGCTCCTGCAGTTTGGTGAAACCGGTGTTGACCGTGATCCAGGCCAAGGCCGCCAAGGCTACGGTCGCCAGCAACAGGCCCAGATCCGGCAGTCGTCGGCGCATTGCAGCCCTGGCGTTTGCCCGCATGTTCCCTCATCTCCCTATTGATTCCCGAGACCGATGCTTGCCCGGCACCGGCCATTGTCAGACCAGCAAGCCAAGGCCCACCATGGTCAGGATCACTCCGGTCAGCAGCGCTTGCCCTCCCGCCCCAGCCCGAGCGGCACCGCGCAGCTCATTGACCCCGGGATCGCGCAGCGGGTAGCGGACGTCGACCAGGGTGCCGGGCTCGAGCACGTGATAGCGCGTCGCGCGTCAGCTCCTTGCCCGTGCTCCATCTCGCCAGGCCGATCAGCGTGATCGGTGGGCCGATGACCAAAATGCCTTTCCGGGCGCCTTCAAAAGCTGGCACCCAATCGCTCCCGCCCGGCAGTACTCTCCCTGGCACTGACGCGCGAGCGCTCAGCCAGCGATTCCAGATCCTGTTGAATGGCCTCGTAGCGATCAAACAGTTGTTGGGCAAGAATCTGATCCGGGCTGGCCTGGCCACGTAGAATGTTGATTTGTTCCAGCACATCCATCACCTCGGACTGGCGGCTGTACATCGCTATGTTGAGCTGATAGAAGGACAGCAATGATTGGTGAAACTCTGCCGCCTGTGCCGGTACCTCAAGCGCTGTGACCTTGGCTTGCTCTCGCTCCATCGACGCCACTACCTGGCCGAAGAAAGCCCGCGCCTCGTCAAAGGAAAATGCCTCGGTACCGAGCAGCGGTTCATTTTCACGACGCCAGGCGACCAGCTCATTGGCGAGGGTCTGCATGACATCGCCCGAGCGATCGGTTGCGATGAGGTAGCTTCTCAGATCGGACGAATCCGAGCCGCAGCCAACCAGCAGCGTTAGCGATACAAGAATGGTGAACAAGCCTGTT
Source organism: Gammaproteobacteria bacterium (assembly GCA_050485825.1). Taxonomy (GTDB): domain Bacteria; phylum Pseudomonadota; class Gammaproteobacteria; order Xanthomonadales; family Wenzhouxiangellaceae; genus Wenzhouxiangella. Next base: position 60,639 of record JBJHCC010000002.1, read on the forward strand.
GCCTTCATGTTTACTCCACAGACCCTTGGTCTTTGCTGAAATGAAGAGGTGCACATATCTTTGGTTCCCCAGGCACAACGACATTTGGCCACTCAAGGGGCTGGATGGATCTGGAATCGATCGCCGAAGATCTGATCACCATCGACCAGCTGGATTTCCAGCGTCGCGCTGTTGTTGCCCGGCACCAGGTCAAATGTGGCGCTGGTGACGGTGGCGGTCGCGATTTGCGGGTTGGCGATGGTGATCGCGCCGACGATGCTCAGGCGATGAGTGCCGGGGCCGATGTCGCCGATATCCCAAGTACCGTTGGCTGGCTCATACAGGCCCACCTCACTGGCATATGCCGTGGTCAGGAAAGAATCCGGCACCAGCACCTGGACCTGAGCCGCTGTCGCATCGGCCGGACCCAGATTGTGGAAGTCAACGTGAATGACAACCGTGTCGCCCAGCATGGCCTGAGGTGGATCCGCGCTCAGGCTGACGGTCAAGTCAGTAAACGGATCAATCGCGGTCGCGGCGATGTTGTTGTTCGGCTCCGGATCAATGCTGTTGCTGCTGGCCTGGCCGATCAACAGATACCCGCCGCCCGGGTTTACCTGAACGCCCAACTTGAGTGAAGCATGTGCTCCGACCGCCAGATCACCAACCTGCCATTGCCCCGTCGCCGGATTGAAGCTGCCGCCACTGTTGTCGTCCTGCCAGGTATAGCCGGTGGGAATGGCGCTGGTGACCAATACGCCACTGGCCGGCTCCGGCCCGTTGTTGGTCACCTGGACATTGAAATACGCAATCTCGCCAGGCAATACCAGGCTTTCATCGGGTGCCATACTCAGGGCCAGGTCGGATCGCGCCAGCAGAATGTCGATTTCCAGGGATCGCTGGTTGTTGTTGTAATTGGGATCAAAGGTGCCAGAGTCGACGGATGCGCTGAGCACATGGCCAGCCTGGGCCAGGACCTGGACCTGAAGGGTCAACTCGGCGGCAGCGCCGGGGCCGGATGCGGCCAGATCATCCAGTTTCCAGTAGCCCTGGTCCGGATCAAAGAAACCACTATCGAGATCGAAGTCAATTAGCTGGTAGCCACCCGGCAAGGTGATGAAGGCCTCGGTATCCGATGCCATGTCCGGCCCAAGGTTGCCGACCTGCACGCTGAACTCCACAAGCTGCCCCGGCTCTGCCTCTTCGACATTGGCCACCAGCTTCATTTCCAGATCAGCCTGTGCGGGTGGCAAGGGCAGCGTCCCTTCGTAGCGATGAATCGGTGTGCGAATCGGCCAACTGTTGCCGCGATTGTCTTCGGCCTGGGCTTCGATCTTTAGATAGAACACACCTTGCAAACCCGGAAAGCCGTCCAGCACCCAACGATTGCTGCTTGCAGACCAGACCATCTGGCCGCCGCCCGCCGGCGGCTGGAAGCTGTCCGGATTGCAGCAACTATTGGAGACCAGCACACGCGGCGGATAGGCCAGCGGGGCACCAGTACGGCGCATGATTGATCCACCGCCATACTGCCAGGTCACTTGGTTACTGCTCGCGTCCCAAACGGGCTCCGGGTCGACGAAGCGGTCATGGCGGACGCGAACTGGCGCGTGTGGGTCAATTGCCTGGCCATTGACATTGTGGGCGTGGGGAGAGTGTGCGTACATCAGCACGCGACCATCTTCGAGCACGGTCAGCGGCAAGCGCGACACTAATGCTACATTGTCCCCGTACCCGCCACTGGTATTGTTACCCAACTCGGCCAAGGTCAGCAGACTCTGGGTATCTTCGGGCTGACTGTAAAGACCGACCACCAGGGGTGCCGGACCGTCCAGTTCTCTGGTACCCAGGATGCTCGCACCGCCAGCCAACCGCATCGCGCCGGCCCAGAGCCTGCCATCCTGCCTTGGCACACTGGCGCACTCATCGAATACACCATTCAGAGTCAACCAGGCACCCCAAGCACAGTCGCTTGCCGAGCCCGATGGCCAGAGGTTTTGCCAGATAAGGGTAACGGATGCTTGCCGTCTTCCTTTGCCCACAGCCAGGATTCGGTTGCCAGACACCAACAGGTCGTCCACTCTTGGTGCGCGCCGGTTGGTTGCAAAGTCGGTTGTGAAATCCGGGTGCAGGCTGCCATCCTCCTGGACACGAAGGACCCGTAGCTCAGGCATCGCACCGTCCCGATACAGCCGGCCATGCACCAGATAACCGCCATCAGGGTGGAACGAAACACCCTGAACCTGCCCCGAGTCGCCTACATAACCCCAGCGAATCGAGCTGTCCGTGACAAAGCTGGCATCCAGGCCGCCGTTTGCATGCACTCGAGCCAAGCCACTGCGCGGCGTTTCCTCGATCCGATCGAATGCTCCACCCACCAAAATTCGACCGTCTTGCAGCAGTCGTAGCATATCGCCTTGGCCTCGGAAATACGGGTCGCCCGGGTTGGGCGGATCAATGCGAAGTTGAACATGAGCCATGCTGGTATCCAGGCTGCCGTCTGGATTCAGTCGTGCCAGTCCCTGCCGGACCTCGCCATTGACTCTGTTGAACGACCCGGCAATCAGGATTCTGCCGTCAGGCTGCACACTGATGGCCATGACGTCACCGTTCTCGATCACCGGTTGGAACGAGGCAGACAAGCTGCCATTGGAGAGAACGCGCGCCAACTTGGGCCGGGTCTGACCGTTGATCTCGGTAAATGAACCGCCAAGCAACAGGCTGTTCCCGTCTGGGACAATGACCCTGATGCGCCCATTCGGCGTCACGCTTAGCGCCGTATCGAGCCGCCCATGCCGGTTCACTGCCGCGATTCGATTGCGTGGAATGGTGTTGTTGATATTGGTGAATTCACCGGCAAAGATCACCTCGCCGCCGGGGCGAACTTCGAGCGCATTGACCGCGCCGTTGGGGTTGATCAGGGGTACGAAACTGTTGTCCACGCTGCCGTCGTCATTCAGCCGGGCCAGGCGGGCGCGCAGGCTGGCGTTGCTGAAGTCGCCGCCAATCACCAGGCGGCCGTCGGGCTGCAGCGCCAGGCTCAGCACCGGGCCGTTCAGATTGGGCGCGGTGAAGCTCGAGTCCAGGCTGCCGTTCGGGTTCAGGCGCATGACAAACCCCCCGCTGCTGTTCGCGCCGGCGATCACGATGCGCCCGCCCAGATCCAGCGCGATGGCGCGAACGCTGTGGTTGCCGGCTTCCAGCGCAATCGGTGCATTAAAGCCCGCGTCTTGCGAGCCATCGTTGTTGAGCCGGTAGATGCGGCGTCCTCCGAACTCACCTTCCGGGCCAATACTGCCGCCGACCAGCAACTTGCCATCGTCCTGCACGGCCAGCGCGTACACGATGCCGGCATAGGCCGGCGGCACAAAGCTGGTGTCGAGGCTGCCGTTGTAGTTGACCCGGGCCACCCGCGTCCGCGGCTGGCCGCCGATGGTGCTGAACTCGCCGCCCAGGTAGAGCTTGCGCTCCAAGGTGATGGGTTCGACCTCAGCCGCTTCGGCCACGGCGCGAATGGTCCCATTCGGGTTGACCGCGCTCATGCTGCCAACCGCTGCCCCGGTTTCCGGATCGATGCGGGCAATCCGATTGCCCCCACTGGTGAAGTTGCCGACGACCACGAAATCGCCGAAGGTATCGCGCAGGCTGTCAATCACCGCGCCGCTGCCCAAGTTGGGTTGAAAGAAGGGGTCCGGGCGTCCATCGGCGCGCAGCAAGGCCAGGCGCGGCCGGGACTGCCCGCCCACCTGGGAAAAGCCGCCGCCAATCAGCAGCTCACCGGTGAAGCCGCGGCTGATGGTGTTCACCGTGCCGTTGGCGTTCGGGTCGTAGGCATCGACCGGCATCTGGGCCTGGACCAGGCCGGTCGTCATCAGGGCCAGCACGGCCAGGGCGATTCTTCTTTGCATGGTCATGGCAGACCTCCAGCGGTTACTTACGGCTGCAGAATGCTGATCAGACTGCCCGCCAACTTGAAATTGGCTTGAAAAGATCGTGAAAAAGCGTGTCCCGGCGCTGATGCTGCTGATGCGGAGAAAATGCAGCTGGCCCCGTCAGAAGCTGGATTCGAGAATCCGGTCGCCCTTGACCGCTGCCCCAGACACCCAGCGCCCGATCGGCGTTTTTTCCCAGCCGGAGCGGTAGTTGCGGGCGGTGATCCACCAGATGTACCAATCGCCGCTGCCGGCATCCTGGATTGGGGTGGCGAAGCGGAATTCCTGCCAGCGGTAGTGCCAGGTGGTTTCGGTGCCGCGCAGGGTGATGTCGCCGGACAGGCTGACATCGAGCTCGCGAATCTCGGCGCGCGAGACTTCGCGCTCATGGTCGGTGATGTCGGCACTGGTCAGCACCACCGGGCCATGCCGGCCGAAACCGTAGCTGGGCTGGGCCAGAATCTGCCGGGCGATGGCCAAGCGCCCCGCATCGGTACTGGCCGGTTCCGGCAGGCGGGACTGGCCGATGATCTCCAGGCGCTGTTCGGCGTAGCGCTGGCGCATCTGCTGGATCTCGGCGATGCGCTCGGCCGTGGCCTGGGTGATCTGCCGGGTGAAGGCACGCTGCCAGGCCGCCCAGGACTGGGAGCGGGCAGCATGCTGATCGAGCAGGCCATAGATGCGTTCCTCGGCACCTTCGACCAGGAACGCATTGCTGCGATGGTTGGGGTTGTTGGGATCGAGCTCGCGGAAGTATTCAAGCTCCCGGTCCTGGATCTGGAACATGCCTCGCAGATTGGCGTTGGTCTGCTGAACCGCTTCATCGACCCGGCGAATGTGACTTTCGGCCAGCCGCTGCAGGCGGCCGACATCCTGCCGATCATAGGCCGCACCCTGCTGCACCGTGCCACGGGTCAGCGGCAGCTCAACGCTGGCAGCAATCTGCTGCAGCTCGGCAACCGCAGCCTGGGCACCTTCTTTGACATCCACCGCCAGCGCCACCCAGGCTGCCGCTTCAGCATCGTTGAAGGGTGCGGGCAACCAGTCGGGGGCTTCCAGACGGTGTAACTCCGCCTCGATCGCAGCCAGCCGCTGCTGCGCATCGTCGAAACTCAAGGCCAACACCGGCATCGAGAGCAGCATGGAAAACAGTCCCACTGAGGCTGACCAAACACCTGATTCGCCCACCTTCACGGCGACACCGCCTGGAAGCGGTCTGAAAAAATGACATCGCCAAGCTCGAAGTCGAACAGGCCGAAGTAGCTGGACGCATAAGGACCGGCCTGCCGGAAGAAACCACCAATAGCTACGCCCTGCTGGTCGACCCGAACGGTGCTGACCTGCCCGTAGAGAATGCCGGAATCGAAACGCTGCCACTGCTGGCCATTCCATCGGCCCAGCGCATCACCATCAACCCATGGCAGGTTCGAGCCGCCGACATAGAGCCAGCCTCCAAGGCTCGTCAGGGAACGGACTTGCCCTGTGCTGGCAAAGCCGCTCGCAGCCTGCCACTGCCCCCCGGTCAGGCGCGCCAGCGGGCCCAGCGTGTTGCCCTGCAGATCGGACAGTATGCCACCGCCAGCATACAGCTCGCCAGCATGCCAGCTCAGTGCATTGGGGAACCCGCTAAACCCACCGCCAACGGCAAACCAGCCGCTGCCGTCCCAACGTGCAATCCGACTCGCCGCCGCACCGCCAGCCAGATCGAAGTCACCGACCACATAGACGCTGCCGGCATGGCTCATCAGTTCAATGGCAGAAGCGGGGCGGACATTTTGGCCGACGACCCGTTCCAGTCCGTTGCCCAATAAGGAGCTCAGCGCACTCCAGCTGGTACCGTTCCAACTGGCTATGCTGATTGCCGGCACACTGCCTGCCTGGTCGAACTCACCGGCGACGTACAGCAAGCCGCTGTCCTCGACCAGTGTCCTGACACCGGGAAAGTTCACAGACGAACCAACGACATCGGGAATACCGCCCCCCACCGGAAACCACTCGGCGCCATCAAAGCGCACGATTCGCAAGGCTGGCTGGTTATCCAGTTCGGTAAAGAATCCGCCAGCATAAAGCTGGCCCTGAAACGAGGCCAGCGTAGATACGCCGTCATTGAAGGTTCCTGGCAAGTATTCCCATTCGGCACCATCCCAGCGCGCGACGCGTCGCCCCTTGGGGATATGGAGCTGGCCGTTATGCTCAACGATAGACCCGACGGGAGCCGCCGAACCCTGCCCGCCAGGCACACCGGCGGCCTGAAACTGCGTTCCAGACCAGCGCACGAGCCCATGCTGCGGCTGACCATTCACCGAATCGATATCACCGCCGACCAGCAAGCCGTAATTGGTCGTCGCCAGCAGGCTCGAACCACGAATAACGGCCGACGGTGAGCCGAGTGACTGCCACTCACTGCCGGTCCAACGCCGGAAACCGTCACTTTCTCCAGCTGGAGGGCCGTTCCGGACGCCGGCGTACACGGTACCCTGATGCACGGCCAGATCAAACACCTGGTTTTGGGACCGGCTCGCGAACTCGCTTTCGAAAGACAAACCCAGCCAACTGCTGCCGTCCCATCGCATCACGCAGCGCTCGCACTCGTTGCCCGCAGCATCGACAAAATCAACGCGGCCGCCGACATAGAGGTTGCTACCATCAAGCAGCAGGGCATTGATGTATCCAACTGTCCCGATGTCGAATCCGGGACCATGGCTGGGCCCTTCACCCACGCTGGCCCAGGTTGCACCGTTCCAGAGCGCCAAGCCATTGGCTGGAGCACCTCCGGCTGAGTCAAAGTTTCCAGCCACAAATACGCCGCTGCCTAACGGCTGTAGCGCACGCGCTCGACCCGATGATGAGAACGAAGCCTGCACGCCATTACTGGCCGCTGTTCCCAACAGATGCCACTGGCCACCTGACCAGCGCGCTACGTTGTTGGCCGGGCTGGTACCGGCGCTGTCGAACAGACCCGCGACATACAGGTCGCCGACCACCCAAACCAGGGCTTCAACGACAGCGTTGCCAGTGCCTGACCAGGTCACCCCATTACTCAGTGCGCTGCCCAATCGATGCCACGCGCTACCATCCCAACGCGCGACCCGGTTGACTTCACGGGGTCCGGCCATGGTCAGATTTCCACCGACAAAAAGATCACCATCGGCCCAGGCCAATGCGAGGATAGTTCCATTGACACCGATCACGCCGTCATGGATCAGCGGCTCGAATGTGTTCTCGACCGGATCGAACAGGGCAATACGATTGACCTTGACGCCGTCACAGAACTGGAACTGACCGCCAATGTAGACCTTGCCATCGTCTCGCTCGGCCATGGCCAGCACCTGATTATCGCAACCGGGCGACAGATAGAAGGCATCCTGCCACTGACCAGGCACATCGGCATGGCTGATCTCGCTGGTGCCCAAGCCCGCAATAATCAGCAGAACACTGATGATAAGAAAGGAATTGCGCATGAGTAAGCTCCTGTGCTTGAAACTTGTCACGGACGTCCCGACTAGGGCGAATCCGCTTGGAACCGATCGACGAAAATGGCATCACTGAGCTCACCAAAATCAAAAATGGCAAAGTAATTGGATGCATAAGGGCCGACTTGTTGGAAGCTGCCGCCGATGCTCAGGCGCTGATCAGTGACCGTCAGGCCACGGACGTCGCCAAACAGAACGCCGGTACCGAATCGCTGCCATTGCTGGCCGCTCCAGCGGGCCAGCGCATCGCCGTCAACGGCGGCCAGGCCGGAACCACCTGCATACAACCACCCGTCGTGACTGACCAAGGAAGTGGCGGATGAAAAAGTATCGCTGGGCATAATCAGCTGCCACTGCCCGTTGCTCAAGCGCGCCACGGTGCCGATGTCATTGCCTTGATCATCCTGGAGACTGCTACCGCCGATGTGGACCGCGCCTTCATGCCAGGCTACTGATCGCGGCAAGGAGGACAGCCCTCCGCCGACAGAGAACCAGTTGCTCCCATCCCAGCGGGCAATGCCCACGGCCGCAGAACCTCCGGCTCGATTGAAAGCGCCCGCGACATAGATATCGTTGCCGTCGCTGGCCAGCGAACGTGCTGTTCCAGGAATTGAAAAAGAGCCCAGGTCATTCTCCAATCCGTTGCCAAACAGGCTAGTCAGCGCAGCCCAGCTGCTGCCGTTCCAGGTGGCGATACTGTTGGCAGTAACGGAGCCTGTTTGGCTGAACTCGCCTGCGACATACAACAGGCCATTCACCACCTTCAGGTCTCTCACCATGGAGTCAACCAGAGTGTCCTCGGCGATGCCGCCGCCTACTGGCAACCAGTCCGCGCCATCAAACCGGGCGATTCTCAGGGCCGGCTCGCCGCTGATCTGGGTGAAATTGCCTCCCGCATAGAGCATGCCCTGGTACATCGCCAGCGCAAAAATGCTGCCGTTGAAAACACCCGGCAGGCTGGTCCAATCGTTACCGTCCCAACGTGCGATGGAAGCGCCCCTGGCCGCGTAAATCTGCCCCTCATGCTCCAGCACGCTGGCGACGATAAAGCTCGACCCCTGGCCTCCAGGCTGGCCAGCAGCGAAGAACTGGTTGCCGGGCCAGCGCATCAGGCCGTAGCGCTGCACTGCCCCTGGCGCGTTGCTGGTGCCGCCGACCAGCAAACCCTGGCTGATCGAAAGCAAGCTGATGGCAACCCCCGTGTCGTCGCTGCTGCCCAGAGACTGCCATTGCGTTCCCGACCAGCGCCGCAGGCCACCCCCTGGTTGGCCACCTATCTGGCCGCTAAAGTTGGTTAAGCCCACATACAAGTCGCCATCATGACTTGCCAGAGCGTCAACGGTATCTAGAAAAGAGCTGCCAAACGGCGGCTCGAATGGCAGCGCATGCCAGGCCGATCCGTCCCAGCGCATCACACAGCGGCCGCAAACATTGCCGCTGGCGTTTTCGAAATTCAGCGTCCCTCCGAAGTAGAGATCGCCGCCATGGGTCGTGATTGCCCTGATCGAGCCACCGAAGCCGGGGCCGTGGACCGGCCCCTCGCCGATCGTGGACCAGCTCGAACCGTTCCACAAGGCCAGACGATTGGCCGGGGCACCGCCAGCAGCGCTGAAGCCGCCGCCGGCCACGACGTTGCTGCCGACGGCCTCCAAAGCGAGCACATCGCCGCCGTTCACACCATTCGCCGAGGGTGTGCCGAGACGGTGCCATTGCCCGGCCGACCATCGGGCAATGTTGTTTGCCGCCACCAAGGCCGCGCTGTCGAACCGACCACCCACGTACAGACTGTCGTTCACCCAGAGCATAGACAAGACCCAGGCGGTACCGGAGCCCAGGCTTACGCCGTTGCTCAGCCCGCTGCCCAGACGCTGCCAGCCGCTTCCGTCCCAGCGCGCCAGATGGTTGACTTCGAGGGTGCCGGCCATGGTCAATGGACCGCCGACATAGAGTTCGCCGCCACCCCAGGCCAAGGCCTGGACCGTGCTGTTGACCCCGACCACGCCGTTGTGCACGAGCGGCTCGAAAGTATTGGCTACCGGGTCGAACAGGGCGACGCGGTTGACCTTGACGCCATCACAGAAGCGGAACACGCCACCAATATAGCCTTTACCGTCTGGCCGCTCGGCCATCGCCCGGACCGGCGCGTCGCAGCCGGGTGACAGGTGAAAACCGTCTTGCCATTGTCCGGGCACGCTCGCAGCCGCCCAGCCGCTGCCGGCCAGCAGGCTCAGACCGATCAGGCCGCTTGTCAATCTGCGCATCGTTTTGCTCCAAAACTTCGTAAAAAGACGGCCCCACAGTGCCAGCGAGGGCGCCTCGGAAGTTGAAATCAGGTTGAATTCAGGGTGAAACTTGCCGCCGGCGGATCAATCAACCCCGGCAACTGGATCGTCGGGCCGCAGCAGCGCCCTGTGGTGCGCAACCAGCCTGAAAAACCCCAGCAGCCCGACAGCGCAGAGCAGAAAACCAACAGCCAGCCCCGCCAGTTCGGTTCTGGATGGGCCGGGCTCGACAACCGCCCGCTCCGGAGACTGCGGATCGACCCAGGCCGTGACTACGGAGCCGGCCGGGTGTCGGCTGACCGCTTCGGCCAATCCGCCGCGCTGGCGATAGGCACGACTGACGTAAAGCTCGCCGCGGTACAGGTAGTGGTAGGAAAAAGCGTGTCGAGGCCACAGGTGATCAAGAACGCTGACGACCGGCTGCCTGGTGGATTCAACCACCAGCGCGCGGACCGGCACCGAGTAGTCGGCGCGGCCCTGATGCCACTGCGGCAGGCCCACCAGCGCCAACAGGAACAGGCCGGCCAGCAGTGCCGCGACCGGAATCAGGAGGGCGCAAACGCGCAGGGTCGGGTCGGTTTGGCGCACCGCTGGGCTCCTTGGCTATTGATGAGGACCATTCTGCAAGCAGGGTGAAGCAGCGACGCCCCCGTATGTTGAAATCAGCTTGAAATTAGCGTGAAGAAACACTAGCCCGGATAATTACGGGTTCAGTTGGTCTGTCAGCGCTCAGGGCTATGCGCGCTCTCCGATAGACGCGCGCAATACCGATGGCATCCGTTTCGCCTCGAACATTTTTTCCGCGCAGGTTCCTGGCCGTTGCCGGGCAGCTCGGCATGACAAGGCTTTAGAATGATGGCAAGCTTGGATACCCCGTCACCGCAGCGCCTCGCACGAGGGTGTCTGCGCGACGGGTCTGGATGCCACGCAGGGGACGGTCGCAGCGCTTGAAAATCCAGTTTGACCAATTCGAAATCGATACCGAGCAGAAGTCGGTAAGGGGGCCGTCCGGTCCGGTCAACCTGCGTCCGCAAACCTTCGCCGTGCTCTGCCATCTGATCGAACAGGCGCCGGCCGTGGTCAGCCGCGACGAACTGCTGGATGCGGTCTGGGGCCATCAGGCGACCTCGGTGAGTTCGGTGGCTCAGACGATCAAGGAATTGCGCCAGGCGCTGGGAGACTCCAGCACGGAACCGCGTTTGATTGCCACACGCCGGCGACTCGGTTACCAGTTCGTGGCCGCAGTTCGGCGACCTGATCTGAACGCCGCCGCGGCACCCTCACCCGCTGACAACGCGCCGGGCGTGGCACCGACTTTGTCGCCGCAGACCCTCGGACTTTGGCCCTGGCCGGCGCTGAGTGCGCTGGTACTGATCGCCGTCGTTGCCGCTTACTGGGCCACCCAGCGGACCCAACCCAGCGTTGTTGGCGAACGCCTGCCGACGCTGGCTGTCGCTCAGATGGTCAATGCCAGCGACGATCCTGAACTGAACTGGCTCGGCCCGGCGCTGGAAACCTACCTGGGCCACGCCCTGGTCGAGCTGGGCGGCTTCCGGGTACTGGTGGTCGACCCGGCCAGCGCCGCCGACGAATCGAGGCTGTCCGATATCGACTTTCTGGTCGAGGGCCGCTATCTGAGCGCTGGGGTCGACGGGTCCCGGCTGCTGGCCAGTCTGCGCCGACCCGGCTCAGGGGAAATCGTGACCAGCCTGGAGTCCGGTCTGGCCGGCTGGGATGTTGCGGCGCTGAGTATCGACATGGCCTCTGCGATCCGCGACCGGCTCGGTTTCGTGGCCCCGCCTGGCGCCGACGCCGCGGCCATTCGGGCTCGCTTGCCCCGGCTGCCGGATAGCCAGCGCGCCTACTTCAGCGCGTTGGAGGCCCTGGAGCTGAACCAGCCGGAGCTGGCCCTGGCTCGCATCGTCGCCGCGCGCGCTGATGAAGCCGACAACCCGCGCCTGGATCACCTGGAAGCCCTGGCCTGGATGCGTCGCGGGGATTGGGCGCAGGCTCGACGCGCCAGCGAACAGGCGCTGGCCGCCACCCGGCTGTGGCCACGCCGCGATCGCCTGGAGCTGGAAGCCACCGCCGCCGTGCTGGACTTCGACTTTGAACGGGCGGCGGACAGTCTGCAGGCGCTGACCCAGTTCTACCCCGAGCCGGAAAGCAGCCGACGACTGGTCGACGCCCTGATCCGGGCCGGTCGCCTGCGCGCCGCCCAGGAAGCCCTGGACTCACTGCGCCTCAAGCGCCCACGCGATCCGCGCGCGGCCTTGCTGGGCGCCCAGCTCGCCCAGGCCGAGCGCCGTCACGAAGCGCGTTTGGACGCCGCTCGTGAGGCGGTGCTGCTGGCCCACGAGGAGGCGTTGGAGGCGCTGCTGCCCGCTGCGCTGCTGGCCGAAGCGGGGGCCCTGGTTGAGCTCGGCCGCCTTGATGAGGCCCGGCGGGTGCTGGAGGATTTGTTCAACATTCAGGATCTGCTGAGCGAGGCCGAAGCTGCGCTGACGCATCTGGTCCTGGCGCGCATTCAGTTCCAGCAAGGCGAACTGGCGCTGGCCCTGGCGTCGGCCGAGACCGCCCTGGGTTTGTTCACGGCAATCCCGCATCTTGCCGGCCAGGCCGAATCGCTGATGGTTGCCGGCGCCATTCATGACCGGGCCGGTCGGATCGAGGCCTCGCTGAACGTGTTGGAGCAGGCCGTTGAACACTTTGCCGAGCTCGGCGACCAGGGGCGCCAGGCGCGGAGCATGGTTCAGCTGGGGGTGACGCTGATGCGGGCCAACCAGACCGACGCCGCGATCGAGCGCTTCGAACGGGGCGCCCGCCAGTTTCGCAATCTCGGCGATCGTCAGGGCGAAGGGGCAGCGCTGCTCAACCATGCCACGCTGCTCGCCCGCGGCGGCCGGCTGATCGATTCCGAGCCGCTGTTCGAACGCGCCCTGGAAGCCTTCGTCGATGCCGGCGACCTGCGCGGCCAGGCGATGGCGCTGGGCAACCTGGCCGGTATCGCTGGCGACCGTCGCGACTGGACCCGATCGATAGAGCTGGCCGAACAGTCGCTGGGCCTGTTCGAGCTGCTCGGGGCCCAGACCGACATTGCCCGGGTGTCCTATAACCTGGGCATTCTGCATCGCCGCCGCGGCGATCTGCTCAGCGCCGAGTTTCGTATCGAGCAGGCTGCCGATGCCTTTTCAAGCCAAGGGGCGACGCTGATGAAGACCCGCGCCCTGACGACCCTCGGCGCTCTGATGGTCAGCATGGGGCGTTTCGACGAGCTCGATACCCTGCTCAGTCGGATCGAAGCCCTGGACATTGAAGACGACGCCGAGCGCTCGGTTTATCACGCCGTGATCGGTGAGCGGGCGCTGCTCAACGACGATCTTGATCTGGCCCGCGACCACTTCAGCACCGCGGCCGAGCTGATGGCTGCGGTTGGTGCCGACAATCATCTGCTGGTCTCCCGCCTGAACCTGGCCCGCCTTGATCTGGCCAAGGGGCGGCCCGTCGTCGCCGAGCAGGCGGCGCGCGATCTGATCGTCGGTTTCGGTGAGATTCGCAGCGTCAACCGCCAGATTGACGCGCTGATGCTGCTGGCGGAATCCCTGCTCGACCAGAACCGAGCCGAGGACGCTAGCACGACCATCAGCCGGGCCGAGGATCTGCTCGAACAATCACCGGACGCCGAGCAGTCGATCAAGCTCGCGCTGCTGCGGAGCCGGGTCAGCGAACCCGCGCTGGCGGTTCAGCGCCTGGACTGGGTTGAAATCACCGCCGGCGAGCAGGGATTTCGACCGCTGATGCTGCGGGCCCGGGAGCTGCGCACCGCCCTGATGCCCTGACGCCCGGCAGGTGGGTCCCCACCCATAAAGCCCGGGTTCAGGCACCGGCCAGCCCGGCTTTCAACGAACTTTCAAGTCGATTTCAAGTTAGCGGCGGTCCTGCTCGGCACCATCAAGCTTCGTTTGATGGCCTTCCAGAGAGACGCTCCGATGCATCGCATTCCCTGCTCCCGCTACCTACTGGCCCCGCTGGGGCTGGCCCTTGCCCTGCTCGCCGTCACCACGGCGCAAGCCGGCGGCAACTGGACGTATTTCACCCACCCTTGCGCCGGCAATCGAACCGACGCCCTGCAGCGCGACGAGGACGGGCGGCTGTGGGTGGGCTGCGGCACCACCACGAACGGTACCGGCCTGTTCACCAGCCTCGACGGCGGCGCCAGCTGGTCCGCAGCGGCCACGGTTCCTGCCGGCATCCTCAGTGGCTTCCGGGTCAACGACATTACCCGCGGCCACGACGGCGCGCTGTACGCCGCCGGCGTGGACACCATCGCCGGCACCAACTACCGGATCATTCGCCTGGACACCAGCGGCACCAGCCCCTACCCGGCCAGTCCTTCCTTGATCGCGGTCGCCCAGGTCGGCCGCAGCTTCACCGTCGGCAACTACCGCGAGCTGCCCGATGGCCGCGCGCTGGCCGATTCCGAGCAGGGCCTGGACAAGCTGTTTCGCCCCAGCGCCGCCACCGGCTCGTCAGCCGCCGACTGGGTGATTCCAACCGGGACCATCGAAGCCTTCACCCAGCTGGTAGTCCATGACGGCGGCTTCTATGCTTCAGGTAGCCGCAATTCAATTCCACCGCGGGTATTCCTGCCGCCCCAGACCGCTGGCCATCAGCCCTGGCAGTTTGAGGAGATCATCCTCGACGCCGGCTTCGACGGCGAACTGTGGGGCATCGCGGTCAACGATCAACGCGTTGTCGCCGTTGGCCGGCGAACCACGCCGACGATCGGCAAGATCTATGTCAGCAGCGGTGACCCCTACAACCCGGCCAACTACAGCGTCCACGATCTGCCCGACATCATCGGGTCGGGCGGCACCGGCACCTGGGCGCGCGGGGTGTGCATGCGCGGCAACCGCATCGCCGTCGTCGGCGAGCGCCAACCGCTGGGCTCGCAGAGCGGCCAGGTGATGGTCTCCAGCGACGGTGGCCAGACCTTCGTCGACATCAAGCCCACCGCCATGGTGTCTACCGTCAGTCGCTGTGTGATCGAACCGGACGGCCGCCTGATCGTGGCCGGCAGCGCCGGCTTCATCGGCATCTGGGACGGCTGGGTGCCCGGCGACCAGATCTTCCGCGACGGCTTCGTACTGCTGCCGCAGAACTGAAGCAGCCACTAGACCCGCGTGGTCTGATCAGTCGCTCGCACTGATCAGACCGTGGCGGCCAAGCGCCGCGCCCAGCGCGGCGAAGGCACGCTCGGCCTGGCCAATGTCGTCGTAGTCCTCGGCACAGGCGGCAACGATCAGCGCACCCTCAGGCCTGGCTGGATTGACGATGCCAATATCACAGGCGCGCCCGATCTGGGTACCGGTCTTGTGGGCAAACTCGGCGCCGGCCGGCAAACCGGCCTTGATCCTGCGGTCGCCGGTATTGACGCTGGCCATGATCTCGATCAGGCGATGGGTGTGGGCTTCATTCAGCAACTCGCCGGCCAGCAGACGCTTCAGCAACAGGCCGAAGGACTCCAGACTGCCGGAGTTCAGGCCCCGCGTGTAGTAGCGCTGAAAGGCTTCGTTGAGGCTACCTACTGCTGCGTCCTCGGCTTCGATACCGAGACGCTCCAGCAAGGCCTGGTAGCGCTGGTCGAGATCGCCGGCCCCGCGCAGCTCGACAACGGCCATATTGTCCAGCTCGGCGGCCGCCGGATGAATCTCGCTGAAGGCATCGTATCGGACCTGGACGATGGTCGTGATCGGACCGAAGCCATTGGCCACCATCTGATCGCTGATCTGGCGATTGAAGTCGTCTTCACCGAGCAGGCGAATCAACATGTCGGTGGCGGTGCTGTCACTGTCGCGAATCGAGCGCAGGTTCAGCTCATCCAGAGTAAAGCGGCTGCCGGGCTCCTGCCACAGCAGGTCGCCGGCACCGTCGACAAAATCGGACTGAGCCAGTTCCAGCTCGTCATCCAGGGCCAGTTCGCCGGCCTCGACCCGCTGCATCAGGGCAATGCCCAGCGGCAGCTTGATGGTGGAAGCCAGATACCATTCCCGGTCGCTGCGATGCGCGACCGACTGGCCGTCCTCCAGCCGAAACACGTACACCCCCAGCTGGCCCGGCATCTCCGCATCGATCGCCGCGATGTCAGCCGCCAGCGCTTCGCGCCAGCCTGTTTCAGCATCCCCGCGGGCCTGCCCCAGGGGCAGCAGCGCCAGTCCGATGAAAGCCGCGACGACCAGGCTCAAGCCTGGGCTGATGGTTTGCTTCATATGGGTATTCCTTAGAAGGGTTTGCCGGTCCCGTCGTACTGGTTTGAGTCGCGGGAACTCCCTCTGGGACCATAATCCTGAGCGCAGGTTTCCTGCCCGCGCCGCACCAGGCCGCGGCCAGACCGCGTGAATCCTGACGCGGTGCCAGCCGGTACACTCGCCTGGGATCAGCGGCAGGTCCGGCACCGGACCCGGGAGAAACAGCGCCATCATGAGTTCTTTGACACCCTCAGGCCGAATCGAATCGCTGGACGCGCTGCGCGGCTTTGCGATTTTCGGCATCCTCTTGATCAATATCCAGGTGTTCTCGGGCTATGGCTTCATCGGCCTGGATGCCAGAGCAGCGCTACCCGGCAGCAGCCATGACGAGCAAATCCGCACCGTGCTCGACGTGCTGGTCCGGGCGAAGTTCTACAGCCTGTTTTCGCTGCTGTTCGGCTACAGCTTCACGATGATGGCCCGCAAGACGGCGGCGTCAGCCACCAGCAGCCATCTGCTGCGAATGGGCGGATTGCTGGTCATCGGCCTGGCGCACTCGCTGTTGCTCTGGCCTTGGGACATCCTGGTGCTGTATGCGGTCATGGGGCTGTTGCTGACGCCGTTCCTCAATCGCGGCCCCGTGCTGCTCTTCGCCGCCGGTTTGATCGTGCTGTTGCTCACCGGCCTGCTCAGCTATTTCGGCCCGAGCCTGGGCTTGCCGGACGGACGCGGCGAGTATCCGATACGGGTCCTTCAGGAGCAGGTCCCGGCGCTGGCGGGCGGCAGCTACCGCGAGGTGCTGGTCGCGAACTTTCATCTGACCGGCTCGATCATGGTGGAATGGTTGCAAGGCCTGCGCCCGCTGCGCGTTTTCGCCATGTTCCTGCTTGGCGCGGCCGGCGCGGCACTGGCACTGGCCGACCCGGACACCCGCCGCCGCGGCCTGCTGTGGGCATTGGCCTCGATCGGCCTGGTCGCGGGCCTGGGCCTGTCGCTGGCCGACAACCGGATCGACCTGGCCGAAGACTACGGTCGCGCCGCCTGGGTTGCGGCCGACATCCTGGCCGCTCCGCTGCTGGCGATTGGCTATGCGGCCGTGCTGATGCTGTGGTGGAACAGCCGCCTTGGCATCGTGGCCCTGCTCGCCAAACCGGTGCGGGCGGCGTTGGCCCCGGTCGGCCGGATGGCGCTGACCAACTACCTGCTGCAGTCGGCGGTCTGCGTACCGCTGTTCTACGGCTTCGGCTGGGGTCGCTTCGCGGAGGTCTCGATGGGCCGACTGATGCTGTTCTGCGCCGGCCTGTTTCTGGCCCAGATGATCGTCAGCGCGCTCTGGTTACGGTTTTTCCGGCAGGGCCCGATCGAGTGGCTGTGGCGCTGGCAGATCAAGGGCCAGAGGCCCCGATTGCTGAATCGGCCGGCGCCGGGCTGAGCGCCCGGCGCCGTCGATAAGGGGTCCCCGCGGGTGTTTCAGCGCTCGCGATCCGGCACCGCTTCGGCGTCATCGGAGATGATCACTTCCACACGTCGATTGAGCTGTCGCCCGGCTTCGTTGTCGTTCGAGGCGACCGGATAGTCGGGCCCGAAGCCGCGAATGCGAATCCGGCCCGGATCGACGCCGCGCTCGACCAGCGCCGTGCGCACCGAGTTGGCGCGACGCTCCGACAGGCCCATGTTGTAGTCGCGGCTGCCGGTCGAATCGGTAAAGCCTTCGACCAGGACCTGCCGCTCCTCGTACTCGTTCAGGAACTCGGCGATCCGCTCCACCGTCCGGCGCGCACCGTCGCGCAGCTCGTAGCGATCGAAATCGAACAGCACGTCGCTGCCCAGCGTCAGCACCAGGCCGCGGTCGGTCGGCCGCGCTTCAAGCTCGGCGATCTGACGTTGCAGACGTTCGGCCTCTTCACGCATCTGGCGAGTCTGCTCCTCCAGCTCCAGCGCGCGACGCTCGGCCATTTCACGCTGCAACTCCGCCTCTCGGGCCGCCTGTTCCGCCCGCCGGCGTTCGGCGGCCTCGGCTTCGCGGGCAGCCTCGGCCATGGCGCGCTCGGACTCGGCGCGCAAGCGCTCGGACTCGGCACGGGCACGATCGGCATCAGCCCGGGCCCGCTCGGCGGCCGTGCGCGCGGCCTCCTGTTCGGCGCGGGCGGCGCGCGCCTGCAGCTGCAAGCGCTCGCGCTCATTGCGCAGCTGCTCGACCCGATTTTCCATGCCCCGCAGCTCGGTCGCTTCGCGCGCGACATCAGCGCGATTGCTGGCCATGTAGGACCAGTGGGTGACTTCCGATGAGTCAGCGCCATCGCGCCAGCGCCGCTCGGCCTGGGCAAGCTTGTCTTGCGCGTCCCGCAGCTCGGCGGGCGCGAGGCGCCGGATCTGCGGATCGGCGTCGACGGCATTGACCGCTTGGCGCGCGGCCTCAAGGCCGGAGTGCGGCTGCGGCGTCGAGGCGCAGGCCGCGAGCAGGCTGGCCGCGGCGGCCAGCGTCAGCAGTCTTGTGGTCAGATGGTTCATGACGAGCTTCCTCCCTGCAGTCTGTCCAGCTCCTCACGCAGCGCCTGGATGCTGGCTTCCAGTTCGCTGACGGTACGTCGTGTCGAGGCATTGCGGGCCTTGAAGTCGGCCAGGCGGGCCGCCGCTTCGGCTTCCAGCGCCAGCTGCCGGGCCACTTCGTGATTACGCGTCCCCATCGCCTGTTCCGCCCGCTCAAGCTTGCGGCGGGCCTCGGCCAGGTCCTCCGGCGCACTGTCCCGGGCGCTGGACTCAACCGCATAGCCGATGGCGCTGCGGGCCACCGCCAGCTCCTCGGTCGGCGCCGGTGGCCGGGTGGCACAGGCCGCCGTCAGCGCGGCGGCTGTCAACAGCAGGATGAATCGTGTCGATCTCATGGCACTCCTCCTTCTGGTTATTTGTTGTGGCTAACCTGAATATAGCGTAAAGGGGCCAAGGTAATCACGTCGGCTTCGGGCTGATCGGTCAACAGATGCGCTAGACTCCCGCGCCATGGACGCTCTTCAAGCCGCGATCCTGGCGCTGATCCAGGGCCTGACCGAGTTTCTGCCGGTCTCCAGCCAGGCCCACCTGGTCCTCTATTCGCTGTTTACCGGCGTTGACTACCAGGGCCTGGATTTCGACATCATGCTGCACGCTGGCTCGCTGCTGGCCGTGGTCGCCTACTTCCGCCGCGAGCTGTGGGCAATGGGTCGCGACTGGCTGGTCGCGGTGACCGGCGGGCGGCGCACGGCCGATTCTCGTCTGGGCTGGTGGATCATCATCGGCACGATTCCGGCGGGCGTGATCGGCCTGCTCGCCAAGGATGCCGCTGAAGCCGCGCTGCGCAGCCCGCTGATCATGGCCCTGGCGCTGATCGGCTTCGGCCTGCTGCTGGGCTGGGCGGACTGGAAACGGCGAGGTGATCGCGACGAGTACAGCCTGACCCTGAAAGACGTGTTGATCATCGGCTTCGCCCAGGCGCTGGCGCTGATCCCCGGCACCTCGCGCTCCGGCACCACCATCACTGCCGCGCTGTTTCTGGGTCTGAATCGCGAAGCGGCAGCGCGCTTTTCCTTCCTGCTGTCGGTCCCGATCATCGCCGCGGCATCGCTGTTGGGCCTGCGCAGCCTGCTCGGCCAGAGCATTGAAACCGAATGGTCGGCGCTGCTGATCGGCTTCGTCGTCGCCGCCGCCAGCACCTATGCCTGCATCCACTACTTCCTGGCCTTCATCCGCCGCATCGGCATGCAGCCTTTCGTCGCCTACCGGATCATCCTCGGCATCGTCCTGCTGCTGTTCTTCATCTGACACAGCCACTAGGGAACGAGGAAACCTTTTGGGTCGCAAAGCAGCCAAGCAGCCAAGCAGAGGCCGATTGGTTTTCCCGCCTCTCCTTGTCGTCTTTGCTGCCTGGCTGCTCCGCGACCTATAGATCTCGGACAAGCTGCCCGCGACACTTCACCTGCGCGATTTAGACCAGGCCGCGGGGGCGGAACAGTTGGTCGTGAAGGTTGAGGGCGTAGCGGTCGGTCATGCCGGCGACGTAGTCGAGCACCTGGGTCAGGGTGTCGGCCTCGGCGATGCGGTAGCTGTCGGGGATCTGCTCGGGCTGCTTGAGCAGGTGATCGACGAGTTGATGGATCACGCCGCGGGCGCGGTCGGCCTGGGCCTGGGCTTCGGGGCGCAGATAGACCTGCTCGAACATGAACTCACGGAAGCGCTGCATGGCCAGCAGCACTTCGGCGTCCATGGCCAGGCGACCGCGCTTGCAGGATTCGGCGATCACGGCCTCGATCATGCCGTTGATCCAGCTGCGGCCGTTGACCGGGCCGAGCGTGGCGACCACTTCGGCCGGCACGTCGGCGGCGGTGATCACGCCGGCGCGCAGGGCGTCCTGCAGGTCGTGATTCAGGTAGGCGATGCGATCGGCGAAGCGGCAGGCCCAGCCTTCGGCGGTATGCGGCGGCGGCTTGACCCGCCAGGTATGCGCTCGGATGCCGTCCAGCACTTCCCAGCTCAGGTTGCAGGGCTCGAGTACCTCGAAGATGCGCACGCCCTGGGCTGAGTGCAGCCATTCGTCGCCCTCGACATAGTCCGACAGCGCGGCCTCGCCGATATGGCCGAAGGGGGTGTGGCCGCAGTCGTGGGCCAGGCAGATCGCTTCGGTCAGCACTTCGTTCAAGCCCAGGGCCACGGCGACGGCGCGGGCCACCTGGGTCACCTGCAGGGTATGGGTCATCCGGGTGACGAAGTGATCGCCTTCCGGGTTGATGAATACCTGGGTCTTGTGCTTGAGCCGGCGGAAGGCCTTGGAGTGCAGGACCCGGTCGCGATCGCGCTCGAACTCGGTTCGATACGGATCAGGCGCTTCGGGACGCGTCCGGCCCCGGGATTTGATGGAGCGCGTGCCCAGCGGCGACAGCGCGTCCTCTCGTGCCTCGCGCTGCTCGCGCGTCACGGGCTTGAGCGCCGCAGCTCGTTCCATCACTTCGATCATGAGCCACAGTTTACAGCTGCTCCCTGACGGCCGCGTTAAAACCCACCAGGACCCGATCTTCGAGCTCGAAGACAGGCCGCTTGATCAAGGTCGGCCGGGCCAGCAGCAGATCGGCCGACCGGGCCGGGTCCAGCGCAGCCTCGCGCTCAGCCTCCGTCAGCGCACGCCAGGTCGTGGAGCGCCGATTGACCAGGCCTTCCGGCCCCAGAGCAGCGAGCCAGGCGGCAATCTTGGCGCGGTCGAGCCCGTCCTCGCGCAGGTCCCGCCAGCGATGATCGATCCCCTGCTCCTCCAGCCAGGCCCTGGCCTTGCGGCAGCTGTCGCAGCTCTTGATGCCATAAACGTTCATGGCATGCAGCATACCCAAACGAGCGTGACGGCGGGCCCGAATCCGGACCCGCCGACAAGCACCAGGCCTCAGCGGCCGGCAAACTCCGTGCTGAGCTGGTAGGTGATGGCGTCGCCGCGACCACCCCACTGGCTGACGCGGACGAACATCTGCTCACCGGCCGCCAGTTCCAGCCGCACGATCTCATGCGAGTAATCGCCGAGCATATCCATGTCCGAGTAGTCGGCCACCTGCGACAGGGAACTGCCGTGGAAGGCCTCCAGCTTGATGTCACCGTCGTTGTCGCCGGTCCCGCGCGTGGTCAGGCTGAGCGTGCCCGCGGCCGGCGCGGAGATCACGAACCACTGCGTTTCGTACTCGCCCAGGCTCAGCTCTCGGCTCTCGCCGACGCTCAGGGCAACGGCCGCGCTCGCCTCATCGCTGTAATCCGGGCCGCTGTAGCTCATCGCTGGCGGCGGCTGCCAGGCCTCGACCTCGCCCGGGGTAAAGCTGGCCTCAAGACGGTAGGACACCGCGTCGCGACCAAAGCCGAACTGATGGGCCCGCAGATGCAGGACTTGTCCGGCCTGCAGGCCAAACTCGATCGCCTCGTTGGCCCGATCACCGCCCATGTCGGAATCCGATCGGGCCACGGACTGGCTGAAATCCTCATCCAGCCAGGCTTCCAGAACCAGGTCGCCGTCGTTGCTGCCGGTACTGCGGGTGGCCAGACGCAGGGTGCCTGATTCGCTGGCCTGGAAGCGATACCAGCGGCGACCGTCCTGATCCAGCTGGTCTTCTCGACCCATTGGCACAGACAGCGTCTCCGCGGCTTCCGAGCCGGCGCTGTTGCGACTGTCCCAATCGCCCCAGGAAGCGCTGTCGGTCCCGGAGGAAAAGCCGGTATCCGCCGGTTCCGGCAAGCGCGCGAACCAGCGGCCATCGATGCGCACAAACTCGATGTCTTCTTCGCCAATTCGCCCCGAAGCACTGTCGCCATCAATCCGCAGATCAACCAGCTCGCCATCGAACGGCGGCAGGAACTCGCTGTTGATCTCCTCATCCCCCTCGGCCATGGTCTGCATGAACTCGCCCAGATCGGCGATCAGGGCGGCCAGGCTCAGGTGGTCCACATCAGCCAGCGCTTCCTGCAGCGAGGCCCGGTCAGCAGGGCCTTCTTCATCCATCCCCGGCAGCCCATGGCGGGTCACGATCGCCTCCAGCTGGGCCATCCGCTGTTCGGCCACCGCTTCACCATCCGACATGGCCGAAAAGGCCACGGTCAGCGCCATGATGAAGGTCAGGCCCTCGGCCATTTCCCGTGCTCCCTGGGGTTCAATGGTCGCGGCCAACTCGAACAGGTCCCGATTTTCGGCTGCCCGGCTGATTCGCTCCACCACCGCCTCGGGGCTTGCGGCGCCCAACTCGGCGCTGCGCTGCGCCGACTCCGCATGGCCACCGCAGGCCACGATCAGAGCGGCGAACATCACCGACGACAGCACCAGGGCTGTCCTTGCTTGCTTGTCCTTGCCCATATCCTTGCGCTCCAGTTCCGATAAAAAGACAGACTGCAGAGAAAGAAACGTCAAAACCGGCCGGCTCGGGTCAAGCCTCCTCGCCGACTGCTTGGCGAGGCGCGCCTCCAAGCTGATGTCAGGATTCAGCCGCCGGCGACGCCGCGGGGCGCGCGCGCGAAGCGAGCACCATGACCATCATCAGGATCAAGGCCAGCAGGACCAGAAAGGAAGCCGATCCCAGCAGCGGCTCGAGGCGCTCCAGCGGCTGATGCCCGCCGTAGAGCAGGAATAGCCCCGTCACCAGCGCCAAGGTCCCGACATGATGAACAAGACACTGCGCCACAGCCAGCCCCTGGCGCGGCTGAACCAGCCACAGCCGATGAATGATGGCGTAGCTCAGCGACAACAGAAAACCGACCAGCAGCAGATGGTCGTGAGCAATTGATTGCCCGTGATCATGGGTGGCGGCCATATGCATGCCCAGGATGATGCCCAGCGCGGCGTACCCGAGGCCGGCCACCAGATGAACGCGCTGACTGTCAAAGCGCATGCTCCCTCTCCCTTTTTTCAAGCTGGATGCAATTCCACCCGGCCGCTTGAAGGCGGC
This sequence comes from Gammaproteobacteria bacterium, assembly GCA_050485825.1. Classification (GTDB taxonomy): domain Bacteria; phylum Pseudomonadota; class Gammaproteobacteria; order Xanthomonadales; family Wenzhouxiangellaceae; genus Wenzhouxiangella. The sequence goes on from JBJHCC010000002.1 coordinate 83,992, forward strand.
GGCAGAACGCCCGCTGCTAATCCCCTGCGCCCCGGGCGGCTCTCCCAGGACGCAAGCGCCGTCCGGGCAGCACCGTTCACAGGCTCCCCGGCGGGCCATTGATGAAGCCCATTGGCATCAATGCCAATGCTACACCAGGATCTGCCGAATTCCCATCGGCTCGTGCTGGCATCAGCCGCCCGCCGCTGGCGCGCCCGGGCGCGGTCAGATGATTTCAGAACAAATCAGCGCAGGGTAAGGCTGTGGCCGGCGCTTCGTGCTTGACTGCGGGCTTTGACGACAAGGCCATCTCCTCATGCATCCATCAGACCTTCGTTGCCTCCGAATCCCCGCCTGCCTGCTGCGGCGCCATGTCACCGGCTGGCTAGTCCTGCTCCTGGCCGCCGCCGCGGTCAGCACCCCGGTCGGCGCCCAGGTTCGCGTCATCGGCCCCGGGCCGGACTGCGACATCAACACCCTGCTGCTCGGCAACGCAGGCTGGGTGCAGGCCGCGCTGAGCACGGGGCAAACGGATATCCGACTGGTCGGCGGCAACTATCTGGAGTCGATCAACCACGCGCTGATTCAGTCTGTCGTCATCAGCGGCGGCTATGCGAACTGCGCGGCCGCTCACGCCGGCGAGCCGCCCGTCGCCCCGACCCGCCTGCTGCTGCCAGCCGATAGCAACCAAGCGCTGATCAGCGTCTCCGGCGGTGCTGGCACCCGCCATACGATGGTGCTGAGGGACCTGGTTCTGGAACCGCAGATGGCCACCAGCATCGCCAGCCAGCAAGCTGGCATCCGCGCCGTCGGCAATCTGGAGCTCCGGGTGGTTCGCAGCACGATCCGGGAGTTTGCCAGCCTTATCCCCGGCGGCGCGATCAAGCTCGAGGACGGCCACCTGGTGCTGGAAGATGCGGTCATCCGGGACAACCTGGCCCTGCACGGCGGCGGCATCGACTGCTTGAACGGCAGCATCGGGATCAGCGCCAGAACGCTACTCATCGATAATCGGGCCGGCCTGCTGGACGGCCCGGCCGGCGAAGGCGACGGTGGCGCGATCAGGCTGAGGAACTGTTTCGCCGAGATTGAAGCCCGCTTGACCTTTGCCGACCTGGCCGACCAGACCGGCTTCATCGGCAACCTCGCCATCGGCTCCGGCGGCGCCCTGCATGCGCACGGCGGCACTGTGGTGCTGCTCGGCGGTCGCGGCTGTCTGTATCCGACCCGGGACTGCCCGAACGGCCCGGTCTACCTGGCCCAGAACCGCGCCGAGGTCGATGGCGGCGCCGTGCTGCTCGACGGCAGCGTCGCCAGGCTGGATGCGTTTGCACTGTTCGGCAACTCGGCTGGTCAACGTGGTGGTGGCCTGCGAGTCCTCGGCGACGCGCAGGTAGAAATCGGCACGGTCTGGGCCGGGCTTGCGCCCGACCAGCGTGGCCGATGCCTGGTGTCGGCGTTGAACGAGCCGTCGGTGATGTGCAACCTGGTCGCCTACAACGAGGTCGACCCTGGCGGCGGTGGCGGCGGCATTGCGATCAGCTCGGGCTCGCTCCACATCGAAGGCGGCTTTGTCGGCCTCAATGCAGCCAGCTTTGGCAGCCAGCTGCTGGCCAACGAGACGGCCGAGCTTGATCTGACCCAGTCCCTGGTCGAGGGCGACGCCGACTTTGCCAGCGTCCTGGTCACCGGCCAGGCCCGGCTCAGCACGCTGCACAGCCAGTTCACCGACCAGGGCTCGGGTGTGGTCGTCGCGGGCACGGATTCGGCGCGCCTGCGGATCAACCACTCCCTGATCGCCCAGACCGGAGACGGTCAGGCACTGGCCGCCGTCTCGACCCTGCCGGAGTTCAGCGGGAACTGCAACGCCCTGCACGGCAGCTACCAATACGCCGGCCCACACGCCGGCATCGCCCATATCCAGATTGCCGCCGCCGACATCCCGAAACGGGTCGTCGCAACCATGACCTTCGGCCACAGCGCGCTGGTTGATCAGTGTCCGATAACGCCCGATCTGGGACCCCGCGACATGCTGGGCAGGCCTCGCGTCGACGTCGTCTCGGCGCCGGCGACCCCGGTCGACATCGGGCCGTTCGAATGGCGCTCGCGCTTGTTTGCTGATCGATTCGAGGCCGACCCGGGTCAGGATTGACCGGGCCGGCGCAAGCCTCAGGCCGGCATGGCCCGTTCCGGCAAAGCCCTGGCACGGCGCTGGGAGCTTCTCCAGCCGGCCACGGCGGCGCCCAGGGCCAGGCCGAGCAGGAAGCAGAAAGTGGCAGCAAAACGGATCCTGCCGGTCGGGCCAGCCGCAACGGTGGCCGGCAGGCGATCCGCCGCCAGCTCGGCGGCGTCGACACCCACGGTAGGCGCTTCGGCCACGCGCAACCCGCCGGCCAGATGGGCCAGCCGGTGCTGGTGCTCCAGAAAAGCCGGATAGGCCTCCGGAAATCGGCCCGATGCCATCAAGGCCAGGGACCGAAGACCGGCCGCTTCGGCGCTCAGGCGTTGATCGGCGTGATCGATGGCGGCCTGCTCAAAGGCGATAGCGCGGGCGAGTCCGTCCTCGCTGGCGCCCACGGCCAGCCTGCTCAGTATCGCCAGACGCAGCACGTTGGCCTGCTGCTGCCAGGTCCAGTGCGGCTCGACCAGGGATTCCGCTTCGCTGGCCAGGGCGGCAGCGAGCACAGCGCTGCCGTGACTCAGCTCCATCATGCCGCGCTCCACCAGCGCCGAGGCCAGGGCAGCCGGCTGGCCCAGCACCCGCGCGCTGGCATCGGCTTCCTGCAGCCAGGCCCGAGCCTGCTCGTGATGTCCCAGCCGGGCGCCAACGCGGGCAATATTGACCAGGGTATCAACCCGCATCGCGGCGGGACCGCCATCCGGCCAGCGTGACAGCAGGGCCAGATAGGCGCTCAAGGCCTGATCATCCAGACCTTCGCGCTCGAAGCTGGCGGCAATGCCGTAATCGATGACCAGCACCTGCCCGTGCATGCCGGCCGAGAGCAGGTGGACACGAGCACGCTCCAACAGCGCCCGTTCCTGTTCCGGACGACCGGCAATCTCGGCCAGCCGCCCCAGGCGCTGCGCCGCCGCAGCCGCCATCTGCGCTGAACCAGCGCGCTCAGCCAGCTCCAGCGCGCGGACCAGAGCGGGCTCCGGGTCCCCCGAGCCCGGCGCCCGGATCGCGATGTCGGCTTCCAGCAGCCAGGCGCGCGCCTCAGCTTCCGGGTCCTGCAGGGCCAGGGCGAGGTCGCGCAGACGCTGCAAGTCGATACGGGCCTCCTGATAGCGAGCCTGGCGCAGCAGAAAGCCGGCCCGATTATTGGCCAGCCGGGCCTGGCCAGCGGCATCGTCGAGCGCCAGCCACAGCGCTTCGGCGGCTGCATAGTGGTCGAGAACGGCGGCGGCCGGCCCCTGCGATTCGTCCAGCACCACGGCCAGGTTGGAATGCGCGTTGGCCATTTCAGTGCGATCGTTGGCAGCGGTGAATAGAGCGAGGGAATGGGCAAAATGTTCGGCCGCCAGCTGCAAGGCCCCCTCGTGCCGGGCCACTCGGCCGAGCTGCTTGTGGACCAGCGCCAGAGCCTGAGGCGATTCGACCAGCGCGGGCCGCTGGCTTGCCGCTGCTGCCGCTTCACGGGCCAGGCCGGGATTGGCCGGGAAGGCGTCCTGGAGCAGTTCCAGCAGCGCCTGGTCGCTCAGCCCCGCAAGCTCGGCGCCGGCATAGCCAGGCGGCGCCGGCAGATCGGTGCGCGGCTCCGGCGCCAGGTCAGGCTGAATCGCGACCGGCTCAGGGCGACTAGGAAGAAGCCCGACAGCAAGCCAGCCGGCTGCTGCCAGCAGCAACAGCGCCAGCGCTGTCGGAGGCAGCCAGCGCGGTGACCGGCTCCTCGGCCCGTTTCCCGCAGCCGGCGCGGGGGGCGCCATCGAACCGGGGCCTGACGCTGTCGCAGGCTCTCCCGGCGCCAGCTGCGACGGTGCAAAAGCCAGCTGATAGCCCAGGCGGTGGCGGGTCAGGATGTACTCCTCACCGGCCAGTTCTCGCAGCTGACGCCGCAGCAGGCTGATGGTCTTGTGCACCGCCGCGTCACTGACCGGCCGTCCCGCCCAGACGCCGTCGATCAGATCCGACTTGCTGACGATTCCCGGCCAGGCATCGGCCAGGCAGATCAGCGTCCGCACCTGCAGCGCCTCGGCAGCCAGGTCATGATCGCCATGCAGCAGCCGCAGCGCGGGAACGTCGACGGTGAACGCGCCGACCCGAAATCCGTCGCGCCCGGCGCGCTGTTGCTGATCTGCCGCGTCCAGCATCAGGGCGGGCTCAGGCGCTGCGCAGTAGCTCGTTGACCGAGGTGCGGGCGCGGGTTTTTTCATCCACCTGCTTGACGATGATGGCAGCGTACAAGCTGTGGCTGCCGTCGGCGGCCGGCAGACTGCCAGAAACCACCACCGCGCCCGCCGGGACTCGTCCGGTTATGATCTCGCCGGTGGCGCGGTTGAATATGCGCGTCGACTGGCCGATGAAAACCCCCATCCCGATGACCGCACCCTTTTCGACGATCACGCCTTCAACGACTTCGGCGCGAGCGCCGATGAAGCAGTCGTCCTCGATAATGGTGGGGGCCGCCTGCAGCGGTTCGAGCACGCCGCCGATGCCGGCACCACCGGAGATATGCACGTTGCGCCCGATCTGAGCGCAGGAGCCGACGGTGGCCCAGGTATCGATCATGCTGCCGGCGCCGACAAAGGCGCCGATGTTGACGTAGCTCGGCATCAACACCGCGTCCTGACCGATGTGGGCGCCACGCCGGACCGTGGCGGTCGGGACGATGCGCGCGCCGCTGGCCGAGGCCGGATCGCTGGCATCGGCGAAGCGCAGCGCGACCTTGTCGTAGTAGCCGCTGACGCCGCCGGGCATATCGCGATTGGGGGTGATCCGAAAATGCAGCAGGATCGCCTGCTTCAACCACTCGTGCACCTGCCAGCCCGTCGCACTGGGGGCGGCCACCCGCAGCGATCCGCGCTCCAGGCCGTGCAGACAATCGTCAATGGCGGCCCTCAGCTCGGCATCGGCGCGATCCGGACCGAGCTCGGCGCGCTCTGCCCAGGCCTGCTCGATGCGCGCACGCAGGGCAGTGGTGGTGTCGTTCATGCGGTGTCCTCAACAGGTATCGGGTTCGGTGCGCCGCGGATCGAGCCGTCGGCGCAGCTCCTGGCTCAAATGATCGCGCTCGGGCTTGTCCAGCGCTCGACCGTCGCTGTCACCGATCAGAAACACGTCTTCGACGCGCTGACCAAAGGTGGCGACCCGGGCGTCGAACAGGCGCACGCCGCAGCTGACCAGCGCCTCGGCCATCGCCGACAGCAGGCCAGGTCGGTCCGTGGCCGCGACTTCGAGCAGGGTCAGCCCGTCGGCATCGCGCAGGCGGATCTCGGCGGGGTCCATGAACGGCTGCAAGCGGCGCGGCAGCGGCCGTACCGGCAGCGGCCGTACCGACTTGGCATCGAGCTGACGGCCCAGACTCTCGCGCAGGCGGGCGGCGTCTGAATGGTTCAGCGGCTTGCCATTGGCATCCATGACCTGAAACACATCCCAGCTGCGCGCATCGCGGGTGGTGACCACGCGCGCGGCGAGGACATTGAGCTGCATGCGGTCCAGCTCCCGGGCGACCACGGCGAACAGGCCGGAAAAGTCCTCGGCATGCACGAAAACCTCGCTGATGCCCTTGTCGGCCAGCCGTCGGCAGGCCACCAGCGGCAGCACCGCGGCCGCGAGCACTTCGCCCGTGGTCCAGGCCAGCTGATCCGCATCCAGCCTCAGAAAGGCCGAGTCCGGCAGCACCGACCAGCTCTGATCGATGTCCGTCGCCTCGGCACCGCGCGCCAGCAGCAGCGCGCGCGCCGCCACACGGGTTTCCTCAACGCTGGACTGACGATCGACCGGGTGCTCCAGCCCTCGTTCCAGCGCCGAGACGGTGGACTGGTAGAGCTCGCGCAGCAGGCTGTCCTTCCAGGAGTTCCAGAGCTTGGGGCTGGTCGCAGCGATGTCGGCGGTGGTCAGGACCAGCAGATGGTCGAGCCGGCGCCGGTCGCCGACGCGGGCGGCAAAGCGGTTGACCACCTCGGGGTCGGAAATGTCCTCGCGTTGGCTGGTACGCGACATCAGCAGGTGCTCCTGGACCAGCCACACCACCAGCTCGCGGTCCGCCTGCGGCATGTCAAGGCGCGCGACGAACGCGGTCGCATCGGCGGCGCCGAGCTCGGAATGATCACCGCCGCGGCCCTTGGCGATATCGTGGAACAGGGCCGCCAGATACAGCACTTCCGGGCGCTCGATGCGGCTGAAGACTTCGATCGCCTTGCCGAACTGATCCGGATACTTGGCGTAGGCAAAGCGGCGCAGATTGCGAACCACGAACAGGGTGTGCTGATCGACCGTGTAGACATGAAACAGATCGAACTGCATGCGCCCGGCGACGGCGGCAAAGGCCGGCAGCAAGGCGCCGAGCACGCCGTAACGGTTCATCCGCGCCAGCTGGCTGTAGACCAGGCGCGGGCTTTTCAGCAGCTGAAGGAACATTGCCAGGATCGCCGGATCGCTGCGGTAGCGTTCGTCGATCAGGTACAGGTGCTCACGAATCAGGCGAATCGTGGCGGCCCGCACGCCGCGGATTTCCGGGTTTTCCGCCAGCACCAGAAACAGCCGCATCAGCAGTTCGGGCTGGCGCACAAAAGCATGCGGGTCCTTCAGCTCCAGATAGCCGTGTCGAAGACGAAAATGACGGTCGATATCGGCCGACGGCAGATGGCTGCGGCCGATCAGCAGTTCTTCATCAAAGCTTTGCAGCAGCCGCTCATTGAGGCGGGCCAGCTGCATCACGGTGCGGTAGTAGCCCTGCATGAAGCGCTCGATCGCCTCGTTGCCGCCGTCGGCAGCCGCACCGTCCAGGCGCTCGGCCAGGCGGCGCTGAAAATCGAACAGCAAACGCTCCTCGGCGCGACCGGCCAGCTCGTGCAGGGCCCAGCGCACGGTCCACAGATAGTCGCGGCCCTCGACCAGATCCTGATGCTCGCGTTCGCTCAGGAAGCCGTGCTCGACCAGACCGTGCAGGGTGCTGGTACCGAAGTGGCGGCGGGTCACCCAGGCAACCATCTGCACGTCGCGCAGGCCGCCCGGGCCATCCTTGAGGTTCGGTTCCAGGTTGTAGATCGAGTCCTCAAACTGGGCGTGACGCTCTGCCTGCTCAGCGCACTTGGCGCTGAAAAACGCATCGGCCGGCCATAGCGCCGGCGCGTCGGTCGCCTGGCGCATCGCCCGGTACAGCGCCGCATCGCCGTCCAGCAGGCGCGATTCCATCAGATTGGTGGCGACGCCGACATCCTCGGCCGCCTCGCGCACGCAGTCATCGAGGCTGCGAACGCTGTGGCCCGGGTGCAAGCCGCCGTCCCAGAGCAGCTGGATGAAGCGCTCCAGCCGGGTCTGATCCTCGGCATCAGGGGGCTCGGCGGACAGTATCAACAGGTCGAGATCGGAATGGGGGTGCAGTTCACCGCGGCCGAACCCCCCCACTGCACAAAGACTGAACACGCCGGCTTCGGGGGCCAACCGCTGCCAGGCCGTCAGAACCAGCTGCTCCAGCACCCAGGCCCGCGCGTGGACCAGTTCGCGAACGGGGGTACCGGCGGCAAAAGCCCGGCTGAGGGCGGCGTCGGCGGCCAGCCTCGCGGCGCGCAGGCTGTCGGCGAGCACCGCTGGATCGGCCCCAAGCGCGGCCAGCGCCGCCAGGTCGAGGCAGTCGCGGGTGGCGGGAACCGCGCGCAGCCGCTGGCTCACAGCGGGTCGTCAGGCAGCCGGGTCAGCACGTCGAAGCCGGTTTCCGTCACGGCGATGGTGTGCTCCCACTGCGCGGACAGACTGCGGTCGCGAGTGATCACGGTCCACTGATCCGGCAGCAAGCGGGTCCCGGCCCGGCCCAGATTGACCATCGGCTCGATGGTGAAGGTCATGCCCGGCTCCAGCACCAGCCCCTCGCCGGGGCGGCCGTAATGCAGCACCTGCGGGGCCTCATGAAACACCCGGCCGATGCCGTGACCGCAGTACTCACGCACCACCGAGCAGCGCTCGCCTTCGGCATAGCGCTGAATGGCATGGCCGATGTCGCCCAGGGTCACGCCCGGACGCACCATCTCGATGCCGGTGACCATGGCCTGATAGGCCACCTCGCAGATACGCCGGGCTTTCACCGCGGGCTCACCGACATAGAACATCTTGCTGGTGTCGCCGTGCCAGCCGTTCTGAATGACGGTGACGTCAATATTGATGATGTCGCCGTCCTTGAGCGCCTTGTCGGCCGGAATACCGTGGCAGACCACATGATTGACGGACGTGCAGATCGATTTCGGAAAACCACGATAGTTGAGCGGGGCCGGGATGGCATTGAGCTCGTCAACGATGTAGGCGTGGCAGATTCGATCGAGCTCGGCGGTGGTCACGCCCGGCTGGACATGGTCCTTGATCATCTTCAGTACGCTCGCGGCCTGATGGCCCGCCACGCGCATGGCTTCGATGTCGTCAGCAGTCTTGATGTGAATTCCGTGATTCATGAGTCGGCCGGTGGCTCAAACGGGCAGCTTCAAGTCTACCGCATGGGCCGGGATGGGGACGGCTGCCGGCATTTTCCATCCCTGCTACCCCTGCCTTATGGCACAGGCGTATCGCGCAGCAATCTGTCACCCTGCCGACCTTGTCGGCATCGATGCTGCTGGAAACGAAATTGAAGAGCATTCTGAAGTACGGGCTACCGCCGCTGCTGATCGTCGGCGCCATCGTCGTGGTGATCATGGCGGCCGGTCAGCGGCCCCAGCCCGAGGAGCGCGAGGTGATCACCGCCGCCCTGCTGGTTGAAGCGATTCGGCCCGAACTGGCGGTCGATTACTTTGCCGTTCGCGCCCAGGGCGTGGTGCAACCGCGCACCCAGACCGTGCTGTCATCGGAAGTCACCGGTCGCATCATTCGTCTGTCCGATGCCTTTGTCGCCGGCGGTTTTTTCCGCGCCGACGAGGTGCTGCTGGAAATCGATCCCAGCGATTATGAGGCCGCCCTGCTGCAGGCCGAGGCCGATCTGGCCGCCGCCCGGGCCCGGCTGTCCGACGAGCAGGCGCGTTCGGACCAGGCCCGGCAGGATTGGCAGCGGCTGCACGGCGAACAGCGCGAACCCGGCGAACTGGTGTTGCGGCTGCCGCAGGTGGCCGGTGCGCAGGCCTCCGTGCTGGCGGCCGAAGCCGCCGTCATGCGGGCCCGGCGCAACCTGCAGCGGACCCTGATCAGCCTGCCCTATGACGGCATGGTCCGTAGCCGCCAGGTGGATGTCGGTCAATTCGTCTCGGTCGGCACGGCGCTGGGCATGACCTTTGCCGTCGACATCGCCGAGGTGCGACTGCCCATGCCGGAACGTGAGCTGGCCTTTCTGGATTTGCCGCGGCCGGGCCAGATCGGCAACGGTGCCGCGCCGGTGCAGCTGCGCGGCATGGTCAGCGGCAGTCCGGGCGTCTGGACTGGCCGCGTCGTCCGTACCGAAGGGGTGGTCGATGAAGGCACCCGGCTGGTCACGGCGGTGGTTGAGATCGAAGACCCCTATGGCCTGCTCGGACGCAGCCGCGCCCTGCCACTGCCGGTGGGGACCTTCGTTGACGCCGAAGTTCAGGGCCGGTCCGCCCGCGGCCTGGTCCGGATTCCGCGTGCGGCGCTGCGCGACGGTGACACCATCCAGCTGGCCGGGGCCGACGACCGGCTGGAGATCCGACGGGTCGCGGTGATCCGGACGACACCCGACCGAGCCTATATCAGCGACGAGGTCGGCCCCGCCGATCGCATCATCACCACCGCCATTCAGACGCCCATTCCTGGCATGGCCCTGAGCGTCCGCCTGGTTGATACCGGCGCCGATGAGGACAGCCATCGCCTGCGCCTGCTGCCGCCCGATGAGGGACCGGGCGAGACTATGGACGACGACGCATGAACGAGCAGGAAAACTGGTACGGGCGCATCATCGCCTGGTTCGCGCACAACCCGGTTGCGGCCAATCTGCTGATGGTCTGCCTGATTGCCGGCGGCGGCTACACCGCCATGACCATCACCAAGGAGGTCATGCCGCGCTTCGAGACCAATTTCGTGACCGTCAGCGTGCCCTACCGCGGCGGCACCCCGCACGATGTCGAACAAGGCGTGCTGATCCGGATCGAGGAGGCAATCCAGGACCTGGACGGCATTCGCGAGATCATCGCCACGGCCAGTGAAGGCTCGGGAACCGTCACCATTGAAGTCGAGGCCGGCCACGACGTGCTTGAAGTGCTGGACACGGTGCGCAGCCGGGTCGATGCCATCGCCACCTTTCCGGCCGAGACCGAGCGCCCGATCTACCAGCGCAATACCTGGACCCAGGACGTGATTCGGGTCGCCGTGTTCGGCGATGTCGACGAGCGCACCCTCAAGGAAACTGCGCGCCAGATTCGCGACGACATCACCGCGCTGCCCTCGGTCACCCGCGCCGAGCTGACCGGCGCCCGCGCCTATGAAATCGGCATCGAGGTGCGCGAGGAAACCCTGCGCGCCTTCAACCTGACCCTGGCTGAAGTCGCGCAAGCGGTGCGCCGTTCCTCGCTGGACCTGCCGGGCGGACGAATCCGCAGCGACGGCGGCGACATCTTGCTGCGCACCGTCGGCCAGGCCTACATCGGCCGTGACTTCGAGCAGGTGGTGATCCGCGCCAACCCGGACGGCAGCCGGGTGCTGCTCGGCGACATCGCCGAGATCCGCGACGGCTTTGTCGAACGGGCCTTTTTCTCGCGCTTCAATGGCCAGCCCTCGGTCGGTGTGCGCGTACTCAGCGTTGGCGAGCAGGACGCGCTGGCCGTGGCCCGCGACGTCCGCAACTATGTCGACGAGCGCCGCGCCACCATGCCGGCCGGCATCAATATCGAATGGTGGGGCGATGCCTCCTACCTGCTCAAGGGGCGGGTGGAGATGATGCTGAAGAACCTGATTGCCGGCGCGGCGCTGGTGTTTCTGATCCTGACCTTGTTCCTGCGCCTGAAGCTGGCCTTCTGGGTCATGGTCGGCCTGCTGATTGCCTTCATGGGCGCGGTCTGGGCACTGCCTGCGCTGGGCGTCACGATCAATCTGATCAGCCTGTTCGGCTTTCTGATCGTGCTGGGCATCGTGGTCGACGATGCGATCATCATGGGCGAATCGGCCTACACCGAGATTCGTCAGCATGGTCACTCGGTGGACAATGTCGTCAGCGGCGTGCAGAAAGTGGCGGTTCCGGCCACCTTTGGGGTGCTGACCACGATCGCCGCTTTCCTGCCCATTCTGCTGGTCTCAGGGGTTCAGGGCCAGTTCTTTGCCGCGATCGGCTGGGTCGTGGTGCTGTGCCTGATCATGAGCCTGGTGGAGTCCAAGCTGATCCTGCCGGCCCACCTGGCGCACATGCGGGTCCGCCCGCATGCGGCCAACACCAGCAACGCCTTCATCCGCTTCCAGCGCGGCTTCTCCGACAACCTGTTCCGATTTGTCGATCAGGTCTATCTGCCCAGCCTGCAGGCCATGTTGCAGCGGCGCTATCTCGCGTTGGCCGCCTTCATTGCGGTGCTGATTCTGTCGGTAGGATTGATTGTCGGCGGCTTTATCCGAGTGGTGTTCTTCCCCGATTTCGCCGCCGACTTCATGTCGGTGGAACTGGAGATGAACGAGGGCACGCCGGCCACCATCACCCAGGAAAACCTGGAGCGGCTGAGCGCCGCCCTGACCACGGTCGATCAGTCGCTGCAGCAGGAGATGGATCTCGGCGCCCCGGTGGTCCGCAATTTCCTGAGCTTTATCCAATCCGATACCAGCGGGCGCATCATCGTCGAGCTTAATCGCGACACCCGGCTGGAAGTCGACAACCGGGAAATCGAGCGGCGCTGGCGCAACGAGGTCGGCGACATTCCGGGCGTACGCGCCCTGCGCATCGGCGGCGCCGGTGGCCCCGGCGGCGACGGCCCCGATCTGAGTTTTCAGCTGGTCGGGCGCGATCTGAATCAGCTCCAGGCCGCCGCCGCCGAACTCGAGGCCAGGGTGCGCGGCTACGAAGGGACCTTTGACATCCGCAACTCCTTCGAAGGCGGGCTGCGCGAACTGCAGCTTCGGATTCGCCCCGACGCCGAGGTGCTGGGCCTGTCGCAACAGGACCTGGGCCGGCAGGTGCGACAGGCCTTTTTCGGCGAAGAAGTGCAGCGTATTCAGCGCGGCCAGGACGATATTCGCGTCATGGTCCGATACCCGCTGGCACAGCGCAGCTCCGAGGGCTACCTGGAGACGATGTTCATTCGTACCCCGGAAGGCCGGGCCGTGCCGCTGGGTTCGGTGGCCGACATTCGAATCGGCTCCAGCCCCTCCTTCATCAGACGCTACGACCGCGAGCGCTCGATCAGCGTATCCGGGCGCGTCGACAAGGAGCTGGCCGAGCCGGGACGGATCGCAAGCGATCTGCGGGAAACGCATCTGCCGCAGATCCTGGCCAACTACCCGGACGTGCGCTATCGTCTCGCCGGCTCGACCCGCAGCCAGCAGGAAGTCCAGCGCGACCTGACTTACGGTACCTTGTTCGCGCTGTTCCTGATCTATGCCCTGATTGCCATCCCGCTGAAGTCCTACCTGCAGCCGCTGCTGATCATGTCGGTGATTCCGTTCGGCATGATCGGCGCCATCTTCGGCCACTGGCTGCTGGGCATGCCGATCAGCATGCTGAGCCTGTTTGGCATCATCGCCCTGGCCGGCGTGGTGGTCAATGACAGCCTGATTCTGGTGGATTTCGTCAACCGCCATCGGCGCGCCGGCGAGACCCGCATCGACGCCGCCCTGAAGGCCGCGCGGGCGCGCTTCCGGGCCATTGTGCTGACCTCGCTGACCACCTTCCTGGGGCTGGCTCCGATCGTGTTCTTCGAGACCAGTTTCCAGGCGCAGCTGGTGATTCCGATGGCGGTGTCGCTGGCCTTCGGTATTGTCTTTGCCACCGTCATTACCCTGGCCCTGATTCCGATCCTCTACCTGATCGGCGATGACCTGGTCCGGCTGCTGCAGCGCTGGACCGGCGCGGAGCGGCACGGCATGGTGGCGGCGAGCTGAGCGCCGGAAACCTGCCGATGAAGGGGCCGCACGCAGCCGGGAGGAAGACCCGTCCCGGAGACGGCGTCGGAATGCGGACTACCAGACCGGACCAGGCGTAGCGGACTGTGCAGGATCGCTCTGGATTTTCTAGAATCTGCCGATGAGCTCAGCGACGCCACTGCAGGACAAATCGGTATCGCTGGTACTCGGCTCCGGCGGCGCGCGCGGGCTGGCGCACATCGGCGTGATTCGGGTGCTGGAGGAGGCCGGCGCGCGGATCGAGGCCATCTCGGGCAGCTCGATGGGCGCGCTGGTCGGCGGCATCTTCGCCGCCGGCAAGCTCGATGCTTATGAGGAATGGGTGTGCGGGCTGGAGCAGTCGGATGTGCTGTCGCTGGTGGACTGGACCTTCTCCGGCGGCGGACTGATCAAGGGCATCAAGATCATCGGCAAGCTGTCCGAGCTGGTCGGCGAGCTGAATATCGAAGACCTGCCGGTTGACTACACCGCCGTCGCCGTCGATATCGATCATGGCCGGGAAGTCTGGCTGGATCGAGGGCCGCTGTTCGACGCCATTCGCGCCTCGATCGCCATTCCCGGCCTCTTTACCCCGCACCGCTACCGCCAGCGCACCCTGGTCGACGGCGGTATTCTGAATCCCATCCCGGTGGCGCCGACCCTGCGCTGCATGACCGACCTGACCGTGGTGGTCGACGTCAACGGCCCACCCGACCCGACGCTGCACCGCAAGACTGACGAGGACGACCGCAGCGGCCTGATGGACAAGCTTCGCGAGTACATCGACAGCTTTGCCAGCGACCGCAGCCCGCGTGAGTCAGGGCCGGGCCTGCTGGCCGTGATGCAGCGCTCCCTGGATACCATGGAGGCTGCGATCACCCGCCAGCATCTGGCCATCTTTCAGCCCGATCTGGTCATCCGCGTACCCAAGAATTGCTGTATGGTGCACGAATTCCATCGCGCAAGCGATCTGATCGAGCTGGGCCGCCGCCTGGCCGAGCAAACTGTCTCCGACTACCGCCCGCGTGCGGGCAGCCTGTAGGACATCGACCGACATGGATGAACAAGACAACGAAGCGCTGTTCGACGAAGCCGCCGATCTGGTGGTCGATCTGGGCAACCGGCTGGCCGAGGAAAACCCGGATGCCGATCCCTGGGCACTGGCCGACGGCCTGATTGCCGGCGCGGTGCACTTCTGGCTCTATGCCCATCAGCCGCAGGACCAACCCAATGCGGACGACCTGATGAGCAGCCGCGAGCGAGTCGAGGAACTGGTGCGCCTGGTGATGGAGTCGGCGGAAGACAGCGAGTATCTGCATTCCCCGCTGGACAGCGACGTCGGCCGCGCCTGAGACCGGGCGCCTCGCCGTCGGGCCGGAAACGGTTCGCCGGGCGGCGGTTTTAGGCGTCTGCTGCAGGCGCGTCAGCGCGAATGCCGGCGCGACCGGCGGTCTTGACCTTGTACATCAGGGCATCAGCGCGGCGCATGAAGTCGCCGGCCTTCTCGCCGGGCTGCAGGCTGACCACGCCCATGCTGGCGGTCAGGCGCTCGACGCCGGGGATCCAGGCCGCCACTTCACCGATCACGGCGAACAGCCGCTGGGCTTGCTGGATCGCTTCACTGGCGCCGGTCTCGGGCAGAATCACGGCAAACTCCTCGCCGCCCCAGCGGACGGAATGGTCGCTGGCCCGAATAGCGCCGCGAATGGCCTGACCGACCCCGCTGAGCACCTGGTCGCCGACATGGTGGCCGAGCTCGTCGTTGATCCGCTTGAAGTGATCCAGATCCAGCAGCACCATGCTGAGCGCGCGCCCGTAGCGATGGGCGGCGTTGATGTTGGACTGCAAAGTATCGACCCCGGCGCGGCGGTTCAGCAGCCCGGTCAACTCGTCAGTGGTGGCCAGATGGACCAGCTTGATCTCCAGCTCCTTCCACTGGGTCACATCCATCACCGTGCCGCTGACGCGCAGGGCCTGACCGCCGGCATCGCGCCGGATCACCCGTCCGCGCGCCAGCAGCCAGATGTACTCGCCGTTTTTGCCGAGCACACGGAACACGCTTTCAAAGCCGGCGCGCTGCCCATCCAGATGCGCCATCATGTCGGCCAGCGCCGATGCCTGGTCATCAGGGTGCATCAGCGCCAGCACGGCGCGACGGGTTTCCGGTACTTCATCAGGCGCATAGCCGAGCACGCGCGAGGCCCCGTGGCTGAACTGCAGAGACTGACTGGTCAGATCCAGGGTCCACATGCCCAGATCGGCGCCGGCCAGGGCCAGGGCAAGACGTTCCTCGCTGTCCCGAATCCGACGGTCTGCGGCAAGCCGCTCGGTGACGTCGGAAAAACTGACCACCACCGCGAATATCTCGGCGCTGAGTTCGCGCCGTACCGGCTCCGAATGAATCTCGATCCAGCGCAGCTCACCATCCGGGCGCTGCACGCCCATGATCACCTCGCTGCAGGCCTGGCCGGTGGCCAGTGTCCGCATCGCCGGATGCTCATCGCCGGGGAAATCGCTGCCGTCTGGGCGGATCGTGCGCCAGTCGGGATTGAGTGAGTCGCGCCCGACCAGCTCATCGCAGCTCAGACCCAGGATGCTGCACGCCGCTTCGTTATGCATGATGATGCGCCCGTCCAGGTCATGCACCACCAGGCCTTCGGCCATCGAGGCAATCACCGCCTGCAGGCGCGCCTCACTTTCGGCCATCGACTCGTGCAGACGCCGTGCCGCAGTGATATCGCGCACATCGAGCAGGGCAACCGGCTGGTCATCGAAGCGCTCGGGCAGACGCACGGCGTGCACCCGGGCACGCAGCTCGACGCCGTCCGCACGCAGATAGCGCTGATCAAAAGACACCGCGGAATCCGTGTCCGAGAACAGACGCTCGAGATAGCGGGCGTTCCTGTCGCGGTCCTGTTCGTGAACCCAGCGGGCCTCCGGCTGCCCGAGCAATGCCGGAAGCGGGTGGTCAAACAGCTCGGCCAGGGCGCGATTGGCCTCCAGAATCCTGCCCTCGCCATCAATGATGGCCATCCCATGCGGGGCGCGGCAGAACACTGCCGCATAGTTGCGGCCCGGGCGGGTGTTTTCGATCTCGATGGACCGATTGGATGTGCAGGCGCTCATGGCCAATGTCATGCAGCTTTCGTGCCATATGGTGCTTGCGCGAATACCGACGCCAGCGCAACCGCACCGGCATCGCCCGGGATCCGAAGGCGCCGCGGCCCGCCGCCGTCAGCGCCCGGCAGGGGGACGCTGCCGGTCACGAATCGCCCGAAACTCGTTGCCTTCGCGCCAGTTGGGCCACTGCTCACCCTCGGCCAGATAGCGGCCGACCTGGTAGAGCAGCCCCAGATCCTCGGCCACGCCGCGCAGGTCCCAGTCCGGATCAAATTCGTCGGCGGGCTTGTGATAGCGTCGATCGCGATAGTCCCGGGCCTGCGCCATGCCGTAGGCCTCGCCCTGTTCGCGATGAATGACGCCGCCGCGCGCATACAGCGCCGGAATGCCGCCCTTGGCGAAGTTGAAATGGTCGGAGCGATAGTAGAACCCGGCCTCCGGCGTCGGTTCCGGCAGCATCTGCCGGCCCTGCTCCGCCACGGCACGAGCCAGCACATCATCGAGATCCGATGCGCCGTAGCCGACCACCACCACGTCTTCGGTCGGCCCGACGATCGTCATCGCGTCGATATTGATCGCAGCGACGGTGTGCTCGGGCGGGAACACCGGGTTGTTGACGTAGTAACGCGAGCCCAGCAAGCCATACTCCTCCAGGGTCACGGCCAGAAACAGGACGCTGCGTGCCGGCTGGCCGGCAGCCTGGTACAAACGAGCCAGCTCGATCAGCGCCGCCGTACCCGAAGCATTGTCGATCGCGCCGTTGTAGATCCCGGCCGAGCCGGGAATCGCCAGATTGCGCCCCAGGTGATCCCAGTGCGCCAGGTAGACGATCGCCTCCTCAGGCCGCTCGCTGCCGGGAATCAGCGCGAGAACATTGTGTGACTGACCTTCGCGCACCGCATTGCGCACGCTGGCGGTGGCGCGCGCCGCCAGGCTGATCGGGCGGAAACCGGGCTGCTCGGCCGCCTGGCGAGCCTCATCGAAGTCCAGACCGGCGCGATCGAACAGCGCCCGGGCCGTATCCAGGGCAATCCAGCCTTCCAGTGCCAGGGTGGGCTCATCGCCGCCGTTGCCCAGCTCAAACTGCGGCATCGACCAGGAATTGATCACCACGTCCCAGCCATAGGACGCGGGTTCGGTATCGTGAATGATCAAGGCGGCGGCCGCGCCCTGTCGGGCCGCTTCTTCGTACTTGTAGGTCCAGCGGCCGTAGTAGGTCATTGCCCGACCGTTGAACAGCGCGGGGTCACCGGTCGCATAGCCCGGGTCATTGACCAGCATGACCACGGTCTTGCCGGCCACATCGAGACCCGCATAGTCGTCCCAGCCATACTCCGGCGCGACCACGCCATAGCCGACAAAGACCAGCTCGGAGTCCTCGATGCCGTGCGCCTCGATACCCAGCCGGCGCGAGTTGATGATCATCTGCTCGGGATAGACCAGCTCGATGGCCTGATCCCCTTGGACGACCTGAATGGCGCTACGTTCCTCATTGGTCAGCTCGACCATCGGCACCGGCTGCAGAAAGCTGTCGCCATAGCCGGCCTGCAAACCCAGCGCGGCAAAGGCCTCAACCAGATGGTTGACGGTCAGGCGTTCGCCCCGGGTGCCCGGCGCGCGCCCCTCGAAGGCATCGGAAGACAGGGTCTGCAAATGCGTCGCAAAAAAATCGACATCGACACCGCCATCGGGAATCGGCGGTATCGCCGCCTCTGCCCTGGCAGCCGGCTCGGCCGCCACGCTGGGCGCCGACTCAGCCGGGACCGGGGCGGAAGTATCCTGCGATTGACAGGCGGCCAGCAGCGGCAGCACGCTCAGTGCCAGCCAGACGGGCATGCGCTTCATGATCATCTCCTCAGTGAACTCGGGGCGCAGTGACCTGGGGTCACTGCCAATTTCGCTGGACTCAAGGCCAAGGGCCTGCGCACAACATCACAAGCCAGCGAGACCTGGTCGAGCAATCTCACAGTTTACCAGTGTAGCCCGTCCTTAGATGACGCCGACTTCGAAGGCCTTGAGGACGGCACGGGTGCGGTCGCGTACGCCCATTTTCGACAGCACGTTGGAGACGTGATTCTTGACCGTGCCCTCGGCCACGTTCAGGGCCGAGGCGATTTCCTTGTTGGAGTAACCGCCGGCCATCAGCCGGAGGATCTCGGTTTCACGCTCGGTGAGAGGATCGGGGCGCTCGAGGCTGCTGAAGCCGGTGCGCATGTCGGACAAGCCCTTGAGCAGGCGCTCGGTGACGGCCGGCTTGACGATCGAGCGTCCCTCGGCCACCGCCCTGACCGCGGCCAGCAGTTCCTCCAGCGCCACATCCTTCAACAGGTAACCCCGCGCACCGGCGCGGATGCCGTTCAAAACCAGCTCGTCATCGTCGAAAGTCGTCAGAATGATCGTGGGCGGCAGACATTGGCGCTCGCTCAGCGCTTCCAGCACCTCCAGCCCGTTCATCCGGGGCATCCGCATGTCCAGCAGCATGACATCGGGATCAAGATCCGGCAGCTGCCGGAGCGCCGACTCGCCGTCAGCCGCCTCGCCAATCACCTCGATATCGTCTGACAGCTCCAGCAGTGAGCGCACACCCTGCCGCACCAGGGTCTGATCATCCACCAGCAGCACCCGGATCATGTCGTCGGCTCCAGCGGCATCCAGGCCCGGACCCGGAATCCGGCGCCCGGCCGGGTGGCAATGTCCAGCCGCCCCCCGAGTTCTCGAAGGCGCTCGCGCATGCCGATCAGCCCATTGCCCGGCATCCAGTCATCCGCGCCCCGGCCATCGTCATGGGCGCGCAGCGACAAACCGTCATCGCCGCTTTCCAGCGCGATCCACAAATTGCTGGCCGAGGCGTGGCGCGCGGTGTTGGTGATCAACTCCTGCGCACAGCGCAGCAGAATCTGGGCCCGTCTCGGATCAGTCAAGGACAGATGCTCCGGAATGTCGAGGTGAATGCGGAGTTCCGGCACGCCGCCGGCCAGCATGCTCAACGCCTCGCGCAGATCGACCTGATCATCGCGGCGCAAATCGCTGACAACTTCCCGCACATCGGCCAGCAACAGCCGCGCCACCGACGCGGCCTGGTCGACATGGGTCTTGGCCTTGCCGCTGGTGGTGTGACTGGCGACTTCGAGATTGAGACTGAGCGCGGTCAGATGATGGCCCACCAGATCGTGCAGCTCGCGCGAAATCCGCACTCGCTCGGCAATCCTCGTGTTCTCCGCCAGCAGCGACTGGGTCGCCAACAATTCCGAATTGACCCGGCGCAGCTCGGCGCGCGCCTGCATTTGCTTGAGCGCGAGCAGCGAGGCCAGAAACGGAAACAGGGTCACGCCCAGATTCATCAGCACAAAGACCAGGGCCAGCAGCCAGCTGCCCTCGGGCATGAACACCACCCACAGCCCAAAAGCCATGGCCAAGACCACCACCCAGGCCACACCCAGCACTACCGGCAACAGCCAGGGCAGCATCGCCGCCACCACCATGGCCAGCAGGCTGCCAATGCCGGAGCGGGTAAAGTAGCTGACCGCAAACGCCGCCACCGACATGACCGCCAGCACCAACACGCGCCGCCACAGCGCACCGCGCTGCTGCAAGCGCACCACCGGATGCCAGAAAGCGATCAAGAACAACGCCGCCCCTGACCACCAGCCCAGCATCGCCTGGGTTGTCGGCGCTTCCTTGGTCAGCATCGGCAACAGCCCCAGGGGAATCGCGGCCAATAGCCAGATCAGCAGCCCGAAGTAGCGCAGCCAATCGAGCGGCTGCCAGTCCGGCGGATTGAATAGGAGACGATCGGACCTGCTGTTCATCGCCCTATTCTAAACTGAGCGCTGAGCAAGCATCATGGGCCCAAAGTCATGACCCAAGCGGTGTCTGGTTCGGTCCTGACCCTGAATGACAGCAGCGAAGATGGGATCACCCGGCTGCTGCGCGGTCTGGGACTGAAGCTGGTGCTGGTACCGGCCGAGGCCGTCATCCCCGGCAGCTTCTGGGGCCCCCCGGAGGCCGGCCTGATCGGCGATCAGCTGTTCGCCCGACCCGACACGCCACTGCACTCGATCCTGCACGAGGCCTGCCACTATGTGTGCATGGACGATGCGAGACGCGCCAGCCTGGATACCAACGCTGGCGGCGACTATGACGAGGAAAATGCCGTCTGCTACCTGCAGATCCTGCTGGCAGACCGTGTTCCCGGTTTCGGGCGCCAGCGGGCGATGGCGGACATGGATCGTTGGGGCTACAGCTTCAGGCTGGGCTCGGCTCGCGCCTGGTTTGAACAGGATGCAGACGACGCCCGCCGCTGGCTGCTAGAGCGCCGAATTATCGAGCCCAATGAGCTGCCTTGAATCATTCCTCAGGTCGAATGCCTCCTCGCTCGCCTGTCGCCCACGCTAGCGACTGACCGCTGCGGGATAAATGCTCGCAATGGGTGAGCCGAAGCGCCACCCCGGTCCCGTGTAGCCCGGCTGCGGGACGTCCTGAGCCAGCCCGACGGCGATCTGAGCAGGCAAAAAAAAACCGCCGGGCAAGAAGGCCCGGCGGTTTTCTGGTTCAGTGGTTGCCGCGGCGAACCGCGGCAACCCAGGTCGATCAGCTCATCCGGACGAAGCGGATGCTGATGCCGCCGACCAGCAGCATCATCAGAGCGAAGAGCACCAGCGCCCAGGGCTGCAGGGTGTTGACCGGAATGGCCGGGAGGGCCACGCCAGCCGAGCAGCTCAGGTCGTGGGTACCTGCCACGTCACCGTTGACCGTACAGCTCAGGGTGCCGTTGAAGGTGTCACCCACGTCAGCGGTATCCGGAATGTCGCAGAACAGCGTGAAGTTCACCGTTGCGCCAGGGGCCACCGTGGCGGCCAGCGGAGACGGGCTGGTCGAGAACACGCCTGCCGGGCCAGCCAGCGTACAAGCGACGTCACCATCGGCAGAACCGGTGTTCTGCAGGGTGCCGCTGGCCTGAGTCTGACCACCAGCCGGAGCGGTACCCAGGTTGACCGGGCCAAACGGCGGGTTGACGACGATATTCGGCGCGGACACGCCTTCGCCCTCGAGGTCAGCCGACACGTCGTTCGCGTCGCTGGTCACGGTCAGGGTATCGGTGAAGCTGCCTGGCGCCGCCGGATCGAAAGTGATGGTGATCTGACAGCTTGCACCCGGTGCCAGCGTGGCGCCGCAAGTGTTGGCGGTGGTCGCGAACGGAGCGGCTACAGCGCCGACAGCGATGCCGGTTACCGTGTCATTGACACCGGTATTGCTGACGGTGAAGGTCTGGGTGCCAGCCGGGGCATTGATGTCCAGCGTGCCGTAGTCATGGCTCGGCGGGGCAATGGCCAGATTGGCATCGCTGGGGACGCCCGTACCGGTCAGGTCAACCGTGTCGTTGGTGACGACGCCAGCGTTGCTGACCACGGTCAAGGTGCTGGTAGCCGGACCATCCGCCTGCGGTGTGAACTCAACGTGCTGGGTGCACTGCTCGCCGTCAGCCAGGGTAAACGGAACCGCCGGGCAGGAACCGCCGCCTTCGAAGCCGAAGTCTGCCGAGTTGCTCAGGTTGATGGCCGTCACTTCCAGGTCAATGCCGTCGGTGCCTTCGTTGGCAATCGTCACCGGCTGCGGTGCCGAAGTACCGCCAGTCTGCGTCGGCGGGAAGGCGATGTTGTCTGGGGTTACGTTCAGAACAGCCGTGATACCCAACACTTCGAGTTGGCCGTCCACGATTTCAAAGTCAGCGGACACGTCTTCAATGCTGACATCAGTGGCGGTCAGCAACACTCCGTCCAGTGGGAACGTGTCCCCTTCACCTGCAGCAGCAGAAATGTTGAAGGTGATTGTCCCGATCTCTGGCGTGGTTGGGAATGTCAGGAAGTCACCGATGCCTGCACCACTTTGCTCAGCGACAACCACAACGATCTCACCGCTATCTGCCACGTTTCGACAGGTGCTCAAAAACCCGCCCCACTCTGCAGGCAGATTAGCGAAACAACCAACAACGTTACGATTGGCACCCGTAACCTCGGGCTCCAACTGAGTCTGGTCAAATTCGATCACGAACGAATAGCTCGAAACGACATCAGTCAGATTTTCGTATCCCCAAGAGATCGTGGCCTGGCCACCGGCTGGACCGCCGGCTTCGCCAATCGTTACTCGAGCATTCGTCTGACCGAATGCGTTGGCGGCCCCTAAGGCCATCACCAACATCACGGCACCCAGACCGACATTTTTTACTATATTCATGGTTACGTTCCTTAAGTTAAGAATCATCTTTTTCGGAGTCAGATCGGGCAAGCGGGGTTATTGACTGCCACGTGGGTTGCCTGAAGTAGCAGAAGATCGGTGAGGTTGACCTGGCCATCTTCGTTGTAGTCAGGCTGTCCGTTCACAATAACAACGCCGTTGGTCGATACTTCCTGCTGCAGGAATAGCAGGTCAGTCAGGTTGACGTTGCCGTCCCCATTGATATCTCCGCGACACAGGCGACCAGGCCGAGAGATACGACGCGAATCGAAGTCATCAAAGTCGATGCTGCCGCCAGTAGCGCCTTCAATGTTGCCGAGAGACGCGTTGGCAATGCTGATACCGGTGGTGTTGACAGTGCCGGTGGCCTCAGTGACGCCGTTGCGGTCGCCGACGGCGAGCAGGACGTTGTTGGCTGCGTTGGAAGCTTCCCAGACCAGTTCGATCGACTTCCAGCCGGTACCGACGTTCGCGATGGTCACGTCGGTGTTGGAACCGGTGATCACGCGCAGGGTGACGTCATTCGAGGTCGGGAAGTTGTACCAGACCTGGACGCGCGGGTTGCTGCCGTCATCCGCTTCGAAGATCACGGTCGGCTGGGTCACGTTCTGGAAGAAAGCGTAGAAGCGAGCGATGTAGGTCGACTCGGCGGCCGGGGTTTCGTCGGTCAGGAACCGGGAGGTGCCGTCCAGCGGCACGCGAAGGCCGCAAGGACCGCCATAGCGACGGTTGTTAGTGCCTTGGTTGCCGGCAGCGGCGCTGGTCAGGCCGGTGGCGTCGGTCCAGTTGGCGATGGTGCACTGGGCCTGGGCGTTGATGGAGAAGCCGAGCATGGCCGACAGCGCGACCCCTGCCAGCAGTCCCTTGACGGCGAGAGCAGGGCGGCTCGTGCCGGTGCGATTATCGTGATTCATTCGTAACACCTCTTGTGAACTCCGCGAAGTAATCAAGTATTTGTCACGCCGATGGCGGTCCCCAATGACCTTGCACCGGCTCCCGTTGCAGGGAGACAAGCATTCAGGCGGCCTTGATCCGGACACAACGCCGACCCGTGAACTTATGCTCAAGCCCGGAGTGTAGCCTATCCGGGCGGGTGCGAGCAAGGGCAGGATGGTCTCCTGCCTGCCGTGGGCTTGGCGCCGCAGAGCGGTCAAGATTCGCCTGAATTTTGTCGCTCGACTCTATATACGGAAATGGGAGGGGATTTAGGCCAAGAAATTCTGGGAAAGTGAAAAGTGAAAAGTGAACAGTGAAAAGTGAAAGGTGAAAGGTGAAGGGGGAGACGGGGAGAGGGGAGAAGGGAGAGGGGTGGCGCCTGTGGCGCCAGGGCGCTCGCGGCTTTGCCGCTCGGGTCGAACAGGGGTTCGAATCGATTCTCTCCCCCAGCCAGATACAAGAAAGCCCGCACTTGGCGGGCACCACGCATTGCGGTGGAGGGATGGCTGGCGCCTGCGGCGCCAGCGCTCTCGCGGCTTCGCCGCTCG
Source organism: Gammaproteobacteria bacterium (assembly GCA_050485825.1). GTDB lineage: Bacteria > Pseudomonadota > Gammaproteobacteria > Xanthomonadales > Wenzhouxiangellaceae > Wenzhouxiangella. The sequence goes on from JBJHCC010000002.1 coordinate 107,977, forward strand.
GGTCGAACAGGGGCTCGAATCGATCCTCTCCCCCAGCCAGATACAAGAAAACCCGCGCTTGGCGGGCACCACGCATTGCGGTGGAGGGATGGCTGGCGCCTGCGGCGCCAGCGAGCTCGCCTTCGGCTCGGTTCGAACAGGGGCTCGAATCAATCCTCTCCCCCAGCCAGATACAAGAAAACCCGCACTTGGCGGGCACCACGCATTGCGGTGGAGGGATGGCTGGCGCCTGCGGCGCCAGCGCTCTCGCGGCTTCGCCGCTCGGGTCGAACAGGGGCTCGAATCGATCCTTTCCCCCAGCCAGATGCAACAAAGCCCGCGCGAGGCGGGCTTTGTTGCATCTGGCTGGGGGAGAGGGATTCGAACCCCCGCTGACGGAGTCAGAGTCCGTAGTCCTACCACTAGACGATCCCCCAAAGGATCGTACCTGGTACTCCGGATTAACGCTTGGAGTACTGGGTGGCCTTGCGGGCCTTGTGCAGACCGACCTTCTTGCGCTCGACGGCGCGAGCGTCTCGAGTAACGAAGCCGGCGCGGCGCAGCGAAGGACGGAGGCTTTCGTCGTACTCCATCAGCGCGCGGGCCAGGCCCAGACGGATGGCACCGGCCTGACCGGTAGTGCCGCCGCCCGAAACGGTGACGTTGACGTCGAACTTGTCGCTGAGTTGGACCAGCTCCAGCGGCTGGCGGACGATCATCTGCGCGGTCTTGCGGCCGAAGAACTCTTCCAGCGGCTTGCGGTTGACCGTGATCTGCCCGTTTCCGCGACGCAGGAATACCCGCGCGCTGGAGGTCTTGCGGCGACCGGTTCCGTAAAACTGTTCGATACCCATGACTTCAGTGCTTCCTTGAAAAACGGCGGCTTACAGTTCCAGCGCCTGCGGCTGCTGGGCGGCGTGCGGGTGCTCCGGACCGGCGTAGATCTTGAGCTTGGAGAGCATGGCGCGCCCCAGCGGACCCTTGGGCATCATGCCCTTGACCGCATTCTGAATGACCTTCTCCGGCTTCCGGGCCAGCAGCTTTTCCAGGCTGATGGACTTCAGGTTGCCGATGTAGCCGGTGTGGTGGTGATACATCTTGTCGCTCATCTTGTTGCCGGTCACGGCGACCTTTTCGGCATTGATGATGACGATGTAGTCGCCGGTGTCCATGTGCGGCGTGTATTCCGGCTTGTGCTTGCCACGCAGGCGACGGGCGATTTCGGTGGACAGGCGGCCCAGCGTCTTGCCGTCGGCATCGATCAGATGCCACTCGCGGCGGATGTCCTGCGGTCTGGCGCTATAGGTCTTCATTGGATTCTGGCTCGCTTTCAGTGTTACTTGCGCGAAAGAGCGGGAATTCTACAGGAGTGTTGGGGCGCTGGCAAGCCCAAGCGCTCAACCCGCTCCGGGCAGGCGCAGGCGCTCGACCGGCACGCCGCCGAGCAGATGGGAGTCCACGATCTCGTCCAGGTCGGACTCATCGACGTAGGTGTACCAGACCCCCTCGGGGTAGACCACCAGCACAGGCCCCTCCTCGCAGCGATCCAGGCAGCCGGCGCTGTTGATCCGTACCCGGCCCGCCCCGGCGAGGCCCAGCGCCTTGATTCGCGCTTTCAGGTAGTTGCGAAGACTGGGCGAATCGCACTGGGCGCAGGACGGCCGCTCCGCGCCCTCGGGCCGCAGATTGGTGCAGACGAACAGATGGCGCTGATAGTAGGACAAGCGGCCGCTCCCGATCAGCGGCGACGGTTGAAGTTGTAGACCAGGTTGACCGTGGTCAGGGTGTCGGTCTTCTTCCGGCCGGGGTCGACTTCAGTGTTGTGGCGGACGGCAAAACCGGTCTTCAGGGAGATCCGCGAGTTGACCGCCACGCTCAGGCCGATGGTGTTCTCCATAAAGGTATTGTCATCGCCCGACTCGACCAGGAAGCGATTGGTGAGCTCCGCGGTTTCCGAAATGACCCAGCGGTAGCCGACGAAGCCGCGCAGGATCAGATCGGTCTCGGATTCACCGGTCGACCGCACTTCGGCAAAGCGCACACCGGGGCCGATTTCGGCGCGCAGCTGGTGGCGCTCGCTGTCGACCAGACGGCGACCGTAACCGAGCGAGGCCGTGCCCTGGTAGAGAAAAGATGAGAACCGATCGCGGTCATAGCGCAGCGCGCCCAGCAGGTAGTTGCGCTCGTCCAGGTTGTAATCGGTCTGGTTGCCGAGCACGAAGCGATTGGCCGTGGTGGTGCCGCTGTCGCGCGAGTACACCAGGCTGGCGAAACTCTCGTTTTTCCACTTCTCCCGCTCGAAGGCCAATTCAACCCGGGCGTTGGCGGTTTCGGTTTCGCTGTTACCGCGGGCCACGACCACGCCCAGCTCGCCCTTGCCGCTGAATGCCGCGGCTGGAACAGCCACGGCGGCAGCCAGCACCGCCACACACAAGACTCGCAACATGAAGCTTTCCTGTTTCTGTCGATTAATTCCCCAGTATATCAAGCCCGTTCAGTGACCCGCCACTAACCGGCCGGGGCTATGCTATGAAATATTGTCCAGCCCACCGCCATTCCGCCATGCGAACACACGCCTTCATTGATCACTGGATCGCTCAGGCCGACCAGGCCCTGCGCGTCAGCCTGGGCCCCGCGCCGCAGGCCGAACGGCCGTCACCGGCCGGCTCCCTGCCGGCAGCGCCGCTGGACGACGCGGAGCGGCGCCATGCCGCCGGCCTGATGCGGATCAACCATACCGGCGAGGTCTGCGCTCAGGCGCTCTACGCGGGCCAGGCCGCGACCGCGCGTTCGGATCATGTGCGACGGGAGATGGCCGAGGCGGCGGCCGAGGAAGAGGATCATCTGGCCTGGTGCGCGGAGCGCCTGGCCGAGCTGAACGACCGCCCCAGCCTGCTCAACCCCATCTGGTATGCAGGATCCTTCGCCCTGGGCGCAGTAGCCGGCCTGGCCGGCGACCGCTGGAGCCTGGGCTTTGTCGAGGCCACGGAACGCCAGGTCGAGGCCCATCTCGACGATCACCTGGCCCGGCTACCCGCTCCCGACCAGCGCTCGCGGGCCATCGTCAAGCAGATGAAGGAAGACGAAGCGCGCCACGCCGACATGGCCGTCGCCCAGGGCGCCCGCACCCTGCCCGCCCCCATCCAGGGCCTGATGGCGGTGACGGCGGGGATCATGAAGGCGGTGGCCTACAGGCTTTGAGGAGAGGGGAGAGGGAAAAGCGCCAAGCTTCGGCCAACCGCCGTAACAAACCCTCTCCCTTCTTCCCTCTCCCCCTCTCCGCGAGGCGCGGCAACGCCGCGCCTCAAGACTTGATGATCCGCCGCCGAATCTCGCCCGAGACCAGGTCAATGACCAGGACGACGATGATGGTCAGCAGCAACACGGCGGCGGCCTTTTCGAAGTGGCGCATGCGCAGGGTGTTCAGCAGCACGCCGCCGACACCGCCGGCGCCGACCACGCCGAGAACAGCCGAGGCTCGGATGTTGAGTTCGAAGCGGAACAGCCAGTGCGCGACGATTTCCGGCAGTACCTGCGGGATGACCGCATAGCGCAGGGCGAGAATTCTCGATCCGCCCGAGGCTTCCACCGCCTCGACCGGCCCGAAGTCGATCGACTCGACGACTTCCGAACCCAGTTTGGTCAGCATGCCGACGGAAGAAATGCCGATCGCCAGCGCGCCGGCGAAGGCGCCCAGGCCGACGATGGGGACGAAGTAGATCGCCAGCAGGATTTCCGGGAAGGCGCGGGCCGTGGCCGAGATCAGCTTGACGAAGCGGGCGATCCGGGGAAACAGCGTGCGCGCGCCGAACAGGGCCAGCGGCAGCGACAGGATGGCGGCGATGATGGTGCCGATCCAGGCAATCTGGATGGATTCGGCGATCGCCGGCAGCACCGTGTCCCAGCCGTAAGCCATGTCGGCCGGGTAGAAGAATGACAGCACCCGGGCGATCTGGCCCGGCACCTGGATCATGCGACCGGGCGAGAACTCGATCGCAATCAGCGCCCAGACGAATAGCGCGGCGATGATGAAGGTCGCCCAGGTCGCCCAGCCGACCTGCTGTTGGGGTTTCAGCAGTCCCGGTTGCGAACTCATGCCAGGCGCTTCCTGATCGATTCGGAGATCTGCTCGATGATCAGCACTGCCACCAGTACCGCCAGGATGATCATGGTGACACGCTCATATTCGAAATTGGCCCGCTGGGTTTCCAGAATCATGCCGATACCGCCGGCACCGACCAGGCCCAACACCATCGACGAGCGCACGTTCAGCTCGAAGGCGTACAGTGTGTAGGAGACATAGTGCTGCAGGCCCTGGGGGATAGCGCCAAACTGGACCATCTGCAGCCAGGTGCCGCCACAGGCGCGGACCGCCTCTGGCATGCCCATGTCGATCGACTCCAGCGATTCCGACCACAGCTTGGAAATGACCGCGGTGCTGAACACCGACAGCGCCAGCGCGCCGGCCACCGGGCCAAAGCCCACGGCGGTGGCGAACAGCATCGCCCAGAACAGATCCGGCAAGGTGCGCAGGATGTTCATGAAGTTGCGATCGGCGAACCAGATCGTGCGGCCGAGGCTCAGGTTGCGCGCGGCCAGGATCGACATCGGGATGGCCAGGATGCCACCGACCACCGTGCCGACAATGGCGATATAGATCGTCTCCATGAACGGATCGATCAGCCGCGGCAGAAAGCCGATATCCGGTGGCCACGATTCCTGCAGCAGGCGCTGGCCGGCGCCGATATTGCAGAGCAGCTCGCTCAGGGAAAAGCCGATACCATTCGCCGACCACCAGGTCATGGCGACCAGAAAAGCGATCGTGCCGCCCCACAGGGGCCAGTTGCGGGCCGGTTTTGGAGGCGTCACGGTCATCAGCCGACCACATCCTCGTCGAGCACATCGTCCTCGGTGAAGTCGCGGCCGTAGATCGCGCGGAAGTCGTCGTCGGTGACGGTGGCCGCCGAGCCGTCATAGACCAGCTCACCGAAGCGCAGGCCAATGATGCGCTGGCCGTACTGGCGAGCCAGGTCGAGGAAGTGCAGGTTGACCAGGGTGGTGATGCCCAGATCGCGGTTGATGCGCACCAGGTCCTTCATGATCTGGTGGGTGGTGACCGGATCCAGCGAGGCGACCGGCTCGTCGGCCAGGATGATGGCCGGCTCCTGGGCCAGGGCGCGGGCGATGCCGACCCGCTGCTGCTGGCCGCCGGAAAGCTGCGAGGCCTTGACCCAGGCCTTTTCCGTGATCCCGACCCGCTCCAGCGCCTGCATCGCCACGGCCTTGTCCTGGGCCGGCCAGAGATTGAGCATGGCGCGCCAGCCGGGCACATGGGCCAGGCGGCCGATCAACACGTTGGACAGCACGGTCAGGCGCTTGACCAGGCGGAAGTCCTGGAAAATCATCCCGACCCGCTTGCGCAGCAAACGCAGGTCCCGGCCGTCCTTCTGCGGCACCGCCATGCCGTCGACCTCGACCGCGCCCGAGCTCAGGCGGTTGAGGCCGTTGACCGCCCGCAACAGCGTCGATTTGCCGGCGCCGGAGGAGCCTACGACCACGACAAACTCGCCCGGCTTGATCTCCAGGTTGAGATTCTTCATCCCCACGGTGCCGTTGGGGTAGACGATATTGGCGTCGGTAAAGCGGATCGAGCCCTGATTCTTGTTGTTGCTCATCGATACTCCAGATCAGACGCGGCGCCGGGCCGGTCCTGTGCTAGTTGCGCATCAGCTCGAAGGCTGCGCGCACCGGCTCATAGATACCTTCCGGCTTCGGCAGCAGGCCATCAATCTCGTACAGCACCCACAGCACCTTCTCTTCGTCCGGCAGGTGGGCCTGCGATTCCGCCAGGTCGATAAAGGCGTTCATGATCGCCTCGCGCAGATCCGGCGCCAGCCCGGGGCGAACCTGGACGCCATCGTTCGGGATCATGGGCGCGTAGTTGAAGACAATCACGCGCTCACCGATATCGGGATATTCGTTGCAGATCATGTTGCGAACGTCGTCATAGCTCACCCCGAAGCGGGTGTCGCCACCGTAGACGGCCAGTGCCGCCGCGTCATGGCCGCGCACGAACAGGCTGCTGATGTCGCGCTGGTGGTCGATGCCCATCTCGCGCAGCTGCATGGCCGGAAACAGGAATCCCGAGGTCGAGTTGGGATCGACGAAGGCCACGGAATGACCACGCATGGCCTCCAGGTTGCCCTCGCAGTAGGCGAAGCGACGGGTCACGCTGTCGCGCCCGCGTACGCGCGCCTCGCAGATGCGCTCCTCGAAGCGGACTTCACCCTCGCAGACGGATGGATCGTTGGTGAACCACTGGGTGCGGTAGCCGGTGGCACCGCGCCGGGTCGAGATCAGGATGGTTTCGATGTCGTAGCGGCGCTGGGCCAGCATCGCTGCGAAGGGCGGCAGCATGCCGATATCGGCCCGGCCCGAACCCAGCGCTTCGACCAGGCCGGTGTAGTCCATCGGCACGAAAGACCGCACCTTCACGCCGAGCACTTGTTCGAGGTGATCGGTCAAGGGGTCGAGATTGTCGATCAGCGCCTCCGCTTCCAGCGCCGGCACCAGGCCGAGCACCAGTTCCTTTGGCCAGCCGCGCTCGTCGAGCTGCTCGCCGGGGCAGCAGGCCGTCAGCACAAGCAGAAAGACCAGGGCGAAACCTAGGCGAATGTTCTGAGGCACGGGTCGGAGAGCGGGCAAAACAGGCTGCATCGTACTCGAATTATCTGACCGATGGATAACGCAACGATGACAGCCGGCAGCGTTCAGGCCGGCCGCTGGACAGACGACAGCAACTCGGCCAGGATGCGGCGCTCAATCCAGCTGTCCATGCGCCAGTTTTCAATGAATCCGCAGTGGCCGCCGCGTTCGAGGATGTCCACGCTGAGGGCGGCTTCCCGCGGCAGGGCGTGAAAGTCGGCCTCGGGGATGATCGGGTCATCCGCGGCCGTGATGATCCGGGTCGGGGTTTCCAGACCCTTCAGGTAGTCACCGGCCACCGAGTAGCCCTCCAGATAGGCATCGAGACTGGGGAACTCGGTCTGGTGCGCCACCAGCCACTCGGTCTGTGCCCGCAGCTGCTTGAGGCGAAACCAGTCGTCGAGCGCGAAGTGATCCGGAAACAGCGCCTGCTTGATTCGCAGGGAGCGCTGCCACTTGCGCACGAAGTAGGACTGATAAACCGCCAGGCCCGATTCCAGCGCGTCGAGCACGTGATGCGGCCGGATCACCGGGCTGACTGCAATCGCCCTGGCCAGCTGAATTCCCTGCGCCGGGGCCTGGCGGGCAATGCGCAGGGTGAAATTGCCGCCCAGCGAAAATCCGACCAGGAATACCGGGCCGCGCTCATAAGCGCGCGCCAGCTGCCCGACCACATCCAGCACCTCAGCCAGACGACAGGAATGAAACAGATCGAGATTGAGATGATGCGAATCGCCGTGGTCGCGAAAATTGAGTCGGAAGACGTCGAAGCCGGCCTGATCCAGCGTCAACGCGGTTCCAAGCAGGTAGTTCGAATCGACGCTGCCCTCCCAGCCATGCAGCAGGATGACCAGGGCATTCCGATGCTGCTCGACTGGCAGCGCCGGCTGATTACGAAAGCCGAGCAGGCGAGTCCCGTCGGCCGCCACCAGCAGCTCGCGCCGGCTGCGGGACAGGAAAGCGGCACCCTGCCGGCGCAAACGCCGCCGCCGCCACGGCCCGGACGTCAGGATGGACTGAAAGTGGGGGCTGGCCAACAACCCGGTCGGCGCGAAGCCGGGAGGCTGCAAGGCACTGTACTCAGGATTCATAGTATTCCTTCACAATCTCCTGAGCCTGGGCCGCGGCCCGACTGCGGCCACCATCGTCGATCGGCAGGGCCGGGCCAATCATCAGCTGGCCTTCGCAGGGCGCCTGGCTCAGCAGCCGCAGCACGTTGGCGAAGAAACTCTGGCCCGGGCCGAACACCATGATGTCATGCAGGTCACCCTGGCGCCAGTAGCGCAGTGCCACCGGCACCACTGGCACCCGGGCGCGCTGGGCCGGCGCGAACAAGCGGGCGTGGAAGCGCCCTACCCCGGCTGTCACACTGATGCCGGCCTCGGGAAAGATGCCGACCCGCTCGCCGCGCTTGAGCAGAGCCGTCATCCGCCTCGACACACGGCGGCGCGAGGATTCACTGCCGCGCTCAATGAAAATCGTGCCGGCCAGGCTGGCCAACCAGCCGATCAGCGGCCAGCCGCGGATTTCGGCCTTGGCCACCAGCCACATCGGCCACAGCGCGTGCAGCAGGACGATATCGATCCAGCTGATGTGATTGGCCACGGTCAGGCAGGGACCCGCTGGCAGCGCCCCGCGCACCCGCAGGCGAATACCGAACACGGCCAGCATCCAGCGCGACCAGAGCCGGTGGGTCCACTGGTGCAGGCGGACACCACCGACCGGGAGCCGGCGCAGGCCGGGCAGGAAGCTGATCAGGGTCAACGGAATACCAATGACAATATGGGCCAGCAGCAGCGGCAGCCGCCACAGCAGGCGCCAGGGCTGGAAGGCGCGCCTAGTCATCAGCTTGGGTGCAGCGCCAGCAGGCGGTGAACTGGCCCTCGAGCCGCTCACCGCAGCTGGGGCAGTCCCAGTCTGCTTGCTGGCCGCGGCGATCAATCGAGGCCAACACCGCGTCCGCGCGCGCCTGATCGCTGGCGCGAACCCAGACCGCCGGCCGGGCGCCTTCGGCGAAATAGATTTCCACCGCCGCCGCCCACAGCTCCAGGCTGCGCGCGCGCGTCTCGATGCCCTCGGCCTCGAGCAGGCCGCGGTAGAATCCGAGTTCGGCCGGATTGTCGGCCGTCCTGAGTTCAACCCAGCCTTTCACGTATGCGCGAGCCCTTCAGGGGTACCGATGGGCCGCGAGAGTAGCATGACTGAGGCGCTTGGTCGTCAGCGCGCCCGGGCTCGCTGCGGCTCAGCCACCACATCACCGGATGCATTGCCTTGACCGCCAATTCCGAACCCTGCCAGATCACCCTTGCCGGCAGCCAGCGACGATTCCAGGCCCGGCCGGGCGAGACCATCCTCAGCGCCGCGCTGCGCCACGGCGTCGTCTTGCCCTACAGCTGCAAGAACGGCAGCTGCGCGAGCTGCAAATGCCGCCTGATCGAGGGTGAACTGCACTATCCCTACAATCCACCCGTCGCGCTGGACCTGGATGACCTGAGCCACGGCCACGGCCTGGCCTGCCAGGCCGTGCCGGCCAGTGACGTGCTGATCGAGGCCCATGAACTGACCCAGGTCGCGGACATTCCGCTGCGAAAGCTGCCGGCCCGGGTCGAGTCGATGGAGCGATTCACGCCCGAGATCATGTGCCTGCGCCTGAAGCTGCCGCGGGCAGCGCGGCTGCAGTTTCTGGCCGGGCAATACATCGACATCATCCAGGCCGATGGCAAGCGGCGCGCGTTTTCGATTGCTTCGGCGCCGTCGGAAACCGAGTTTCTGGAACTGCACATCAAACAGGTCACCGGCGGCGGCTTCACCGGCCATGTGTTCGATGCCATGAAGCTCAAGGATATTCTGCGATTCGAAGGGCCGCTGGGCACCTTCTTCGTGCGGCGAGACTCGAGCCGACCGATCATCATGATGGGTGGTGGCACCGGATTCGCGCCGCTGAAATCGATGATCGAGGAGCTGATCGAAGCCGGCGATTCGCGGCCGATCGTGCTGTTCTGGGGCGTTGCCCGGGAAAGCGACCTGTACGCCCGCCAGCTGATCGAGGGCTGGAGCGACCGGCATCCGGACTTCCGCTTCGTGCCGGTGCTGACCGAGCCCGGTCCGGACTGGACCGGTGAACAGGGCCTGGTCCATGAGGCGGTCATCCGCCACTATCCCGACCTGACCGGATTCGACGTCTACATGAGCGGGCCGCCAGCCATGGTTTACCACGCTCGCCAGGCCTTCCTGGCTGCTGGCAGCGAGGAATCGCAGCTGTTCTACGACTCCTTCGACTTCGCCCCGGACGTCCCGCCCGCACCCGGGCAGGGCTGACCCCGCTCAGCCGATCAGCGCTGCCAAGGCCTGGCCGGGATCGGCCTGGCGCATGAACGACTCGCCGATCAGAAACGCGCCGATACCGCCTTCGCGCAGGCGGACGAGGTCGTCCGAGGTATGGATGCCGCTCTCGGCCACGACCAGGCGATCCGAGGGCACGCGCGGGGCCAGCCGCAGGCTGGTGTCGAGATCGGTCACGAAGCGATGCAGATCGCGGTTGTTGATGCCGACCAGATCGCCGGGCACAGCCAGCGCACGCGCCAGCTCGGCCTCGTCGTGGACTTCGACCAGCACGCTCAAATCCAGCTCGCGACCGAGCTCGGCCAGCTCGGCAAGGGCCGAATCATCCAGCGCCGCGACAATCAGCAGCAGGGCATCGGCGCCCAGGGCGCGCGTCTCCCAGACCTGCCAGGGGTCGATGATGAAGTCCTTGCGCAGCACCGGCAGCGTGCAGGCCTTGCGCGCCTGAAGCAGATAGTCGGCGTGGCCTTGAAAAAAGCGCTGATCGGTCAGCACCGACAGGCAGGTGGCGCCGCCGGCCTGATAGGCACGAGCAATTGCTGCAGCGTCGAAATCGGCGCGGATCAGCCCGGCCGAGGGCGAGGCGCGCTTGACCTCGGCGATCACCGCATCCGCCGAGGCCGTGGCCCGATGCTTGAGCGCCCCGGCAAAATCGCGCGGTGCCGGCAGATCGGCCACGCGAGCCCGTAGCTCGCCCAGGCTCGTGCCGGACCGACCGGCAGCGACCTCGTCCGCCTTGACGGCGAGGATCTGCTTCAGGATATCGGCGCTCACAGCGCGCGTGTCCTGGCCGCGTAGGCCTTGAGCCGCTCCAGGCCGAAACCGGCGGCGAGCATGGCGCGGGCCAGGCCGACGCCGTCAGCCAGGGATTCGGCCTTGCCGCCGACATAGATGGCCGCGCCCGCGTTCAGGGCGATCATCTCGGCGGCCGGGGTCGCCTCACCGCCCAGGGCTGCCTCGATCAGCCTCAAGCTGCCGGCAGCGTCCGCGACGATCAGGGCGTCCAGGGTATCCAGCGCGCTGCCGAGTACCGCAGGATCCAGTTCGTATTCGATGATCTCGCCGTCGCGCAGCTCGGCGACCCGGGTCCGGGCTACCGGTGAGATTTCGTCCAGGCCGTCGCGGCTGTGCACGACCAGGACGTGGCGCGCCCCCAGCGTTCGCATCACCTCGGCCATCGGTCGGACCAGGCGATCCGAAAACACGCCGAGCACCTGGTTCGGCGCCAGCGCCGGATTGGTCAGCGGCCCGAGCAGGTTGAACAGGGTGCGCAGGCCCAAGGCTTTGCGCGGGCCGATCGCGTGCTTCATCGCCGCGTGATGTTGCGGCGCGAACAGGAAGCCGACGCCGAGCTCGTCAATCAGCAGCGCAACCTGCTCGGGGTTCAGGTCCAGCCGGCAGCCGGCGGCCTCCAGCACATCGGCCGCGCCGGACTTGCTGGACACCGCCCGGTTGCCGTGCTTGGCCACCCGCACCCCGGCGGCCGCAGCGACGAAAGCGGAAGCCGTGGACACGTTGAACAGCGAGGCGCCGTCGCCGCCGGTGCCGACGATGTCGGTCAGGCCCTCGCGATCGAGCTCGACGCGGCTGGCGAAGCGACGCATGACTTCGGCGGCCGCGGCGATCTCGTCCGGCGTCTCGCCTTTCAACCTGAGCGCCATCAGCAGGCCGCCAATCTGGGCCGGATCAGCCTCGCCGGACATGATTTCGGTCATCGCCGCACGCATCTGGTCGGGGCTCAGATCGGCGCCGTCGGCGAGCACGGCCAGGGCTTCGCGGGTCTTGCTCATAGCTGGTCCAGGAAATTCTTGAGCAGGGCGTGGCCGTGCTCGGTCAGGATGGATTCGGGGTGGAACTGCACCCCTTCGATCAGCAAGGTCTTGTGGCGGAAGCCCATGATCTCGTCGCGCGCACCGTCGCGCTCGGTCCAGGCCGTCTCTTCCAGGCAGTCCGGCAGGCTGGCGCGCTCGACGATCAGCGAGTGGTAACGGGTGGCCTGGTAGGGGCTGGGCAGGCCGGCAAACACGCCCTCGCCGGTATGAACGATGGGCGAGGTCTTGCCGTGCATCACCTCGCGGGCGCGGATCACCTTGCCGCCATAGACCTGGCCGATGGTCTGATGGCCCAGGCAGACGCCAAGGATCGGATAAACCCCGCCCAGCTCACGCACCACGTCCAGACAGATACCCGCCTCATCCGGCGTGCAGGGACCCGGCGAGAGGACAATCCCGGCCGGATCAATGCGGCGGATATCGTCGATGCCGAGGGCGTCGTTGCGCCAGGTCTCGACCTCGGCCCCGAGCTCGCCGAAGTACTGGACGAGGTTGTAGGTGAACGAGTCGTAGTTGTCGATCATCAACAGCTTCATCGATGCAAGTCCCCGCTGGCCTCGGCGACGGCGCGGATCAGCGCCCGGCCCTTGTTCAGGGTTTCCTCCCACTCGCGATCCGGATCGGAGTCGGCGACGATGCCGGCGCCGGCCTGCAGGTGCAGGGTGTCGCCCTGAACCAGGGCGGTGCGGATGGCGATGGCCAGGTCGGCCTCGCCGTGCCAGTCCAGATAGCCGACCGCGCCGGCATAGATGCCACGGCGCACCGGCTCGAGCTCGGCGATGATTTCCATCGCCCGCACCTTGGGCGCGCCGGACAGGGTCCCGGCCGGGAAAGTGGCCTTGAGTACGTCGATGGCCGACCGGTCGCCGGCGATCCGGCCGTGGACCTCGGAGACCAGATGCATGACGTGCGAGTAGCGCTCGATCACCATCCGGTCGGTCAGGCGCACACTGCCGGTCTCGGCGATGCGGCCGATGTCGTTGCGGCCCAAATCGATCAGCATCAAATGCTCGGCCAGCTCCTTGGGGTCGGCGCGCAGCTCTGCCTCCAGCGCCCGGTCCTCCTCCGGGCTGGCTCCGCGCGGCCGGGTACCGGCGATCGGCCGCAGCATCGCTTCGCCGCCCTTGACCCGCACCAGCACCTCGGGCGAGGCACCCACCACCTGGAAATCACCAAAGTCGAGGAAGTACATGTAGGGCGAGGGGTTGAGGCTGCGCAGCGCGCGGTAGACGTCGAGCGGACGGGCCGCCAGCGCCACGCTCATGCGCTGCGACAGCACCACCTGCATGACGTCGCCGGCGAGGATGTAGTCCTTGACCTGGCCGACTGCGGCGAGGAAGTCATCGCGCTCGAAGCCGTAGCGGAAATCAGCCTCGGAGGGTACCGGCAGGCGCATCGCCGTCGGGTAGCCGGCCGAGCCGCTTTTCAGCCGATGGACCAGCTGATCGAGCCGGCGCTGGGCGCTGTCCCAGGCATGGCGCTGGTTCGGGTCGGCGTTGACGATCAGGTTCAGGCGCCCAGCCAGGTTGTCGAATACGGCCAGCTCGCCGGCCTCCAGCAACAGGATTTCCGGCACGCCCAGCGGGTCGGGCTTGGCCGAGAAATCCAGGCGCGGCTCGATCAGGGCGACGGTTTCATAGCCGAAGTAGCCGACCAGACCACCGCTGAATCCGGGCAGATCCGGCAGCTGGGGTGAGCGCTGGTCAGCCAGCAAGGCGTCAATGCGGGCCAGCGGGTCGACGCCGTCCTCGCGCTCGATGACGCGACCGAAGTCGAGGCGCTCGAAGCAGCGGCCGCTGGCCCGCCAGGCTCGCCGGCACGGCAAGCCGATGATCGAGTAGCGGCCCCAGTTCTCGCCGCCCTGCACGGATTCGAGCAGAAAAGCGTTGGGACCGTCGGCCAGCTTCAGATAGACCGACAGCGGCGTGTCCAGATCGGCCGCAATGCTGCGCCAGACTGGAATGCGGTTGTAGCCCTCGCGGGCCAGTTGCTCGAAGCGGGAAGCGTCCACGATGGGCTTGGGCGGTATCGGGGCGGGTCGGAATAAAGGCCGCTATTGTAGGCAAGGCCGCGCCACCGTGGCGCGATCAAATGTCGCCGCGCAGGGCGCGAATGACCCTGGCATAGTCGTCGGCGCCGAAGATCGCCGATCCGGCCACCAAAGTATCAGCGCCGGCCTCCCGGATCTCGGCGGCGTTGTCGGGCTTGACGCCGCCGTCGATCTCGAGGCGGATCGACCGGCCCGAAGCGTCGATCAGCTTCCGGGCCAGGCGCAGCTTGTCCAGCGCCGAGGGAATGAATTGCTGGCCGCCGAAGCCCGGGTTGACCGACATGATCAGAATCAGATCGACCTTGTCCAGCACCCAGTCCAGCACGTCCAGCGGCGTGGCCGGATTGAACACCAGCCCGGCCTGGCAACCGTGCTCGCGGATCAGGCTCAGGCTCCGGTCGACATGGCGACTGGCCTCTGGATGGAAGCTGATCACGCTGGCGCCGGCAGCGGCGAAGTCAGGAATGATGCGGTCGACCGGCTCGACCATCAGATGAACGTCGATCGGCGCCGTGATGCCGTACTGGCGCAGCGCCTCGCAGACCAGCGGGCCGATGGTCAGATTCGGCACGTAGTGGTTGTCCATGACGTCGAAATGGACCCAGTCGGCACCGGCGTCCAGCGCCGCCTGGGTATCCTCGCCCAGACGGGCGAAATCGGCGGAAAGAATGGAAGGCGCGATGACCAGGGGCTGCTTCATGGGTGGACGGGTCCGACGTATAATCGAGGGCTTGACTCAAGACCGCATTCTAACCCGCCCGGATGGCCCACCCCCAGCCCACCCCACCGCTGCCCCTGCTGCATCAGGGCAAGGTGCGCGACATCTATGCCGTCGACGACGACCGTCTGCTGATCGTCGCCTCCGACCGGCTGTCGGCCTTCGATGTGGTGCTGCCGGATCCGATTCCGGGCAAGGGCGAGATCCTGACCCGCATTTCCCGCTTCTGGTTCCAGCGCTTCGCCAGCGAGGTACAGAACCATTTGCTGCCCGAGCCGCTGGACGCGGTGCTGGGCGATGCCGAACTCGCCGCCGCGCTGGAAGCGCGCAGCATGCTGGTGCGCAGGCTCAAACCCCTGCCGGTCGAGGCGATCGTGCGCGGCTACCTGGCCGGCTCCGGCTGGAAGGATTACCAGGCCACCGGCGCGATTTCCGGCATCGCCCTGCCCGCCGGCCTGGAACTGGCCGGCAGCCTGCCGGCACCGATCTTCACGCCCTCGACCAAGGCCCGGGTTGGCGATCACGATGAAAACATCGATTTCGAGGCGATGCGCGAGCTGATCGGCATCGATCTGGCGATCCGGGTCCGCGACGCGGCCCTGTCGATCTATCTCGCCGCTTCGGCCTATGCGCGGGAACGCGGCATCATCATTGCCGACACCAAGTTCGAATTCGGCACCGACGCGACCGGCGAGCTGTATCTGATCGACGAGGTGCTGACGCCCGACAGCTCGCGCTTCTGGCCGGTTGACCAGTGGCGTCTGGGGATCAGCCCCCCCAGCTTCGACAAGCAGTTCGTGCGCGACTATCTGGAGACCCTGGACTGGAACAAGACCGCGCCCGGCCCCACGCTGCCGCCGACGATCATCGAACAGACCCGGGCCCGCTATCTCGAGGCCGAGCGCCGGCTGCTGGCGGCTTGAGTCTGCGCGCGAACCGGCTTGCCAGCCATGACCGTCCCCTTGCCACCGAGTCGACCGAAGCCATGACCACCTCTTCATCCGGCCGCGCCGCGAGCAACGAGCAGAGGCCCGCCAACACCGAGACCGAGTACCGGGTCCGTCGCGCCGACCTGCCGCTGTCCTGCCCGGGGCCGCAGATGGCACTTTGGAACTCGCACCCGCGCGTCTACCTGCCGATCGAGAAGACCGGCCGCGCCCGCTGCCCCTACTGCGGCGCGCAGTACATTCTCGAAGACTAAACAGCCCGCGCAAACTAGTGGTCCTCGACACTCCTGTCGCCCACCGCTGGCTTGGCCGGGCGGCTGGCGCGATCCTGTTTCTGGGCCTGGCCTCAGGGTTGCTGCTGCCCAAGCTCGCCGGCGCGGCGGTGCTGGGCCTGGCCCTGATGGCAATTGTCTGGCTGAGCGCGAGCCGGCGCTGGACCCTGGACGGCCTGGGCTCGCTGGACCGGCTGGTCCTGCTGGCCGTGGCGCTGTACGTGGCGGTCTGGCTGCTGGGCTGGCTGGTCAACGGCCTGGATGCCGCCGGTTTCGATGAGGCCGGCCGCGTCCTGCGCCTGCTGCTGATCATTCCACTGGTGCTGATGCTGCGCCACCTCGACGGGCTGGAGCAGGCCTGGTGGCGGGGCCTGACCGTGGGCACGCTGCTGGCTGGCGCCTATGCCTGGTGGTTCTTCGCCAGCGGCCAGCTCGGCGAATTCGAGCAGCGCGTCGGCGGCGCCACCAACCCGATCTACTTCGGCGGCATCGTCCTGGCCATGGGCCTGATGCTGCTGCCGCGCGTGCAGGATCCTGAGCTGCCCGGCGCGGTCCGCGCGCTGGCCGCCCTGGCCGTGCTGATGGCGCTGTCGGCCAGCGCGCTGTCCGGCTCGCGCGGCGCCTGGGCGGCGCTGCCGCCGCTGCTGCTGTTCTATGCGCTCACCCTGGGCGCCCGCCAGCCGCTGCGCTGGCGGCTCGGGCTGCCGGCGGGCCTGCTGGCGCTGTCGACCCTGATCCTGTTCACCCCCGGCCTGCCGCTGAACGAACGCACCGAAACCGGCTTGAGCGAAATTTCGGCCCTGATCCGGGGCGAACCGGCTGAAGACGCGCTGGGCCACCGGATCGCCTTGTGGGGAATCGGCGCCGAACTGCTGGCGCGCGAGCCGCTGAGCGGGGTCGGCCCCGGTGTCTTCAGAGCCGCCGTGGCCGAGGCCATCGACAGCGGTCGGCTCGATGAACGCTTCGAAGCCTACCGCCATCCGCACAACCAGTACCTGTCGGCCCTGCTCCAGTCCGGCCCGCTCGGCCTGCTGAGCCTGGCGCTGCTGCTGATCCTGATCCTGCGCCGCCATGCCCGGCTCTGGCAGACCGGGCTGGAGCGACCGCGCTATCTGGGCTGGACCGGACTGGTCGCGGTGGTCACCTTTGCCACCATGGCGCTCACCGAATCGATCTTCGAGCGCAACATCGGCATTCTCTGGTTCTGCCTGCTGACCGCGCTGCCGCTGGCCCTGGTCCAGTCCCGGCGCCGGCAGATCCTGGCCAGTCCCGCGCGTCGGTCGCAGCGCTTGAGCGTGATCATCATCTGCAAGAACGAGGCCGACCGCATCGGCCGCTGCCTGGGCTCGGTGGCCGGCTGGGCCGACGAGATCATCGTCCTCGACAGCGGCAGCAGCGACGACACGGTGGCCATCGCCCGCCGCTACAGCGACCAGGTGTTCGAGACCGACTGGCCGGGCTTCGGGCGGCAGAAGCAGCGCGCGCTGGATCGCGCCAGCGGCGACTGGGTGCTGTCCCTGGATGCGGACGAATGGCCGAGTGAAGAGCTGAAACGCGAGATCGACCAGCTGCTGGCCGCGGACAAAACACCGCACCAAGGCTACTGCCTGCCCTGGCTCAACGAGGCCTTCGGCCGGCCGCTGCGCTACGGCCACTGGGCGCGCGCGCCGCTGCGCCTGTTTCGGCGCGACCTCGGCCGCTTCACCGAGGTACCCGTGCACGAGAAGGTGGTGCTGGCGCCCGGCTGCCGGATCGGCTATCTGGAAGGCCCGCTGCACCACCGGGTCTACCGGGACCTCGACCACGCCCGGGCCAAGCTGCACGGCTATGCCGAGCTTGGCGCCGCCGATCGCCACGCCCGCGGCAAGCGCGTCCGCTTGCCATTCAGCCCGGCCCTGCGCGCCGCCTTCAACTTCCTCGACAACTACGTATTCCGCGCCGCCTTCCTGAACGGCCGAGCCGGCCTCCTGATGAGCCGCCTCTACGCCGAATACACCTATCAGAAATACGAAACCCTTCGAAAACTCGGCCGCCTGGGCGACTGAATCACCTTCCGACAGTTCCCCGCATCCAACCTACAGCGGCCAGGGTCGACTCCATGCCATGCACCAGTCGGGGGCGCTGGACAAACTAATGAAGCTTGCCTCATCACGGCTCGCTCCAGCTTAGGGAGCCGGATTCTGACCGTGCGCGGGATTCCCGAAACGGGCGCACGTTGACCCACAAAAACCAAGCAAGAAACTTGTTGACATAAAGCCATTAATATATATAATTACAAAGGGCTTACATGTTGCGGTAACGATCTTTATGTATTCAGGGCCAAGAGATACAGTGGTCTGTCTGACAAACTGGCCAGCACACATCGCAATCTTGGCGATTTATGCAACGATAGTGTCCGGAAGCGTGTTGGCAAACGAAAGTTCTGGATTCGGATTCGCATGTGAGGGATGCACCCCCCATCAAATTCGACAGTGTGCGCAGTCTTCGGCCCAAGGACTTGCCGACGGGTCCATCCTCTGGCTTGTGAATCTCTCAGGAAGCGATATCAGAAAGTACCGAGTGCTCTCAAGGCACGGGACCCCATTCGCCGCTGAGGAAGCTCTATCGTCAAACGAGCTTCACGCCACGGTCGCGGCCGCAAATGTGGCAAACGGACTGCTGTTTCCTGCCGGCTGGTCCAACAGCAGCCTACCCAGTTGCTCATCAGTAATGACACTAGCGCAAAACCAGGATGGACCCGGCCTTGATGTCGGGGCACTGATGACCTGGCTCTTGGAGAAGGCCTATGCTCACAGTGATCTTATGGGCGCGGCCCCCTTCTTCAGAACAGTTCAATTACCGCCGCAGCCATTCGGCAGTATTTACGACTTGAGTTGTAGCGAAGCTCAAAGCGCTGCCGTTGGCGCTCAGATAGAACAGGCGCATCCAGTAGCCAGCTACATGGGTGCTGCCGTTAACTGGTTCTCCTGGGTTATCCCGAACCTCTTCAATGAGGACCTGTTCTCGTTTTATGTCGTGTTCGCCGATCAAAGTGAGGGACAATGGCGTTTTGATGGCCTTCGGAACGGTTGGCGGGCTGACTGGGGAACTGCCATAGATGTTTTTGGGAACAAAGTCCCATGCAATTCAAGTGAACCTGATGGACAAACTTATCATTTCCAGGGACCGTTTGATGATGCCTATGCACGGATGCGTCAGAGGCTTTCAGAGATAGGATGGGATCCCGGCGGCTGGGTTGCCGCGCAACCGAACTGTCGGAGAGCGCAAACTTGTGTGCGCGATCCAGAGGAGGCCGTGTGTCTCACCCAACTCCTTTGCAATCCATGGTCAATTGCAGGACCATCAGCATTCTGGAGATCCAACCGACTTCCCTCGGGCGGTGCCTAAATCAAGGGAGTGAGCGAGGATTTTGAACGGGATCGCGGTGTCGGTGGATTCTCTAACGCGAGGCCGTTGCGGACCGCGATTGCCAATTGGGAGGCATGGAAGACTCACCGTAGATGCTTATGAGAAGGTTCTTGAAGGCCCCCTTGGCTCTGGAGTCGCCCCCTGAACAAGCCTGCCTTGAACCTGAATAAAAAACTGATTCATTTACGGCAGATTGCGCAGGATTCGGCTCTACTGAATTCAGGACGGCAACTATGAAGTATCGTGACGAACCACCGAGAGCGCTCCTGGAGTTCCTGTTCAGGCCGGAGCGAAGCGGCTTTCGAAGCCTTCGCTGGTGCGGGTCCGCTTTGGTCTCGTCCGGCCTACTGATCGTCTTCCTGAGCGTCGTAACTGGCGCGGCCATGTCGGCTCTCATCTTGCTCGAATGGAGCAATCGGGGTGCCGCGATGGTTCCGGGGGCTCTGCTGCTACTGGCTGGGGGTACGGTACTGGGTCTTCTGGCAATTCTGGCGGGTCAGTGCGCTCACTGGATGGTGGCGGTCTGGCAACATCTGACATCGCAAGCGCCAACACCGTCTCAATTTCCTGGTAATTGAGCCCCTCGCCGCATACATCATCTGTAAACCGGACGCGGCAGCTAGGGCGGGGCTCCAACTGAAGCCATCAAAGGACATGGCTTTCCTTTGTGTTCGTCGCGTCTTCGCGCTTAGCCTTGGGCCGTTAGTTCTACGACTGCGGACCCGGAACCGGAACTGAAGACTTGGCTGCTTGACGACCTTGGCGATTGAGAGGCCTGGCCGAAGCCACGCCTCAGTCGTAGACGGGCGGATCGCCTTCGGGACGGGTCTTGAAGCGGCGGTGCAACCACCAGTATTGGGCAGGCGCTAGACGGATGTAGTGCTCCAGCCGGGCATTGATTCGGGTCAGGGCGGCCACCGGGTCGAGGTCGGCGAAGTCCTCGCCGGGAGATTCAATATGGACGACGATACGGCCGCTCTTCTCGTCCTTGACCGGCATCATCAGCAGCACGCGCGCCCGGCCGAGCTGGGCCAGCTCGACAACCGCCCGCGCGGTGGCGGCCGGCACGCCGAAGAAGGGCGCGAACAGGCTGGCGCGGGGCCCGAAATCCTGATCGGCCGCGTACCAGAGCACACCGCCGGAACGCAGGTGGCGGAGCATGGCGCGCAGATTGTCGCGCGGAATCATGCCGTCGGCGTAGCGCAGACGGGCGCGGTTCTGGAAGGCATCGAGCACGCGGTTGCGCAGCGGGCGGTAGATGCCGTGGCCGTCGGCAACCTCACCGTACAGGCGCGCTGCCAGTTCCAGGCAGGTCACGTGCGCGGTCACCAGCAGCACCCCGCGGCCGTCGATCCGCGCCGCGGCGAGCTGCTCCAGTCCCTGCACTTCGCCGTGGTCGGCACTCAGGGGCCGCCTTCGCGTCCAGGCGCAGGCGATTTCGGCCACGCTCTCGGCCAGCTGGCGGAAATGGCCGCGCAGCAGTCGTCGCCGCGCCGAGGCATCGAGTTCGGGAAAACACAGCTCCAGATTGCGCTCGGCAATGCGCCGCCGCCGGATCATCAGCAGGAACAGGATCGGTCCCACGGGGCGCATGAGCTGCCGCGACAGCCCCAGCGGCAGCAGGCCCAGGCCGCGGATCAGCAGCAGGCCGGGCCAGGCCAGCATTTCTCCCACTCGACGCATGCTGCGCATTATCGCGAAATCGTTTAGTCGGGGATTATTGGGGATCATTGGGAATTATCGGGCATCATGGCTGCTGGTCCGCGACGCGCAAGGCCGCCATGCTCAGTCTCTACCGCCTGCTTGTGCGAATCTTCGGCGTCGCCTTGCTCCGGCGCCTGGATCGTCCGGATGCCGGCGTCTGCCCTGCGCTTCCGCCCGGCCAGCGGCTGGGGCGCGAGCTGCCGGGCGTCCTGAACCCGGTCTGGCTGCATGCCGCCTCGGTGGGCGAAATCAACGCTGCCCGCGGCCTGATCGAGGCCCTGCTGGCCGGTGAGGGGGCCGGTCCGCTGCTGCTGTCGAGCTTTACGGCTACCGGCGCGGCCCAGGCCCAGCAGCTGTTCGGCGACCGGGTGACGCGGGCCCTGCTGCCGCTGGACCGTCGAGACACGGTCCAGCGCTGGCTGGATACCATCCGCCCGCGCTTGTTGATCGTGATGGAAACCGAAATCTGGCCCGAGCTGTATCATCAGATGGGACAGCGCGGCCTGCCGCTGATCCTGGTCAATGCGCGCTTGAGCGATCGGGCCTTTCGCCGCGCCAGACGGGTGCGGGGTCTGTTCCGGCAGGCGCTGGCCTCAGTCAGCCTGGCCATCTGCCAGACCGAAACCGACGCCGAGCGATTCCGAGCGCTGGGCCTGCCGGCGGATCGCATCCGGGTGGCCGGCAACCTCAAGTTCGCCAACCCGCTGCCGCCGGACATCGAGCAGCAGGCGCAACAGCTTGGTGCGCGCTGGCCGGGCCGGCGCGTCTGGGTGGCCGGCAGCACCCGTGAGGGCGAGGAGGCAACAGTGCTGGAAGCCCAGAAGCGTCTTCGAAGGCAGCACCCTGATGCCCTGCTGGTACTGGCTCCGCGCCACCCGGCGCGGGCGGCGGCCGTGGCCGGGCTGATCGAAGGCGTCGGGCTTCGCTGGCAAGGGCTCGATGAGGCGGTGCGATCGGACACCGACGTGGTCCTGATCGACCGGATTGGGCCGCTGCTGGCGGCCTACGCGGCCGGCACGGCGGCCTTCGTCGGCGGCAGCCTGATCGCGCACGGCGGCCATAATCTGCTCGAACCGGCCGCGCTTGGCCGACCCGTGCTGGCAGGTCCCTGGCTGGATCAGCAGCGCGCCGCGGCCGAAGCGCTGCGCGCGGCCGGAGCCCTGGTCGAAGTCAGCGATGCATTGAGCCTGGAAAACAGCATCGCCAAGCTCTGGGCCAAGCCCGAACAGGCCGAGGCCCTGGGCGCCGCCGCTGAAGCGGTCGTGGCCGCCGGAAGCGCCAGTCTGGCGCAAACCCTTGAACTACTGAAGCCCTGGATCGTGGCGCCCGCAGCACTCGACAGCGTCGCCTCATGACCGCCCGGCTGGTGCTATCGCTGCAAAGCGATAGTCAAGGCGCAGGTCGCGCTGCTCCCGGCCGGGCCGGCAAACGTCGACCGCCGCTTGCAGGGCCGATTCGCCGGCGGCCCCGACCGTCGTGAACGGCCCCGGAGGCCATCAGCGCAGCAGCTGATTGACCCGAACCAGATCGGCCTCGTCGAGCATGCCAACCGCCTGGCGCAGACGCAGCTGATTGAGGATGAACTGGTGGCGAGCCTGGGAGTAATCGCGCTCGGCCTGGAAGAAGCGCTGCTCGGACAGCAGCACATCGACGATGGTGCGGGTGCCCACATCAAAGCCGGCGTTGGTCGCCTCCAGCGCACTCTGCGCCGACACCAGCGCCTGGCGACGGGCCTCGACCTCGCGGATGCCGGCGACGATGGCGCGGAAGGCGCTCTCGGTCTGGCGCGCGACGGCGCGCTCGGTCTGATCCAGGACTTCGTCCGCCGCACTCAGGGCAAAACCGGCCTGGCGGCGGCGCGACTGCACGGCCAGACCCTGAAAGATCGGCACGTTCAGGGTCACGCCGACCCGCCAGCCGTCGGTGCGCAGCGTGGTCGCACCCAGCGGCAGCTGGGTGGCCGGGTCGCGCGGAATGAACTCGTTATCCAGATTGCGGGTGTAACTGCCGGTCAGGTCCAGCGTCGGGAAGTGGCCGGCGCGAGCCACCCGCAGATCGGCCTCGGCTATGCCAAGTTGGCCACGCTGCTGCAGGACTCGCGGATTGGCTTCCAGCGCCATCCGTATCCAGTCTTCAGCGGCGGCCGGCGTCGGCCCATCCAGCGGAATATCGTCGATCAATCGCGCGAAGTTTTCAAACGAGGCGCCGGTGATTTCGCGCAGGGCCTCGCGTGCGTCATCCAGCTGATTTTCGACCAGGATCACCCGGGCGCGGGCTGCGTCATAAACCGCTCGCGCTTCGTGCACATCGGTCACCGCAGCCAGGCCCACCTCGAAGCGCTGCTCGGCCTGCTCGAACTGGCGCCTCAGCGCGGTTTCCTCGGCGCGGGCAAAGCGGACCGAATCCAACGCCGTGAGGACGTCGAAGTAGCGCTCGGAAACACGAAACAGAAAGGTCTGGAAGGCTTCGGCGTACAGCGCATCGGCGGCCATCAGCTCGGCGCGAGCGCGGGCCAGACGACCATAATTGGCGTCGTCGTAGATGCTCTGACGCAGCTGCACGCTGTAGTTCTCGACGTCGAAGTCCGCCGAATCGAGACGACTGCCGCCCAGCCTCGGGGTGGTGCCGCCCAGCGTGCGACTGGCCGACCCGCTCAACGAAGGCAGCAGCGCCGCACGCGCCTGCACCGGCGCCTCTCCAGCGGCGGCGAGGCGCTGCTCGGCTGCGCGCAGCTCGGCGTCATTGAGCTGAGCCAGCTCATACACCCCCATCAGGTCCACGGCCTGCGCGGCAGGCGCCAGAATCAGGCCCAGGGCCAGTGCGATCAGTTTGCGTTGCATCATTGCTGTCGGTGTCTCGTATAAAGGGGGTTCATCCGGTCTCGCACCATATGGCCCAAGGGCGGTCAGAACTCGAACTGCGCCCGATCCTCGGCGCCGTGCAGACGCGGCAGATCGGTCTCGAACAGGCTGTCAGTGTGCCAGCGGCTGGCGCCAAGGCGGGTCAGACAGACCGCTTCCATCGCCGGGCTGTGGCCCTGAACGGCAAACAGCCGACCGCCCGGGCTGACCTGCCGCAACAGCGGCTCGGGCACCTGCGCGGCCGAGGCGGTGACGACCACCGCATCAAAGGGCGGGTCAGCGCTAAAATCTGCGGCCAGGGCGTCGCCGGCGCGGCCGACGATGCCGTCAAGGCCGAGCCGGCGCCAGCGCGCCTCGGCGGCCTCGGCCAGCTCCGGGTGAATCTCCACGCTGACGACGCTGGCGCCCAGCGCCCGCAGGCAGGCGGCCACGAAGCCGGAGCCGGTGCCGATCTCCAGCACGCGCTCGCCCGGGCTTACCGCCAAGGCCTGCAGCATGCGGCCTTCTTCCAGCGGCTTCATCATGACTTCGCCGTGGCTCAAGGGGATACGCAGGTCGGCGAAGGCGAGCTTGCGGTAGCGCGCCGGCACGAAGTCCTCACGCGGCACCTGCCGGAGCACGTCGAGCACGCGTGTGTCCAGCACATCCCAGCTGCGGATCTGCTGCTCGACCATATTGAATCGAGCCTGTTCGAGGTTCAGTGCCATGGGCTCCCTGACCGGGATCTATCCAGACGAAAGGCTATTGTAGCGCCGCGGGGGGTGAGCGGCCTGTGCCGGACGTCATCCCCGGCGGTGGGCTCAGGCCGGCAGACGACGGATGCGGGCACCCAGCTGGCCGAGCTTCTCTTCGATATTCTCGTAGCCGCGGTCGATGTGGTAAACCCGATCGACGATGGTGTCCCCCTCGGCGACCAGCCCGGCCAGGACCAGACTGGCCGAGGCGCGGAGATCGGTGGCCATCAGCGGCGCGCCGGTCAACCGGGGCACGCCGCGGATGATCACGGTGTTGCCCTCAAGGCGCATGTCCGCGCCCAGGCGCTGCAGTTCCAGCACGTGCATGAAGCGATTCTCGAACACGTTCTCGCGGATCACGCCGGTGCCCTCGGCAATCGCGTTGAGCGCGGTGAACTGGGCCTGCATGTCGGTGGGAAAACCCGGGTACGGGGCGGTGGTGATATTGACCGCGCGCGGCCGCCGGCCTTTCATGTCGAGTTCGATCCAGTCCGGCCCGGTGTCGATCTCGGCGCCAGCGTCCTCAAGCTTGGCCAGCACCGCATCGAGGGTCTGCGGCGCCACGGCCGAGGTGCGAATGCGGCCGCCCGTCATCGCCGCGCCGACCAGGAAGGTGCCGGCTTCGATCCGGTCCGGCAGGACGTGGTAGTCGAAACCCTCGAGCCGCTCGCGGCCCTCGACCACGATGGTGTTGCTGCCGTGGCCGCTGATCTGAGCACCCATGCTGATCAGGCACTCGGCCAGGTCAACCACCTCGGGCTCCTGGGCTGCGTTTTCGATGATGCTGGTGCCTTCGGCCAGGGTAGCGGCCATCATGATGTTTTCGGTGCCGGTCACTGTGACCGTATCCAGCAACACCCGCGCCCCGCGCAGGCGCTTTGCCCGGGCATGAATATAGCCGCCTTCCAGGCTGATGTCGGCGCCGAGCGCGGTCAGCCCCTGCAGGTGCAGGTTGACCGGCCGGGCGCCGATCGCACAGCCGCCGGGCAGGGACACCCGGGCCTCGCCGGCGCGCGCCAGCAGCGGGCCCAGCACCAGAATCGAGGCGCGCATGGTCTTGACCAGATCGTAGGGCGCGACGTGGCTACTGAGGCGGCCGGCATCGAGGCTGACGACGAGACGGTCACCCAGCGAGATCTCCACCCCCAGATGGCCGAGCAGCTCCATCGTGGTGGTGACGTCCTTCAGGTGCGGCACGCCGCCCAGCCGGCAGGGCTGGTCGGTCAGCAGGGATGCCATCAGGATCGGCAGCACGGCGTTCTTGGCGCCGGAGATTTCGACCGTGCCGGCCAGCGGTTTGCCGCCGGTAATCTGAATGCGAGCCATGATTGAAGGTGTCCGGCGGTTCAGCTATCGACTTCGTCCGGGCTTTTCAGTTCCAGACTGAGGGCGTGAATCTCCCGACCCAGCTCCGGCCCGATGGCGGCATGGACCAGGCGATGACGTTCGAGTCGCGAACGGCCGCTGAACTCCGGGCTGACAATTCGGGCGCTGAAATGAACATTGTCGTCCGAGTGCACGGATACCCGCGCCGCGGGCATTGCTTGTAAAATCCGGTGTTCGACGATCGCTGGGTTCATGGCGGTCTGCGCAGGCAGCGCAGCTCCTTGCGTGCGGAGTGTCTCAACCGCATATTCTAGTGTACCCCGACCCCTACCATCCATCTCGCCAGACTACTTGTGTCATCCACCCTGCTCATTGCCCTGATCGAACTCGCGGCCGGTTTCGTCCTGCTGATCTGGGCGGCCGACCGATTGGTGTCCGGCGCCTCGGCGCTGGCACGCAACATCGGTATTTCGCCGCTGGTGGTCGGCGTCACCATCGTCGGCTTTGGCACCTCGGCGCCCGAGATGCTGGTGTCGGCCATGGCCTCGCTGCGCGGCAACCCGTCGCTGGCGATCGGTAACGCGATTGGCTCCAACATTGCCAATATCGGCCTGATCCTCGGGCTGACGGCGATGATCTACCCGTTTCGGGTTGAGCGAATCACGCTCAAACGCGAGTTTCCGGTGCTGGCCGCGATCATGCTGCTGACCCTGGTGCTGATGGCGAATCTGCAGTTCACTCGCGCCGACGGCGCGATCCTGCTGCTCGGCCTGGCTGCCCTGATCGGCGGCATGATCCTGATCAGCATCCGCCATGGCCGCAGCGACCCGCTCGCCGCCAGCCTGACCGAAGATCTGCCGCAGGGCATGTCGACCCGCGCCGCAGTCGGCTGGACCGTCGTCGGCCTGATCCTGCTGCCGCTGGCTGCCCATATCCTGGTCAACGGAGCGGTCACCCTCGCGCTGATCGTGGGGGTCTCGGAAGCGGTGGTGGGCCTGACCATCATTGCGCTGGGGACCAGCCTGCCAGAGCTGGCCGCGGCGGCGGCCAGCGCCTTCAAGCGCGAGGACGATCTGGCGATCGGCAACATCCTCGGCTCCAACATGTTCAACCTGCTCGGAGTGCTCGGCATCGCCGCCGTGCTGCACCCGATGACGATCGAGGCCATCCTGCTGCATCGCGATCTGAGCGTGATGTTCCTGATGACGATCCTGCTGTTCATTTTCGCCTGGCGACGCAACGGCCCTGGGCTGATCAGTCGTCCGGCGGCCTTTGTGCTGTTTGCCGGCTACCTGATCTACCAGAGCGTGCTGATCGGCGGCGCCTTGGCGCGCTGAGTACGGCAGCGTGCATAATCGAGCGATGCCGACCGCCACGAAGTCCGATTCCCTGCTGT
Source organism: Gammaproteobacteria bacterium (assembly GCA_050485825.1). GTDB lineage: Bacteria > Pseudomonadota > Gammaproteobacteria > Xanthomonadales > Wenzhouxiangellaceae > Wenzhouxiangella. The sequence goes on from JBJHCC010000002.1 coordinate 135,251, forward strand.
CCGCCGCGCGCCGGGTGCTGGATACCGAGGCGCGCGCGATTCTGGCCCTGGCCGAGCGCATCGATGCCAGCTTCGAGTCGGCCTGCCAACGGATGCTGGCGTGTTCCGGCCACCTCATCGTCACCGGCATGGGCAAGTCTGGCCATATCGGCAGCAAGATTGCCGCCACCCTGGCCTCGACCGGAACGCCGGCATTCTTTGTACATCCGGCCGAGGCCAGCCACGGCGATCTGGGCATGATCCGCCGCGATGACCTGATCCTGGCGCTGTCGAACTCGGGTGAGACCGAGGAGCTGATCAAGCTGCTGCCGGTGATCAAGCGCCAGGGTATCGGCCTGATTGCCATGACCGGCCATCCGGGCTCGACCCTGGCCCGCCATGCCGATATTCATCTGGACACCAGCGTCGACCAGGAGGCCTGCCCGCTGGGCCTGGCGCCGACCGCCTCGACGGCAGCGCAGCTGGCGCTCGGCGACGCGCTTGCCGTGGCCCTGCTGGAGGCGCGCGGTTTCACTGCCGAAGACTTCGCCCGCTCCCATCCCGGCGGCAAGCTCGGCCGCCGGCTGCTGGTCACGATCGCCGATGTCATGCACAGCGGTCGGGATCTGCCCCAGGTCAGCGACGCCGCCAGCCTGGCCGAAGCCATTGTCGAGATGACCCGATGCCGGCTCGGCCTGTGCGCGGTGATCGACGCGGACCGGCAGCTGCGCGGCGTCATCACCGATGGCGATCTTCGTCGCCACGTCGACGAGCTGGGCGATATCCGGAGCGTGCCCGTAGCGCGCATCATGACGCCGTCGCCACGCAGCATCGGCGCCGAAGCACTGGCGGCCAGCGCGGTGGAAATCATGCAGCAGCACCGGATCTCGGGGCTGCTGGTCGTCGACGCCGACCAGCGCCTGATCGGCGCCCTGAACTTCCAGGACCTGCTTCAGGCCGGCGTGGTATGAGCGCCTGGCCGGCACTTGCCCTGGAGCGCGCGCGCGAACTCCGGCTGGCGGTGTTCGATGTCGACGGCGTGATGACCGACGGCCGCCTGTATTTCAGCGAGGATGGCTGCGAGAGCAAGGCTTTCCACAGTCATGATGGTCTGGGCCTAAAGGGCCTGATGAGCCACGGCATCGAAGTGGCTGTGATCACCGCCCGGCAGTCCCGTCTGGTCGAACGGCGCATGGCCGAGCTCGGCATCACCCATCTGCTCCAGGGCCGCCGCGACAAGGCGCAGTCGCTGGATGAACTGCTCGACAAGATCGACTGCAGCGCGGCCCAGACCGCCTATACCGGCGACGACCTGGTCGACTGGCCGGCGATGCGACGCTGCGGCCTGAAGTGCGCACCGGCCGATGCCAGCGCCTGGATTCGGCAGCGCGCCGATCTGGTAACACGGCGCGCCGGGGGGCGCGGCGCGGTGCGCGAAGTCTGCGAACTGATCCTGGCGGCACGCGGCGCGCTGGAGCGCTGGCAGGAGAGTTTCCAGTGAGCCCGGGCCGCCTGCTGCTGGCCGCCGCAATCGCCCTGGCCGTCGTTTTTCTGGTCCGCTGGTGGCTGCCCAGCGAACGTCCCGCGCTGCTGCCGACGGTGCCGCCGGACCCCCGCTTCGACTATTCCCTGAGCGACTTCGAAGGCCGTTTCCATGATGCCGACGGGCGGCTGGAGCTGGTCATCGGCGGCCCGCGCCTGGAGCACGACTCGGCAACCCGAATCGCAACCGTCACCGACCCGCGCTTCGTCATCGACCCGTCCGGTCAGCCTTGGCACGGACGGGCCGACCAGGCTCAGCTGGCTCGCGACGACGAAGAAATGGCCCTGCTTGGCAATGTGCGGCTGAGCCAGGCCGGCGCGCGCGGTGAACTGGTGATCACCACCGAAGCCCTGTACCATCAGCGCGCAAGCGCCACCCTGACCAGCGACCAGCCGGTTGAAGCACGGCAGCCGGGCACTTGGCTGCGCGGCCAGGGTCTTAGCGTCTGGCTGAATGATCAAACTATCGAGTTGAGTGAGCATGTACAAGGGCAAATGGCCACTGCTGGCCCTCATCCTTAGCACCGGCGCCTGGCTGGCATCGAGTGTCGCGCTGGCCGACCAGCCGGCGCTGCCGATCGACATCGAAGCCGATGTCGGGCGCTATGACGTGCCCAGCGGCGCCTACCATCTGACTGGCAATGTCCGGATTGCACGCGGCGCCCTTGTGGTCACCGCCAACGAGGCGCGCTCCTTCAGCTCGGAAGCCGGCCAGGTGGAACGCATCGAGCTGTTCGGCACCCCGACCCGCTGGCGCGACGTGCTGGAGGACGGTAGCGATGTCGACGGCGAGTCCGATCAGGTCGTTTACGATTTCGTCCAGAACACCATCACGATGGTCGGCAATGCCCATATTCGCAACGTCCAGGGTGCCTTCAGCGGCGCGACGCTGGTCTATGACCTGGACAGCCAGAGCCTGGTCGGCGACGGCGGCGTGCGGCTGATCATCGAACCAGCGGCCTCGGGCCGGGTCAGGGCACCGGCACGGCCCGACCCCGACGCCGGCTGACGCGCATGCTGGTCGCTGAACAGCTGGTCAAGCGCTATCGTGGGCGGGCGGTCGTCCACGATGTCTCGCTGGAAGTCGCCAAGGGCGAAATCGTCGGCCTGCTCGGGCCAAACGGCGCCGGCAAGACCACCACTTTCTACATGGTCGTCGGTCTGGTACCGGCCGACGGCGGCCGGATCCGGGTGGGCCAGACCGATCTGACCCGGGCCAACATGCACCAGCGAGCCCGCAAGGGCCTGGGCTATCTACCGCAGGAGGCCTCGATCTTCCGCAAGCTCAGCGTGGCCGACAACATCATGGCCATCCTGGAGCTGCGCAAGGACCTGGATCGTCAGCAGCGCCGCAATGAACTGAGCCGACTGCTGGACGAGTTGCACGTCACCCACCTGGTCGATCAGATGGGGGTGTCGCTGTCCGGCGGCGAACGACGCCGGGTCGAGATCGCCCGCGCCCTGGCCGGCAACCCAGACTTCATCCTGCTCGACGAGCCCTTCGCCGGCGTCGACCCGATCTCGGTCAGCGAAATCCAGCGCATCGTGCGTCAGCTCAAGGACCGCGACATCGGCATCCTGATCACCGACCACAACGTCCGCGAAACCCTGGGCATCTGCGACCGCGCCTACATCATCAGCGAAGGCCGGGTACTGACCCAGGGCAGCCCCAGCGAGGTACTGGCCGATGAAAACGTGAGGAAGGTGTATCTGGGGCAGGAGTTTCGCCTTTAGCGGGGGAGAGGGGTAGAAGGAAGAAGGGAGAGGGTAACGGCGCAGGTGTAGGTCAAGCTCAAGCCTTGGTCATCAACTCCCGAGTTTTACCCTCTCCCCTCTCCCCTCTACCCTCTTACCCTCTCCCCAGTTCTTCCAGGAACGCCTCCACTTCCGCTTCGGTTGTCGCCCAGGAACAGACCAGCCTCGCCAGATCGGTGTAGCCGGGCCAGATGTGGAAGCGGGCGCCGCGGGCTTGGAGGGCGGCCAGGCGTTTCGGGTTGGCGCGCATGAACACCTCATTGGCTTCCACCGGCCATTCCAGCGCGGCGTGCGGGCTGCCGGCGATGCCTTCGGCGAGCTGGGCGGCGCGCGCATTGGCAGCGCGGGCGAGCGTCAGCCACAGGTCCTGATCCAGCATGGCCAGCAGCTGCGCCGAGACATAGCGCATTTTCGACAGCAGATGACCACCGCGCTTGCGGCGTCGCTCCAGACCCTCCAGCCATTCGGCATGGCCGAACACGACGATGGCCTCGGCCGCCAGGGCTCCATTCTTGGTCAGGCCCAGCGACAGGGCATCGACGCCGGCGCGCCAGCTCAGGTCGGCCGGCGCACAGTCCAGCCAGGCCACGGCGTTGGCAAAGCGCGCGCCGTCCATATGCAGCGCCAGGCCGCGAGCGTGGGCCACCTCGGCCAGCGCGCGAATGTCCTCGGGACGGTAGACCGTGCCGCACTCGGTGGCCTGGGTGATCGACACCGCCGCCGGTTTGACGTTGTGAACGCCGTGCACCCCCATGCCGTCGACCGTCCGGGCCAGCAGCTCGGGATCAAGCCGACCATGATCGCCATCCAGCGGCACCAGCTTGGCGCCCTGGGCGTAGAACTCGGGCGCGCCGCCCTCATCACAGTGGATATGAGCGCCGCGATGGCAGAGCACCGCCCCCCACGGCGGGACCATTTCGGCCAGGGTCACGCTGTTGGCGGCAGTGCCGGTTGCGATCGGCAGGACGCGGCAGGCGGTCTCGAAGACTTCCGACAGGCGCTGATCCAGCCGCTGGCTGTAGAGGTCGTTTGCGTAGGCGCTGGCGAAACCCTCGTTGGCGAGGCCCAGCGCCTCGATGATCCGGGGATGGGCAGGCGCTTCGTTGTCGCTGGTGAAATTCATCGGTTTGGATTCGACTGGAATGGATCGGACGGGTTGGGATTGGCTGTGCTTGGGCTCAGTGGGGTCGGGGCCATCGCAACTCCCGGCGCAACGAGCTCATCACCCTTCGCCATGCGTTTGTCAGAATAGCAGGCCATGAGGACTTTGCCGCCGATCAATCCTGAGCTGGTGATGCAGCGCGATCTGAACTGGCTGAAGCGCCAGCGGGACCAGATCCGACGTTTTCGCGGCCCACCGGCGCGCCTGGAGGCGCTTTGCGAGGCCCTGCAACAGCGCCTGGACCGATCGCAGCAGCAACGCGCCCGGCGCGAGTCGGCGCTACCGACGGTGACGCTGCCCGACGCGCTGCCGATCAGCGGCCACGCCGAGCGCATCGTCGCTGCGATTCAGGCCCACCCGGTGGTGGTCGTTGCCGGCGAGACCGGCTCCGGCAAGTCGACCCAGCTGCCCAAGCTGTGCCTGGCCGCCGGCCGCGGTCGACGCGGTCTGATCGGCTGCACCCAGCCGCGCCGCATTGCTGCCCGCTCGGTGGCCCGACGGGTGGCCGAAGAGCTGAACAGCCCGCTCGGCCAGGCCGTCGGCTACCAGGTCCGCTTCACCGATCGGGTGTCGCCGGACAGCTACATCAAGTTCATGACCGACGGCATCCTGCTGTCGGAGATTCATCACGATCGCCGCCTCGATCGCTATGACACTCTGATCATCGACGAGGCCCACGAGCGCAGCCTCAATATCGATTTTCTGCTCGGCTACCTCAAGGGCCTGCTCCGGCGCCGGCCCGACCTGAAGCTGATCATCACCTCAGCCACGATCGACACCGCGCGCATCGCCGCCCACTTCGACGCGGCACCAGTGATCGAGGTGGAGGGTCGCGGCTATCCGGTCACGATCGAATACCAGCCGGGGGACGACGGCGAGGCCCTGCCGCGCCAGGTCCAGCGCGCCGTGGCAAGGCTCAGCCGTCTCGACCCTCGCGGCGACATCCTCGTCTTTCTGCCCGGCGAACGGGAGATTTTCCAGTGCAGCCGGGAATTGCGTCAGGCCGGGCTTGCCCATACCGAGATCCTGCCGCTGTACGCGCGCCTGCCGGCCGAGAGCCAGGACCGCATCTTCAGCCCCGGCAGCGCGCGGCGGATCGTGCTGGCCACCAATGTGGCGGAAACCTCGCTGACCGTGCCGGGCATCCGCTTCGTGATCGATTCCGGGCTGGCTCGCATCTCCCGCTACGCCGCCCACTCGCGGGTGCTGCGCTTGCCGGTCGAGCCGGTCTCGCAGGCCGCCTGCAACCAGCGCGCCGGTCGCTGCGGCCGGGTCGCGCCGGGCACCTGCATCCGGCTGTTCGACGAAGCCGACTTTCTCGCCCGGCCGGATTTCACCGAGCCTGAGATCCAGCGCGCCGGCCTGATCGGCGTGGTGCTGGAAATGCTGGCCCTGGGTCTGGGCGACCCGGAAGACTTTCCATTTCTCGATCCGCCGCCGCGGCGTCTGCTCGGTGAGGCCTGGACCAGCCTGTTCGAGCTCGGCGCGGTGGACGCCGAGCGCCAGCTGACCGCGCTCGGTCGCCAGCTTGCGCGCACTCCGATCGACGCGCGTTTCGGCCGCATGCTGATCGAGGCCGCTGAGCGCGGCGCGCTGGCCGAGACGCTGGTGATCGTCAGCGCGCTCAGCATTGGCGATGTGCGCGAACGGCCGCTGGACCGACAGCAAGCTGCCGACCAGGCCCATCAGGCCTTCGTCGTCCCCGAGTCGGATTTCCTCGGCCTGCTCAAGCTCTGGCAATGGTGGCAGGCGACCCGGGCCGAGCACAGTCGCAGCCAGGCCGACCGGCTCGCCCGCGAGGCGTTCTTGAGCCCCCAGCGCCTGCATGAATGGGGCCAGCTGCACGCTCAGATGAGCCAGATCGCGCGGGCCGAAGGCTGGCCGCTCGGCCGGCTCGGTGGCGCCGACGAGGTGGCGATCCACCGATCCCTGCTGGCCGGTCTGCTCGGCCAGATCGGCCAGCACCAGACTGAGGGCGAGTACCACGGCACCCGCGGCCACAAGTTCCGCATCTTTCCAGGCTCGGTGCTGGCGCGCAAACGGCCGGGCTGGCTGATGGCAGCCGAGCTGGTCGAAACCGGACGCAGCTACGCGCGCAGCGTGGCCCCGGTGGCACCGACCTGGCTGGAGCACCAGGCCGGCCATCTGATCAAGCGGCGCGTGTTCGACCCGCATTGGGACCGACGCTCGGGCCGGGTGATGGGCTACGAGCAACTGTCACTGCACGGGCTGGTGCTGGTCGAGAAGCGCCGCACCCACTACGGGCCACACGACCCGGCCGGCGCCCGGCGCGTCTTCATCCTGCATGCCCTGGTCCGCGGCGAGATTCATCACCAGGCCGAGTTCCTGAGCCGCAATCGCAGCCTGCGCGACGAACTGGCCGAACATGAGCAACGACGCCGGCGCCGCGACATCCTGGCCGCCGAAGCCGAGCTCGAGGCCTTCTTCGACCGGCTGTTGCCGGCGGATGTTTTCACCACCCAGGCCTTTGGTCGCTGGTACCAGAGCCTGGGCGAGGACCAGCGCGCCGCGCTCCTCTATGATCGCGCGACGCTGCTGCGCGAATCGGCCGAGCTGGCCGGCCAGGCGGCTTTTCCCGACCACCTTCTGATCGGCCAGGAGCGCTTCCGGCTGGACTACCACTTCGACCCGGCCGACCCGGCCGACGGCATCACCCTGAACTGCCCGCTGCACCTGCTCAACCGGCTTGCGGCCGGCCAACTCGAGTGGCTGGTGCCCGGCCTGCTGCAGGACAAGGTCACCGCGCTGATCGCCAGCCTGCCCAAATCCAAGCGACGCGGGCTGGTGCCGGCCGCCGAGTTCGCCCGCGCCGCGGTGGCCGCGATGGGCGCGCCAGAAGGCGATCTGCTGACCCGGCTGAGCCGCGAACTGAGCCGCATGTCAGGGCTTGGTGTCGAACCGAAGGACTACCAGTTCGACAAACTGCCGCGCCATCTGCGGATGAATATCCGGATTCGCGACGAAGGCGGCCAGGTGCTGGGCGAGAGTCGCGATCTGAACGAACTGGTCAGCCGCTTCGCCGAGCGCGCCCGGCGCGAGTTCATGGCCCGTCAGACCGAGCGCTGGCAGCGCGATGGCCTGAGCAGGGAGACCCTGGACCCGCTGCCCGAGCTGGTCACCACCCGCGGCGGTCATCAAGCCTGGCCGGCCTGGGTCGCCCAGGGCCCGCGCGTCGGCGTTCGCCTGTTCGACAGGCGCGCGGAGGCGATGCTGGCGCATCATGACGGCGTCGCCGCGCTGCTGAACGAGGCCCTGGTCGACAAGCGCCGCTACCTGGCCCGCCATAGCGGCCTGTCGCGCGCGGCCCAGCTCGCCTGGACGCGGATCGAGGATATCGGCGCGCTGATTGACGCCCTGCACGGGCTGGTACTGCGCGGATTTCTGGGCCAGGCCTGGTTAATACGCGACCGCGAAGCGCTGGATCGACTGCTGGACAAGGTCCGACAGCACTACATCGCCGCCTTCCAGACCGCCGTGCAGGCGCTGCAGGAGAGCCTGCTGCTGTGGCACGACATCCAGCGCCACATCAGCGCGCTGGGCGATGCGCTGCCGCGCGCCAGCGCTGATATCAGCAGCCAGCTCGACGACCTGATGTATGCCGGGTTCCTGGCCGATCTCGCGCCCGATCGGCTGGCGCACTACCCGCGCTACCTGAAGGCGATCAAGCTGCGCCTGAACGCCCTGGAGCTCGACCCGGTCCGCGACGCCCGGCGGATGGATCAGGTGGGGCCATGGTGGCAACGCTATCTGGACTGGCTGGCCCAGGGCAAAGCCTATGACGCGGCGCTGGATCGCTACCGCTGGATGCTGGAGGAGTACCGAGTCCAGTGCTTTGCCCAGCATCTGGGCACGGAAGGCAAGGTCTCCGAAGCCCGCCTCGGCACCCTCTGGAAAGCGCTGGCGGAAACGTGAGGGCGATCGCATTCTTTTGAATTAACGGAACTTTTATGTAATTTCGTGGTTTAGTGATGTCGAAACCGTTAAAATAACGGCGTTGACGTCTTGCAGCTCCCGGGGAGCCTCCGCTTTCGCAAATGATTTCCTTTCGCAATGTTCTCGCTTTGGTTGTGGTCAGCGGCAGCGCGCTGGCCGACGGTCCGCGCCATCCTGAGCTGGCCTATCCGCTAGGCCTGTTGTCGGGTGATGAATCCCAGCTCGAGCTGGTGATCAACGGCAACGCGCGCTTCGACGTCATTTCGCCACTGGGTGCCAGCTACAACGCAGGCACCGGCGTGGTCCAGTTTGACGTCAGCGGCAAGCTGGTCTGTTTCGACTTTCATCCCCAGCCGGCCACCAGCGCCGTGGCGCTGCGGGTGCGAGACCCCAATGGTGACCTGATTCTGGCCGACACTCGTTTGCGCTCGGCGCTGCAGTATCAGCCTGGCCCGCGCGACATCCGTTTCACCCCGGCGCCCGAAACGCCCTGCTTCTACCGGACTCACAACAACTTTCTGGGTCTCAACGGCCAGCCCAAGCCCGAGCCGATCGACGACGGCGCCGTGATTTTCGCCAATCGCTTCGAACTGACGACCAACATCGAGCTGGAGTTCCTCGATGTCCCGCAGTTCGCCCGCATCGGCGACCCGTTTCAATATCGGATCCGGATTCGCAATACCGGGCTGCGCGATGTTGCGCGGCTGGGATTCCAGGAACTGTACCCGCGCAACGCCGATTTCTTCGCCGGCCAGCTCGCCCCCGGCTTCTACTTTTGCGACGTGACCGGCGGTGCCCAGTGCGTCGATGCCGCCCCCACTCAGGGTCGCGAATCGATTCGCGGCCAGAATATGGTGCTTCCGGCCGGCTCCAGCATCACCTTCAGAATCAATCGCTTCGTCTGGGAAGAGTCGGCGCTGGGTTCGACCATCGTGCTTGATGCGGCGGCGATCGCCGGTGACCTGGTCGCCTCCCCGCCCGCCTACGACACCGCACAGGCGGTGATCACGGTCATCGGAATCGGTGAGGCGATTGCCGGCGAGGTCGTCAATCCGCAGCTGCCGGTCGCCGACGGCCTCGACCAGGTCGAGATCCGGATTACTGCGCTCGACAACAGCCCGACGCCGAATCCGGTACCCGACGTACTGGTGCAGGTCCAGGATGCCGACGGCCTGCAGTTCGTACAGAACTCAGGTACGACCGATAGCACCGGCACGGTCAGCTTCCTGGCCAGCACCCAGGCCGCGGGCAGCTATCAGCCGGGATTCCTGGCGCCGTCCTTGCCGGGCGGCCCGGCCAGCACCACGGTGGCCGTTGATTTCGCGGCCGGCGCACCGACCCAGATCAGCGCCAGCGGCCCCACCACGCCGCTGACGGCAAATGGCATCAGCACCGCCCTGTTTGAGGTCGAGGTCCGCGACACCTTCGAGAATCTGGTAGCCGCCGAGGCGGTGACCGTTACCGACAGCGGCGGCATGAGCTTTGCCGATACGACGGTGTTGACCGACGCCGACGGCGTCGCCGTGTTCCAGGCGACCTCGACCAATGCCGGTACTTTCAATGCCTATTTCTCGGTTGCCGACAGCCTGACCACCAGCGCCAGTGCCGAATTCGTGGCTGGCCCGCCGGCCCAGATCATGTTTCTGGTCGCGCCCACCGACGGGGTTGCCGGGGAGCCCATAGAACCCGCGATCGAGGTCGTCTTGCTGGACGCCAACGACAATCCGGTGTTCTCCGACAACTCGACCGAGGTCACACTGCTGCTGCGTCAGGGCACCACGGTTGTGCCCGGCTTCCTGCACGTAGTGGCGGCACAGAACGGCGTCGCCGTATTCGACAACGTCGTGGTCAACACGGCGGGCCTCTACAGCTTGAGCGCCTTGGCCAGCGGCGTGCCTAACGTCAGCAGTGACGAGTTCGAGATTGTCGACCCTGCGCCTCCCGATGGCCCGGCAGCCGGCGCGGCCAACTGATCGCCGAACAAACCTGCCAACAGGTCGGCACTTGATGCTGGCCCGGAATCGTCGATGAGCGCAGACGCGCTCGAAAACTGGGTTGCCCGGTTCATCCGCAGCAGCGGGCACGAGGCCGAGCTGGTTCGGGCCGCCCTGGCCGCCCTGCTCGGCACAGAACCCGGCACCCGGCCGTCGACACAGGCCCAGATTCTGGCAGCGCTGCAAGCGCTGGAGCGGCTCTCGCCGGACAGCGCGACCATTGCCGCGACCTTGCTGCTGGCGGTACCATCCGGCAGCCCTAAGCTACCCGCCAGCCCCGAGCGCGATTCAACGCTGGCGCTGCTCGACCAGCTCGGCCAGCTCAGCCACTTCGGCCGCACCTACCTGCCCAGCGACAGTGCCCGCGCCGAAGGCTTGCGGCGGCTGCTGCTGGCCCTGGTGGCCGACGTCCGCGCGGTCTTGATTGCCCTGGCCTGGCAGCTGGCTCGCCTGCAGCTGGCGGACGCCCTGCCGGAACCTGAGCGCCGCGAACTGGCCCGGGAAACCCAGCTGATCCACGCGCCACTGGCCAATCGCCTGGGCGTCTGGCAGTTGAAATGGGAGCTGGAGGATCTGTCATTCCGCTACCTGGAACCGGCGACCTATCAGGAGATCCGCAGCCTGGTAGCGGAGCGTCGCGCCGATCGGGAAGCCTTTATCGCTGAGTTCATGCGCGAGCTCAAGCGCGTGGTCGGCGAAGCCGGCGTCCACGCCGACATCAGCGGCCGGGCCAAGCATATCTATTCAATCTGGCGCAAGATGCAGCGCAAAGGGCTGGATTTTCACGAGCTGTTCGATGTGCGCGCGGTCCGCGTTCTGGTCGATTCGGTGGCCGAATGCTACAGCGTGCTTGGCCTGGTCCACACCCACTGGCAACCGGTGCCGGGTGAGTTCGACGACTACATCACCAACCCCAAGGCCAACCTGTATCAGTCGCTGCACACCGCCGTTACCGGCTCACGCGGGCGGGTGGTGGAGGTCCAGATTCGCACCCACGACATGCATCGCCACGCCGAGCTCGGGGTCGCCGCGCACTGGCGCTACAAGGAGGGCGGTCCGCGCGACGCCGGCCTGGAGAAGCGGATCGGCGTCATGCGGAAGCTGCTTGAGGGTATCGAACAGGACGCCGACGACGCCAGCCTGCTGGAAAGTTTCCAGAACGTCACCAGCGAGGAGCGCGTCTACGTGCTGACCCCACAAGGCGACGTCAAGGACATGGCGGCCGGGGCGACCCCGCTGGACTTTGCCTATCTGGTCCACACCGAAGTCGGCCATCGCTGTCGCGGGGCCCGCGTCAACGGCCGCATCGTGCCGCTGACCACGACCCTGAAAAACGGCGATCGCGTCGACATTCTGACCGCCAAAGAGCCTCGCCCTTCACGCGACTGGCTGAGTCCACGCTTGGGCTACATCCGGACGGCCAGAGCGCGCGCCAAGATCCGGCAGTGGTTCAAGCAGGTCCACTATGACGACAATCTGGCCGCCGGCCGCCACAGCGTCGAGCAGGAATTCAAGCGTCTGGATCTCGACCCCGACGAGCTCGATCAGGTGCTGGACAACTTCAATGTCCGCAAGGTCGAGGAATTGTATGTGGCGGTCGGGCGCGGCGACCTCACCGCCAGCCAGCTGGCCGGCGCCCTGGATCGTCTGCACGCCGCCAATGCGCCGCCCCCAACCACCCTGCCGGTGCAGCGCCCCCGCTCGGCCCCGAGCGCCAGCGACGACGGAATCCGTATCGAGGGCGTGGGCAACCTGCTCTATCAGCTGGCCCGCTGCTGCCAGCCTGTGCCAGGCGATGATATCGGCGGTTACATCACCCGCGGCCGCGGCGTCAGCATTCATCGCCAGGACTGCCGCCAGTTTCTGAATCTGTCGTCTCAGCAGCCCGAGCGGATCATCGATGTGCGCTGGGCCGAGCGCGCCGGCAGTCGCTACCCGGCACGCGTTCTGGTAGAGGCGTGGGACCGGCGCGATCTGATCCGCGATATCGGCGGCCTGCTCGCCACCGAGAACATCAATGTCTCGGCGATGAATGCGCGACACACCGGCAAGGGCGACCAGGTCAGCATCGAGCTGACCCTGCAGGTGGCCGACTTCGAACAGCTGGCCACGCTACTGGCACGCATGCAGGCCGTCGCCAACGTCACCAGCGCGCGCCGGCTGCGCGACCACTGACGCGGCCGGGAGGTGCCTCAGCTGGGCAGCAGGCCGGCCAGCACGCGCCGGGCGGCGGCAGCCGAGAAGTGCTTGGCGACATTGGCCCGGCCCGCCTCGGCCAGCGCTTGCCACAGTTGCTCGTCCTCATGCAGGCGAACGACAGCGGCCGCCAGCGCCTCGGCGCTGCTGCCGACCAGCACATCCCGTCCGTGTTCCAGATACATGCCCTCGCAGGCCAGCGGGGTCGCTACCACCGGCAGCCCCCAGGCCATCGCCTGGTTGACCTTGCCCTTGACTCCGGCACCGTAGCGCAGCGGCGCGATCGACACCCGGCAGCTGCGCAGCAGCGGCGCAAGCTCCGGCACGAAGCCGTGCACCACGACGCCCTCGGCCCCGCAGTGGCGCAGCTGATCCGGCATCTGGCTACCGACCAGATGGAGGCGCAGTTCCGGCAGCTGGCGGCGGGCCCGAGGCAGAATCTCGGCAATCAGCCACTCGGCCGCATCGACGTTGGGCGGATGCTGAAAACCGCCGACGAACAGCAGATCGCGCCGCTCGTCCCAGCGAGGCCCCGGCTCGGCCAGGGTGTGAATATTGGACAGCACCCGGACATCGGCGGCGGGCACCGCCTCGTTCAGCAAGCGCTGCTCGAACGGGCTGACCACCAGCGTGATGTCAGCGGCCCGGACCAGCCCCAGCTCGCTGACGCGAGTCCGCTCCGCCAGCGCTCGCAGCGCGGCCCTGCCGTCCAGCTCAGCCTGGCGCTGCTGACGCAGGTAGTGCAGATCGACAGTGTCGAAGACCAGGCGCGCATTCGGGCACCAGCGGCGCAGAGATGGCAGCAGCGATTCCAGCACATAATGTCGGCTGACCATGACCAGGTCGAGGTCGGCACCGTGGCAGGCCAACCAGGCCTGCAGGTCAATGCCGCCGCGACGGGTCAGCAGCTCGATGCCGCGATGCTGCAAAGCGCGAGCATAGTCGCCTTCCCAGCACAGGTTGGACGGCGCGAAGCTGACCAGCCAGCCCTCCTCAACCATCAGCTCAAGCAGCGCGGCCATGCGAACCGAGCCTGAGTCCTGATCGGGCATCGGCGTGACCGCATCGATCACCAGCGCGCGGCTCGAAGCCTGGCGGAACCGGCGCCGGCGGAGGCTGCGCTCGTCACCGTTCTGATCCACCGCAGTGGCATGCTCCGACAGCGACGCCCAGCGTTGCCCAATCCGCGCTAGCTCGGCCGCCGAGGCCTCGACCGGATCATCGCGCAGATAGACCGTGCAGGCCGGCTGCAGCCAGACGGATCCCGCACTCGCGCGCAGCCGGAAACACAAGTCCAGGGTGGCAGCGAGCATCGTCTCGAAGCGCACATCGAAGCCGCCATGCTGCTCGAACACCGCACGCGGCAAGGCCAGGCAAGTCCCCGAAACGGCCTCGGTGACGCTGGCGAACTCATGCTCGGCACGATCGGGTCGATCGCCGCGACCAAAGCGCCGCAGCTGGCTCTGGCCGTCGCCGTTACCTTCGCCCACACCGTCGATCATCAGGCCGGCCTCCAACACTCGACCATCGGCCGACAGCAGCCGGCCGCCGACCGCGGCGCAGCCCGGCAGATCCTCGAAGCTCCGCAGCAGACCGACCAGCCAGCCTGTCGTGGGATAGACCTGGCTGTCGAGAAAGACCAGATACTGACCGCGCGCCCGGGTCACCAGCCTGTTGCAATCCGCGACGATCGCCGCGACGATCGCCGCGGCCTCGCCATTCGTGCCGGCGCGCAAGGGGCGGCAGGCCTGCAGCCAGGCCGCGGTCGCGCAATCCGGGACTGGGCCGGCCAGCAGCAGCTCGAAGCCGCCCGCTTCAGCCTGCGCAGCCAGCCGAAGCAGGCAGTCGGCCGAATTCGACCAGTCGCCGCGCAGCGTCACGATCACGCTGACTCGTGGCTGTTCGGGGATCGGGAACGATGGCGGCGGCAAGGCGGGCGCGAGCAGCGGCGGCAGCGGCGGCCAATCGGGGGCCGCTGCCAGCGACCGCGGGCGCCGGGCAAGCAGCCGCCAGGTTTCCGCCGCGCCATTCAGCCGCAGCGACAGCCACAGCCGGCGAGCGGCGCCGGGCCAGCGCCGGAGATCCCAGACGCGGCGTCCGCGCAGGACGCCCCAGGCATCGCGGATCATGCGCGCCGGGCTCAATTCGGTTCGACCGGCCGATCGATGCGGTGCTCGCCACCGGACGCCAGCGCATCGTCAGCGGCCGGCAACGGAGGCAGCCGGGGCGGCAGCGGCTGGGGCAAACGATCGGCCAAGCCCTGCAGGGCGTCGCGCGCGGCGTCCCGAGAAAAGTAGCGGCTGACATTGTCGAGGCCAGCCGCCGACAGCTGCTCCCAGAGCGCCTGGTCCTGATAGGCGCGCACCACCGCCTCGGCAAAGGCAGCCGCCTGATCGGCGACCAGTACATCGCGGCCTGATTTCAGGAACATGCCTTCAGCGGCGCAGGCGGTCGCGACCACCGGCAAGCCGTGGCTCATCGCCTGATTGACCTTGCCCTTGACGCCGGCACCATAGCGCAACGGCGCCAGCGACAGCCGACAGCCGTTCAGGAAGGGGTTAAGATCGGCGACAAAGCCGTGCACCCTGACCCCGGGCTGTCGGTGCCGACGCAAGGCCTCGGGCATCCGGCTGCCGATCAGGTGCAGGGTGACGTCGGGCAAGCGGGCGCGGATGCGCGGCATGATTTCATTCAGCAGCCACCAGGCCGCATCGACATTGGGTACATGCTGAAAGCCGCCAACGAACATCAGCCCGGCACGTTCGGCCCAGCCGCGTGCCGATCCCTGCACCTGATGAATATTGGACAGCACGCGCACATCGGCAGCGGGCATCAGCTGGCCCAGCAGCGTCTGCTCGACCGGGCTGACCACCAGGGTGACATCGCTGCGCGCGATCAGGGCCAGCTCGTCGGCGCGGGTCTGCGCGGCCGCGGCGGCCGCGGCGGCATTGGCTGCCAGCACGGCCTCGCGTTCTTCGCGAAGAAAATGCAGATCCACGGTGTCGAACACCAGCAGCGCACGTGGCGCCAACCGGCGAAGCATGTCCATCAGCGGTGAAAGCACGTAGTGGCGACTGACAATGACCAGATCCAGCGCCGGGCCGTTGTCGGCCAGCCAGGCCTCCGGATCCCCCAGGGCGGGCGCTGCCAACAGCTCGATACCAGCTCGCTCCAGCGCCTCGCCGTAGGCGCCCAGCGGCTGCAGGTTCTGCGGCAGGAAGCTGACCAGGTAGCCCAGTTCATCGAGCAGCGTCAGCAAGGCAAAGCAGCGGACTGAACCCGAATCATGATCCGGCTGTGGCACCGTGGCATCGATGACCAGGGCGCGTCGTGGCTTGCGGTGGAAGCGCTGTAGCCGGACCGGATCGCTGAGTTCAAACGCTGGCGCATTGGGCGGGTGTGCAGCCAGCACCTCCGCCCAGCGCTCGAAGAACTTGTCCCGGTTGACCGCCTGATATCGCTTGGTGCCGGCATTCTCATCGGTACCGGAAGTGGCTCCCTCATGGTGAACCACCACGCAGCGCGGCTGGTAGACAACGCGCTTGCCCAGCGCGCGCATTCGAAAGCACAGGTCGGTGTCTTCATAATAGGCCGGCCGGAAATGGGTATCGAAGCCACCCAAGCGGTCAAAATCCGTTCGCGCCAGCGCCAGGCAGGCACCCGACACATAGTCGGCTTCGCTGAGGAAGCGGTACTGCGGCCGCTCGGGGTCGTCATCGCGACCGTAGTTCCAGCCGCTGCCGTCGGCAAAAATGATGCCGCCGGCCTCCTGCAGCCGGCCGTCGGGGTAGATCAGCTTGCCACCGACGATGCCAATTGTTGCGTCGCTTTCGAGCGGATCGATCAGCGCCTCCAGCCAGCCGGCGCTGACCGTGGTGTCATTGTTCAGAAACACCAGATAGCGGCCGCGCGCCAGCGCGGCGCCACGGTTGCAGCTGTCGATGAAGCCGGCGTTCTGCTCGTTGCGGCACACCCGCACGCCCTGGCAGCGAGCCAGAAAATCCGCCGTGCCGTCGCTGGAGCAATCGTCGACCACGATGAGCTCGTAGCTGAGCACGCTCGGCGTGCTCGCCAGGCTGTGCAGGCAGGCGGCGGTCAGCTCGACCTTGTTGAACACCGGAACGACGATACTGACCCGCGGCGACGACGTGGCCGCCAGGCGGACCGGCCGGACCGCCCCGGGATCAGGCAAACCGACCGCTGCCGGCTTATCCGCCACCGAGCGACCGTCAGCCGCCGTCAGCAGGGCTGTGCTTGCCGGCGCGTCTGCCGGCGCGTCTGCCGGCGCCAATCGCAGCTCGGCTTCTGCGGCTGCGGCCTGGAGGGCTTCGGCGTCGACGGCTTCGGCCACCGTCGGCGCGGCGTCCGGTCGAGGCTGCTGATACACCGCCTGCAAGCTGCCGGCCAGACCCGCTGTGCGGAGACTGATTGACAGCTGACGTGCCAGCCCCGGCCAGCGCAGCGGATTCCAGACGCGCTCGGCCCGAAGCCGGATCAGCAGCCGCAGGCTCAGGCGCAGCGGCAGGGTCAGCCGCCAGGACCAGCTGGCCCGCACCTGCTCAAGCAAGGCCGTGGTCGCCTGACGCTCGGCTTCAGCGCTGTCCAGGGCGATGCCCAGGCTGGCCTCGCGATCGACTGAGGCCGCGAGCTCCCGCTCAAGCGCAAGGCGCTCGGCCTCGACCTGCAGCCGCCGCTGTTCGGCCTGCTGGAAATTCGACACCGCGCGTTCCAACTCCTGCTCCAGCGATTGCGCCCAGGCCGTGCGCGCCTCGGCCAGGCGGCTCATGCGCTGGGCCCAATCGGCTCGTCGCCCCAGTTCGAGCTCCAGGCGCCGATGCGCCGCTGTGACGCCTTCGAGCCTTGCCTGTTCCGAAACCAGCTGCCATAGCGCGGGTCGCAGCGTCGCCACGGCATCGGCGCGGCCCGCGGCAACGCGCGGCTGGGCGGGCTCAGCGGGGAGCAGCTCGGCGTAGCGACGCAGCGTCTCGGCCAGGCTGGGATCGGCATCCGCTGGCGCACGCAGCCTCGGCAGCAGCGCCCGGCCGTCTTCGGCCAGGTGGCGCACCGCCTCGGCCAGGGCCTCCGCGTCGGGCTCGAACAACCAGCCATCGACGCCGTGCTCGATCCGCTCGGCGAAGGCCCCGAGCCGGGTCGCGATCACCGGCAATCCCAGCGCGCGCGCTTCACTGAGCGCGTAGCTCCAGGTTTCCGGCACCGTCGACAGGAACAGCGCCGCGTGCGGGGCGAGCTTCGCCAACAGCGCCGGCAGCTCGTCCGGCCGATAGTCAAGAATGACGTCGACACCGGGCTTTCCGAACAGGCGCTCGGCCGTCTTGCCGGCGCCCAGCAGGCTGACCCGGGCCACGTCGGCCAGGCGCGGCAGCGCCTGGGCCAGCAGGCCCAGGCCCTTGCCTTCGGTCAATCGCCCGATCACCACCAGCTGCAGACGACCGTCGGCACGCTCGCGGGCCTGGATCGGCGGGGTGTGCTTAGCGGACGGCAGGCCGTGCGGCACCACCACGGGCGCGGGCGGCGGCGGTTCGAACAGCGCCTGCCAGCGCTCGGCGACATGCCGGGTCGGTGCCAGCAAGCGCACATCATGGGCGTGGACAGCCTCCAGCCAGGCGCTGCGGATCCGCTGCCAATGCGCCGGCTCGCGGTGCCGAAACAGAAAATCCGGGCCAGCATCGGCCATCAGCGCATCCAGGTCCAGCCCCCGACCGGAGCGCTGCCACAACAGCGGATCGCGATCCAGCAGCGGCGAAGCCGGGTAGAAATCGTGCAGCATCTGGGCGGTCGGCAGGCCGCTGCGCAGGCAGTCCAGGGCATGTCCGATCAACGAGGAGACGATCACCCGCCCGACACCGTATCGAGCCAGCAGGCCGGACAGCACTTCGGCATAGTGGGGGTGGCCGACGCTGCTGTCGGCAATGGCCGGGCTCAACGGGCAAACCCGCAGCAGGCCGCGGCCCGGCCCGGCGCCATACAGCGCCAGCGCCTCGCCGTACTCGCAGCTGTCGCGCTCGGCCACGGCTGCGAGAACCAGATGATGCGCCTCGGCGTCATGGCGATACTGGTCTTCGATCCAGCGCTTGATGCCGCCGCCCCAGGAATGGCTGATATGCAGCGTCACCGGCCGCCCGTCGTGCCCAATCCAGGGCAGCCGGGTCAGGCCTTCGTCAAGCAAGGCCTTCAGCCGCAGCCGCAGCTCGGCCAGGGCCAACTGGCCGGGGTGGCGGCGTTCGCTGGCCGCCGCCAGCGGCCGGGCGGGATCGATGACGAAGCCGTCGTCGACCAGCGCAACGGACCAGTCAGAAGGCCGATCCGGGGCCCCGGGCCGCAGATACAGGGCCTGCTCGGGCGCATCAGCCAGCGCCGACCAGCGCGCCTCGGCGACGGCTGCGACCAGGCTGTCAATATCGACTTCCTTGGCGGGTAGCGCCAATCCGGCCAGCGGATTGACTCGATCGTCGTAGTTACCGGGGAAGATGGCCAGGTCCTGGGCTGTCGGGCTGCTTTGCAGCAGCGCCAGGCGGCTGAGCCAATGGCGTGGCGGCTCCAGACCGCTCTTCAGCACCAGGACGCCGCGCTCGCGATCCGAGCGGGGCAAGGCCGCCAGCGCCGCTTTCAGGCTATCAGCCGACGGCAGCGCCCGCAGGCCGTGACGCGCCGCCAGCGCTGCTCTGGCAAAGCAGTCCTCGGCCGGCCAGTCGCGCTGCAGGCCAGCCAACCAGTCGGCGTCGAGCCGGCCGCCGCGATCAGCCAGACAGACCAGCACCGGTCGCATCAGCGCCGGGCGATCTCGGTACTGGGCGCTGGCAGGATCAGGTTTCGGCATCCCGGAGGTCCATGGGCTTGGCACGCGGTCGTCAACGGGACAACCGCGGAAACAGCCCGCCATTATAGCCAGCCCAATTACAATAGCGCGGTGCTGCCCCGCCTTCTCCTATACCTGCTGCTGTTTTTGATCGGCCTGCTGCTCGGCGTCGGCGCCCCTTGGGTGTGGTGGCTGGACCGGGAGGCCGGCCAGCGCTTTGCCGAGCGTCAGCTTGGCCAGACCAGCCGCGTCTATGCCCGGGCGCTGGAGCTGTTCGAAGGTCGCCCGCTCCGGGTCGATGACCTGCTGCTCGAGCTGGAGGCGGCCGGACTGCAAGCCGGCGACCCGAGGCTGCCCGGTCGCTACGCCCGGTCGGGCGGCCGCTTCGACGTTCACCTGCCGGCCTTTTCCTTTCCCGACGGGCGCCAGCGGGCCGAGCGCGTTGTTCTGGACCTGCAGGGTGAGCGGGTGAGCAGACTGGCCCGCGGCAGCAACGATGCCGGCCCGCTGCGCCTGCCGCCAGCCGAGCTGGATTCTTTGCTGCCGGCCGACGGCCGCGATCGCAGCGTCG
The DNA here is from genome assembly GCA_050485825.1 of Gammaproteobacteria bacterium. Lineage (GTDB taxonomy): Bacteria > Pseudomonadota > Gammaproteobacteria > Xanthomonadales > Wenzhouxiangellaceae > Wenzhouxiangella. Next base: position 155,221 of record JBJHCC010000002.1, read on the forward strand.
TTGCCCTGGCCAATTTTCCGCCGCTGCTGGTCACCGGCATCCAGGCGGTCGAGGACCGTCAGTTCGCCCAGCATCGCGGCATCGACCCGCGCGGGCTGCTGCGAGCCGGTTGGGCCAACCTGCGCCGCGGCGAAGTCGTCCAGGGCGGCTCGACGATCAGCCAGCAGCTGGTCAAGAATCTGTTCCTGAGCCCGGATCGCAGCTGGCTGAGGAAATTCAACGAAGCGGTCATGGCGATGAGCCTGGAGCGGCGCTTCAGCAAGGCCGAGATCCTCGAGACCTATCTGAACGAGGTCTATCTGGGCCAGGACGGTCCGATTGCGATCCACGGCTTCGGCCGCGCCAGCGAGTTTTACTTCGGCCTGCCGGTGCAGGCGCTGGCACCGGAGCAGCTGGCCCTGCTGATCGGCATGGTCCGCGGCGCATCCTGGTACAACCCGATCCGCAACCCGGCGCGTGCCCGCCAGCGCCGCGACCGGGTGCTCGACATGTTCCTGGAAACCGGGCTGATTGATGCCGCGGCCCATGCCCAGGCCAGCGCCCAGCCGCTCGGTGTGCGACCCGGTGGCTCCCGGCGACTCCGGCGCCATGGCGACTTTCTGGAACTGGTCGCACGCCAGCTGCGCCAGGATTACCGCGACAGCGATCTGCGCGGCACCGGCTTGCGCATCTTCACCACCCTGGATCCGGTTGCCCAACGCCAGGCCGAGCGCGCGCTGGCCGAAGCCCTGCCCCGGGTCGAGCGTCAGCCCAACGAGTTGCAGGGCGCGATCGTACTGCTGGAGCCGGCCAGCGGTGAAATCCGCGCCCTGGTGGGCGATCGCCAGCCCGGCCGCGCCGGCTTCAACCGCGCCCTGGACGCACGCCGCCAGGTCGGCTCGGTGATCAAGCCCTTTGTCTACCTCCTGGCCCTGGCCCAGGGCGAGCGCTTTCACCTGGCCAGCCCGCTGATCGACGGCCCGATGCGAATACCCTTGCCGGGCCGCGAGCCCTGGCAGCCGCGCAACTATGACGGCGAAAGCCACGGCGACGTCGCGCTGATGGAGGCCCTGGGGCGCAGCCTCAATCAGGCCACCGTGGCGCTCGGCATGCAGGTTGGGCTGCCGCCGCTGTTTCGGCTGTTGCGACAGCTCGGCATCGAGCCGGGCACCGACCAGCACCCGTCCGCCTTTCTCGGTGCCATTGACCTGACGCCGATGCAGGTGGCTCAGCTGTATCAGCCGCTGGCGGCCGAAGGCTACAGTACGCCGCTGCGCTCGATCACCCATGTGATCGACGCCGACGGCGCCGAAGTCGCCCGCTATCCGATGCGCCTGCGACCGATTCGGGACCGCGAGGCGCTGGCGCTGCTGGACCACGCGCTGCGTCACGCCGTCACCGAAGGCACCGGCCGTTCCCTCAGCTGGCGGCTGAGCCGGGACCCGGGTGTGCGCGGCAAGACCGGCACCACCAACGATCGTCGCGACGCCTGGTTTGTCGGCTACACCGGCGACTGGCTGGGGGTGGTCTGGACCGGCCGCGATGACAATGCCCCGGCCGGGATCGGCGGCTCGGCTACAGCGCTGCCGGTCTGGGCGGAACTGTTCAACGCCCTGCCTGTCCGTGACTATCGGCCCGCCTACCCGGAAGGGATCGAATGGTACTGGATCGACTGGCCGCGCCCGGAGCTGGCCGACGCCGATTGCCCGGGCGCCCGCGCCCTGCCCTTTGTCGCCGGCAGCCAGCCGCAGGCGCTGTCTGCCTGTCTCGAACTCGAACCGGCCGACGCGCCGCGCCGACGCTGGCGCCGTCAGGCCATGAACCCATGAACGCAGGTCGCCGCCAAGCCGTCGTCCGCGCGCCACATCCGCTCACCACTGGAGTGCCCATGTTCCCCATCCGTCCCATCCTGCTCATCCTTCTGATCACCGTGTTGAGCGCGTGCGCCACGCAGACGCCCGCCCCGGTCGAGCAGCGCAGCCCCGAAGCACCGCCGGTGGCCGAGCGCGTGCGTGCGCCCGCCGCTGAAGAGACCCGTGGCGTCCAGGTGTTCCCGCTGCGCAATCCGGCCGTGACCGAGTTGACCGAAGCGGCGGACCGGGCCGAACAGGACGGTGATCTGTCGCGGGCCGCCCTGCTGCTGGAGCGGGCGCTGCGCATCGAGCCGCGCGACCCGGAGCTGCTGCAGCACATGGCCGACCTGCAGCTGGCCCAGGAGCGCTGGGAGCAGGCTGAACAGTTCGCCAGCCGCTCCTTCGACGTCGGCCCGCGGGTCGGCGAACTGTGCCAGCGCAACTGGCGTACCATCGCCCTGGCCCGCGAGCGCGCCGAGCGCTATGGCGAGGCCCAGGCCGCCCGCGATCGCCTGGCAGCCTGCGTGGTCGAACCGCCGCCGCGCTTCTGATCGTGACCGTCGACTGGCTGGAGCGCAGCCTCGGCGCGGACAGCCCGCTGGCCGGATTGCTGGCCGGCTTCCGCCAGCGCCCGGGCCAGCTCGACCTGGCCCGGGCGATCGCTGAATGCCTGGACCAAGGCCAGGACCTGATCGCCGAAGCCGCCACCGGCACTGGCAAGACCCTGGCCTATCTGCTGCCGGTGCTGGCCCGACCCGGTCGCGCGATCATTTCCACCGGCACGCTCAATCTGCAGGACCAGCTGTTCAAGCGCGATCTGCCGCTGGCCCTGAAAGTCGCCGGTGTCGAGCGCAAGACCGCCTTGCTCAAGGGCCGGGCCAACTACCTCTGCCCGCAGCGTCTGGCCCAGCATCTCGCCGACGACGGGCTGAAGGACGGCGAGATCGGCGTCGAACTGGCCCTGGTCGCCCGCTGGTCCGAGCGCACGAACTCGGGAGAAATCAGCGAGATCGGCGAGATCCCGGCGCGCTCGCCGGTCTGGCCGCTGGTTACCTCGACCCAGGACAACTGCCTGGGCGCCGACTGTCCTCTGCTCAAGGACTGCCCGCTGGCCCGCGCCCGCCGCCAGGCCCAGGAAGCCGAGCTGGTAGTCGTCAACCATCACCTGCTGTTCGCCGACATGGCGCTCAAGCACACCGGCTTCGGCGAAGTGCTGCCCGGCGCTGGCGCCATTGTCATCGACGAAGCGCATCAGGTCCCGGATACCGCGATGCGCTTCTTCTCGCGCGGGGTCAGCGCCTGGCAGCTCCGCGAGCTGGCTCGCGACAGTCTCGCTGCCTGCCATTCGGCCAGCGGCGCGCTGAAGCTGCTGCAGGCACCGATCGAGACGCTGCGCGAGCGGCTCGACCAGGCGGTCTCGGCCTGCGTCGAACTGCCGCCGCGCGGCGATCATAGCCGTCTGGCCCAGGTCGATGGCGAGCTCAGAAACCTGTCCGAAGCGCTGGCCGGGCTGGCCACGGCCCTGGGGCCGCTGGCTGAGCAAAGCCGCGAAATGGGTAATTGCGCCGACCGGGCCGCTTTGCTGCAGGATGGATTGAATGCCTTTCTGGCCGGCGCCGACGGCCATGTACGCTGGTTCATCCAGCGCCGCGGTCGCTTCAGCCTCAACCTGACCCCGCTGGATGTCGCCACCCCGCTGAAGCAGCTGCGGGAGCAGAATCCGGCCCCCTGGATCATGACCTCGGCCACTTTGGCGGTCGGCCAGCGCTTCGACCATTTCACGCGCCGCCTGGGACTCGATGGCGCACGCGAACTGGTGGTGGCCAGCCCCTTTGACTATCCGGCTCAGACCCGACTGTGGATCCCGGAAGACCTGCCCGACCCGCGCGACTGGCAGCACACCGAGCGACTGCTGACCAGCGTGCTGCCAGTGCTGCGCGCCAACAGCGGCCGCGCCTTCCTGCTGTTCACCGCTCATCGGGCCTTGAGCCAGGCGGCGAACTGGCTGCGCGCCCAGACCGATTTCAATCTGCTGGTCCAGGAAGAAGCACCGCGCCAGCTCCTGCTGGAGCGCTTCCTGGCCACGCCCAGAAGCGTCCTCCTGGGCGCGGCCAGCTTCTGGGAGGGCGTCGATGTGCCCGGCAGCAGCCTGAGCCTGGTGGTGATCGACAAACTGCCGTTCGCCGCCCCCGACGACCCGGTCCTCGAGGCCACCCTCAAGGCCGCCCGCGACGCCGGCGAAAACCCCTTTACCGCTGTCCAGCTGCCGCAGGCCGTGCTGGCCCTGAAACAGGGTGCCGGCCGCCTGATTCGCAAGGCTGAGGACTTTGGCGTTCTGATCCTTGGCGACCCCCGCCTGCTGACCCGCCCCTACGGCCGTCTGTTTCTCAACAGCCTGCCGCCAATGACTCGGGTCAACAGCGCCTCGGACGCCGCCGCCTTTCTGCGCGAGCGGCATCTTCGGCTCGGCTAAGCGAAACCGCAGAGCCCGAGCTACGTCGGCAATGGCGACCGTGGCGCAGTCGTCATCGCGGGACGGAAAAGCTTGGGAGAAACCCGCTACGGCCTTGGACAGCCCGAAGACTGTGCATACGGAACGCAGGGATATCATTGCGACCCCTACCAGCCGTTGTTCCTGTTCTACCGCCCCGCCGAGCTGGTCCAGGTCGTTGCCGGAGAGCGTGAAGCCTGGTCGGTTGTGCCCTACGCCACCCTTGATCCACAGGAACACTTCTGGCCAAGCTGCGGCTGGGCGCTTGGCGGCATGGCCTTCGATAGCGAACGCGGACTTGTCTACGTGGTTCAGGCGGAGGCCTTCGAAGGCCAGCCGCTGGTGCACGTTTCTCGCTTGGTCGATGGGCAAGGCATTTTCGCCAACCGCTTTGAATAGCTCGCGCATCGAATCGTCGGTTCGCCTGCTTATTTCTCGGAAGCCAAGCGACCTCCCTTCACACCTAGCTCTCGCGCAGGCGCTCGGCCAGGTCCGGCCAGGCCAAAAACACAAAGGCCCGGCCGCGCTTGCGCTGGTCCAGCAACCCGAGCGCGGCCAGCTTCTCCAAGCGATCAAGCAAGCCGTCAGCGTCAGGCGGCGCAGGCAGCACCTCGGTCTGGGCCGCATTCATCACCGAAATTCGCTCCTCAGGCCGACGGAAACACCCCGCGCCATCAGCCCGATCCAGGGTGCCGTCGGTACCGATTCGATGCAGCTCCAGAATCAGCTCGTTAGCTCATCATCAGTCCGGGATTCAGGTCGACGGCTTTCCATTTTTCATCATGTTCGTTGGGTTTGACGCATTGTCTCCGGAACGGTTGGAACTGGCGATTAAAAAAAGCGCACCTGGCAGGTAGGAAAAAGCCTTGCAGTCCCTAATTCGGGGCCCAGGCCATAGGTGATTCGAATTAGTTGTCGGTTGGAACCCTATTATTCAATAACTTACATTCCCGTACCCGCCTCCTCGGTAGGTGGGTTTGCGATCTCTGCAGGCTCGGACACATGCCCCAGTTCATGGCTTCTGCGAACGCATTCGCACCAAAAGCTCTAACCACCTCATCGACTCTAGGGACGAAGGGCCAAGGAACGGCATCGAGCCCCGTATGAATGCCCTCAGATATGCGGCATTTTTTCCAGAGAAACGGCTCGAGACATAAATAAGTCGAGAACTCAGGAAATGCTGCAATGAAAAACAAGAAACGAAAAATGATTTGGGAACTTAGGAAACTAACTCGAGAACAAAATAGGCTTCAAAAGGAGCGAAATAGAACTATATTGCTTCTAATTGCTCTTATTTTCACGATGCGTAACTTTTTGGCTGGCTGCTTCAACTATTGCTGAACACACCTCTTATCTATATCACCCAGATGCAAAAAGGTCAGGTAGAGTGCCCGCGTCGTCGGCTGTCCGCTTCTTCGAGCCTCGGGTAACGCACCCTGAAAGTCCATGAAGATCCTTCGAACCTCTTCCCAGGCAGCAACACTCACCGACCGGCCATTTTAGTTGTCGCCAACCGGACAAAGTAATTGTCGTTCAATACCTGTGACTGCACGATTCCCTCGCTTGCAGCAAACAGCCGAGTGCGTAGAATGAGGGATCATGGAATTGATCATCAAACTCCACATTGAAAAGCTGCCCGAAGGTGTGTACCTGGCGACCAGCGAGGAACTGCCCGGGCTTGTCGCCCAGGGTCGGACCATTCAGGAAACACTCGAGATTGCTCGTGACGTCGGCAGGAAGCTGCTCGAAGCCCGGGTCGAGCGTAGCGGGCAGCCCAATCTGCCCCTGGCGGAGGACAACTTCGACTACCCCCTGGTCATCGGCGGCTGAGGCGGCCGAGTGGGCCGTCTATCCGGATTCAAGTATCGTCAGATCGTCAGGAAGCTGAAGCTGCTTGGCTTTGGCTTCGACCGCCAGGCAGCCGGCTCGCACGAAATCTGGCACAAGCCAGGCAGCGATTGCTACACCACCATCCCGAATCACCCCGGCGACATGCCTGAAGGTACGCCTAGAGCGATCCTCAAGCAGGCTCAAGTGTCCCCAGAGGAGTTCCTGAACGCCTGATCGCTGGCCCCTCTCAGGAGCCAAAACAACCGCGTTTCTCCGGCAACCGGTCCCTGCAATTTGGCCCATCCCTTGATCTCCGGACTTCGCAGCCCGGAACGGGCGGAAACGAAAGGCCAGCCCCGCGTGCGCCTCGCCTACACTAGCGGGCATGAAGCTGCTGGCTATTGAATCGTCTACCGAATGCTGCTCGGTTGCGCTGCGAGTGGGCGAGCAGGTGCTGGCCCGTCAGGCTGTTGAAGCGCGCGGGCATGCGACGCTGATCCTGCCCTGGGCGCGGGAACTGCTGGCCGAGGCCGGGCTTGGATTTGCCGCGCTGGACGGGCTGGTCTGCGGCCGCGGACCCGGCGGTTTCACGAGCTTGAGGATCGGGCTGGGCATCGTGCAGGGGCTGGCGCTGGCGCATGAGCTGCCCATTCATCCGGTCTCCAGCCTGAATGCGCTGGCCGACAATCTGGCGCGGGGCTCCGATGCCCGGCAGTTGCTGGCGCTTTTGGATGCGCGCATGGGCGAGGTCTACGGGGCCTGGTATCGGCGCGGGCCGGCGGGGCTGGAGCGGATCGGGGATGAATTCCTGAGCGCGCCGGATGCGCTGAGCACCCCAGGGGACGGAATCTGGACGGCGGGTGGGCCGGGCGCATTCGCGTACTGGCCGACGCTGGTCGAACGGCTCGGGCCGGCGCTTGCTGATCAGGCGATCGAGGGCTGGCCGGACGCCCCTGCCCTGCTGCGCCTGGCCGATCGGGTAGCCCCGGTCGCCGCCTATGAACTCGAGCCGGTCTACCTGCGCGACCAGGTCACTGGCTAACGACGGCACTCAGGCCGTGGACAGCAGGCGCCGGGCCTTGAGCCGACCCATGCCGTCGCGTTCGCCGATGCCGATGAAATCTGACTCGGCATAGACCCGGACCAGACCGGCGTCCCCGTCGGCGACACCGGCCAGGCGCTGACCTTGGAGCAGGCGCCGACTGGCGTTGTCGTCCAGCCTTACCGCCGGCAGATGGGCCAGAGCCTCATCGGCCGGGTGCAGCAGCGCGCGCGCAGCGTCGCGATCCATCGCGCTCAGCGCGTCCAGGCCGATCGCCTGATCCAGCCGGAAGGGCCCGCTGGCGGTTCGTTCCAGCGCGCTCATGTGGGCACCGCAGCCGAGCTGCAAGCCGATGTCGCGGATCAGGGAACGGATGTAGGTGCCCTTGGAGCAGACCACGTCCAGCAGCAGCCGGGGCAGGTCCATCTCGACCAGGGTCAGCTGATGAAGGGTGACCGGGCGCGGCGGGCGGTGCACGGTTTCGCCGCGGCGGGCGAGTTCATAAAGACGCTGGCCCTGGTGCTTGAGCGCCGAGTGCATGGGCGGGACCTGCTCGATCGAGCCGCGAAAACGGGCCAGCACGGCCTCGATGTCGGCGCGCTGAAAGCCCGGCACCGGCTGCTCGCTGATCACCTCGCCCTCGGCGTCCTCACTGTCGGTGGCAATCCCGAGGGTGGCCTCGGCCCGGTAGGCCTTGTCGGCGTCGAGCAGAAAGCCCGACACCTTGGTCGCCTCGCCGAAGCACAACACCAGCAGGCCCGAGGCCATCGGGTCCAGGGTGCCGGTGTGGCCGGCTTTCTTGATCCCGAGCACGCGCTTGGCCCGGCCCAGAGCGGCGTTCGAACTCAAGCCGCTGGGCTTGTCCAGCAGCAGAATGCCGGAGACTGCCGCCGGCCCACCGGCGCCGCGATCAGCCGAAAGCACTGATGCAAAGGCTGATCAGGCCGCCGGAGAAGATGCCCAGCGCCAGCACCGACAGGCCGTTGATGGACAAAACGGCGCGGAAATCGACCGGCACGACGGGCACGCTGCGATCGTCGGGCTCGTCGAAATACATCAGCTTGACCAGCCGCAGATAGTAGAAGGCACCGACTACCGCACTCAGCACCGCCAGCACCGACAGGCCGATGAAGCCGGCCGACAGCGCCGCGGCGATCACCTGCCACTTGGCAAAGAAACCCAGGAAAACCGGGATGCCGGCCAGCGAGAACAGGATCATCATCATCAGGAAAGCCAGCCATGGCGCTCGTTTCGCCAGGCCCTTGAAGTCATCCAGCTGCTCGGCATCGCGATCCGGGCTGGACATCAGGATCACCATGGCGAAGGCGCCGGCTGACATGATGGCGTAGGCAATCGCATAGAACATCGCCGCCGCGTAGCCCTCCGGCGTGCCGGCGAGAATGCCGAGCAGCATGAAGCCCATGTGCGAGATGGTCGAATAGGCCAGCATGCGCCGGATGTTGGTCTGGGCAATGGCGACCAGGTTGCCCAGCACCAGCGACAGCGCGGCCAGCACCGCCAGCATGCCCTGCCAGTCGCCGTGCAGGCCGATCAAGCCGTTGTCGAGCAGGCGGATGGCCAGGGCCAGGCCGGCCAGCTTGGGCACCGAGCTGATGAACAGGGTCACCGCCAGCGGCGCGCCGTGGTAAACGTCCGGCACCCACATGTGAAAGGGCACCGCGCCCAGCTTGAAGGCAATGCCGATGACGATGAAGACCAGGCCGAAGGTCAGCAGCATGGAATCACCGGCGCCGCCGGCCAGGCTTGCACTGATCGTGGTCAGCGCCAGCGAGCCGGTCGCGCCGTAGATCAGGCTCATGCCGTAGAGCAGCAGGCCCGAGGCCAACGAACCGAGGATGAAATACTTCATCGCCGCCTCGGAGCCGAAGCGCGAATCCCGGTCCAGGGCGACCAGGGCATAGGTCGACAGCGCCAGCAGTTCCAGGCCGAGGTAGACGGTCAGCAGGCTGGAAGCCGAAATCATCACCATCACCCCGAGCAGGGCGAACAGGCTCAAGGTGTAGAACTCGCCCTTGAACAGGCCGACCTGGCGCAGATGATGCTTGGCATAGACGAACACCGCCGCCAGGATGAGGTAGCTGAAGACTTTCAGCACATCGCCGAAGCGATCGCGGACAAAGGTATCGGAGAAGGCATACAGCAGCTCGCCGGCAGGCAGCATGCCGCGCAGGGTCAGGATGGTGGCGAACAACAGCGTCAACAGCGCCAGCAGATGGGTCAGGCCGCGCCGTTCCTCAGGAATGAACAGATCGGCCAGCAGCACCGCGCAGGCGGCCGACAGCACGAAGATTTCGGGCAGGGCAAGTTGCAGTTCGGCGAGCGTCATGTCTTGTCGTTGCTCCCATGGATACGGCCAGCCTTGGCCGCGACCGGCGCGCCGAAGCGGAAACCGGATACCGGACATCGGAAACCGTATCGCAGAATGTCAGTCCGTCTGCCCATCACCCGAGCTTCGAGACGACGATGTGCTCGACCAGGTTCTGGATCGAGGCTTCCATCATGTGAATCAGCGGCCAGGGCCAGATGCCGACACCGAGTACCAGTGCTGCCAGCGACAGCATCAGGACCCATTCGCGCCCGCTCAGGTCCTTGAGGCCGGCCACGGCCTCGTTGGCCACTTCGCCGTAGAACACCCGCTTGACCAGCCACAGGCTGTAGGCCGCGCCCAGCAGCAGAGTGGTGGCGGCGACGAAGGCAAACCAGAAGTTGGCATGGAAGGCGGCCAGGATGACCATGAATTCACCGACGAAGCCCGAGGTGCCGGGCAGGCCGGAGTTGGCCATGAAGAACAGCACCGCGAACATCGCGAACCAGGGCATGGTGTTGGCCACGCCGCCATAGCTGGCGATCTCGCGGCTGTGAACCCGGTCGTACAGCACCCCCACAGCCAGGAACATCGCGGCCGAGATAAAGCCGTGCGAGATCATCTGGACCATGGCGCCGCTGATCCCTAGGCCCGCGCCGGTCAGCTCGCCGGTGTTGCGCAGGATCGCGAACGTCAGGAACAGGCCCAGGGTGACGAAGCCCATGTGTGAGATCGAGCTGTAGGCGATCAGCTTCTTCATGTCGCTCTGGGCCAGGGCGACGAAGCCGATGTAGGCAATGGCCACCAGCGACAGGCCGATCACCAGCCAGTCGAGCGCGGCCGCGGCGTCGGGCACGATCGGCAGCGAGAAGCGCACCAGGCCGTAGCCGCCGATCTTGAGCATGACCGCGGCCAGCACCACCGAGCCGCCGGTCGGCGCCTCGACGTGGGCGTCGGGCAGCCAGGTGTGGACCGGCCACATCGGCACCTTGACCGCGAAGGCGATCAGGAAGGCGAGGAAGATCCAGATCTGGGCGGACAGCGACAGCGGCAGCTGGTGCAGGTCGAGGATGGCGAAGCTGCCGCCCTGCAGGTACATCCAGATCAGCGCGACCAGCATGAACACCGACCCGAAGAACGTGAACAGAAAGAACTTGATCGTCGCGTAGATCCGGTTCGGCCCGCCCCAGATACCGATGATCAGGAACATCGGCACCAGCATGGCCTCGAAGAACACATAGAACAGCAGCGCGTCCAGGGCCGAGAACATGCCGACCATCAGGCCCTGCAGGACCAGGAAGGCGGCCAGGTACAGGTGCGCGCGATCCTTGATTCCCCAGCCGCCGATCACGATCAGCGAGCCGGTGAAGGTGGTCAGCAGGATCAGCGGCAGCGACAGACCGTCTATTCCCAAGTGATAGTGCACGTCGAAGGCGGCGATCCAGACCATCCGCTCCTCGAACTGCATCGCCGCGCTGCCTGCATCAAAGCCGGCCCACAGCAGCAGCGACAGGACAAAGCAGATCAGACTGACGATCAGCGCCAGCGGTCGCACCAGGCCGGCGAACCGCTGGCCCAGAAAGGCCAGGGCGACCGCGCCGGCGATCGGCAGCCAGACCAGGAGACTGAGCAGAGGCCCGTTCATCAGCGACACCTCAGCGAAGCAGCACAAACGAAGCCACGATGGCCACCAGGCCGATGATCATGGCAAACGCGTAGTGGAACAAAAAGCCGGTCTGGACCTGGCGCAGCACGGTCGACAGCCGGCCGATCAGGCGCGCCGAGCCGTTGACGATCAGGCCGTCGATCAGGAAGCGATCGCCGCCCCGGGACAAGCCCGAAGCGAGCTTCAATCCGCCGCCGGCAAAACCCTTGATATACAGCTCGTCGAAGCCGTACTTGCGATCGAGCACTTTCCAAAGGACCAGGGCGCGCGCCTTGATCGTGGTGGCCAGACCCGGATTGAACAGGTAAACATAGGTCGCGATGGCCACGCCCAGCATCGCCAGCCAGAACACCGGGGTGAGGAATCCGTGCAGGCCGAAGGCGAAGGGACCGTCCTCGAACTTGTAGGCCAGGCGGGCGACCACGTCATGGGCCTCGCGCACCACGATGGCATCGGCCAGGGCGCCGCCGAACAGCAGCGGCACCACGGTGAAGTAGCCGATCAGCACCGACGGAATGGCCAGCAGGATCAGCGGAATGGTGACGACCAGCGGCGACTCGTGGGCGTGGGCGCGGGTCTCCTCATCCATGCGCGTCGGACCGTGGAAGGCCAGGTAAAGCATGCGGAAGGAGTACAGGGCCGTGATCACCACGCCGGCGTAGACCGCGAAGGTGGCGAAGGCCACGCCCGGCCGATCGGCCAGTTTGACCGCCTCGATGATCAGGTCCTTGGAGTAGAAGCCGGAGAAGAACGGGAAGCCGATCAGCGCCAGCGAACCCAGCCAGGCGGTGGCGGCGGTGATCGGCATGTAGCGTGCCAGGCCGCCCATCTCGCGCATGTCCTGCTTGTGATGCAGCGCGATGATCACCGAACCGGCGGCCAGGAACAAAAGCGCCTTGAAGAAGGCATGAGTCATCAGGTGGAACACCGCCACCGAATAAGCCGACACACCCAGCGCCACCGTCATGTAGCCGAGTTGCGACAGGGTCGAGTAGGCGACCACGCGCTTGATGTCGTTCTGGACGATGCCGACCAGGCCCATGAACAGCGCGGTGATCGCGCCGATCACCAGAATGAAACTCAAGGCCGTCACCGACGCCTCGAACAGGGGCGACAGGCGGGCGACCATGAAGATGCCGGCGGTGACCATGGTGGCGGCGTGGATCAGCGCCGAAATGGGGGTCGGGCCCTCCATCGAGTCCGGCAGCCAGACGTGCAGCGGCACCTGGGCGGACTTGCCCATCGCGCCGATGAACAAGCAGATGCAGATCACCGTCATGACCTGCCACTCCCAGCCGAACAACAGCTGCAGGGTCTGGCCTTCCACGGCCGGCGCGGCGGCGAAGACTTCCGCGTAGTCCAGCGAGCCCATGTACAGCAGCACCGCGGCAATACCGAGCAGAAAGCCGAAATCGCCGACGCGATTGACCAGAAAGGCCTTCAGGTTGGCGCGGACCGCGGACTCCTTCTTGAACCAGAAGCCGATCAGCAGGTAGGACACCACGCCCACCGCTTCCCAGCCGAAGAACAGCTGCAGGAAGTTGTTCGCCATCACCAGCATCAGCATGGCGAAGGTGAACAGATTGATGTAGGCGAAGAAGCGCTGGTAGCCGTCGTCGTCGTGCATGTAGCCGATGGTGTAGATGTGCACCATCAGCGAGACGAAGGTGACGACCACCATCATCATGGCGCTCAGGCTGTCGATCAGGAAGCCGATCTCGAAGCGAATGCCGTCGCTCACCGCCCACGTATAAACCGAGTAGTTCAACACCGGCAGCTCGTTGAAAAACACTTCCCAGGCGATGGTGCTCGACAGCAGGAACGAGCCGGCCACCGCCAGGATGGTGACCCAGTGCGCGCCGGCCCGGCCGATCTGATGGCGCAGCAGGCCGGCGATCAGGCAGCCGATCAGCGGCAGCAGGGGGATGGCGAGAATCAGGCTTTCAATACGCACAACGCCCTACCCCTTCAGATCCGCGATGTCTTCGACGCTGATCGAGCGCCGGTTGCGGAACAGCACGACCAGGATCGCCAGGCCGATCGCGGCCTCGGCTGCCGCCACGGTAAGAATGAAGAACACGAACACCTGGCCGTCGTAGTTGTCGAGGAAACGCGAGAAGGCGACGAAGTTCATGTTCACCGCCAGCAGCATCAGCTCGATGCACATCAGCAGGATCAGCACGTTCTTCCGGTTCAGGAAGATGCCGGCTACGCTGATGCAGAACAGCGCGGCGCCCAGGGTCAGGAAATGGGCGAGTGTCAAGCTCATCCGTTCTCCCCCTCCGACGGCATCTTGACCAGGCGCACGCGATCCGAGCGTTTGACCTGGACCTGGCGGCCCGGGTCCTGGTGGCGGGTGTCGGGCCGACGCCGGTGGGTCAGGCTGATCGCGGCAATAATGGCGACGAGCAGCAGCACGGCGGCGATCTCGAAGGCGTAGAGATAGTCGGTGTAGAGCAGCCGGCCGATCTCGCTGGTGTGGCTGTAACCCTCGGGCCGCGGCTCGGGGAAGGGCTGGCTTTCCAGACCTCGGGTCCAGATCAGCAGGAACATCTGTACCGCCATCGCCAGCGCCACCAGCAGGCCGATCGGCAAGTAGCGGGTGAAGCCTTCGCTGGCGGCCGTCATGTTGACATCCAGCATCATGACCACGAACAGGAACAGCACCATCACGGCACCGACATAGACCAGCACCAGGACGATGGCGAGAAACTCGGCCTGCAGCAGCATCCAGATACAGGCCGCGGAGAAAAAGGCCAGCACCAGGAACAGCGCGGCGTGGACCGGGTTGCCCACGGTGACCACGCTCAGCGCCGATGCGATCAACACCAGGCTGAACAGATAGAAAGCAATTTCAATAATCGGCATTCCTGACTCACTCGCTGTTGGGAGGCGGCGCGCTGCTCGGCTCAAGCCGCTGACCGCTGTCGACTCCGCTGGCCCTCGGCGCATCGGCGCCGCGCTGCGGACCGTTCCCTATCGATAGGCCGCATCCCGCTGTCGGGCCGCCGCGATCCGCTCCTCGAAGCGGTCGCCGATGGCCAGCAGCTGCTGCTTGCTGACAATGTTTTCACCGCGGTTCTCGAAGTGGTACTCGCTGATGTCGGTCTCGACGATGGAGTCGACCGGGCAGGATTCTTCGCAGAAGCCGCAGTAGATGCACTTGAACAGGTCGATGTCGTAGCGCGTGGTGCGACGCGTGCCGTCCTCGCGCTGATGCGATTCGATGGTGATGGCCAGCGCCGGGCAGACCGCCTCGCACAGCTTGCAGGCGATGCAGCGCTCCTCGCCGTTGGGATAGCGCCTGAGCGCATGCAGGCCGCGGAAACGCGGCGACTTCGGCGTCTTCTCTTCCGGATAGTTGAGCGTTTCCTTGGGCGACTTCCAGTAGCGGAAAGTCACCGCCAGCCCCTGGAACAGTTCCAGCAGCATCAGGGATTTCAGATAGCGCGCGACAGCCTGCATGACATCAAGCCCCAAACCAGCCGAGCAGCCGGAACACGCCCGCCACCATGATCCAGACGATGGTGATCGGGATGAAGACCTTCCAGCCCAGGCGCATGATCTGGTCATAGCGATAGCGCGGGAAGGTGGCGCGGAACCAGAGATACATGAAGCAGAACAAGGCGGTCTTGGCCAGGAACCAGTGGATGCCACCCTGGCCGAGTACCGTATCGCCGATCACCGGGATGCCCTGGAAGGGACTCAACCAGCCACCCAGGAACAGGATCGAGGCCAGCGCCGAGATCAGGATCATGTTGGCGTATTCGGCCAGGAAAAACACCGCAAAAGCCGAGCCGGAATACTCGGTATGAAAGCCGGCGACGATTTCCGACTCGCCCTCGGCGACGTCGAAGGGTGCGCGGTTGGTCTCGGCCACGCCGGAGATGAAGTAGATGACGAACAGGGGCAACAGCGGCAGCCAGTACCAGGACAGGATGCCGCCGGACTGGGCCAGCACGATGCCCCTGAGGTTCAGCGTTCCGGCCAGGACGATAACGCCGACCAGGGCAAAGCCCATGGCGATCTCGTAGCTCACCGTCTGCGCCGCCGAACGCAGGCCGCCGAGCAGGGCGTACTTGGAGTTCGAGGCCCAGCCGCCGATCAGGATGCCGTAGACGCCCATCGAGGTCAGCGCCAGCACGAACAGCAGGCCGGCGTCGATGTCGGCCAGCACCATCCAGTCGTTGAACGGCACCACCGCCCAGGCGGTCAGGGCCGGGGCCAGGGCCAGCACCGGCGCCAGCAGGAACAGGAAACGGCTGGCGTTGGTCGGAATGATGATCTCCTTGAACAGCATCTTGAACACGTCGGCGAAGGGCTGCAGCAGGCCCAGCGGGCCGACCCGGTTGGGGCCGCGCCGCACCTGCATGTAGCCGATGACCTTGCGCTCGAAGTAGGTGAAATAGGCCACGGCGATGGTGATCGGCAAGACGATCATCATCACCTTGGTCACGGTCCAGACCAGCGTGGTCAGCGGCTCGATCATGGCGCCGGCTCCAGCAGCAGCCGGCCCCAGGCCGGACCGAGGCGATGCACCGCGCTGACGGCCGACGGCAACCAGGCCGCTTCCGGCGCGATGCGCGCGTCGATGACCAGGAGCAGTTCCGCGCGCGCCTCGCCCTGGACGACGACGGCCCGATCGGCCTCGCTCAAGCCGAGGCTTTCCGCGGTGGCTGGATGCAGGCGAACGACCGTCTCGGCCGCATGGGCGGTCTGGTTCAGGGGCGCGGCGCGGCGCAGCAGCGCATCGCCGGCGTAGATCGGCACGTCGCCGATGCGCCACAGGCCGGTCCCGGTATCCGCAAGCGGCGCGGTGTCGACCGCGACATCAGGGCCGAATACGGGCTCGCCGACGGCGGCCAGATCGACGAAATCGAAGCCGTCCAGACCGAGCTCGGCGCCCAGCCGGCGCAGGATCTTCCAGCCCGGACGGGCCTGCCCGGCCGGCTTCAGCGCAGCACCATGCGGCTGACGCAGGCCGTCGAGATTGACATGGCTGCCCTCGGTTTCGGGCAGCGCGGCCAGCGGCAATACGACGCTGGCGATCTCAGCCACGGCTGCGCCCATGAAACTGGTCACCGCGACCACGGCATCGGCCTGGGCCAGCGCCCGGCGGGCCAGGGCCGGATCGGCCAGGTCGAAGTCCGGCTCCAGATCCCAGAGCAGATAAGCGCGCCGGGGCTGCTCGAGCATGGTCCGCGCGTTCAGGCCGCCCTTGCCAGGCACCGCGCCGGCCAACCAGGCGCCCTGGCTGTTGGCCGCGCCCGGCAGGACGCACAGCGCAATGCCGAGCGTCCTGGCGGTGCATTCGGCCAGCTCACGCAGCCGCCCCGCGCGCGGATGCGCCAGGGCACCGTCGCCGAGCAGAATAGCGGCCTTGGCGCCGCCACTCAGGCGCTCGACCAGCGCCCGCGTATCGTCGCTGATGTCGGTCGTGGCGATCATCGCGCCCAGCTCGCCCTCCGGCAGGCTGGCACCCATGTGCTCGAAAGCGGCCCGCGCCACGCCGGCCAGCGCTTCGACCATCGCCGGCGGCGACACGATCAGGCGCCGGGCCAGTTCGAAATGGAAATCGTAGGCGACCGGATTGATGTCCATGATCGCCGCGCCGCGCTGGCGCCAGGCGCTGCGCAAGCGGTGGCCGAGAATCGGCTGATCATGGCGGATGTTGCTGCCGACCAGCAGCAAGGCGTCGAGCTCGGCCAGCTGGCGGCTGGGAATATCCATATGCGCCCGGCCGGCCTGGCTGTGCGAGAAGTCGCTGAGCCGCAGGCGATGGTCGACATGCTCGCTGCCCAAGCCTCTGAGCAGGCGCTGGGCGAGAAAATGTTCTTCGCTGGTGGCGCGCGGCGACAGCAGGGCGCCCAGCGCCTCGCCGCCATGCGCCTGCGCGGTGTCGGCCAGCACCTTGACCGCCGCGGACAAGGCCGTATCCCAGTCGACGGCCTGCCATTCGCCGTCGCGCTTGATCATCGGCTCGAGCAGCCGGTCTTCCGCGTTCAGGCCGAAATGACTGTAGCGGTCACGATCGGCCAGCCAGCATTCATTGACCGCCTCGTTGTCCCGCGGCACCGCGCGCATGATCTTCGGCCCGCGGACGTGATAGAACAGGTTTGAGCCGACGCAATCATGGCTGGCGACGGCCGGCCGCGCGCGCATTTCCCAGGGACGGGCCGAGAAGCGGAAGGGCTTGTTGGTCAGCGCACCGACCGGGCACAGGTCGATGACATTGCCCGACAGCTCGGAATTGATGTTGCGCTCGACGAAGGTCGAGATTTCGGTCTTCTCACCGCGGCCGATGCCGCCCAGCTCGGCGGTGCCGGCGATCTCCTCCAGAAAGCGCACGCAGCGCGTGCAGTGGATGCAGCGCGTCATGTCGGTGGCGATCAGGGGCCCTAAGTTCTTGTCCTTGACCACGCGCTTGCGCTCGGTGAATCGCGACACCGAACGGCCGTAGCCCATGGCCAGGTCCTGCAGCTCACACTCGCCGCCCTGATCGCAGATCGGGCAGTCCAGCGGGTGATTGATCAGCAGGAACTCCATCACCCCGCGCTGGGCGTCGACCGCGCGCCGCGACTCGGTGAAGACTTTCATCCCCTCCATCACCGGCGTGGCGCAGGCCGGCAGCGGCTTCGGCGCCTTCTCGACATCGACCAGGCACATCCGGCAGTTGGCCGCGATCGAGAGCTTCCGGTGGTAGCAGAAGCGCGGGATGTCGATGCCGATCCGGTCGGCGGCCTCGATGATCATCGAGCCACGGGGCACCTGCACCTCGCGGCCGTCAATCTCGAGGGTGACCAGGTTGGTCTCGCTGTTGATCAGGGTAGCCATCGTCAGACCCGTTCCGCCCACAGGCTCGCCGGCGAACGAGAGCCCTCCTGAACCCTGAAACCTGAAACCTGAAACCCGAGCTTCATCAGGCCGCCACTCCCAGCTTGTCCGCCACGATCGAGCGGCCATGCTCGATGTAGTACTCGAACTCATGGCGGAAGTGGCGCAGGAAGCCCTGCACCGGCCAGGCCGCCGCTTCGCCGAAGGCGCAAATCGTGTGCCCCTCGATCTGGCCGGCCGCCGAGAGCAGCAGATCCACGTCCTCCGCCCGGCCCTGACCGTCCTGGATACGCTTGAGCACGCGATACATCCAGCCGGTGCCTTCCCGACAGGGCGTGCACTGGCCGCAGGACTCGGCATAGTAGAAGCGGGCAATCCGAGTACAGGCCCGGACCATGCAGGTGGTCTCGTCCATGACGATGACCGCGCCCGAGCCCAGACCCGAACCCGCCTTCTGCAGGCTGTCGTAGTCCATGGTCAGCTCCAGCATGGTGTCACCGGGCAGCACCGGCATCGACGAGCCGCCGGGGATCACGCCCTTCAGGGCATGACCGTTGCGGACGCCACCTGCCCTATCGAGCAGATCGCGAAACGGCGTGCCCAGCGGAATCTCGAAGTTGCCCGGCCGGTTGACGTGGCCGGATACCGAAAACACCTTCGGACCGCCGTTGTTCGGTTTGCCGATCGCCAGGAACCATTCGGCGCCGTTGCGCATGATCGCTGGCACGCTGGCCAGGGTTTCGGTGTTGTTGATCGTGGTCGGCTTGCCATAGATGCCGAAGTTGGCCGGGAACGGCGGCTTGAAGCGCGGCTGGCCCTTCTTGCCTTCCAGCGACTCCATCAACGCGGTTTCCTCGCCGCAGATATAGGCACCGGCGCCGAGCACGTTGTGGATATCGATATCGACGCCGGAGCCCATCACGTTCCTGCCCAGGTAGCCAGCCGCGTAGGCTTCCTCAAGCGCGCCCTCGACGCGTTCGAAGGGCTCGTGATGGAATTCGCCCCGGAGATAGTTGTAGGCCACGGTCGCACCCATCGCGTAAGCGGCGATGGCCATGCCTTCGAGCAGGGCGTGCGGGTTGTAGCGCAGAATGTCGCGATCGTGGCAGGTGCCGGGCTCGGACTCGTCGGAGTTGCACAGCAGGTACTTCTGCCCCGGCGCCGAGCGCGGCATGAACGACCACTTCAAGCCGGTGGGAAAACCGGCACCGCCGCGGCCGCGCAGGGCCGATTTCTTGACCGTATCGATGATCTCTTCCTGCGGCGTCTGCTCGCGCAGGATGCGTTCCCAGGCCTGCCAGCCGCCGATCTCCCGATAGGCCGCCAGCGACCAGCAGTTGTCGGCATCGAGGTGGGTGAAGACGACATTGTGATCAGACATGCTCGCCTCCTGCGGAGGCGGGGAGAGGGGAGAGGTGAGAAGTGAGCGGGCAAAGGCTGCCCGTGCACCGGCCGACGGCGCTGCTGGAACGCTGCTTCAAACTGTCGTTGACCTTCATCTCAACCATCTCCGTGCTCTCAACCCGCTACCTAACTTTCACCTTTCACCACTTGCCTTTCCCCTCTCGCTTCTTCCCTCTCCCCCTCTCCCCGGGATCAATCGAGCCCATCCAGAATCTCGTCGATGCGCGCCGGCGTCAGTTTCTCGTGGTAATGCCCGTCCACGATCATCATCGGGGCGCCGACGCAGGCGGCGACGCACTCTTCCTCGATCTTCAGGAAGATGCGGCCGTCCGGGGTGGTTTCGCCCATGCGGATGCCGAGTTTCTTCTCCACCTGCTCGACCACCTGGTCGGCGCCGCAGAGCATGCAGGAGATGTTGGTGCAGATTGACACCGAGTGCCGGCCTACCGGTTGGGTTTCGAGCATGGAATAAAAGCTCGCGACCTCGTAGACCCAAACCGGCGGCACATCGAGGTAGTCGGCCACGGCGTCCATGAGATCGGCGCTGATCCAGCCCTGGTTCTGGTGCTGGGCCGCATAGAGGGACTGGATGATGGCCGAACGGCGGCCTTCCAGACCCTCCGGGAACTTGGCGCGCCAGTGATCGATGCTCGCGCGCGTGTCCTCGGACAGCAACGCCGCCTTGCCGGCGACTGCTTTGTCGGTAGCCTGGATACTCATCGATCGATCTCTCCGAAGACGATGTCCTGGGTGGCGATCAGCGCCGGAATATCGGCCAGCATGTGGCCGCGCGCCATTTCATGCATGGCCGCCAGATGGGCGAAGCCCGGCGCGCGC
The DNA here is from genome assembly GCA_050485825.1 of Gammaproteobacteria bacterium. Classification (GTDB taxonomy): domain Bacteria; phylum Pseudomonadota; class Gammaproteobacteria; order Xanthomonadales; family Wenzhouxiangellaceae; genus Wenzhouxiangella. The sequence goes on from JBJHCC010000002.1 coordinate 175,483, forward strand.
AGATGGACCCGGAAGGGCTTGTTGGCGCCATCCGAGACCAGATAGCAGCCGAATTCGCCCTTTGGCGCCTCGACTGCGGCGTAGGTCTCGCCCTCGGGTACGCAATAGCCTTCGGTGAACAGCTTGAAGTGATGAATCAGGGCTTCCATGTCATCCTTCATTTCCTCGCGCGAAGGCGGAATGACCTTGTAGTTGCTCAGGCTCACCGGACCTTCGTTGACGCGCAGCCAGGCGATGCACTGTTGCACGATGCGGGCTGACTGGCGCATCTCCTCGATCCGCACCAGGTAGCGGTCGTAGCAGTCGCCGTTGGTACCCACCGGCACATCGAAATCCATGTCGCGGTAGCGGGCATAGGGCTGTTTCTTGCGCAGATCCCAGGCGATCCCGCTGCCGCGCAGCATCGGGCCGGTGAAGCCCAGCTGCAGGGCGCGCTCGGGGCTGACCACGCCGATGCCGACGGTTCGCTGCTTCCAGATGCGGTTGTCGGTGAGCAGAGTTTCGTAGTCGTCGACGCGGTGAAAGAAGTCCTCGCAGAAGGCTTCCACGTAGTCGAGCAGCGAGCCCTGCCGCCAGCGGTTCATGCGCTCGAGGTCCCGCCCCTTGCGCCAGCGGCTCTCGGCCAGTTTCGGCATGCTGTCCGGCAGGTCGCGATAGACGCCGCCGGGCCGGTAGTAGGTCGCGTGCATGCGCGCGCCCGACACCGCCTCGTAGCAGTCCATCAGATTTTCGCGCTCGCGAAAGGCATACAGGAACACGGTCATGGCGCCGAGATCGAGCGCGTTCGAGCCCACCCACATCAGATGATTGAGAATGCGGGTGATTTCGTCGAACATGGTGCGGATGTACTGGGCGCGCTCGGGCGCCTCGATACCGAGCAGCTGCTCGATCGCGCGCACATAGGCGTGCTCGTTGCACATCATCGACACATAGTCGAGCCGGTCCATGTAGCCGATCGACTGATTGTAGGGCTTGGACTCGGCCAGCTTCTCGGTGGCGCGATGCAGCAGGCCGATGTGCGGGTCGGCGCGCTCGACGATCTCGCCGTCAAGCTCCAGAATCAGACGCAACACACCGTGGGCCGCCGGATGCTGCGGCCCGAAGTTCATGGTGAAGTTGCGAATCTCGCTCATCCGGCTTCGCGTCCGTCCAGTTTTTCATCGACGTAGCGGCTGTCGCGACGGACCACCCGCGGCACCAGCACCCGCGGCTCGATCTCGACCGGCTCGTAAATCACCCGCCCCTTGCCCTCGTCGTAGCGCACGGTGACGTTGCCGATCAGCGGGAAGTCCTTGCGGAACGGGTGGCCGATGAAGCCGTAGTCGGTCAGGATGCGGCGCAGATCGGGATGGCCTTCGAAAACGATCCCATAAAGATCGAAAGTTTCGCGCTCATACCAGTTCACAGAGCTCCAGACCTCGATCAGCGAGGGCAGCATCGGCAACTCGTCATCCGGGGCGTAGCAGCGCAGCCGCAGGCGCCAGTTGTGCTTCAGCGACAACAGGTGCACCACCACGCCGAAGCGATTCGGGATCGCGCCAGCCTCCGGCCGATCGGCCCAGGCAAAACGGCCCGGCCCCAGCGCGTCGAAGCCGCGCGAGTAACCCGAGCCGGTGGCCGCCTCGGTTTCCCACTCGTCGTCGCCATGGCCGAGGTAATCCATCCCGCACAGATCGATCAGCTGTTCGAAGTGCAGCGCCGGCTCGTCGCGCAGCCGCCAGGCCACATCCAGCCAGTGCTCCGCCGGCACCAGCGCGGTCAGCTGGCCGCGCTGCTCGATCAGCTGGCTGAGCCGGCGCCCGAAGCAGTCCTCCAGCAGCTGGGCCAGGGCCTTGTTCCGCGCCGAGACTGCGTTCATGAGCGAGCGATAGTGTTGGTGCGCCGAATTTTCTTCTGCAGTTGCAGAATGCCGTAGACCAGTGCCTCCGCCGTGGGCGGGCAGCCGGGCACGTAAATGTCGACCGGCACGATCCGGTCGCAGCCGCGGGTCACGGCATAGGAATAGTGGTAATAGCCGCCGCCGTTGGCGCATGAGCCCATCGAGATTACCCACTTCGGATCGGGCATCTGGTCGTAGACCTTGCGCAGCGCCGGCGCCATCTTGTTGCACAGGGTGCCGGCCACGATCATCACGTCCGACTGGCGCGGGCTGGGCCTGAAAATCACGCCGAAGCGGTCGATGTCATAGCGCGATGCGGCCGAATGCATCATCTCGACGGCGCAGCAGGCCAGGCCGAAGGTCATCGGCCACATCGACCCGGTGCGCGCCCAGTTGATCAGGGCATCGGCGCTGGTCGTGACCCAGCCCTTGTCCAGCAGCGGGTTGTCGCCACCGGGCCTCAGGATGTCGTCAACCTCGCCTTCGGCCAGCGGGTTGTGCAGCAGCTCGCTCACTCCCATTCCAGCGCGCCCTTCTTCCACTCGTAGATGAAGCCGATCACCAGAATCAGCAGGAATACGCCCATCGCTGCCAGGCCGACGAAACCGATTTCGTCGAGCACCACGGCCCAGGGAAACAGGAAAGCGATTTCCAGATCGAAGATGATGAACAGGATGGCGACCAGATAGAAGCGCACATCGAAGCGCATGCGCGAATCTTCGAAGGCCTCGAAGCCGCATTCATAAGGCGAGAGTTTCTCGCTGGACGGATTGCGCGGGCCCAGGATACCGCCCACCAGCAGCAGCGCGATACCCATGCCAGCCGCAACGGCCAGAAATACCAAGATCGGAAAATACTGCGCCAGCATGAGCTCTTTCGCATCTCCGGACCAGATTCAGCGGGGCTCGGCTGGTCGGGCCTGGCAGGTTCGAGCCGGTCCGACGCCCGATCCTGCTTCCCGATCCCCTGCTTCCCGGCCCCGGAAAGTCGCGTCCAAAACGTCGTCGCGTTCAAAAATGGTGCCGAAGGCCGGACTCGAACCGGCACGGCTTTCGCCACTGCCCCCTCAAGACAGCGTGTCTACCAATTCCACCACTTCGGCATTGTTGCGCAGGCCGTCACGACGGCCTGTGAAATCACATCTCCGGCGGCACCGGGATGAACTCATCCTCGTCTTCGGCTTCGACTTCGTCGACGGGCAGAATCAGGAACTCCTCGGCGATGTCGACGTCAGGGGCAGTTTGGGCGGCCGGCACGGCCACAGCGCCAGCGACGCCCAGATCGTCCGGAGACACCATGACGACGCCGCTGCGCGCCACGATCACCGCCATCGTCAGGCTGATGGCAAAGAACGCCGCGCCCATCCAGCTTGTCGTGCGGGTCAGGAAGCTGGCCGAGCCACGCGAGCCGAACACCGTACCCGAGGCACCCGCACCAAAGGCAGCGCCCATGGTCGCACCGGGGCCGCGCTGGACCAGCACGATCGCGATCAGGCCAGCAGCCAGTACCACGTGGAAAACAATGAGAACCGTATACAGCATGCGTCTAGCAATCCATTGTGCTCAGGCCGCCTGGTAGATGGCCATAAAGGACTCCGCGGACAAGGACGCGCCGCCAATGAGGCCGCCGTCGATATCGTCGCGGGCAAACAACTCGGCGGCATTGTCAGGCTTGACACTGCCGCCGTACAAAATCCGAACCCGGCCGGCAATTATAGCATCCTCTTCGCTCAACTGCGACCTGATCAACGCATGCACCGCCTGGGCCTGATCAGGCGTCGCCGTCTGGCCTGTACCGATCGCCCAGACAGGTTCGTAGGCCACCACCGCGCGACTGAATGCAGCCACCCCGGCGCGCTCGATCACCGCCGCCATCTGGGCGCGAATGACCGCCTCGGTCTCACCGGCCTGGCGCTGATCCAGTGTCTCACCCACGCACAGCACCGGTTGCAGTCCGGCGCCCTGGGCCGCGACGAATTTCTCGGCCACCAGTCGATCGTCCTCGCGATGCAGGCTGCGCCGCTCCGAGTGCCCGACCAGCACATGCGAGCAGCCGAACTCGGCCAGCATCGGCCCGCCGACTTCGCCGGTGTAGGCGCCGGCCTCGCGCGCACTGAGATCCTGAGCACCCAGCAGTACCGGCGTACCCTCGATCAGCGCCTGCACCATCGACAGGTAGGGAAACGGCGGCAGCAGCAGCAGATCGGCACTGCGATCAGGATCGAGCCGCGCCAACACGCCCGACACCAGCTCCCGAACCATCGGCTTGCTGGCATTCATCTTCCAGTTCCCGGCAATCAAACGGGTGCGCATGGGCGCCTCCTCCCCTTGGCGGTCGCAAACCCGCTAGGATACGGTCGTGCCGATCCCGAAGCAAGGAACAACCCGCATGGCCCAACGTCCTCTGGCCCTGGTCACCGGCGCGTCGGCCGGCATCGGCGCCGAATATGCACGGCAGCTGGCCGCAAGCGGCTACGATCTGGTGCTGACCGCGCGCCGCCGCGAGCGTCTTGACGCCCTGGCCGAGCAGCTCCGGCAGGGGCACGGCGCGGTCTGTCATGTGATCGCTGCCGATCTGGCCGACCCGACCGCGCCAGCCAGCCTGTGCCGGCAACTGGACGACGGGGGCCTGCGCGTCGAACTGCTGGTCAACAATGCCGGCTATGCCATCCCCGGTGTCTATCACCAGACGACATGGACCGACCAGGCCCGCTTTCTGCAGGTGATGGTCACCGCGGTCGCCGAGCTCAGTCACCGGCTGCTGCCCGGCATGCGCGAGCTTGGCCGCGGCGGGATCATCAACGTCGCCTCGCTGGCCGGCATTGTTCCGGGCTCCTCGGGTCACACGCTGTACGCCGGGGTCAAGGCGTTCATGATCAAGCTCTCGGAGTCGCTGGCGATGGAAAATCAGGCTCACGGGCTCTGCATTCAGGCCTGCTGCCCCGGCTTTACCTACTCGGAGTTTCACGACGTGGTCGGCACCCGTGACATGGTTTCGAAAATGCCGCGTTACCTGTGGATGAACGCCGCCGATGTCGTTCGCCTCAGCCTGGCCGCTTTCGGCCGTCCCGGCGCCCCGGTGATGCTGGTGACCGGGCGCGTCAACCGCTTCCTGGCGATGCTGTCACGGCATTTACCCTATCGTCTTGGCTACGCACTGGTTCGCCGGCGCAGCGGCGATTTCCGCCGCCAGCAGTAAGGACGCACTGACCCCGGGATCGAAGCGAGTATCCGCCGCGATGGCCTTGAGCTCCTGCCGCTCGACCATGGCGACAGTCGCCGTGGCGCCGGGCCGCATCAGCGGCGTCCGCGCTGGATGCGGTCAAGACGGCCGGCGGTAAAGTCGAACTCGCGGGCCTGGCGCCCGTCGGCAAAATCGTAGATCCAGCGCTCGCGCTGGGCGTAGGCTGGCCACGGGCCGGCATAGCCGCCATAGCCGGCCTGGGGCGATAGGGCGTAGCGATAATCAGGCTCGCCGCAGCGGGCAAAGACTTCAGCGGCGGTGGCGCCGGCCAGTTCCAGCTCGCGCCAGCCGCATCGCCGCGTTCCTGGTTCCCAGCGCACGCCATAGCCCAGATTCTCGATCCGATACAGGTAGCCATCGCGGAAGATCAGCCGGCGCATGAAGCGGCTGGGACCGAAGTTGAGCGTCCAGACTTCGACCCGGTGCCAGCCCAGCACCCGCCCATCTCGGTCGCGAGCCGCCGGTTCATCCCGATCCTCGCGCCAGAACGGCTCGGGACAGGCCCGCCCCACCTGCCAGATCGGGTCGCCGGCCCTGACCAGACGACCATCGCAGTACATCGCGTCAGCCCGAAGCTCAGGTGCCAGCGCGATCAGCACCAGCACCAGCAGCGTCAGGGCGATGTTCCGCAGTGGCGACAGACTCACAAGCTGAGCTCCAGGAAAACCGGGATCCACGGACCACCGTAGCCGATTCACTTGAACAGGACCTGAATCTCGCGTTGACGCGGCAATGGCAAGATTCGCTGGGCTGTCAAAAGATGCCTTTTGACTGTATCAACCGATCAATGAGGAGAACACCATGTTGCGCTCACTGCTGACCGCCGCCCTGCTCGCTGCGGCCTCCACCCTGGCCTTCGCCGACGAGGTCGAGGGCAATGGCGTCGAGCACTATGTGATCGATACCCAGGGCGCCCACGCCTTCATTCAGTTCAAGATTTCACATCTGGGCTTTTCCTGGCTGTACGGTCGCTTCAACGACTTCGAGGGCCGTTTCCATTTCGACCCCGCCGATCCCAGCAACTCCGGCGTCGAGGTCACCATCAACACGGCCAGCGTCGACTCGAACCATGAGCGTCGCGACAATCACCTGCGCAACGAGGACTTCCTGTCGGTCGAGGCCTTTCCGCAGGCGCACTTCCGCAGCACCGCCTTCCGCCATATCGAGGGCGACCGCTACCACATGACCGGCGACTTCACCCTGCTCGGCCACACCCGCTCGCTTGACATCGAAGTCGAGCAGATCGGCGCCGGCATCGACCCCTGGGGCAACCAGCGCCGCGGCTTCACCGGCCGCACCAGCTTCGCCCTGGCCGACTTCGGCATCGACTACGACCTGGGCCCTGAAGCCCGCACGATTGAAATCATTCTGGATGTGGAGGGGATACTGAAGACGGAGTAGGGATAGAAGGAAAGAGGGGGAGAAGGGAGAGGGCCAAGCCTTGGCAGAACTCGCGATCGTCGCCGAATCTCTCGCCTTTACCCTTTACCCTCTTCCCTCTCCCCTCTATCCCTCTCCCCCACCGGGCCATCAGGCCCGGTGGTAGGGATGCCCTTCCAGAATCGTCCAGGCCCGATACAGCTGTTCGGCGACCAGGATGCGGACCAGCATGTGGGGAAAGACGGCAGGGCCCAGCGACCACTGGAGTCGGCAGCGGGCCAGCACGGCATCGCCCAATCCGTCGGCGCCGCCGACCAGGAACCAGACCGGGGCGCCTTCCAGCTGCCAATCGGCCAGGTAGCGGGCCAGGCGCTTCGTCGGCCAGGGCGAGCCGGCGCCGTGCAGAGCGACGGCCGTGGCCTGGGGGGGTAGCCGGGCCAACAGCCGCTCGGCTTCGGTGCCGGCGGCACGTCCCGCGGCGGCCTTGCCGGCAACCGGCAGTTCCACCAGGCTGAGCTTGAGATGGGGCGGCAGGCGGCGCGCATACTCCTGCCAGCCCGCCGCGACCCAGTCGGGCATGCGCGTACCGATCGCCGCCAGGACCAGGTCCATGGCCAGCGCTTCAGGCCTGGGCGCTGCGCGTTGCCGGCGGTGCCGACCAGAGCTTTTCGAGGTTGTAGAAGGCCCGGGTCTGCGGCAGCATGATGTGGACGACGACATCGACCAGATCGACCAGCACCCATTCGGCTTCGCGATCACCTTCGACGCCCAGCGGCGTGACCCCGGCGGCCTTCATCCGCTGGACCAGACGATCAGCCGTAGCCTTGACCTGGCGGGTCGAGTTGCCGGTGGCGACGAGCATGAAGTCGGCGAAGCTGCTGCGGCCGCGCAGGTCGATATCCTGAATATCTTCAGCCTTGGCGTCCTCCAGAACGGAGCGGGCGAGTTCCCGGATGGTTTCCGAGTCAACAATCTGAGTGGGGTTCAAGTAACCGCGCTATGAATGGATTCGAAGGCATGTTAACCCGTTTGCGGCACATTTTCATGTCCGGCGTACAGGCCGTGCTTGCGAATGTAGGCCAGCACCGTCGCCGGCAGCAGGAATCGCGGGTCGCGGCCGGCGGCGAGCTGCCGTCGAATGTCAGTCGAGGAGATCGCCAGCTGGGTGACCTCGACATGCCGCACCAGTCCTGCCGGACTGTTCATCAGGTCGCGGGTGCGTCGCACCCGCCGCTGGCGGAAGTACTCGCCCAGGTCCTCGGGATAGCGCGGACGGCTGCGCGGGCGGGTCATGACCACCAGATGGGCCAGCTCGAACAGCTCGCGCCAGCGATGCCAGCGATTCAGGCCGTTCGCCGCGTCCTGGCCGACGCACAGCAGCACCGGCGCGGTGCCGGCCTCGGCGCGGATGCTGGCCAGGGTGTCCACCATGAAGGAAGGACCCGTGCGTCGCACTTCGCGATCATCAACGGTGAGATCGGGATAAGGCGCCAGGGCGAGTTCGAGCATGGCAAGCCTATGGTAGGCATCCGCCCAGGTGCCCTCGCGATGCGGCGGCAAGCCGGCAGGCAGCAGTCGGAAATCGCTGACCCGCAGCAGCTCGGCCACTTCGGCGGCCGCGCGCAGATGGCCGTAGTGCACCGGGTCGAAGGTGCCGCCGAAGATCGCGACGGCGCGATTCTTCACGCCGCATCCTCCAACGGCCGATCGGCGGCCAGGCTCACACACAGCCGCTCCAGCCTGAGCCAGAATTCAGCGCGGTGGTTGGACTTGGACAGCAGATCGAGGTCCGACAACAGCGCCAGAGCCTGCCGCACCCGGGCCGGTCGCAGGCGCGTCGCGGCCGCCGCCAGCGACTCCTGCTTCGATTTCCAGATCTTGAGCTCGTCGAAAGCGCGGCTCATCGGCATGCGCTCACTCAGGGCCTGCAGGGCTTCGACCAGACCGAGCTCACGGGCCAGCGCGCCGACCACCATCGGCATCGGCGTGTCGCTTTCGGCAAGGCCGCGAATACAGCGCACCGCGCCGCCCGCCTGGGCCGCCATGACCAGCTCGGTCAGGCGGAAACTGTCGAAACGAGCGCTGTCGGCGACGAACTGGCGCAGCGTCGCGACATCCAGCTCAGCCCCGCGGCCGAGCAGCAGGGCCAGGCGCTCGATCTCCTGGGCCGCGGCGAGCAGATTGCCTTCCAGGCGGTCGGCCAGAAAGCGGCCGACCTCCCGATCAGCGCGCAGGCCGCGATCGGCCAGACGCTGGGCGATCCAGCGCGGCAGCTGATGGGGTTTGACCGGCCAGCACGGTATGAACACGCCGGCCTGGTCGATGTCGCGGAACCAGGCGGTCTTCTCGCTGGCCATTTCCCAGGCCTGGGCCTTGATCAGCAGCAGATCGGCACTGCCGCTGCCGACCCAATCGCGCAGTACCGTCGCGCCGTCGCGGCCGGGCTTGCCGCTGGCCAGGCGCAGCTCGATCAGGCGCTGGCTGGCAAACAGCGACATGTTCTGGGTGGCGGCGCCGAACTCATTCCAGTTGAAGCGACCGTCGGCCTCGATCAGCACGCGCTCGCCGATGCCGGCGGCGCGGGCCGCGCGCCGGATCATGTCGCAGGCTTCCTCAACCAGCAGGAGCTCGCTGCCGGCCACCAGGTACACCGGCTTGAGGCCGCCCTCCAGCTCCCGTCCCAACTGCTCGGGAAAGCGCTTCATCCGCCGGCGCCAAGCGCCTCAAGTCGGCGCAGCAGCTGCGCGGCCATGGCGCGGCGCAGATCGTCGCGCAGAAACTCTTCTTCGCGCGTGCCGGCCAGGATTTCCTGTTCGTCGAAGCTGTAGTCGCGGGTCAGCCGCAAGGTCTCGCGGGGGATCAGAGTGTCGCCATCGGCCGAGCTCAGTTCGAAATCGACGTCGAAAATCAACACGAACTCGCGCACCCTCGCCTGGCCGGAAATGGTCAGGGGTTCGGCGCTCATCCGCTCGCGGTGGATGCGCAGCACGGCCGAAGTGGCGTCTGCGCGTTCATTCAGCCGCACGCCGTTGGCCCGCAGCATCAAGCCCAGCTCGCGAATGAAGGCGGTCGACGGATCCGGCGCCTGCAGCCAGGTCTCGACCATCACCGCCGGCAGACGCGCCTCGCCGCGCAGCTGAAAGCCGCAGCCGCCGAGCAAAGACAAAGTCAGCAGAGCAATCAGGATACGCATCAGCCGACCACGATATTGACCAGTTTGTCGGGCACGACAATGAGCTTGCGAACGGTCAGGCCAACGATATGACGGGCAACATTATCCTCGGCCAGCGCCAGACGCTCGACTTCCGCACGGTCGGCGCCGGGGACGGTTTCGATGCGACCGCGCACCTTGCCGTTGACCTGGACGACGATGGTCACCGCCTGGCGGACCAGCGCCTGCCCGTCGACCTCGGGCCAGCCGGCATCGAACACCGAGCCGGAGCGCCCCAGTGCCTGCCACAGCACCTCGGCGATGTGCGGCGTGACCGGGGCAATCAACCGAACGACAGCCTCCCAGGCCTCCTGGCGCAGCTCGCGATCGGCTTCCGAACCCGGCTCGAAGCGGGCCAGATGATTGCAGAACTCCATGATCGCCGCGATCGCGGTATTGAAGGTGTAGCGGCGACCGAAGTCGTCGCCGACCTTGGCGATGGTCTCGTGCAGCAGGCGGCGCAGTTCGCGGCCCGGGCCCTCGATACCGGTTGCGATCGCGCCGGGACGCTGGCCTGCGGCGACATGCGCCTGGACACCGGCCCACAGCCGCTTGAGGAAACGCCAGGCGCCCTCGACGCCGGCCTCGGACCACTCCAGCGACTGCTCGGGCGGCGAGGCGAACATCGAGAACAGGCGCACGGTGTCGGCGCCGTACTGGTCGACCAGCGCCTGCGGATCGACCCCGTTGTTCTTCGACTTGGCCATCTTCTCGATGCCGCCGGGGATGACCTCGGCGCCGTCGCTGGCCAGGGTGGCGCGCAGGACCCGGCCCTTGTCATCGCGCTCGAGATCGACATCGGCAGGATTGAACCAGACCCGCCGGCCCTGGGCGTCCTCCCGATAATAGGTGTCGGCCAGGACCATGCCCTGGGTGAGCAGGCGGGCGAAGGGCTCGTCGACGCTGACCAGGCCTTCGTCGCGCATCAGCTTGGTCCAGAAACGCGCGTAAAGCAGATGCAGGATAGCGTGCTCGATGCCGCCGATGTACTGGTCCACCGGCATCCACTGGCTGGTCGACTCGTCGACCATGGCCCGGTGGTTGTCCGGGCAGGTGTAGCGCAGGAAGTACCAGGACGAATCGACGAAGGTGTCCATGGTGTCGGTCTCGCGGCGCGCGGCCGCACCACACTGCGGGCAGCTGACCTCGACGAACTCGGCGCAGCGGCCCAGCGGGTTGCCGCTGCCGTCGGGCACCAGATGCTCGGGCAGCACGACCGGCAGATCGGACTCCGGCACCGGCACTTCGCCGCAGCTCGGGCAATGAATGATCGGAATCGGGCAGCCCCAGTAGCGCTGGCGGGAGATACCCCAGTCGCGCAAGCGAAACTGGACCCGGGCCTTGCCCGCGCCCTGCGTTTCGAGATCCCGAACGATGGCGGCAAAGCCTTCCGCACAGGGCAGGCCGCCATAGCGGCCGGAGTTCAGCAGATGGCCATCCCTGGCCGCATAGGCATCGTCCCACTGCCGGTCGTCGAACTCCTGGCCCTCGGGCAGGCTGATCACCTGTCGGATCGGCAGTCCGTATTTCAGAGCAAACTCGAAATCGCGCTCATCGTGGGCGGGCACCGCCATGATCGCGCCCTCGCCGTAACCCATCAGCACATAGTTGGCGACCCAGACCGGCAGCTCCTCGCCGCTCAGGGGGTGGATGGCCTTCAGGCCGGTGTCCATGCCCAGCTTGTCCTGGGTTGCGATGTCGGCCTCGGACACACCGCCCTTCTGGCATTCGGCGATGAAATCGCTCAAGGCGGCGTTGTCGCGCGCGGCGGCGCGGGCCAGCGGATGCTCGGCCGCGACGGCCATGTAGGTCGCGCCCATCAGGGTATCGGGGCGGGTGGTGAAGACCTTGATTGTCTGGTCCTGGCAGGCAAAGCTGATCTCGGCGCCTTCGCTTCTGCCGATCCAGTTGGCCTGCATGGTGCGCACCCGCTCCGGCCAGCCGTCGAGCTGATCGAGACTGGCCAGCAGCTCCTCGGCGTAGTCGGTGATGCGCAGGTAGTACATCGGGATTTCGCGCTTTTCGACCAGCGCGCCGGTGCGCCAGCCGCGCCCGTCGACCACCTGCTCGTTGGCCAGCACGGTCTGGTCGACCGGGTCCCAGTTGACCACACCGGTCTTCTTGTAGGCGATGCCGCGCTCACGCAGTTTCAGGAAAAACCACTGGTTCCAGCGGTAGTACGCCGGATCGCAGGTGGCGATCTCGCGCTCCCAGTCGATCGCGAAGCCCAGGCTCTGGAGCTGGCCGCGCATGTGGGCGATGTTGTCGCGCGTCCATTTCGCCGGCGGCACGCCGTTGGCCATGGCGGCGTTCTCGGCCGGCAGACCGAACGCGTCCCAGCCCATGGGCTGCAGCACGCGCCGTCCCTGCATCAGCTGATAGCGCGAGATCACATCGCAGATCGTGTAATTGCGCATGTGCCCCATATGGAGCTTGCCCGAGGGATACGGGAACATGCTCAGGCAATAGAAGCGCTCGCCCTGACCGCGCTCGGCCTGGTGGGCCTGCTGCACCGACCACTGCTGCTGAATCACCGGCTCCAGCTGGCCGGGGTTGTAAATCTCTGACACGCTGTCAGTCTCTCGGGATGATGGTTTCAAAGGCGAACCGCCGCGCCGCGCCAGGCGCGGTTCGGCCGCCGGGGGCGATCAATCCGCCCCCGGGGCAAGGCTTCAGGGCTCGGGGTCCTGCTCCCGCTCCCGCGCTTCCTCCGCCGAACGCAGACGCTGCCAGGTCGCGTCGAGCTCAGCCATCTCGAGCTTGATGCGTTCCATGACATCGCTGGACGTATCGCCGACCGCGCGAGCCACATCCGAAGCGGCCTCGGTCGCGCGCTCACGGGCGCGCTCGGCGGCATCGCGCGCTTCTTCCCAGGCCTCGCCACTCTGCTCGCGCGCCAATCTGGCCGCGTCGCGAGCGGCAACCTGAGCCTCCTCCGCCAGCACTCGGGCACGCTCGATCAGGGCGTCGGTCGTACCCGCGACCTGCTCAGCCGCGCCAGTGACTTCGGCCCCGGCATCGGCAGCCCGGTCCCGGGCTTCCTGCAGCGCATCTTCAGCCCGCTCTGCGCTGTCGGCAGCAGCATCGTCGGCGTTTCGCTGACAAGCCGCCAGAATCAGCGGCAGGGCCAGCAGCATCGGTACCAGAATTCGACTACGCATGATCAATGTCCTCACAGTCTTCGGGGTTGGGCAAGGATTCGCGGCTCCGGCAGGCGCCGACTTGGCGCGCTGACCGGCTGACAAGTATACGGCCGTCAGCCGTCGCCGCGCGCTCGGCGCAGCTCGGCCAGAAGCGCGGGGAGCTGATCCAGTGACGGCGGCGCCGCGGCCAGCCGAGGCCCGATGCTGGCGGCCAGCAGCTTGCCCTCTTCAACCCCCCACTGATCGAAAGCGTTGATACCCCACAACCGCGCCAGGGCGTAGACGGCATGTTCGAACGTGGCCAGCAAGGCGCCCAGGCCATAGGCGTCCAGCGACTCGCTGATCAGCATCATGACCGGACGGTTGCCCGGCAGATGCTGCCAGGGCCGGCCATCATGTCTTCCGGCGGCAAAAGCCAGCGCCTGGGCGAACAGATGCGACTGCTGGCGCCGCTGCCAGTCCGGACGGCTGGCCTCGTCGTTCAGACTGCCGACCAGCAGCAGGGGATGGGTATCGGTGCCCTGATGCAAGGCCTGGAAGATCGAATGCTGCAGATCCGTTCCCCGCCCACCATAGATCAAGGGCGAGCTTGGCTGCTGCAAGGGCCGATGGTCGAGATCGACATTCTTGCCGAGACTTTCCATGACCAGCTGCTGCAGATAGTCCCCCAGCAGGGCCAGCCGCGGCTCGTAGGCGACGACGCCCAAGGTGCCAAGCCCGAGACCGCGGCGCAAATGATGCAGCAGTAGCGCCAGCACCACGGCCAGACCAGGGCCTGTCGGCGATACACTACGGAAGGCCGCGTCAGCTCGCGCCGCGCCGGCCAGCAACTGGCGGAAACGGTCAGCGCCGATGCAGGCCGCAGCGCTCACACCGACTGACGACCACAGTGAAAAGCGACCGCCCGTCCAACTCGGAAAGGCCAACACCTGCGCTGGATGGATACCGAAGGCGGCAGCGCGATCAGGCCTCGCCGTGGCCGCCCAGGCCTGGGTGGCGAAGTGCTGACCCAGCCAGTCGCGCACTGCCTCGGCCTGAACCAGCGTTTCTTCGGTGCCGAACGACTTCGACGCAATCACCACGCCGGTGCGGCCCGGATCCAGTTGGCGCAGCAGCCGCGCGAGACGGCGACCGTCCAGAGTCGACAGCCAATGCACTCGAACGGCGCCGTCGTCACAGTCCAGCGCGTCGGCGACCAGCCGCGGACCGAGGTCCGACCCGCCAATACCGATGTGAATCAGGTCGCTGAGACCCTGGCGCCCGTCATGCAGGGCCTCGGCCAGATTCAGAAAGGCCTCGCGCTGGCCATGGAGCTGGCCGTCCGGATCGGCATTCGGCCAGTGCTGCGGCTCGGCGGCACGCAGCGCCATGTGCAGAGCAGGCTGGTTTTCCGAGGTATTGACAGGCTCGCCGGCAAACAAGGCTTCGACGGCGGCGCTCAGGCCGGTCCGGTCGATCTCGGCATACAGATCGCCCAGTTCGGTTCGGGATAGCGGCACGCCGGCGAAGCCCAGCCACCAGCCGAGCTGGCTGCAGCTGAAATCGGCGTCGCGCGCGGGATCCTCTGCGAACAGCTGTGCGAGCGACGACATGTTGTTTTCATGCAACATGCGCCGCTCCGATCAGGCTGCCTGAGCCGGAATCGCGCTGCCGATACGCTGGATGCGGTTGTCGGCGTCAGGGTAGACCAGGCGCGGTCGAAAACTGCCTGCCGCTGCCTCGTCCATCCGCCCATAGGCGGCGATGATGATCAGATCCCCGACCGTGGCCTTGTGCGCGGCCGCGCCGTTGACGCTGATCATCCCGCTGTCGCGTTCGCCGCGAATGGCGTAGGTGACGAACCGCTCGCCGTTATTGATGTTGTAGATATGTATCTGTTCGTACTCGAGAATTCCAGCCGCTTCCAGCAGCGCCTCGTCGATCGCGCAGGAACCTTCGTAGTGCAATTCGACGCGCGAAACGGTGGCTCGATGAATCTTGGCCTTGAGCATGTTCAGGAGCATGTTGGCGGTCTCTCTTCAATGATGCGACGCTGATGCAGTGGACGAAAAAAAACCCCTCCCGGAAGGGGGAGGGGCAATATGTCGGAGTGATGTACCTCGCTTCGCGCCCTGCGACCTTGGGAACCGTTGCGGTTACGCCAAGGTTGGTGGTAACTCTACCACAGCCGTTGGGCAAATGCCAACTAAATCGCGATATTTCGCACACTTGGCACGACCCTTCGGAACGACTGGGGCCGGGAAAGTTCCCTTCGAGCCCCCTGACCTCCGGGCGCAACGCTTTTCACGGTGGCTTCACCGGCTCGGTCAGATACTGGCGTCGCGTTCGGAGCGGACCCTCCAAGGCCCTGACTCCCTCCCCCGTTCCGGATGCATAGCAAGCCCCTGACCACGGCTCCCGGTCAGGGGCTTTTTTCATGCCCGTCGCGCGCGAGTCACTAGAATGGTTCCCAGCGTTCATGCCTGGGAGACAAAGCGATGTCGCTGACAGACGTCAGAATTGCGCGCGGTCTGGGATGGGGCGGGGTCATTCCCTTCGGACTGATGCCGCTGGCCGCACACCTCGGCCCACCCGACTGGCTGGAGACCCTACTGCTGGGCTACGGTCTGCTGATCCTGGCTTTCATGGCCGGCACCCTGTGGGCACGACACATTTTGTTCGAGCCGGTCCACGGCGGCTTTCTGATCGCCAGCAATGTGCTGGCTCTGGCCGGCTGGCCGGTGCTCCTGATGACCCTGAGCTGGGGCAGTCTGTGGCTGGCGCTGTTGTTCACCCTGCATCTGGTCCTCGACCAACCCTGGCGCTCACACGGCCTGCCCGGCTGGTACCGCCGCCTGCGGCTGGGCCTGAGTGCCAGCGTGATCACCCTGCTGATCATGACCGGGCTGGTCGGCAGCCTTCAGGGTGGCTGAGCCGATCCTCGACTTCAATCGGGTCCAGCGGCGCTTCGCCGCCGGAACCGGCAGCGTCGAGGTGCTGCGCGATCTCGACCTGCAAGTCCGGCGCGGCGAACGAGTCGCCATTGTCGGCGCTTCCGGATCAGGCAAGACCACCCTGCTCCATCTGGCCGCAGGCATGGATCGGCCGGATGCGGGCCAGGTCAGCCTGGCCGGGCATCGCCTCGATCAGACCGAAGAGCCTGCCCTGACCCGCCTTCGGGCTCGCCACGTCGGCCTGGTGTTCCAGGACTTCAACCTGATCGACAGCCTGAGCGTTGCTGAGAACATCGGCCTGCCGCTGTGGCTGAATGGTCGTCGTCCTGATCGCGCCCGGATTGCCGAACTGGCCGCAGCGCTGGGTATCGGGGCGCTGCTCGACCGCATCCCCGAGCAACTCTCCGGCGGCGAGCGACAGCGCGTGGCCATCGCCCGGGCGCTGATCCATCAGCCCGACCTGCTGCTGGCCGACGAGCCCACCGGCAGCCTGGACCCGACCACAGCGGCACAGGTGCTGGCGCTGTTCGACCAGATCCTGGACCGCAGCGGCGCCGCCCTGGTCATGGTCACGCACAGCGAAGCCGCAGCGGCGATCTGCCAGCGCCGCCTCGAACTGCGCCAGGGCAGGCTGGTCGAGTGCTGATCCTGCTGCAGTTCTCCCGCCGCTTCCTGCACCGCCATCCCGGGCAGCTGCTGCTGGCCCTGATCGGCGTCGCCGCCGGCGTCGCCGTGGTCACGGGCGTGGCGCTGCTGCGCGGCGTGCTGCTGGAATCGCTGGATGCGGCCACCGATCTGCTGGCCGGCGATCAGGGCTTGCGCATCGAACACGCCTCCGGCCGCATCGATGAGCATCTGTTCGCGGCACTGGCCACCGCGCCCGGGGCGCCAGCACTGGTGCCCGTGCTGCGCGCCCGCGCGCGGCTGGACGGCGAGCTGCTGGAGATCCTGGCCATCGACCCGCTGGCCGTCGCGGCCGGCGGCCCGATGGGCTTGAGCGGCCCGGCCACCGGCGCCCTGTTGAACCAGCCTGGCGGCGTTCTGGTCGGGGCCCGCAGCAGCGCGCGGCTGGGCCTGGTCGAGGGCGAGCCATTCACGATCCGGGTCGATGGCCGGCCGCTGCAGCTTCATCTGGTCGCCATACTCGCCGATCGACCCGGCCTCGACCAGCGGCTGATCATGGACCTGGCCTGGGGCCAGCAGCTGCTGGATCGCCCCGGACAGCTGTCCTGGATCGAAGCCCCGGCCAGCGCCCGCGCCTGGCTGGAGTCGCATCTGGCGCCCGAGCTGACGCTCAGCGATCCGGTCCAGCGCCGCGCCAGCGCCGAGCGACTGACCCGCGGCATGCGCGCCAACCTCACCGCAATGAGCCTGCTCGCGCTGCTGGTCGGGCTGTTCGTGATCCATGCCGTGCTGTCCTTTCTGCTGGTCCAGCGCCAGCGCCAGATCGGCATGCTGCGCGCCGTCGGCGTCAGCCGCGGACGGATCGCCGCCGTCGTCGCCCTCGAAACCGCCCTGCTGGCGGGCCTGGGCGGCCTGATCGGCCTGGTCGCGGGCACCTGGCTGGCCGAGCGCCTGCTGGTGCTGGTGCGCAGCCCCGCCAGCGAACTCTACGGTCTGATCCCGGCCCTGAGCGTGCAGCCCGGACTGGGTCTGTATGCCGTGGTCTGGCTGATCGGGGTCAGCGCCGCACTGCTGGGGGTGATCGGCGTGCTGCGCCAGGCGCTGGCCATTGCGCCCGGCCAGCTCAGCCGCCGCCACGACGCCGGCCGTAGCTTGAGCGCTGTGGGCAGGCTGGCACTGGCCGGCGCCTGTAGCTTGAGCGGCTTGCTCATCCTCGCCTTGAGCAGCAGCCTCAACGGCGCTTTGCTCGGGCTGTTCGGCCTGCTGGCGGCGCTGGCACTGCTGGCGCCAGACGCCGGTCTGGCGCTGCTGGGCCTCTGGCAGCGCCTCCGCCGAGGCCGCCTGAGCGGCCAGGCGCTGGGCATGCTCCGCGCCGGCCGCCAGCGGCTGGCGCCGGCACTGGCGGCCTTGAGCCTGGCGCTGGGTCTGAGCGCCGGCCTGGCGATGATGGTGATCAGTTTCCGCGCGGCCGTCGACGACTGGGTCGACCGGCTGCTGCGTGCCGATGTCTACCTGACGGTGCAGGGCGGCAGCCTCACGCCCGCGCAGTTCGAAGCCATCATCGACGGACCGGAGATTGCCGACTGGTCGAGCGCGCGCCAGCGTGACCTTGGCCGAGACTGGCGGCTGATCGCCTACGAACTCAATGATCGGGCCTGGGCGGGCTTCGAGTGGCTGGACGACGGCGGCGACGACGCGCGAGCGATCTGGGCGGCGGGCGACGGCGTCCTGATCAGCGAACCCAAGGCACGGCGCCATGCGCTTCGGGTCGGTGATCGGATCAATCTGCCCCTGCCCGGCGAAAGCCGCGAGCTGCCCGTGCTGGGCATCTACCGCGACTACAGCTCGGACCGGGGGGTGGTCGCCATCGCCGGCGCGGCCTACCAGCGCTGGTTCGACGACGCGCTGCGCGACAGCCTCGGCCTGTACTTGCGCCAAGTCGATACCGACCTGCCCCGGCTTCGGCAGCGCCTGGAGACGCTGGATGAGCGCCTGACCCTGACCACCCGCGAGGCGGTGCGCAGCCAGACGCTGGCTGTTTTCGACCGCACATTTCGCATCACCTGGGCGCTGTCGCTACTGGTCGCGATCATTGCCGCGGTGGCGCTGACCAGCGCCCTGCTGGCGCTGGGGCTGGAGCGCGCGCGCGAGTACGCCACCCTGCGCGCGCTCGGCCTGACGCCGGCCGGGCTGCGGATCTGGGTGATCAGCCAGACTGCCGGGCTGGCGCTGGTCGCCGCCGTTCTCGCCCTGCCCATCAGCCTGCTGATCCAGCTGGTGCTGACCCAGCTCGTGCAGCCGCGCGCTTTCGGCTGGACGATGGCCTTCAGCCTGCCCTGGCAGCCCTGGCTGGCCATGCTGCCACTGGCCCTGGTAGCCGGCGTGCTGTCCGGCCTGTACCCGGCCTGGAAGCTGGCCACGCGCGCGCCGGCGCCGCTGCTCAAGGGCCAATGATGGGCCGCGATCTGCTGATTCTCCTTTGCTTGACCGCCGCCCTGCTCGGCTGGCTGGGACTCAAGCTCCGCGAGCCGCTGCCGGACACCGGCCGCATCGGGCTGGCCGATGTGCTGGGCCCGGCGCCCGAGTCCTTCCGTCAGGTCACCGGGCCGCTGCCGCTCCACTTTCCGGACGATCACGCCGCGCATCCGGACTACCGCAGCGAATGGTGGTACTTCACCGGCACCCTTGACGGCAGCAACGGTGAGCGCCTCGGCTTCCAGTTCACCCTGTTTCGCTTCGGCCTGGATCCGGCCGAGCAGCGTCCGCTCTCGGCCTGGGCCGCCGACGCGCTGTGGATGGCGCATCTGGCGCTGAGCGACGCGGATGGCCGGCGCTTCTTCCAGTCCGAGCGCTTCGCCCGCGGCGCACTGGGCCTGGCCGGGGCCAGCGCCGAGCGCTGGTGGCTGCGCGACTGGTCGGTCGAGGCGCTGGCCAGCGGCTGGCAGCTGCGCGCCGATGCAGGCGAGTTCGCCCTGGATTTGCAACTTGACCTGACCCGCCCGCTGGTCCTGCAGGGCGACCAGGGCTACAGCCGCAAGGGCGAGCCGTCCGGTGCGGCCTCGCGCTACTACTCGGCCACCCGCCTGGCCGCTTCAGGGGCGGTCGCGATCGACGGCCGCAGCGTGCCGGTCAGCGGCCTGGCCTGGCTGGATCGGGAATGGGGTTCAGGCCAGCTGCCGCCGGATGTGGTCGGCTGGGACTGGTTTGCCCTGCATCTGGATGACGGCCGCGACCTGATGGTCTACCGTCTGCGTGACCGCGCTGGTCAGGCGACGCCGTTTTCAGCCGGCGCGCTGGTGGCCTCCGATGGTGAGAGCAGCATTCTCGCAGCCGACGACTTCACCACCGAACCAGGCGGCTGGTGGCGCGACGAGGACGGGCAGCGCTGGCCGCTGCGCTGGCGCCTGGAACTGCCCGGGCAGGATCTCGCCCTGGATGTGGTCGCCGTGTTCGACGATCAGCTGTGGCGCCAGTCGGTGAGCTACTGGGAAGGCATGGTGGACGTGTTCGAGGCCGGCAGCGACCGACGCCTGGGCCGGGGCTACATGGAGCTCAGCGGTTACTCGGGCGGCAACGACGCGCGCGGGCGCTGACCCGTCCCGGCGCTCAGAACGCCGCGAGTGTATCGACGGGAGACTGCGGCGGCGGCCTGACGCTTGCCACCGGGGTCCGCGCTTTCGGTTCGGGCACCGTAACGGCCGGGGACGGCTTGCGGGCCACGCCGCGGACCCCCAGCAGCTGTTCGACATCGGTCACGGCCACGCCGCGCTGGATCAGATGGGCAGCAAAGCTGTTGCGCAGCGTGTTGCCGGCCATCGGACAGTCAATGCCCGCCTTGCGCGCCGCGCTCTCCAGTGCCTGGCGCACCTGGGCTTCGGGCACATGACAGCGACGGGACTGCCGCTGACCATCGACGCGCTGATCGGAAAGATAAGGACCAGGGAAAACGTACTGCCAGACCCAGCCGCGCGGCGATGCACTCTGCGCCGCCAGTCCGCCCGGCAGCTCCACGCCGCCAAAACCGTCGGCCAGCTCGCGGATGTGCTGCAGCTTCAGCTCGTCCAGATGCACCCGTAACGGCTCCCGAACCCGCTCGGGCAGAACGGTCTCCCGACTGGGGCGACCATCCGCATCGCGGACGATGATGCGTTCACTCTCGAAATCCCTGATCCGAAGCCGGATGCACTCGAGCAGGCGAAGACCGGAGCCATAGAGCAACGAGGCGATCAGCCAGTTGGCGCCGCGCAGATGAGTCAGCAGTCTCTGGACTTGCTGCGGGCTCAAGATCAACGGCCCGGACTCGCGGCCCGTTGTCGCATTCAGCGTGTCGAAGCCGGACAGCCGGCGGCCCATCACGCAGGTCAGCAGGAACTCCACCGCCCGCAGAGCCTGGCGGCAGCTGGCCGGTGCAACGCCGCGCTCGTCGCGGAGAAAGCGCAGGAAGCCGGTCACATCGCTGAGGCTCAGCGACTCCGGCGTACGACCCTCGTGAAAAACCAGAAAGGCACGCCCCCAATAGAGCCACGCCTTCTGCACGTTGGTCGTGATGGATCGCCCCTCGAGCTCTGATCGCATGCGTCCGATCAGGGTCAGGGGATCGTGGCCTGCCATAACCGCGCCCCTTATGTGATGCGCCTCACATTAAGGCGGACTCCGTGCGAAGTCAAGACGGTTTTTTCAGGCCGCGGCGCTCAGGGAAGGATCAGCGCCTGACCGTCCCGCATCACGAAAGCCACGTCCATCAGCACGGTGACATCGGCCAGCGGATCGCCGGACACAGCGATCAGATCGGCCAGAAAGCCGGTTTGCAGCTTGCCCAGCTGATCGCTGACGCCCAACAGCTCGGCCGCATTCAGGGTGGCGCTGCGCAAGGCATCGGCCGGGCTCATCCCCGCTTCAACCATGAACTGGAACTCGCGGGCATTGCTGCCGTGCGGGCAGACCCCGCAGTCGGTGCCAAAAGCGATGCGAACGCCGGCCCGATGGGCACGACCGAAGGTTTCCTGAATGACCGGCCCGATCTCAGCCGCCTTGGCCCGCACGATCGGCGGAAAATAGCCGTCGATCTCGGCCATCTCCGCCACGAAGCGACCGGCCGAGATGGTCGGCACGTACCAGGTGTTGTGGCGCTTCATCAAGGCGATGGTGTCGTCATCCATGTAAGTGCCGTGCTCGATCGAATGAACGCCGGCCACAATGGCCCGCCGCATACCCTCGGTGCCGTGCGCGTGGGCGGCGACATGCATATCGTAATCAGCGGCAATGCGCACGATTTCGCTCAGTTCTTCGACGGTGAACTGGGGATTCTGGCCGCTGCGCGCCACGCTCAGAACGCCGCCGGTCGCGGTGATCTTGATCAGATCGGCGCCATCCTTGTAGCGCTGCCGGACGGCCTCGCGCGCCGACTCGATGCCGTTGACCACCCCCTGGTCCGGCCCTGGCCGCCCCATCAGGTCGCGTCGAAAGCCGTTGCTGGGATCCGCATGGCCGCCGGTGGTGGCCAGCGACTTGGCCGAGGTAAAGATCCTCGGCCCCACGATGGTGCCGGCATTGATCGCCTCGCGCAGCGCAATGCTGACGTTGAAGGAGTCGCCGAGATCCCGAACCGTCGTGAAGCCCGCTTCCAGCGTAATGCGGGCAAAACCCGCGCCGCGCAGCGCGATATCACCTTCATTGAGGGTGAAGCGATGCACATAGGACTGCGGCGAGGATTGCGAAGACAGATGCGTGTGCATGTCCATCAGACCGGGCAGGCAGCTCAGCGCGGAGAGATCAATGACCTCGACACCGTCAGGTGCGGCCGGATGGCCGGATTCGATCGCCCCGAAGCGGTCGCCTTCGACCTGAATCGTGTGCGGCCCCAGGGTGCGGCCACCTTCGACATCGACCAGCGCGCCGCAGCGCAGCCACAGCGGCTCTGCCGCCAGCGCATGGCCAATGGCCAACAGGCCGATCATTCCGATACCAATGCCACGCATGGCCATGACTCCTTGCAGATGACGGTTCGAGAGCAGGAAAAGCAGAAGCAATCAGGCCAGCCAGCCGGCCAGCAGCAGCACACTGAGCGCCACCAGCCACAGCACCAGAACCCGCCAGACCCATTGATGGCCCAGCGCGAGACCGGCGTCCTGATCAGCATCGGCGGGCACCAGGGCCGCAGCGATTCGGTTCAGCAGCAACGGGGTGAGCAACCAGCGCGACTGAGCGTGGGCATGCTCGCGCCAGACCCGATGAACACGGTCCAGATCACTGCAGAGCGCGATGGACAGCGCGGTCAAGGCCAGCACCGGCCAGTCCAGCACCAGTCGCAACCGGGCCAGCCAGTCGACCTCGGCCGCGTTCAGATCCTCGATCTGCAAAGCGACACGGTTGAGGCGGTAAAGCAGCGCGCCCGGGATGCCCAGCAACACAAACCAGAACAACACGCCGAACCAGCGCGACATGGCAGCGTGGAAAACCGCTGCGGCACGAGCCGCGGCCGAGTCGTCCGGCTGCAGCCGCATGGCCTTGAACGCGGCGTCGGCCTGACCCGGCTGGCGTTCACTGCTCGGATCCCGCACCAGCGCCACGTCATGATCAAGATCGCGCGGGCCCAGGGTGAAAATGAAGGTAGCCAGGGCCAGCACGGCCCAGCCAATGATGCCCAGCAAGGCCGTGGCTACCGCGGTGCTGATCCAGGCCACCAGCAGGGCGACCAGCAGCACGCCCGCCATCGGCATCCAGGTCCGGTCGGGAAACTGTCGGCGCAAGGTCGAGATGGGCCAAAGCAGCCAGCCGAATCGGCGCAGGCGCTTGAAGCCGGTGGCAAAGTGGCTGATCAGCAGGCCGACCAGAACGATCAGAATCGTCACCGCTCGCTGACCCGATCAAATCGCCGAACGCCGCATCCGCCGACGGCCCGACGCCGGCCCTGAGCCTTGTTCAGGTAATCAGGCAAGACCGAACGAGGAGCCGCAGCCGCAGGTGGTGGCGGCGTTGGGATTGCGGATGATGAAGCGCGCGCCCTGAAGACTCTCGCTGTAATCAACCTCGGCGCCTTCCAGGTACTGGAAGCTCAAGGGATCGACCACCAGCGTGACATCGTCGCGGGTGACCGCCACGTCGCCCTCTTCCAGCTTGTCGTCAAAAGCGAAGCCGTACTGGAAGCCGGAGCAGCCGCCGCCGGTGATGTAGACCCGAAGCTTCAGCGCTGGATTGGCCTCTTCAAGGATCAGCTCACGGACTTTGCTCGCCGCGGCCGCGGTGAAGATCAGAGGCGTATCGCTGTGCAGATCAGTCATGAACGCAGACCCACGGGCTCGAATGTGATTCCTGAGTGTACAACGAAGGCGATCAGCGCGGCGCCACCGCCCGTCAGCCGCTTGAAAAAAGAAAGCGGCCACTCGGACCGCTTCAATTTCAATGCCCCAAACCGGATGATGAACGCGCTTATTTGGCCAAAATCACCGCGAATTCGTCGGTGCTAATGTTTGAATTTCGTGAATTTTTCGTTGTCGCGCAGTTGTTTTATAGCGCGTCGGACCTGCCGGCGTCAAGCGCTATGCGTTGCTGGCCGCCAGCGCTGAGCGACCATTCAGGCGCGCACGGGCTGGCGGCGATCATCGCTCGGGGCGCTTGAGGACGGCGGCCGCCTCGTTCAGAATAGCGCTTCAAGCCCAGCAACAACGACCCCTCATGCCCTGGCTGGAAGCCTTCCATATCATCTTCGTGGTGACCTGGTTCGCCGGTCTGTTCTATCTGCCCCGGCTGTTCGTCTATGCGGCGGAAAACCCGGACGGGCCGCGCTTTGAGCTGCTGCTGGTGATGCAGCGGCGACTGCTGGCGATCATGCACATCGGTGGCGCGCTGGCCGTCGCCCTGGGGCTGAGCCTGCTGATCGCCGAACCCTGGCACCTGAGCAACGGCGGCTGGATGCATGCCAAGCTGGTCCTCGTGGCCGGTCTGATCGGCTATCACGTTGTCTGTGCCCGAACCGTCCGGATCTTCGCGCGCAGCGCCAATCGGCGCAGCTCACGCTGGTATCGATGGTTCAACGAGATTCCCGCCCTGTTCCTCATCCTTGTCGTCATCCTCGTCGTGGTCAAACCATTTTGAAACGCCTGAATCTGCTCGCCCTGCTGGGGCTGTTATCCGTTCCGGCGTTGTCGCCGGCCGCCATCACCGGCCAGGTCGTCGACGCTGTCAGCGGCGAGCCGGTGGCCGACGCCAGAGTTCGTATTCAAGCCACCACCGGCGCGCCCGCTATCACTGATGCCAGCGGCGCCTTCACCCTCACGGAGGTGCCGCCTGGCCCGGTCACCGTGACGGCGGTGCTGACTTATGATCCCGATCGTCCAATCAACTACATCACCGCTGCTGCCGCCGCTGAAGACGGCGATGTCGTGACCCTGACGCTGCGGCGTCTGCCGGCGGCTGATACCGGTTTCCCCTACGATCCGGGCACCTCGTTTTCCTGCTCGGCCTGCCATACTGATCAGCACGCCGAGTGGCAGGACAGCAACCATTCCAACGCCGCGCTGAATGAATGGGTGCTGGATCTGTTTTCAGGCACGGGCACACCCGGCGGCGCGGCTGGCTATGTGTTTCGCAACAGCCATGACCCGGACAACACCGGCTTCTGCGCAACCTGTCATGCGCCGATCGAGGACGCCCAGAATCCGGGCGGTGTGTTCCTCGACGAAGTCACCCTGATGGGCGGGCTCGACGGCGTGACCTGCGTGGCCTGCCATCAGATGGCGCACGTCAACGACAACGTCTCGGCGCTGCATCATCTGGGCAACACCCAGTACCGCTTTCCGCAATCGGATTTCACCGCGCTGTGGGTGTGGGGTCCGCTGGACGACGTCAGCTTCACCACCATGCGCAGTTCTCACCAGCCCCAATTCAGCGACGCCCGCTTCTGCGCCTCCTGTCACGAATACAACAATCCCGATACCGGCGCGCCGGGCCAGAACACCTACACCGAATGGCTGGCCTCGCCGTTCGCCCAGGCCGGCGATGGCTTTCGCGCCTGCCAGGATTGCCATATGCCGGCCGCGACCGAGCCCGGGCCGATTTCCTCGCTGGGCGGCCAGCCGATCCGGGCGCCGGAGCAGCGCCGCAGCCACCGCTTCACCGGCGCTACACCGACGACCCTGACCGAGGCCATCCTGCTCGATGTGGACGCCGTCCAGGTCGGCGCGGAGCTCGAGATCCGCGCCCGGGTCAGCAATGCCGGCGCGGGCCATCATTTCCCGACCGGCATCTCCATCCGCAACGCCCTCCTCGTGATCGAGGCCAGCGTCGACGGCCAGCCGCTGGCGCAAACCGCGGGAGGAGTCATTCCCTTCTATGGCAGCGCCGAGGGTGGCGACCAGGCTGACGATCTGGCAGGCCGGCCCGGCAAGGGCTTTGCGCGGGTGCTTGAAGGGCGCATCAACGGCCAGGGCCCGGTGGTGCGGCCGGTGCTGTTCATCGACGCCGAAGGGGCATGGGCCGATACCACCATCCCGTCGGGCCAGACCGACGAGACCAGCTATCGCTTCGACCTCAGCGGCATTGCCGAGGACAGCCTGGTCGAAGTCAGCGCCCGGCTGCTGTACCGGCGCGCCTGGCGCGATCTGGCCGTGACCAAGGGCTGGACCACCACGCCGCGCGGCGGTCCGATCGAGATCGAAGTCGACCGCGCCGAGTTCGACGTCGTCGTCGCCGGCGTGGTGCCGTTGCCACCCGGGGTACCGGTGCCCAGCCTGAACGTCTGGGCCATGCTGCTGCTGATGCTCAGCCTGCTGCTGGCCGGCGCCAGCCTGGTCAGACGACCCACGCGCTGAACAGGCGGTAATCGGCCCGCCGGCCCTCGCATCGGGCGTCGGCGCACCGGCAGCCGGGCCGTGAAGCTACCCGTCCCGCTCGGCTGCGACGAGGTCGCGCACCATGTACATGGCCGCGATACTGCGGCCCTCGGTGCAGTCGGGCCGCTGGACCAACTCGGCCAGCCGCGCCAGCGGCCAGCGAAACACCTCCAGCTCCTCCGGCTCGTCGCCGGGTAGCCTGGATGGATACAAGTCGCGGGCCAGGACCACATGGGTGACATGGGTCATGTAGCCCGGCGCCAGGCTGAGCTGGCCGAGCCGTTCCAGGCGACGCGCGCCAAAGCCACATTCCTCCTGCAGCTCGCGATTGGCCCCGGCCAGCAGATCCTCGCCAGGCTCCAGCCGGCCCTTGGGCAGGCCCAGCTCATAGCGGTGCACGCCGCAGGCGTACTCGCGAATCAGCAGCACATGCTCAGGGTCCGGCAGTGCGGCCACGATGACCGCGCCCAGACCGCGGCTGATCAGGCGTTCGTAGGTGCGCCGCTCGCCGTTGGAGAACTCGAGATCGACCTGCTCGACCTTGAACAGGTCCGCCGGCCGTCGCTCGCGGCGCTCGTGAACGATCGGCAAAGGCCGAAACTTGCTCTCATCCATGCCGGTCAGGCTCGGCGCGACGCAAGCAGGCTGGCATGCAGGCCAGGCGGCGCGGCCAGGATCGAGCCGGTCTCAAGGCCGATTGGCTGACCTTCCAGATCGGTGATTACCGCGCCGGCCTCGCGCACGATCACGCTCAGCGCGGCGATATCGAGAATGTTGACGTCACTCTCGATCACCACGTCCTGACTGCCCTCGGCCAGGCGATGGTAGCTGTAGAAATCGCCGTAGCCGCGCGATCGGGCGGCGCGCGCCACGATATCGCCCACCCAGGCCCAACCCGGCCCGCGGGCCAGCGAGCGCAGATTGCCGAAGCTGACATCGGCGCGTTCCAGTGTCGCCACCGAGCTGGCCCGGACCTGGCGGCCTTCGATCCAGGCGCCCTGCCCGCGCAGGGCCCAGGCGGTCTCGCCGAAGGCCGGCGCGGCGGACACACCCAGCACCAGCTCGCCGTCGACCATCAGGGCAATCTGCACCGACCAGAAACCCAGCCCGCGAATGAAGCTGCGGGTGCCGTCGATCGGATCGACCAGCCACAGGCAGCGACTGTCGCCACTGTAGCCGTACTCCTCGCCATAGATGGCGTGATCGGGAAAGGCTGCGAGCAAGCGCGCCCGAATCGCCCGCTCGCAGGCGCGATCGGCTTCGGTCACCGGGCTGGCATCGGCCTTGTGTTCCACCGCCAGTTCGCCGCGGAACCAGGCCATCGCCAGCTCTGAGGCCTCGGCCGCAGCGGTCCGGGCCACCAGCAGGGCGCGTTCAAGTTCAGCCATCGAGAGCATGCGCGGCGCTACGGAGAGATCAGCCACGGATTATCGCAAAAGCGCCGGCCACCGGGGCGGCCATGGGCAGCCCGAGACTCACTGAGGAGCTCATGGCTTGCTGAGCCGCCAGTCAGTATCCGCCGAGAATGGAAAGCCCTTGGCGAGAGGCCCTAAGGCTGCAGAGGGGCATTCTTCGGCCCGCCCTGCGAAGCCGTGTCTGGAACGACATTGCGGCGTCGGAACTCCCATCTGCAGGGCAAGCGATTGGCCTGCGGGCTGCGCCTTGCGCTGTCGACCCCATCGCGCTCGGGAGCCTGGCCATGGGATGGCGGGGTACACTATCAGCCTGCGCGGCAGAAGCCGTCCGGGCTGCAGCGGCGCCCTCGCCCAGGAGAGCGCCTGTCGTCGAGCTCACCGATTACGACCATGCGCGCTCTTCCAAAGACGCACTCAAGGACGATGGCATCCGACTCGCCTCGAAGGTTTTTGCCGCGCTGGCTGCCAGGCTCAAGGCCTGCGGCAATACCGACCGCGGCGCGGCGGCGTTTCGCCGCGGTACAGGCTGCGACGATGCGCCGCCGCCGCGGCCTGCCGTTGCTCGTAAGCCTATGGCTGCTGCTGGCCACCGGCGCGGCGGCCGACGAGCCCTTGTCGAATGCAGCCGAACACGGATTGCCGCTGATTCGCAGCTACTCGGCACAGTCGCTGCGCAGCGTCGACAACCCCTTCGCCGCCGCCACCTACGCCGCGCTGCAGTCTGCCGATGGCGCACTGCTGTTTGCCAACGAAGCGGGAATCATCCGCTTCGACGGCCGCCACTGGCGCAACCTGGGCGGCGATTTCGGCATACCGTTCGCGCTGACGATCGGGCCGGACGGGCAGCTTTACGCCGGCGGCGCCAGCCGTCTCTGGCAGCTGGAGTGGCAGGCCGATGCGAGTCTGATCGGCCATGATCTGGCGGCACTGGCCGGAACCGAACTTGAGCTGCGCGGCGACTACTGGGTAGCCGCAGCCAGCTCGCGCGAGGTCTTTTTCGGCAGTGCCAACCACCTGCTGCGCCTTGCCGATGGCCGCCTGACCGTTGTCGAGGCCAACGGGCCGTATTCCTTCGGCACCGTCGCCCATGATCGCCTGTTCGTCAATGCCGCCGGACGAGGCGTGATCTGGGTGGATGGCGAACAGAGCGGCCTCCTCGCCGGCAGCGAATTCCTGGCTGATCATCGGGTTTACGGCACCCTGGCGTTGCCCGATGGCAAGGCTGTACTGCTTGTCGACGGACAGGGTCTGCTTCAGTTCGACGCCCGGCAAGTCGATGAGCCCAGCCTGGCCCCGTTTGCGCCCGAGCTCAGCGAGCGCTTGCTGAGCGCCAGGGTGTACAGCGGCCTGCGTCTGCGCGACGGCAGCCTGGCC
This sequence comes from Gammaproteobacteria bacterium, assembly GCA_050485825.1. Taxonomy (GTDB): domain Bacteria; phylum Pseudomonadota; class Gammaproteobacteria; order Xanthomonadales; family Wenzhouxiangellaceae; genus Wenzhouxiangella. The sequence continues at coordinate 204,515 of JBJHCC010000002.1, forward strand.
ATCGGCACGAGAACCGGCGGTCTGTTTCTCATTGATCAGAACGGCCGGCTGCTGCAGCATCTTGATGCCAGCGTCGGCCTGGCCAGCAACCTGATCTTCCATATCCTGGAGGACCAGGCCGGTCAGCTCTGGCTCAGTCATGATCAAGGCCTTAGCGTGATCGAATATCCGGGCCAGCTGTCGAACTTCGGACCGCAGCTGGCCGCCCTGGGTCAGACCGAAGGTCTGGCCAGAATCGGGCAGCGCTTGATCCTCAGCACCCGCGCCGGCGCCTTCGAACTGCAGGCTGCCGCGGACAGCCCGGCGGCAACCCGCTTCGAGCCCTTGTTCGACCAGCACATTACGGTCAGCGAGGTCCGACAGATCGGCGAACAGACCCTGGCTGCAACCGAGTGGGGCCTGGCCCGACTCGACGACGCAGAGCCCAGACTGTTTCGCAGCCAGGTGCTGCGCCAGCTGCTCGCCCCCGAGGGCTTCCCGGGCTGGCTGCTCAGCATCACTGCCGGTGGCGTGTCGCTGTGGCAGCAGCAGGAAGACGACTGGGTCGAGCTCGGTCCGATCAGCGAGATCACACCGCCAGTGGACAGCCTGGTCGAACACCAGGGACGAATCTGGATCAGTGCCGCGAGCGCTTCCCGCTTGATCTCTTTCCGGCTAAGGGCCTCGGAGGACGACGGTCGGCCAATCGTGGACGACCTGCAAGGCTTCGGCCCCGACCAGGGCGTCCCAACCACGGCGGTCTTCATTCAGCCGTTCGAAGATCGGCTGCTGCTGGCGACCGAACGGGGCCTGCTGGAACGAGCCGACGACCGCTTCGTCCCCGCGGCGGATTTCCAGCGTGTGCAGGAACAGATCGGCCGGCACGCCTGGCGGATTCGGCCCGTGAACGAGCGCGAGCTGGTGCTCTATGAGGGCCAGCGCATTGCCCATCTGGTCCGGGATGGCGAGCACTTCCGGCAAATCGCCAGCCCACTGGATCGGCTGCCGCGCGGCTCCGTGATCATGGCGATACTCGCAGAAAAGGACGGCACGGTATGGATCGCGACCGATGCCAATCTGTATCGTCACGACCCGCAGCGACAATCGGCGCTGCCGCCCCGACCGCTGCTCGGCGTCGAAATGCTGACCGATGCCTCGGTGCTGCTGGCTCGGGCGAACGGCGGACAGCCGCCCACCGGCCTGAAACTGGACCCTATCCAGTCTCGCAACGTCCAGTTCAACTTTGCCAGCAGCCCCGATACCCTGCTCGAAGGGCTGCGCTTCCGCTCGAAACTGCAAGGGCATGATCCGGACTGGACCGAGTGGTCAGCGCAGGAGCAGCGGCATTTCACCAACCTGGGTACCGGGCGCTATCGCTTTCAGGTCCAGGCCATGGACCTGTTCGGGCAGCTCAGCGACGAGGCCGTCCTCGAGCTGCAGGTGCCGCCGCCGACGCATTTGCATCCGCTCGCCTGGCTGGCCTATGTTTTCGTCACAGGCGCTTTCATCCTGCTGCTGGGCCGCTGGCAGACCCATCGACTCGCCGAGCGCAATCGGCTCCTGCAAGCCGAGGTCAACGCCAGAACCGCGGAGCTTCGTCAGGCGGCGGTCAAGGATCCAATGACCGGCCTGCCCAACCGCCGATTCTTGAGGGGACTGCTTCAAGCCTCCGTCGACGACCCCCTGTTTGCCGAGCATCGAGCTCTGAGCGACCGAGCCGACCCCCGCCCGCTGGTCATCGGCCTGGCCGACATCGATCACTTCAAGCGGATCAACGACCAGCTCGGTCATGCCGTCGGCGATGAAATGATTCAGGCCGTTGGCCAGACCATGCATCAACTGCTGACAGAGGACCCCGCGCGCGGTGCGCTGGTCTGTCGCTGGGGCGGCGAGGAATTTCTGTTCCTGTTCCGCTGCCAGCCGGATGAACACCCCGAGCAAACGGTTCGGGCGATGCTGGAGAAGATCGCCGAACTGCGGGCTGAAACCGCCGCAACCCGCCTCCCGCTCAGCGCCTCGATCGGCTGGCTGGCGTTGCCGCAGTTGAGCCTGGATCAATTTGACGCGGTGCTGAGTCTGGCCGACGAACTGCTGCTACGCGCCAAGCGTGAAGGCAGGGCGCGAGCGCTTGGTTCCGTGGCCCCCATGGCATCCGGCGGCGCAGCCTCGGACTGGCGCGAGGAAGCGCTGACCCGGACGCTGCTGTCGACTCGGAGCAATGACCTGTCCGAGCGTCCGAATTTGCTCTGATGCGCGGGCTCCCAGGAGCCTGCGCCTGGCGACCGACTTGCAGCACTGCCTCAGCTGGCAATCAGGCTGTGGCTTGCAAACGCTCCACGAGGAAATCGACCATCGCCCGGGTCTTGCGCGGCAGGTGCTCGCGGGCGGGAAAGACGGCGTGGATGTCCAGACTGCGAGCGGTATGGTCGGGTAGCAGTTCGATCAGCTCGCCTGCCGCCAGCGGCGACTCGACCAGGAAATCGGGCTGAAGCACGATCCCGAGCCCGGCGATCGCCGCGGCGACACAGGTATCGCCGCTATTCGATTGCAGGACGGGCGCGATGCGCACCGTAACCTCGCCCTCCGGCCCATCAAAAAGCCAGCGGGTGCCGGCCGAGAACAGACTGTAGGAGATCGTGGCGTGGCGGGCCAGATCGGCCGGATGGCTCGGCCAGCCGCGCTCAGCGAGGTAGGCTTTGGCGGCGCAGAGCTTCAAGCCGGCCCCGCCGAGCCGGCGCGCCACCAGGCTGGAGCCGCTGAGGCGACCGATGCGAACGGCCAGGTCGTAGCCCTCTTCGACGAGGTCGACCAGACGATCGGACAGGGTGATGTCCAGAACCACGCCAGGATAAAGGCGCATGAAGTCCGGCCACAGCGGTGCCAGACGCAGCAGCCCGAACGAGACCGGCACGTTAAGGCGCAACCGGCCCCTCGCCTCACCACGGCTGGCGCTGATTTCGTCTTCAGCCTCACGCAAGACCTCCAGCGCCGCCTGGGCACCGAGCTGGAACTGTCGACCCTCCTCGGTCAGCGAGAGTCGCCGGGTGGTTCGATGCAGCAGCCGGGTGTCAAGCCGAGTTTCCAGCGCCCGGACCTGCCGGGACACGGCCGCCGTCGACAGTCCCAGCCGTTCGGCAGCGCCCACGAAGCTGCCGGCTTCGACCACCGCGACAAAGACTTCCATTTGAGCATATCGGTCCATTGTTACTTCAAATGCAACACTAAATTCCTAAAAAAGCTATTTATTACCACATATAGCAATAATAAGATCTCGACTCTGTCAACGCAATCAACACACCGAGGAGTCTGAAATGAACGCATTGAACTGGAAGCAGTGGATCGACACCCAAGCCCAATGGGCGCCGCTGGCGCTGCGGCTAGCCGCCGGAGTGATCTTCGCGGCACACGGCGCGCAGAAGCTGTTTGGCAGCTTCGGCGGCCACGGACTGGAGGGCACCGGCCAGTGGATGGCCTCCATCGGCCTGCAGCCCGGCTGGCTGATGGCCTTGTTGAGCGGCAGCGCCGAGCTCTTCGGCGGTCTGGCGCTGATCCTTGGCCTGCTGGTCCGCCCGGCCGCAGCGACACTGGCCATCACCATGGTCGTGGCCATCTTTGCTGTCCACTTCGAGCACGGCCTGTTCCTGGCCAACGGCGGATACGAGTTCGGCCTGGCGCTGCTGGCCATATCGGTCTCGCTGCTGATCAGCGGCGGCGGACGATGGTCGATCGACCGCCACTTGAGCAAGGCCTGGTCGAGCAGCCGGATCCGCTGACCATGCCCGCGCCGATGCCGACACTGTTCGTATCGCACGGCTCGCCGGACTTCGCCTTGAGCCCCGGCCGAACCGGCCGGCGGCTCGCCGCGCTGGGGCGGTCTCTGCCCCGGCCAGCGGCGATCCTGATCGTGTCCGCGCACTGGCAAAGCGAGCGGGCTCAGGTCTCCACTGCCGAACGGCCTGAAACCCTGCATGATTTTCGCGGATTCAACCCCGCGCTGCGTTTGCTCGGCTACCCGGCACCGGGCCATTCGGAACTGGCCGAGCGGACCGTCAAGCAATTGGTTCAGGCCGGCTGGCCGGCCACGGCGCATCCCTCGCGGGGTCTCGACCACGGCGCATGGGTGCCGCTGCTGCATCTGTATCCGGATGCCTCGGTGCCGGTATTCCAGGTCGCCCTGCCCTACGACCTCGACGGCCCGGCGGCCTGGAGGTTCGGGCAGGCCCTGTCCGGCCTTCGCGAGCACGATGTGCTGATCATGGGCTCCGGCAGCCTGACCCATTCCCTGCGCGATTTCTTTCAGGGCAGGCCCGACGGCGAGCGCGCCGCCCTGGCCTTCCGCGACTGGATTCGCGAGACGATAAGGGCGCAGCGAATGGACGATCTGGTGCATGCCCTGGCCAGAGCGCCGGCGGCCGAGCGCGCTCATCCCACGCCCGAGCATTTCCTGCCGCTGATCGTGGCCGCCGGCGCCGCCGGCCCGCCGCTGTCGGGACGGATCATCGAGGGCGACCTGCTCGAACGGGTCCTGGCGATGGACGCCGTGCTGTTCGGTTGAGGCCTGGTATCAGCCCAGCCGCCCGGATCAGCGCTCGCGACTGGCCTTCGTCCGCCGCTATCGGCGAGAGCCGCTTTGAAGCCAAGAAACCCGGGAGCCTGCGCGGCAGAAACGTTCGAGGCGAAACGGACGCCATCGCCACTGCGTGTGTCCATCGGAGAGCGCGCCTAGTGAACCTATCCAAGCTCGCCGACAGGCGCACTCAATGGCGAGGGCGCCGTTGCAGCCCGGATGGCTTCTGCCGCGCGGTCTCCTAGCGCAATCCAGTCTGGCCGGTCGCCTGAATCCGGACCTGGCCATCGGGCTGGGGCTGACCGATCAGGGTCAGCTGATAGCCCAGATCCGGGCGATCCGGGCTGGCGCGCAGCCATAGATCGACCTCGTAGTGATCGGCATCGATCAGGATCTCGCCGCGAATCAGCAGCGCACCAGGATCCAGCGAGCGCAGCCGCACACGCTGACGCTCCGGACCGGGCTCGAAGTCCAGACCGACCCGACCCAGGCTTTCGTGAATCGCGCCTTCCAGACGGGCCTCCTCCCAGACAGCCTGGCCGTGAATACTCGGCACGCCGTCATCGCCACGGCTGACTCGAGCGAGGTCCAGGGCGATGTGGCCGAGCGGGCGGGTATTCTCGAACCAGTAGCCCAGATCCAGCCGCTCCAGCTCTATCCGGCCTTCAACGGCCAGCAGTTCGCGCGCCTGGCGGGGCCGCCATTGACCAACGACATTGGTCATCCCTTCGGCGACCTGCCAGCGCCAGACCAGCCAGGGCGTGTGTTGCCACTGCACGAACAGCGGCGCGTGCCCCGGCTGGCGCCAGCGCGCATGACCGAAAAACGCAGTGCCGCGCACTTCAGTCATCTGATCCGGCAGCCCGAGACGAGGCAGCAGCAGCGCAGCGGGGAACTGGTAGATGGCGATCGTCGCCAGCACCAGCGCCACAGGGAATATCAGCTTACGCACCGGCCGCCAGGCTGACCCGAACGTTGACCTGACCCGAGCGCGCGCCGCGATCGACGCTGAGCTGCTGAACCTCGATCGGAAAATCGGCGGACAATCGCTGCAGCCAGTTCATGGTGGCGACAAAATCCACCTGTTCCAGCCAGACCCGAACCTGGCCGTCGCCGACCGGCTCGATCCGGTTGAGCCCGCCGGCCAGACCGGCGGCCCGGGCGGTCTCGTCGACCAGACCGAGCAGGGAGCGGCCGCCCAGATCCTCGGCGCGCCGGCTGTCGCGGCGCAGAGTCTGAACGGTCGGGGTCAGCGCTTCCAGCCAGTACAAAAGGGCCTGGCTCTGCGCCACCCGCTCGCGCTCGGCCTCGCGCGCCGCGGCCAGCGGTTCCCAGACCTGCACGTACAGCAACAGCGACAGCAGGATCAGGCCCGCGCCCAGCAGCAAACGCTGCTGACGCGGCTGTAGCTGCGCCCACCAGGCCGTCATCGGGCAGCTCCAGGCAGGCGCATGCGGCCGACCATGCTGTCGGCCTCGCGGCTGATCGCCTGTGGTTCAGGATCCAGTCCCAGCGCACGCAAACGCTGCTCGAGCTGGTCGAGATCGGCGAAGTCCGGCGCCCGCAGGCTGAGCTCCATGACGCCATCGCGGTAGCTCAGGGCATCAACCTGGATCTGCTCCTGGCCGACGATCACCGGCGCGGCGCGGTTGATCAGATCGAGCAGACCCGCCGATTCGCCGAAGCGCAGGCGGGCCAGCTCGCGCTCGGCTTCCTCGCGATGGCGGGCGACCCGGGTCTGCTCCGGGAAAGCGGCGAAATACTGGGCGTCGATGGCCACGCGCAGCCGGTCGGCCTCGCGCTTGAGCTGGTAGTGCTCGACGGCAGCGCCGGCAAAGCTCAGGAGCACGAGCCCGGCCAGACCGGCGGCCGCCCAGCGCCAGAGACCCAGCGCGGCACGCGCCGAGCCGGGCGCAAACGCACCGCTGAGCAGGTTGACGGGCAGCCGGCGGGCCTCGTCCAGCAGACAGGCAGGCACAGCTGCGACGTGGCGCTGATCGATGCGCTCGGCCAGCTCGGCCGGCAATCCGTCGCCGTAGCCGTGCCACTCGACCTCAGCGGGCGCCAGCGCATCGATGGTCTCGCGGAACAGCTCAGCCTCGAAACTGCCGAAGTCCCACTCGCCCCAGCGCGCCAGAATCCGCTCCCCGTCGGCGGCCAGGCTCAGCTGGCCGGGTTGCCAGGGCAGGCACAAGGCGTCAGGCAACAGACGTTCAGCGCGGGGGCCCAGGGCCTGGCGTAGCTCGCGCAGACGATCTTCGGCCACAACCAGGCAGCGCAGTCGACCGTCAGCCTCGCGTGGGCCCGCCACAACATGCTCGCCCTCGGCGCTGGCCGCCAGCTGATCCTCAACCGCCCAGCGCAGGGCCTGGGCCAGCTGACGACCGCTCAAGCCGGGCAGATCGACGCGCAGACCAAGGCAGCTGGCGGCATCCATCAAGGCCAGAATCGGCCGGTCGCTCGGCCAGTTCGGCTCAGCCGGGTCGCACTCACCCTGACGGCCGACACGGCCGGCGCGGTCGATCAGCTGCCAGCGCCAGCGCGGGCCGCTGGCGTGAACGAGCAGTTGCTCTTGACCGGTGGGGGACATCGGTGAGATTTACGGCGTTCCCTGGCTGAACAGTCGAAAATCATAACCCGATCCGTCCACCCGGATCAGCCGGAAGTAGTCGCGTTCGACGCCGTCGAGGACAACCCGGGCCTGGGCCAGAAAATAGCGGCTGGAGACGGTCAGATGCGCTTCCAGCTGCGGCACGGCCAGGCCTTGCAGGATCGGGTGGCTCAGAAAACTCGGTACATCGGCGAACGGGCCGTCGGCCAGCAGGCGAGCGGCCTGGGCGGGTTCCAGGCCCGGCACCAGGCTGGCCAGGACCGACGGATCGACGGTGTTGACATTGAGCCGAAGCTCGGGCTCCGGCAGCGCGCTGACCCGCGGTGCCAGCGCCGCAAAGGCGGCCTCGTCGACGGACCGGAGCCATCTGAGCTCGCTGACATGGGCCAGGGCCATGCCCGGCATGCGATACGGCGGCTGGCGCGTGGCGTACCAGCTGTCGCCGGCGCTGCCGGGGCGCGGCACACGCGCCCCATCGAGCCAGTCGGCCAGTTCCAGCGCGATCAGCGGGTTCAGGCCCAGCTCCAGCAGCAGCCGCTCGAATCGCTCCAGCGCCAGGCTGGCCAGAGCCGGGTCCGGGTGGGCCAGGGCGTTCAGATTGAAGCGGGCCTGCTGGTCGATCAGCCGGCCCAGCACTACCCCGCCCGGCACCTCGTAAGGCGGCGTCCAGGTACCGTCGAGCAGACTCGCTTCGATGCCCTCCTCCAGCGCGCGTCGGAGCAGGGACTCGGCCATCACATCCATCGCCAGGGCGTACTGGTAGGCGCGCTCGCTGGCGATCAGCGCCTGGGTTCGGGCCAGGGTCTGCTGGCCGCGCTCGATCAGGCCCAGCGCCAGCAGGGTGGCCAGGGCAACGGCGACCAGCGCCACCAGAAGCGCGCCGCCGCGGCTGTTGTTTGGACCAGCGGAGCCGATCATGGCGCCAGCACCAGCAGGCGGCGGATGCGGCCGTGGCGGATATGGACCAGTTCCACCTCGATCGCCCGCGGCAGGGCCTCGCTGGCGGCGGCTCTCACCGGCGGCCACTGATCGTGCCAGACACCGCTCGCATCGAGGTAGCGGAAGCCGAGCTCGCGCAAGTCGGCCAGCACCGGCTCCACCAGCGGCTGGCTGCCGGCCAGCCGATCGGTGACCGGCCAGTACAGGCGGCTGAGCTCAGCACCGTCGAAGGTCCAGGCGTAGCGCTGCAGCTGCGATCGGGGATGATCGGCCGGATTGGCCCAGCCGGCCCGGGTGGCGTTGAGCGCGCGGCGCTCGCCGATCAGGGCCGGTTCGATGACGTCATTGGCGCCGCGTACCGGGCGCGACACGATCTGGCGCAGATCGGCATCCAGCCTGGCCACGGCCAGCTGCAGCGCGGCCAGCTCGCCGGCCCGCTCGCGCTGGACCAGTGCGGCCCGGCTCAGTCCGTCCAGCGCCACGTAGGCAGTGCTGGCCAGCACGGCGAACACGGTCACTGCGATCAGCAGCTCAACCAGGGTGTAGCCGGCCGTCGCTCTCATCGCGACAGGAATCCGACGTGGGCCAGGATCGGGTTCTGGCGGGAAGCCTCGCCGAACACGACCACGTCAATCCGAATCAGCTCATCGCCGGGCGCGGGCTGGATCAGGGCGTCCCAGTGCCAGTCGCGTCCGCCCATGGCGCTGACCCCCTGGCGACGGCCGCTGGCCACCGAGGCCTCAAGGCGCAGCTCGGCCAGCACGTTATCGGCCACCCACAGCGCCAGAGTCCGCTGCTCGGCCTGGAACTGGGCATCGATGGTCTGGCTGCCCGCCCGCGCCAGCGCGGCAATCGCGACCGCGACCACTACCAGCGCGACCAGCACCTCCAGCAAGGTGAAGCCGCGCGTGCCCGACAATCTCCTCATGAGCTCGGCGGCGGACGAATCAGGCGGCCGTCGCCGCGGCCCAGCAGACGCGCCTCGGCCAGGGTCAGTTCGAACAGGGTCAGCTCGCCCAGCGGCGCGCAGACGATCTGCGGCGCGCTGGCATCGGCCAGGGTGCTGGCCCGACCTTCCACCAGCAGGCGCGGCGGATGCTCACCCAGCCAAGCCCGCGGCCGCCCGATCCCTTCGGCCGGCAGCGGCTGCCATCCCTGGCTGGCGGCCTGCCAGAAATCGTAGCCTTCGAGCGTGATCCGCACCCCGCGGGGACGGGCCTGGAACACCGCCTGCTGGCACTGTGCCTCGATCAGCGCCGCGAGGCGCTCGAGCTGAGCGGAAGGATCGTCGGGCCCGCGCCACTGGCCGACCCGGAGCAACACCAGACCGGTCAGCAGCGCGGCGATCACCACCACCACCAGCACCTCCAGCAGGGTGAAGCCGCGCGCCGGCATGGTGGGTCGGGCGGCGCTCAGAGCTGCCAGTTACCGATCTCGGCGTTGGTACCCTCGCCACCGGGCATGCCGTTGGCGCCGAAGGTCCAAACGTCGATTTCGCCGTGGATGCCCGGATTCAGATACTGGTAGGGGCGGCCCCAGGGGTCGGTCGGCAAGCGATCGATGTAGCCGCCTGCTTTCCAGTTTGCCGCCTCGGGCTGTCCGGAAGGCCGCCGCACCAGTGCCTCCAGGCCCTGCTCCGTGGACGGGTAGTGGTAGTTGTCCAGCCGATACATGTTGAGCGCAGTGACCAGCGCCTGCACATCCTGTTTGGCCTTGGCCACGCGCGCCCGGTCGGGCTCGTCCATGACTCGCGGTACAACGACCGCCGCCAGGATGCCGATGATCACCACGACGACCAGAATCTCGATCAACGAGAACCCGCGCGCTGGCCGGGGAAAAGCTGTGATTGCCTTGGAAGCTGTCATGTTGGTCAGAAAGAAGTCTCGAATCCGCTACCGCATCATACGCCGACCCCGACTGGCCAGCGAAGCCGGCCGCCGCCGCGCTGTCGGCCTGCCTGAGCACAGACCGCGGCAGCCGCGCGGCGTTCCCGCGGGGCGGCCGATGTCCGCGGCAGCCGTGCAAGCGCCTACAATAAACGCTGATCGCCCCCGCCCAGCGCCGATGCCCGACCCCTTCTCCCGCGACCGACCCGAGCTGTCGCGACCGATTGGCCCGATGGCCCGCTGATGCGAGCCATTCGACTGCATACCGATCGGTTGCTGGCGATCGGCGAAACCGTCCAACTCGAACCGGGTCCTGCCCGCCACTTGATCAAGGTGCTGCGTCGGCGTCCGGGCGACGCGGTGCTGCTGTTCAACGGCGACGGCGCCGACTATGCCGGCGAGATCGTCGACGCGCGCCCGCCCGAGCACTGCCAGGTCAGGATCAACGAACTCATCCCGATCGAGACCGAGTCGCCACTGATGATCACCCTGGCCCAGGCCCTGGCCCGCGGCGAGCGGATGGACTATGCGATTCAGAAAGCCGTGGAGCTGGGCGTGGCGGCCATTCGGCCGATCATCAGCGAACGCACCGAGGTTCAGCTCCAGGGCGAACGGATCGAACGCCGCATGAAGCACTGGCGGCAGCTCATCGCGTCGGCCTGCGAGCAGTGCGGCCGGGCCAGTCTGCCGCCGATCCATGAGCCGGTGCGGCTGGCGGCGCTGGCCAGCGGGCCGGGCCTTAACCTGTTTCTGGACCCGCTCGCCGAAGCCAGCCTGGCCGGGCTGCCGCGACCTGAGCCGGCCGCGGCCCAGCTGGTCATCGGGCCGGAGGGGGGGCTGGCCGCGGCCGAGCTCGACGCGCTCAGAGCGCGCGGCTTCCAGGGCCTGCGCCTGGGCCCGAGGGTGCTGCGCACCGAAACGGCCGGTGCGGCCGCCATCGCCGTGCTGCAGGCTCGCTACGGAGATCTCGGATGAGCTTCGGCATGCGCCGACGACTGGCGGCAGCACGGCGCTGGCTGAAGGAACATGACGACCGGGTCAGCTTTACCGTGATCTATATCGGCCTGGCGCTGGTTCTGTCGATGCTGATCTCGCTGTTCTGGCTGGTGGTTGTAGTGGCTGCGCACGCAGCAATCGAGTACTGGTCGCTGGGCAAGGCCGGGATGCGCGATCACCGGCTGGGCCGCACCCTCTGGCATGTCAAGCTCGATATCACGCTGGTGCTGGCGGCGCTGTGGCTGGGCCTGTATATCGACCTGCTGTTCGGCGTCGCCGGTTTGGGTCAGGCGGCTCGCGCGGGGACCCAGGTGTCGGCTCGGGTGATTGCCTGGCAGCGCGCCCTGCGCGGTGTGCTGCTATCGGCCGACGATGCCGCGCTGGCGGCCCGGGCGGCCTTCGGGCGGTCCAACGGTGATGCCGATAGCGGGCAGAAGCCCGGCCTGCCCGCCCTGCCCTGGCGGCAGCGCTGGCGCTGGGGCGATCGCCTGACCATCGCCGCGCTGACCCTGTTCGCCGCCATGATCCTCACCGCGCCCTTGTTCACCCAGCACGGCATTGACGGCACCCTGCGCACCCTGGCCGCCGACCTGCATCCCTGGCCATCGGACTGATCCGGCGCCGCGACCGAGGCGGGCGATGCCTGCACCTGGCCTGGGCTTGAATCCGCTAACATCGCGGGTCCTGTCATTGTTCCGTCACGCCCCCCCGGAGGTTCACCCGATGCCGCGCCGCACCGCCGCCCTGTTCTGCTTGTTGCTCGCCTTGCCCACGCTGGTAATGGCAAGTTTGAGGCCCATCGAGTTCAACCAGGACGAACTGGTCGAGATGGCGGTACAGGGCGAGATCGCGCCGCCGGCGATGCGCGAGAGCATCTATCGCGTCCATGCCGACGGCGAGGTCGTGCTGCTGCCCGGCACCGGCTCGATCACCTATAACTTCCGCACCGGCGACTCGGCCACGCGCATGGCCGGCAACCATGTCGAGCCGGCAATCAGCCTCTACAACCTGGGGCGCGACGGCAACCGCACCGGCAACGATAATCGCGCGCTCAACGCCCTGGCCCAGATCGGCAACCCGGTACGCGTGCTCAGCGGGGCCGGCGCCGGTCGCGTCGGCTGGGTGATCGGCAAACACGGCGGCGTCGAGCATGTGATGGTCGATTTCGATGCCAGCGTTTACGACCTGCTGGCCATCGGCGACATCATGCTGATCCGCGCCCAGGGCGCCGGCATGCGGCTGACCAACATCGAGGGCGTGCGCGTGTTCAACGCCAGCCCGACGCTGATCGAGGCGCTCAACCGCGCCGGCGCCGGCGTCACCCCCGAGGGCCGCCTGCGCATCGGCGTCACCCATCGGGTGCCGGCCAAGATCATGGGCTCGGGCCTGGGTCGCGACCACGTCTTCACCGGCGACTATGACATCCAGATGTTCGATCCCGAGATCAACGCCCGCTACGATCTCGACAGCCTGCGCTTTGGCGACATCGTCGCCATCATCGATGCCGATCACTCCTTCGGCCGGATCTTCCTGAGCGGCGCGATCTCGGTCGGCGTGATCAGCCACGGGCGCAGCGATTCGGCCGGCCACGGGCCCGGGGTGACCACCTTGTTCACTTCGCGCGCGGGCTTGATCGACCCGGTCATCGACCGCAACGCCAACCTCAAACAGCTGCTGGAAATCCCCTGACATGAGCCAGCCGGAGTGGCTGACGTTGCGCCTGCGCCTGCCGGCCAGCCAGGTCGAGCGGGCCGAGGCGCTGCTGTTCGAGCAGGGTGCCGCAGCCGTGACCCTGCTCGATGCCGAAGACCATCCGGTCCATGAGCCCCTGCCCGGCGAGACGCCGCTGTGGCCCGAGGTCGTGGTCGAGGGCCTGTTCGAAGCTGATCGCGCGCCCGGCCCGGTGATCGCCGCGCTGCAGGCCGCCGGCCTGGCCGACAGCGCCGCGGCCGTGGAGCAGGACGGCCTCCCGGCGCGCGACTGGACCCGCGCCTGGATGGACCTGTACCGGCCGATGCGCTTCGGCCAGGGCTTGTGGATCTGCCCCAGCCACATCGATCCCGATCCCGCCTGGCCCTGTGTGATTCGCCTGGATCCCGGCCTCGCTTTCGGCAGCGGCACCCATCCGACCACCGCCCTGTGCCTGGAATGGATCGACGGCGCCGACGTCAACGACCGGCAGATTCTGGACTACGGCGCCGGCTCCGGCATCCTGGCGATTGCCTGCGCGCTCAAGGGCGCCAGCCGGGCCACCGCCGTCGACCACGATCCCCAGGCCCTGGTCGCCAGCGTCGACAACGCCGAGCGCAACGGCGTGGCCGAGCGGGTCGCGGCCTGCCTGCCCGCCGACTTCGAGGCCGCCCGTTACGACATCGTGCTGGCCAATATTCTGGCCGGCCCGCTGATCGAGCTGGCCGGGACCCTGGCCGATTGCGTCGGCCGCGGTGGCCATCTGGTCCTGTCGGGCATTCTCGACACGCAGGCCGAGGCCGTTGCCGCCGCCTATCGTGGCCGCCTGGATTTCGTCGAACAGCGGCAGCGCGAGGACTGGGTCCGGCTGGTGTTCCGGCGCGCCGATCGCTGATCCGGCTGCTGCCACGACTGCCGAAGGCCGCCCTATCCTGGCCCGTTCGCCCCAGCTCGCATCCCGCACTGATCGAGCAGGTCCTGCCAGGCGCGGGTGTGGCGGGCTACCGCCTGGTCGAAGGCCCGCCAGTGGCTGACTTCGCTGCTGTCGTCCAGCGCAGCGGCGACATAGCGCTCGAAATGAGTGCTGGGGCCTGGATCTGCAAAGCGGGCCAGCGCCAGCAGCGGCGGCAGCAACTCGCGGCGCACGCGCTCAACGTCGGCCAGATAGGGCTGGACCTCGGCGGCGAACACCGAGACCAGCATGTTCTGCATGATCTCGGCCTGGCGGTTGGCGCGACCGCGCACGCACAGCGGCCGCTCATCGAGGCGCTGCTCGATCAAACGGCTGGCGTCGTCCAGGCGAGTGCTCACCAGGATCGCGCTGCGCAGCGCCTGCCCGGCCAGGGGATCATGGTTCCAGCGCTGGTAGACGGCGTCGAGGGCACCCAGGTCCTGGTCGAGCTCGCCGTCCAGCAGGGCCCCGATCCGGCGCTCCAGCAGGTGCGCATTCTGGACGCTGACGCTTAAACGAGCGCGGTCCAGGCCCATCGGCAAGGCGCCGCGGGCGCGACTGAAGTGGTTCTCGATCTCGCGGCTACCCCAGACCGCGTTCCAGGCGGCCGCCGCCAGCGCCTCGCGCTTGAAAGCGGACGCCTCGACCAGACGCTCGGCCAGCCCTTCGCGCTTGATCGTCTCCGAACAGGTTTCGGCGGCGATAATGAAGCGGCGCTCGTAGTCCAGCCGGGTCAACGGGTGGGCGACACGGCCAAGGATCGAATTACGCTCACCGACCACGTGCTGCAACTCGCAGCCGTACAGCCCGAGGAAATCGAGCATGCTGATGCTGATCGGCTCGATCTCGCGCACCCGATCGCGGCTGCCCGGAAACTTCGGCGCAGCCGGTACCGGCGTAAGTTCCAGCTCCACATCCAGCACCCGGGCCAGGCGCCGGTTGTATTCATCCAGCATCGACTCAGGCTGCGAAAAGGGCTGGCAGCCCGCAACGAACAGCCCCAGAGCGATGATGGCCAACACCCGCATGATCAACATGTCGATACTCGCGCAGCCGTGCCTCCGGTTTGCGGGAGTAGAAGGCAAAACGTTTTCGGTCGCCAAGCAGCAAAGCAGCCAAGAAGCACAGAGCAGAGACTTGTTCCCGGAAGACGCTTGGCCAAAAAAGTCAGCAATCGAAAAATGCCGATCGAAAAAAGTACTACCCGCCATACCTTTGCTGCTTTGCGACCAAAAGGTCTTGAGGACAGGATCCTACGGGTCCAGACAGGCGCTGACCAAGCGCTCGAAGCGCTCGCCGGCGCGCAGCGGGTCGGCGCAGGGCAGGCCGTGGGCCTGCTCCAGTGCCGACATCGCCGCTTCGGCCTCGGCTTCGCTCAAGCCCGCGGTGTTCAGGCTGATCCCGGCGAAGCGAGCCTGGGGTTTGCGCAGGCGGGCATGGGCCAGGTGCAGCGCGATCACCTGCTCGATCGGCGGCAGCGGAAAGGCCGGGCCGTAGCCGGAAAAATGCCGTCGATCATGGGCATGGCAAAGCACCAGCCGGTCGGGCTGGCTGCCGGACAACAGCCCCAGCGAGACCGCGGCATAGCCGGGATGGGTCAGCGCGCCCTGGCCTTCGATGATGTCCCAGTGGGCCGGGTCTGCCGCGGGTGAAAGCTGCTCGGCGGCGCCGGCGACAAAGTCGGCCTTGACCGCGTCGATCGGCAGACCCTGGCCGGCGATCAGAATGCCAGTCTGGCCGGTGGCGCGAAAGTCGGCGCTCAGGCCGCGGGCGCGAAAAGCCCGGGTCAGCGCCAGAGCGGTGTACTTCTTGCCCAGCGCGCAGTCCGTGCCGACGGTGAGCAGGCGCTGGCCCGGCCGCGGCAGGCCGCTGGCCACGGGCAAGTCCGGCGGCGGTACGCGCACATCGATCAGGCGCCGGCCATGGCGCTGCGCGGCCGCCAACAGCTCGGGCACGCTGGCCAGCGGCGTATGCAGGCCGCTGATCAGATCCAGCCCGGCTGCCAGCGCCTGCTCAAGCGCCGGAATCCAGGCGCCCTGGATCGCGCCGCCGATTGACGCCACGCCGATCACCAGCGAGCGGGCGCCGCGGGCGCGGGCGCTGTCTGGATCAAGCACCGGCAGGCCCAGGCGAAGGCCGTTGCCGGGCAGCGACCATTCGCCCACGCACTGCTCCGGCACCCAGTCGCGCAGGCCCAGCGCGGTCTTGGCGTAGCTGGGGTCATCGACATCGGCGATGAACAGCAGATAGGGCTGGGGAAGCGCGAGTGCGCTCATGCGCGGTTACCGGGGTGAGCCCAGAGGCCCGGCGGGCAGTCGACCCGGCCCTCGACGTAGCGCACCGCCGGCTCGATGTCGGCGGCTAGGTGCCAGGGGCCGTCCAGATCGACGACCTGACAAAGTTGACCGAGCAGAAAAGCGGGCGCGCAGGACAGCGAAGTGCCCACCATATTGCCGACCATGACCTCGAAACCCAGCGCACGCGCGGCTCGTGCCATGCGCAGGCCCTCGGTCAGGCCGCCGCACTTGTCGAGCTTGATGTTGACCGTGTCGAACAACCCGACCAGGGCAGCCAGATCATCGGCGGTCTGCACGCTCTCGTCGGCGGCCAGCGGGATCGGGCAGGCCAGCCCCTGCAGTTCCCCCTCCGCGCCGATCCGGCAGGGCTGTTCCAGCAGGCGCACGTCCTGTTCGACCAGCACCGGCAGCAGCGCCTCGACGGCGGCGCGATCATAGGCCTGGTTGGCATCCACGCCCAGCCAGACCTCGGGCCGGGCGGCGCGCACCGCCCGCACCCGCTCGGCGTCCTGACCGTCGCCGACCAGCTTGAGCTTGAGCGCCTGCGCGAGCCTGGCCTGCGCCGCGCGCTCGGCCATCAGCGCCGGCGGATCGGCACCGAGAGTGAAAGTGGTCAGCAGCGGCCGCGGCGGCGCCAGCCCGGCCAGCTGCCAGGCCGGCCGGCCCTGCTCGCGGGATTCCAGCGCCCACAAGGCGCAGTCGACCGCGTTGCGCGCGCCGCCCGCCGGCAGCAGCGCCTGCAGCGATTCACGGCTGATGCCGGCTTCGATCCTGTCGCGCACGGCCTCGATCTGCGCTATCAGGCCGGTCGCGGTTTCGCCGTGGTAGTAAACGCCGGTCGCCTCGCCCTGGCCGCGCTGGCCATTGCGATGCAGGCTGCAAACCACGAAGTCGAGGTCCTCCCAGACATGTCCGGTAATCCGGAACGGACGCTTCAACGGAAACGACCGCCGCGCCAGTTCGAGCCGGATCGGACCGGAAGGCATGGTCATGATCGCGGCCCGGGTCGCAAGGGCAGAGCTCAGCCCGGCGCCGGGCCGTAGCGGTCCGGGTCCTGCTCCCAAAGGCCCTGAATGTAGGCGCGATAGAGCTTGACCTCGGGGGTTTGGGTCATGCCATCGAGCTCGGCGAGGGCCGCGACTGGATGCTGCTCGCCGTAGATCACTCGGCAGGCGGTCAGGAACAGCTGGCCGAACAGCGGCGTGTAGGCGATCTGGCCGCGCTGCCCGGCCAGCCGCAGGCGGTGATGCGCGCGCGCTTCGGCATCAAGACCGCGACCGACGATCAGCTGCAGCCAGGGCGAGTCACGGAAGCACACCAGCACATCGAGGCCGGCGCGCTCAGCGTACAGCATGAATTCTTCCGCCACGCAGAACTGATTCCGGGCCACGTCCTTGCGTTGGCCATGGTCAGAGCGGTCCCAGTAGTTGACCTCGTACATCCAGCGCTGCCAGCCGACCGGATCAGCCAGATTCCAGGTTTCGACGTAGGCCAGGCCGCCGGGCTTGAGCACCCGGGCCAGCTCGCGCAGATACAGGAACAGGTCTTCCTTGTCCATGTGGCACAGCACGGCCACCGAATAGGCCTTGTCGACGCTGTTCGAATCAATCACCGAAAGACTGGTCCGCTCCAACAGGGCCAGCCGGGCGTTGTCGTGGCCAGCGAGCCGACGCTCGGCGACGCGAATCATGTTGGGCGAGATATCGACGCCAATCCACTGCCGACAGCGCTCGACCAGCTCGCGGCCGATCCGGGCCGCCCCGCAGCCCAGCTCGAGCACGCAATCCTCGGCTGTCAGGGCGACGGCGGTCGCCACGGCGTCGGCGGTGTGCTTGCCGGTGGCCCGAGCCACTGTTTCGCTGCCGGAGTTGTCGACCGCTTCCAGGGCGGCCGTATCGTCGGCGGATCGGCGGTCCCAGACCGCCCGGTAGTTGGTATCGCTCATGCGGCCATTATCGGTTATCACAGAGACGGCGGGGTGGCGGGTGCGAACAGTTCCGGCGAGTCGAGACCGGGCGATCTGAGTACAGGCCAGGCCGGTGATCAGAGCAATCGCCGCCGCCGCAGGCGAGACAGGCGCGGCCGTCGGGTCGCGTCGCCGGCTGCCGCAGCGGCGGGCGGATCAGCAGCCGAGTCCTCGGTATCAACGGCGTTCGGCTCGAGTGGCGCCTGATCGGGCTCGCTGTCGGATTCAGCAAGCCTGTCACTTGCTTCGGCGTCGGCAGAAGCGGTGCCGTCCTCGGCGTCGGCCATCGACACCCGCCAGGCGGCCAAGGCCTCGACGGCGACCAGCGGCGGCGCTGAATCGCCCGGGTCCGCCTTGGCGGTGGCCTCAGTCCAACCGGGAGCCGGCGCTTCGACGATATCAGTGACCATGCCCGGGGAATGGGGTTCTCGCGTCGCCGTCAGGCCCGGGTCGGCGTCGATCGGCGGCCGCACTTCAGGCGCCGGCGGGCTCGGCCAGGAATCCGCAGGCTCCGACGCTACGGGCGGCGCGTCGGCCAGTGTCACGACCGGCTCGGGTTCTGGCGGCAGATGCAGCAGGGAGTCGCCGTCGACCAGGATGTCGACGACCTCAGCGACACCGCCAACGGCGGTAAACAGCGCGATCAGGGCGTCGGGATCGGTGACTTCGCCACGAGCGGTCAAGCGCAGCACGGGGCCATGCTCACCCTCTTCGATGCGCTGCGAAACGAACCCCAGTGACGCGCGGCCCAGCGCTGCCACGGCGCCGGCCAAAACGCCCGAACGCCGTTTGAGCGCGAGCAGCAAGACCAGGTCCGACATAGGCGACTCCCTCGCTAGACGTCAGTGCTGCAAAGCGGTTGTGCTGTGGATCGATCTTTAGCTTGCCGGCACACGGCCAGGCGCCGTCGATCTTGTTCTGATTCGCGATTGTATCAGCATTGATCGATAGCCTCGCGTTTACAATGGCGGGATGGACCTGTTCAAGCGCTTTCAGATCGAAGCCGCCCACTTTCTGCCTCATGTGCCTGACGGCCACAAATGCCGGCGGATGCATGGGCATTCCTTCCAGATCGAAGTTCATGTCACTGGCCCGCTGGTCGAGCCGGCCGGCTGGGTGATGGACTTCGCTGACATCAAATCAGCCTTCGATCCGATCTACCGTCAGCTCGATCACTTCTGTCTCAACGATATACCTGGCCTGGAGAACCCGACCAGCGAGAATCTGGCGCGCTGGATCTGGCAGCGTTTGCAGCCGAGCCTGCCGATGCTGTCGGCCATTGTCATTCGCGAAACCTGCACATCCGGCTGCATTTATCGCGGAGAGGATTGATCAGCGCCGTCGGGCTGTCACCAAAACTTCAGCCGCCAGCCATCGCATTGTCGTCCGCCCTGCCTAGCCTGAGCGGGCATGAAGGCCCTGAAATCAAGCTTGGTCACGACCCTGGCGCGGATGGACGCGCTGGAGACCGGTCTGTGCATTCGCTGCAATCGATTGAGCCACAGCGAAGGCGTTCGACTCGGCTTCGCCGCGATCAGTCGACTCGGCGACGGCGTGTTCTGGTACTGCCTGATGCTGGCGCTGCCGCTGATGCACGGCCAGGCCGGGCTCCAGGTCAGCGTGCTGATGGCCGGGGCCGGCCTCAGCGGCCTGCTGCTGTACAAATTCCTGAAAACCCGCCTGCTGCGTGAACGTCCCTTCGTCAGCAGTCTCGGTATCCGCTGCGGCACACCGCCGCTGGACCGCTACAGCTTTCCCTCCGGCCACACCCTCCACGCCGTTCTGTTCACCACCATTGCCCTGGCCTACTTTCCGCTGCTGGCACCCGTACTGATCCCCTTCATGCTGCTGGTTGCCGTCTCACGCGTGGTGCTCGGCCTGCACTATCCCAGCGACGTGGTCGCCGGAGCAGCCCTGGGCTGGTTCCTGGCAGAGTCAGCCATTCAGCTGGCTGGCGGCCGCTAGGAGCCTGCGCGGCAGAAACGTTCGAGGCGAAACGGATGCCATCGCCATTGACTGTGTCTATCGGAGAGCGCGCATAGTGGACCTATGCAAGCTCGACGACAGGCGCACTCAATGGCGAGGGCGCCGTTGCAGCCCGGACGGCTTCTGCCGCGCAGGCTCCTGATATGGATTGACCTGTCAACTACTTTCTCCGATTTTTGTTCTCCGGTGTCAATGTCTTCGGTTCAGGGTATGAAAG
>JBJHCC010000003.1:0-156136 GCA_050485825.1 Gammaproteobacteria bacterium
CCGCCCCGCCGCCCCCCCCCCCCCCCCCCGCGGGCCCCCCCCCCCCCCCGCCCCCCGGGGCCCCGCCCCCCCCCGGCCCCCCCCCGGGGGGGGGCCCCCCCGCCCCCCCCCCAACGCCAGGCCACCCCGCCGGGCAACCGGTCACCTGCGGCAGCCGGTCGAGATGTTGGCGCCCGGACGGGCGGGCGCGAAGGCCAACGTCGTCGCGACTGAGATCATGAGGATTGCCCGGCAAACCGGGCAATCGCCCGCTGCTGGCCGGGACAGCTCATGAACTCGCATGATCGTTGCGCAGGAATCTGTCCGCGGGGGTCGGGGCGGTGAAGCGCCCTACCAGGTGACGGGCGCCCGCTGCGGAAAACTTACTGTTCGATTGGTGCCGGGGGAGGGAATCGAACCCTCACTCCATCACTGGAACCGGATTTTGAGTCCGGCGCGTCTACCAGTTCCGCCACCCCGGCAGGGAGGGGCCGTATTGTCGGTGCTGGCGCCGCTGCTGTAAAGGGCGGCGTCGCTTCAAGCCGCGTCCAGGCTCAGGCTGCGGTCCTGGCGCTGATACCAGTTCTCCCCCAGCGGTGCAAAGACGCTGCAGTGGTCCATCTCACCCGCGTAGATGTGAATGGTCACGGCCGGGCGCTGGCGGTCGGGGTTGGCGATGGTGTGGTATTCGTGAGGCGGGATCAGGCTGCCAGCGCTGCCAACGCCGGTGCGCATGGTGGTGCGGCGCTCCAGACAGTAGCGTGATTCCTGCTGGGCCGTCAGCTCGTACTGCACGACCTCGATCTGGCCGTGCCATACCGCTTCCACGCACCACATGCCGGCGTGGTCATGAATCGGGGTCGACTGGCCGGGCCCCCAGGTCATGGCCATGATGGTATAGCCCAGCTCCCCGTCCTGGTGCAGCAGGCGTCGGCAATAGTGATCCGGATGGTGATCCAGTACGGCTGCGGGCAATTGGACGCGCTCGTCCTGCATCAGCTCACACAGCGTCTGGCGCAGACAATCGGTGATGGCATGCGGGCAATCGCCGCTGATGGCCTCCCGTACTCGGGCCAGCATCAGCGCCTTGCCGGGGAAATCGAGGCTCATGACAACCACTCCGAAATTGGTGGACCGAATCGTTCCAAGTCTACCAGAAAGGCATCGTGCCCCTGCACCGAGGGCAGGGCGTGATAGCTGACCTCCGCGCCGTTGGCCTCCAGGGCGCGGGCCAGTTCCTGCTGCTGATGCAGCGGGAACAGAATGTCGGTTTCGACACCGATGACCAGCGCGTGGCCGTCGAAGCTACGCGCAAACAGGGCGCGGACATCGTCGTCGCTGTCGCAGGCGTCGAACAGGTCCATGGCCCGCGACAGGTAGAGGTAGCAGCAGGGGTCGAACTGGCCGACGAATTTGCGGGCGTGGGTCTCCAGATAGGACTCGACCTCGAAGCGCATGCCGAACAAAGTAGCCGGGAAATAGTCCTGACGGCGACGCCCGAAGCGCTGCTGCCACTCCAGCCCAGAGCGGTAGGTGATCATGCCGAGCTTGCGGGCCAGGCGCATACCAACTTCAGGCCAGTCGTCATCGGTGTAGGCGCCGCTCCGGAAGTTGCGGTCGGTGACGATCGCTTCGCGCTGCAGGGAGCGGATCGCGATGGCAAACGGGGTCGCTGAGCAGGCCGTGGAAATCAGCGCCACCCGGCGGGTCTTCCGGGGGAACAGCTTCAGCCAGGCCATTGCTGTCAGGCCGCCCATGGACGGCCCGATCACAGCATGCAGCTGTTCGATGCCCAGGTGGTCGACGACATGGCGGGTGGCGCGCGCGATGTCCTCAATGGCCAGGTCAGGAAAACTCAGCCGCCAGGGTTTGCCGGTGGCCGGGTCGATGCTGGCGGGCCCGGTAGAGCCCATGCAGGAGCCCAGCGAATTGACGCATAGGACGAACAGCCGGCTGGTATCGATCGGTCGGCCAGGTCCGATCATGCCTTCCCACCAACCGGGTTCCGGGTCGCGGGCGCTGGAGGCGGCATGGGCGCCGGGCGACAGCCCGGTGAAAATCAGGACGGCGTTGGAACGATCGTCGTTGAGTTCGCCCCAGCTTTCCCAGGCCAGACGGATGCCGGGCAGCTTGCCGCCGCGGTAGAGCGGAAAGGCGTCGTCGATGTCGAGGTAGCGGGTTGCAGGCCCCATCATGGCTCACGGCTGTGCAAACGAGGGCGTCAGTGTATACGGAAGGGGCCGACCAGTGCCGGCGAGAAAAAAGGCCATGACGGCTTGACGGCATGGCCTCGGCGCTGTTGCCTGGCACTCAGAAGCTGAAGCCCAGGGTGGTCGAGAATACCCAGGGGTCCAGATCGGCCTTGATGCGGCTGTCGAGGACGACCGGGTTGCCGCCAGCGTCGATGGTACTGGTGCGGATGCGAGCATCCGCTTCGATATCGATCCAGCGCAGGTCGAGGTTCAGAAATATCCGGTTGGTCAACTGAATGTCGGCGCCGAGCTGGAGCGCCACACCAAAGGAGTCATTGATGCTCAGGCGGGTGGAGCCGCCAGCATACTGGGTCCCCAGGGCGGCATTGGCGGTGCCGATGATGCCCTGGTGCAGGGTGTCGGAAGCGCTCTCCTTGAAAAAATAGGTGTAGTTCAGCCCCAGGCCGGCATAAGGGCGGAAGCTGCCTGCTGGAACGAAGTGGTATTGCAGGCTCAACACCGGCGGCAGGTGACGGGTGTCGCCCAGTTTGCCCAGACCTTGCAGCGCGCCGTCGCCCTTGATGTCATGCTTGAACGGCCACGCTGCCAGCAGTTCGATGCCCAGGTTATTGGTCGCCATGTAGGTGAAGTTGAACACCGGGCGCAGATTGCTGTTGACGTCAATCTGGTAGTTGTCCAGCTCGATGCCCTGGAAGACCAGGTTGCTGCTGGATACGTCGGGGCTGACCAGTCCGAGGCCGGCGCGGAAAATCCAGTCGCCCTGGGCTTGGGCCATCGCATTGGCGGAAAGCAGCCCGGCAACGGCCAGGGTCGTGATGCTGCGGATCATGTCGTTTCTCCGTGACAGATAATTATGGGTGAGCAAGCGCTGCGAATTCTACGCCCGGGCTTTTCCGGGGATATTGACTGGAGTCAAATATGTTGGACGGTTGCACAGTCTGTTGGCGTCCGCGGTGGTAGCCTGCCGGCTGCTGATTTCGTGAGTGCTGCCGAATGGCGCGACTGGGACTGATACTCGGCGACCAGCTCAATCTGAACCATGCCGTACTCGATCAGCTGGATCGTCGGCACGACCGCCTGGTGATGGGCGAACTGGCGGTCGAAGCAGACTACGTCTGGCATCATCGACAGAAAATCGCGCTGATCTTTGCCGCCATGCGTCACCACGCCGAGGCGCTGCGGGCTGACGGCTGGACGGTCTGCTACCACGCCTTCGATCCCGATGGCCAGATCGACAGTTTCAGCGCGCTGGTGCGGGCCCAGTGCGAGGATGGCGATATCGAGGAAATCCTGGTCGCCTGGCCCGGCGAATGGCGGGTCCTTGAAGAAATTCGACCCTGGCAGAGTGAGCTGGGTATCCCGGTGACCCTGCTGCCTGACCGTCGCTTCATCTGCGAGCTTGATGAGTTTGATCGTTGGGCCCGTGGCAGGCGCCAGCTGCGCATGGAGTACTTCTACCGCGAAATGCGCCGCAAGACCGGGTATCTCATGGACGGAGATCAGCCTGCGGGCGGTGCCTGGAACTTCGATGCCAGCAATCGCAAGCCCTGGCGTGGCCAGCCGCCGGCCGTTGATCCGATGCGTTTTCAGCCCGATCCGATGACCGAGGAGGTCCTCGCGCTGGTCGATCAACAGTTTGATGGCTTCGGTGAGTTGGACGGTTTCGACTGGCCGGTGACCCGCGCCCAGGCGCGCCAGGCCCTGGCCCACTTCATCCGCCGCGCACTGCCGTACTTCGGCGACTTTCAGGACGCCTTGTCCGATGACGAGGACTTCCTGTTCCACAGTCGCTTGTCGGCGGCCCTGAATCTGGGCTTGCTGGATGTCGCCGAAGTGTGCACGGCGGCGGAAGCGGCCTGGCGTCAGGGTACTGCGCCGCTGAATGCCGTCGAAGGCTTCATTCGCCAGATCATCGGCTGGCGCGAGTATGTGCGCGGGATCTATTGGCGCGAGATGCCTGCCTACGCCGAGCGCAACGCACTCGGCAACGATACGCCGCTGCCGGAGTGGTACTGGACCGGCAAAACCCGGATGCGCTGCCTGGGCAAAGCGATCGACTCAACCCGCCGTCATGCCTACGCCCACCACATCCAGCGCCTGATGGTCACTGGCAATTTCGCGCTGCTGCTGGGGGTGATTCCAAAGCAGATCTGCGACTGGTATCTGGCGGTTTACGCCGACGCTTATGACTGGGTCGAGCTGCCCAACACCCTGGGCATGGTGATGCACGCCGACGGCGGCCTGCTCGCCTCCAAACCCTACGCGGCGAGCGGCAAATACATCGATCGCATGGGCGACCATTGCGCGAAATGCCCTTATCAGGTCAAGGAGGTAGTCGGCGATCGCGCCTGCCCGTTCAATGCCCTGTACTGGGATTTCCTGATTCGCCATCGCGAGCGCTTCGAGGCCAATCCACGGATGACGATGATGTATCGCAACGTGGATCGACTGAGTGCCGAGCGTCAGCAGGCGATTCGGGAACGGGCGCGCTGGCTGCGGGAGAATATCGAAGCCGTCTGACCGGCGATCCGACCGCCGGAATCAGGTCTGAATCCGCAGCGACAGGTCGATCGGGTCGATGCGCTTGGTCAGTTCGCCCACCGAGATGTCGTCGACCCCGGTTTCGGCCACGGCACGAATCGTGCCCAGATCGATGCCGCCCGAGGCCTCGAGCACGGCCCGGCC
The DNA here is from genome assembly GCA_050485825.1 of Gammaproteobacteria bacterium. Taxonomy (GTDB): domain Bacteria; phylum Pseudomonadota; class Gammaproteobacteria; order Xanthomonadales; family Wenzhouxiangellaceae; genus Wenzhouxiangella. Next base: position 4,878 of record JBJHCC010000003.1, read on the forward strand.
CTGGGTCAGGGCCACGGCCTCGGTGAGTTGGTCGAGAGTGAAGTTGTCGAGCATGATGCGATCGGCGCCAGCGGCCAGCGCCTCCTCAAGCTGATCAAGCCGCTCCGTCTCGACCTCTACAGTCAGGCCAGGCCACAGCGCTCGGGCCCGAGCAACCGCGAACGCAATGCTGCCTGCTGCGGCGATATGGTTTTCCTTGAGCATGACCATGTCGTGCAGACCGAGGCGGTGATTGTGGCCGCCGCCAACCCGTACAGCGTACTTCTCGGCGGCTCGCAGCCCGGGCAAGGTCTTGCGGGTGTCGAGAATCCGGGCGCCGGTCCCGGCCACGGCTTCGACGTAAGTGGCCGTACGCGTGGCTACGCCGGACAGCAATTGCAGAAAGTTCAAAGCCGTTCGCTCGGCGCTCAAAATGGCCCGCGCCTGCGCCTCGATCTGGCAGAGCAGGTCGCCGCTGGCGACGCGCTCGCCGTCCGCTGCATGCCATCGGACTTGCGCCGACGGATCCAGCAGAGTAAAGGCGGCTTGAGTCCAGTCGCTGCCGGCCAGCACGCCGTCCGAACGAGTGATCAGGCGCGCTGTCGCGCGTTGGCCGGGATCGATGAGGGCGGCACTGACATCGCCGGAGCCCAGGTCCTCATCCAGCGCGGCGCGAACTTCCGCGGCTACGGCAGTAGTGGAGGGTTTCAAGCGCCTTCCGGCAGCTGGGTCGTGCCGATGCCGCGCTCGGGCAACAGCACTGGAATGCCGTCCTCGATGGCGTAGATCACCTTGTGATCGCGCGTGATCAGGGCGGCCTGCAGCGGCTTGTCGACCCGCTCATGGTCCACGTACAGCAGTTCGCCGGCGTCGATGGCCTGGTTGATGCGTTTGAGCCGGTCGCGCGACAGCGGCAGCAGCGGCTCGTGGCTGACCGGGCAGCAGAGGATGTCAAGCAAATGGTCGGGTATCGTCATAGTGCCGATTCTAGCGCATTTGACCTGGGTCGCAGCGCATTCGGGTGCCTCTGGTCGGGCCGGTCAAATTGTTCCCGGCGGGCTTCCCTGCTACCATTCCCGCCCTTTCCCGTACGGAGAGGTGGCATGAATCAGACGCCCCTGGTCGGCATCATCATGGGGTCGCAGAGCGACTGGGACACCATGCGCCACGCGGCCGAAACCCTGGAGGTGCTGGACGTGCCGTTCGAGACCCGCGTGGTTTCGGCCCACCGCACGCCCGATCGACTGTTCGAGTACGCCGAAACGGCGGCCGGGCGCGGTCTGCAGCTGGTCATCGCCGGCGCCGGCGGCGCGGCTCATCTGCCGGGCATGGTCGCCGCCAAGACGCCGCTGCCGGTGCTCGGTGTGCCGGTCAAGTCGCGCGCGCTCAGCGGCATGGACTCGCTGCTGTCGATCGTCCAGATGCCGGCTGGCATTCCGGTCGGCACCCTGGCGATCGGCAAGGCCGGTGCGGTCAACGCCGCCCTGCTGGCCGTGGCTATCCTCGCCACCCGCGATGCGGCCTTGCAGCAGCGCTACCTGGCATGGCGCCGGGCACAGACGGAACGCGTGCTGGCCAACGATGTGCCGGGTCTGGCATGACCAGTGGCTTGAAGGTCGGCGTGTTGGGCGGCGGCCAGCTGGCCAGGATGCTGGGCGCGGCGGGTGTGCCGCTGGGGCTCGAGTTCGTCTTTCTCGACCCGTCTCCCGAGGCCTGTGCGCGCCGCTATGGCGAGTTGATCGTCAGCGATTGGCCGTCTGCGGTGGAACAGGATGCGCTGCTGGCCTGCGATCGCCTGACCTGCGATTTCGAAAACGTGCCGGCCGAGGTGCTCGAAGCGCTGGCCGCGGTGCGGCCGGTCCGGCCTGGCCCGCAGGCCTTCGCCAGCGCCCAGGATCGTCTGGTCGAGAAGCGCCTGCTGACCGAGCTGGGGATTCCGGTGCCGGGCTTTGCCGCCGTGTCCAGCCGGTCGGAACTGCAGGCGGCTGTGGCCGAACTGGGCCTGCCGGCCGTGCTCAAAACCCGCCGCATGGGCTACGATGGCAAGGGCCAATTCGTGCTGCGTACGACGGAGGACATGGAGCTGGCCTGGCGGCAGCTCGGCGATCAGCCGCTGCTGCTCGAATCCTGGGTGCCGTTCCAGCATGAGTGCGCAATCAGCGCGGTGCGCAGCGCAGCTGGCGAAATCCGCCACTATCCCTTGAGCTGGACCCTGCATGACGGGGGCATTCTGGCGCTGGCGCTAGCGCCCTCTGCGGTGCCGGATAGCCTGGAGCACCAGGCCCGGGAGCTGGTCAGTCGACTACTGGAAGCCCTTGATTACGTCGGCTGTCTGACCCTGGAGCTGTTCGCCACCCAGGATGGCCTGCTGGCCAATGAGTTTGCCCCGCGGGTACACAATTCGGCCCACTGGACCATCGAGGGCGCGGTGACCTCGCAGTTTGAAAATCATCTGCGGGCGGTTTGCGACTGGCCGCTGGGCGATACCGCGCTGCGGGGTCCGGTGCTGATGCTCAACTGGGTGGGTGAGTTGCCGGAGCCGACTCAGCTGCTGGCCGTTCCCGGCCTGCGCTGGCACGACTACGGCAAGGCGCCGCGCCCTGGCCGCAAACTGGGCCATGCAACGCTGATCGCTGATACTCGCGAGGAGCTGGCCGAGCGCGTCGCTCAGCTGAGAGCGCTACTGCCGGCGCGCTTCGGCTCGCTGCTGGCCAGACTGCCGGCCGGACTGGCGCCAGCTGCCTGATCTGCCGGAAACAGCACCAGGTGATGAGCGTCGAGCTCGACGCCGATCATTGCATCGACCGCAAAATCGTCGTGGCTGGGAAACAGCGCAGTAATCTCCTCGCCGCTGTCCAGCCTGAGCCGGTAGAGGATCTCCGCCCCCTGGAACTGGCGCGCGACCACCTGCACCGGCGTGCCGTCGGCCCGCGGCCGAATGTCGTCCGGCCGAATCAACAGCGCCAGTTCGTCGCCTCTCGGCCGCTCGGCCGGCAGCGGTGACTCGCCGAGCGCGTGGCGCAAGCGCTGATCGTTGGTGATCCTCGCCATCAGATAGCTGCCGCGCCCGGTGAACGCGGCGACGTAGCGCGAGTTCGGGCGATGGTACAGCTGGTAGGGCGAGTCCCACTGCAGCATGCGCCCATCCTTGAGCAGGCCGACGCGGTCGGCCAGGGCGAAGGCTTCCTGCTGGTCGTGGGTGACCAGCAGGGTGGTGGTGCCGCGCGCCTTCAGCATGCCGCGAATCTCTTCGCCCATGCGTCGGCGCAGGCGCGTATCGAGATTGGAGAAGGGCTCGTCCATCAGTAGCACATCCGGCTCCGGCGCCAGCGCGCGGGCCAGGGCGACGCGCTGCTGTTGCCCGCCGGAGAGCTCATGCGGAAAGCGCTGATCGAGGCCGATCAGGCCGGTCAACTCCAGCAATTCGTCGACTCGGCGCTGGCGATCCGCGCGCGTCAGGCGGCGCAGGCCGAAGGCGATGTTGGCGGCCACGCTCAGATGGGGAAACAGGGCATGGTCCTGAAACACCATGCCGACGGAGCGGCGTTCGGGCGGCACCTGGCGCTGCGGGCTGCTGAGCAGCTGTCCGCCGACCACGATCCGGCCCTGGCGCACCGGCTCGAAACCGGCGATGGCGCGCAGCGCGGTGGTCTTGCCGCAGCCGGACGCGCCGAGCAGGCAGCCGATTTCACCCTCGGCCAGCTCGAAGCTCAGCCCCTTGATGACCGGCAGATCGCCGTAACCCAGATGGATGTCGTCGACGTGCAGGGTCATCCCGGGAAACGCTCGCGGACGATCGCGGTGACGACCTCGGCAATCCGCGCGATCTGGGCCTGGTCGATGATCAGTGGCGGCAGCAGCCGGATGGTGTTGCCGCGGGTGACGTTGATGATCAGGCCTTCGGTCATGGCCCGGTCCTTGAGCTCGGGCACGTTCTCTGCCAGCTCGATACCGATCATCAAGCCGCGTCCGCGCACCTCGATCACGCCCGGGCAGCCGTCCAGACCTTCTTGAAGCGCGTCCAGCAAGGCCTTGCCGGCGCGGGCGGCCTGCGCCGGAATGGCCTCGGCCTCCATGATCGCGATCACCTCCAGACCGACGCGGCAGGCCAGCGGATTGCCGCCGAAGGTGGTGCCGTGCGAGCCGGGTGTGAGCAGGTCGGCCACCTCGGCCCGGGCCAGGCAGGCGCCGATCGGGATGCCGTTGCCGAGCGCCTTGGCCACCGTCAGCACGTCGGGCAGCAGGCCCTGTTCATGCTGGAAGGCGAACCAGCGCCCGGTGCGGGCCATGCCGGTCTGGATCTCGTCGAGAATCAGCAGCGCCTGGTGCCGATCGCAGGCCTGACGCAGGCCCATCAGGTAGCCGGCCGGCGGCAGCCGCACGCCGCCTTCGCCCTGGATCGGCTCGAGCAGCACGGCGACGATGTCGGTGTGTTCGGCGAGGGCCTGCTCGGCCGCTGCCAGGTCGCCGTAAGGCACGCGGACATAGCCCTCCATCAGCGGGCCGAAACCGGCCTGGATGGCGGTGTTGCCGGAGGCGCTGAGCGCGGCCATGGTGCGGCCATGAAAGCTTTCCGACATCACCAGTACTTCGGGCCGCTCGATGCCGCGCTCGTGCGCATAGCGGCGCGCCAGCTTGAGCGCGCACTCGATCGCTTCCGTGCCGGAATTGGCGATGAAGGCCCGGTCCAGGCCGCTGATGCGGCACAGGGCGTTGGCCAGCGCCTCCTGCTGGGGGATGTGGACGATGTTGGCCGTGTGCAGCAGGGTTGCGGCCTGATCGGCGATGGCCTCGGCAAGCCGCGGATGGGCGTGCCCCAGGCTGCAGACGGCGATCCCGCTCAGGGCGTCCAGATACTGGCGGCCCTGGTCATCATGGAGCCAGGCGCCTTCGCCGCGGACCATCGTCACCGGCATCCGGGCATAGGTGTTGAACAGATGCGACATGCGCGGATTCCGGCGACGATGGACGACGGTAAGGCTAATCAGCCCTTCAGCTGCGACTCGACGAAGGACCAGTTGACCAGGTTCCAGAAGGCCTCGACGTATTTCGGCCGGGCATTCCGGTAGTCGACATAGTAGGCATGCTCCCAGACATCACAGGTCAGCAGCGGCTTGGCCTCGCTGGTCAATGGAGTCTGGGCGTTGGACGTCGAGACCAGGGCCAACTTGCCGTCCGGATTCTGGACCAGCCAGGCCCAGCCGGAGCCAAAGGTGTTGATGGCGGTGTCGGTGAACTGCTTCTTGAACTCGGCAAAACTGCCGAAATCCCGGCTGATCAGCTCAGCGAGACGGCCGCTGGGTTCGCCGCCGCCGTTGGGGCTCAGGCAGTGCCAGTAGAAGCTGTGGTTCCAGACCTGGGCGGCGTTGTTGAAGACCCCGCCGCTGGAGGCCCGAACGACCTCTTCCAGCGACTTGCCGGCCAGCTCGGTGCCGTCGATCAGGCCGTTGAGCTTGTCCACATAGGTCTGGTGATGTTTGCCGTAGTGGTACTCCAGGGTCTCGGCCGAGATATGGGGTTCCAGGGCGTTCTTGGCGTAGGGCAGTTCCGGAAGGCTGAAAGACATGTCGCTCTCCTTGGAGGCTGTGAATGAAGGTTGCAGTTGCTCGATCAAGACCCGACTTGCTCGTCTATATATGGATGTCGGCGGGATGGGTTCAAGTCATGGGGCGCCGGCCCGGGTTGCCTTCTTCCAGGTCTTCCAGGTGGCGCCAGCGGTTGACGATGTTGCAGAACAGCGAGGCGGTGCGCTCGGTGTCGTAGGCTGCTGAATGGGCCCGGCTACTGTCCCATTCCAGACCGGCCGCGTCGATGGCCCGTGCCAGCACGGTCTGGCCGTAAGCCAGACCGCCCAAGGTGGCGGTGTCGAAGCAGCTGAAGGGGTGGAACGGATTGCGCTTGTATCCCACCCGGGCAATCACCGCGTTCAGGAAACCGAGATCAAAATGCGCATTGTGGCCGACCAGTACGGCGCGCTTGCAGCCGGTGTCGCGCAGGCGTTGCCGAACGGGCTGAAACAGGTCGCGCAAGGCGTGCTCTTCGCTGACCGATGGTCGCAGCGGGTGGTCGGGCCGGATGCCGTTGAATTCCAGTGCCGCCTGCTCGATGTTCGCGCCTTGAAACGGCTTGATGTGCCGGATCATCACCGGGTCAGGATGAAGCCATCCGTCGTCGTCCATGTCAATGATGCACAGCGCCAGCTCCAGCAGCGCATCGGTGGCGGCGTTGAAACCGCCGGTTTCAACGTCGACTACCACGGGCAGAAAGCCGCGAAAGCGTTGGGCAATGGGCATCATCGGTTCGATGACGCCGTGAGTGCTACAGTTCTCATGGGATCATCATACTGCCTGGGAGTGCATAGCGTGGAACGGCGACAGTCAACGGATAACCCCGTCCGGTCGCAGCTGATCGCCGCTGTCGCGGCGCTGCTGTTGCTGGTCGCTGCACCACCGGCTTTCGGCCAGGTGCTCTGGAGCGTGACCAGCGCAGACGAGCGGGTCAACTGGGTCCTGGGAACGGTGCACAGCGAAGATCCACGTCTGCTCGACTTTCCGCCCGAGCTGCTCGAGGTGCTGGCCGCAGCCGAACGCATGGCGCTGGAACTGGTGCCTGACAGCAGCATGCTGGAGACGCTGAACCAGGCCATGCATTTCCGGGAGCCGAGGCTGCGCGAGCTGCTGCCCGCGGAGCTCTATACGCAAGTGGTGAAGCTGATCGACGAACACTACGGTGTCGGCGAGCCGGCGCTGGCGCGAATGCGGCCCTGGGCAGTGGCCATGACCCTGTCGCTACCGCCTCCAGAGACGGGCCTGTTCATGGATCTGGCCTTGTCGTTTCGCTTCGCCGGCCAGGGCCGACCGGTGATGGCGCTGGAGACGCTGGAAGAGCAGTTGGCCTTTCTGCAGGGTCTGGAAGAGGACGCGCAGATCCAGCTGATCGAGCAGGCTGTGGCCGAGCACGCCGCCATGCCGGCGGTTTTTGACCGCTTGATCCGCACCTATCTGAGCGGCGATCTCGAGGCGCTGGAGCAGCTGTCGGCCGAGCAGCTGTCGGTGCTTGATCCGGCAATCATCGAGCACTTTCATCAGGTCGGCCTGGTGGAGCGCAATCAGGTCATGCTGGAGCGGGCCATGCCCTACCTGGAGGCTGGCGGCCTGCTGATCGCCGTCGGCGCCCTGCATCTGCCGGGCGAACACGGCCTGCTGCGCCTGCTCGAAGACGCCGGCTTTACCATCGAAGGTATCCCCTATTCCGCGCGCGACTGAAACCGGGCCGCTGGATCGAGGCTTATGGCCGCAGGCCGTGCGCAGATCGGCGCCAAGCAAGTGTGCCGGACCCGACCGTCAACCCGGATCGAACTTACCCTCTCCCTTCTCCCGTCTTCCCCTCTTCCCATTCCATCTACACAGATCCAGCACCGGGCACTCGTCGCATTTCGGCGCCCGCGCCTTGCAGGTATAGCGGCCGTGCAGGATCAGCCAGTGGTGGGCGTCACGCAGGAACTGCGGCGGTACGCGCTTGAGCAGGGCCTTTTCCACCGCCAGCGGGGTCTTGCCGGGGCCCAGGCCAGTGCGATTGGCGACCCGGAAGATGTGGGTGTCGACGGCCATGGTGGGCTGGCCGAAGGCGGTGTTGAGGACCACATTGGCGGTCTTGCGGCCGACGCCGGGCAGGGCTTCCAGTGCGGCCCGATCCTGCGGGACTTCGCTGCCGTGAAGTTCGATCAGCTGGCGGCAGGCGGCGATGACGTTCTTCGCCTTGCTGTTGAACAGGCCGATGGTCTTGATGTAGTGCTTGAGGCCGTCCTCGCCCAGGGCCAGGATCGCTTCAGGGGTATTGGCCACCGGGAATAGTCTGGCGGTGGCCTTGTTGACGCCGACATCCGTGGCCTGCGCGGACAGGGTGACGGCGACCAGCAGTTCGAAGGGGGTCGAGTAGTTGAGTTCGGTTTTCGGCGCCGGGTTGATCGCTGCCAGGCGTTCGAAGAACTCGGTCCGCTGCTTCGCGTTCATGCCGGTGCCGACTCTGGCTTGGAGGCTAGAGCCGGCTGAGCTGCTGGCTTCAGGATCAGGCGCTGACGCAGGGCGACCAAAAGCCCCAATGCGATGAAGGCGCCGGGTGGCAGCATCGCCAGCAGCAGGCCCCAGCCTTTGGGCAGTACCTGCAGGGTCAGGCCTGCGCCCCACGGGCCGAGCAGCAGATCAGCGTCGGCCATCAGCGTGCCCTGGCCGACCAGCTCGCGCAGGCTTCCTAAGCTGATCAGCACCAGGCCGAAGCCAACGCCCTGGGCCAGGCCGTCATGCACGGCGGGCGCAAGCGGCTGGCGCGAGGCGAAGGCTTCGGCCCGGGCCAGGATCGTGCAGTTGGTGACGATCAGCGGCACGAAGATGCCGAGCGTGGCGCTCAAGCCTGGCAGCCAGGCTTGCAGCGACAGGTCGACCATGGTCACCAAGCTGGCGATTATCAGCACGAAGGCCGGGATGCGGATCTCCGGCTTGAGCTGCCTGCGCAGCAGCGAGACGGCGGTGTTGCTTATCACCAGCACGAACAGGGTGGCCAGGGCCAGGCCCAAGCCGTTGATGGCGGTGTTGGTCACGGCCAGCAGCGGGCACAGGCCCAGCAGCTGGACCAGGCCGGGGTTCGCGTTCCAGAGGCCCTGCTGCCAGATCTGGCGCGGTGTCGGCGACGGTCTCATGGTGGCACTGATCGGCTGCGAGGCGTCATGGCTGCGGATTGTAGCCGGCTGCGTTCCAGATGCGTTCGCGCTCCCGTAGATAGGCCGCCAGCGCGAGGCCTATGGCGTCGGTGACCGCGGCGGCCGTGACGGTGGCGCTGCTGATGCCGTCGAAGTCGCCGCCGCGACTCTTCAGGGTCCAGCGTTCTGGTGGCGGATCGTCCGGGCCGCGGCCGCTGAACTGTTCGATCCAGGGGCTGCGGCGCCGTTCGATCTTGTCGCCCAGCCCGGGGGTTTCGCGGTGCTCGATAACCTGGGCGCCGATGATGTCCCCGCTGACCGTGACGGCCAGCAGCAGGCGAATCGGGCCGCTGTAGCCGCGCCGGGTGGTGAAGTCCAGAACCGCCGCCGTCGGCTGCTCGGCGAGGCGGGCGCGAAAGACCGTGACCGGGTCTGCCAGACCGTCTGCGCTCAGCTTCACCCGATCCTCGATCAGGTCGTTGTCGAAGCTGCCGACCGGCAGCAGCTCGGTCAGCGCGCTCATTGCCCGGCGCTGCTGCTCGGTCTCGATGCGCTCGCGGGTCATCCGGTCGATGCCGGATAAGGCCAGGCCAGCCACTGCGGCCAGCAGGACCATGCTGGCTATGGCGCGAAGCCTGGGTTTGCCCGGGGTCATCGGCGGTGCCCGTAGCTGCGGGGGCGGGTGTAGCGGTCGATCAGCGGCACCAGCATGTTCATCAGCAGGATGGCGAAGGCTACCCCGTCGGGATAGGCGCCCCAGCGGCGGATCGCCAGGGTCAGGGCGGCCACGCCGAAGCCGAACAGCAGCTTGCCGCGCAGGGTGGCCGGGCCGGAGACCGGGTCGGTGGCGATGAAGAAGGCGGCCATGACCAGGGCGCCGGCAAAGATGTGCTGCGGCGGGGATGGGTGGATATCCGGCCCCATCAGCCACACTGGCGTCGACAGGACAACGACGCCGGCCAGCACCGCCACCGGGACGTGCCAGCTGATGACTTTTCGGTAGATCAGCCAGAGCCCGCCGAGCAGATAGGCATTGGCGATCCACTCCCAGCCGCGGCCGCCGAAGTCGCCGAAGGCCGCGTCCTGGCGAATCTCGGCGACGGTCAGGCCCTGCAGCACGCCGTTGCGCAGCTGGTCCAGCGGCGTGGCCTGGCTGATCGCGTCCCAGACCGGCGCCGCCGGCAGCTGGCCGGTCAGGATCGCCTGCAGAGTGGCGGCGAAGGACAGGCTGTCAGTGGCCAGCGGCCGCGACGCCAGCCATTGGCTGAATTCGGTGGGGAAAGCGACGATCACGGCGGCAAAGCCGACCATCGCCGGGTTGAACAGGTTGTAGCCCAGGCCGCCGTAAAGCTGCTTGCTCAGGACGATGGCGAACAGCATGCCGGTCGCCGCCACCCACCAGGGTGCCAGCGGCGGCAGGCACAGGGCGAACAGCATGGCGGTGACCACTGCGCTGCAGTCGCCCAGGTGCAGGCCGAGCGGACGCTGGCGCAGCTTCAGCATCGCCGCCTCGAAGGCCAGCGCGAAGCCCAGCGCCAGAGTCAACTGGATGACGATGCCCCAGCCGAAGTACCACCAGTGCGCCAGAATCGCGGGCACCAGGGCGATCAGCACGTCGCGCATCACCCCGCCAACGCTGACCGCGGGCGGCAGATGCGGGGCGCCGGCCACTTCGAATTGGCGAACCGCGCTCACGACTTGCGCTGCCGGGCGCGCTCGATCGCGGCCTGGATCTCGTCGCGGGCCTGGTCGGCTTGCTCCAGCCGCTCGCGCCGGCGCTGACGCCGGGCCTCACGCTCGGCCTGCTGGTGCGCCTGGCGCTGTTCGCGCGCTTCGAAGCGGCGTCGGGCCAGCGCCGCGCGGCGTGCGTCGAGGTCGCGGGCGCGCAGTTCGCCCTTGCCGTACTTGTACCAGTCGACCAGCGGAATCTGGCTGGGGCAGACCTGGGCACAGCAGCCGCATTCGATGCAGTCGGCCAGATTCAGGTCTTTCGCCTGTTCGAATTGCTGGCCGGCCAGGCTGCGGTAGATCAGCTGCGGCAGCAGGCTGGCCGGGCAGGCGCTGACGCAGGCACCGCAGTTGATGCAGGGCAGGCTGGGTCGGCGCGGTTCGGTTTCGGCGGTGGTCAGCGCCAGCAGGCAGTTGCTGCCCTTGCTCACCGGTACATCGTCGCGAGTCAGGGCGATGCCCGACATCGGGCCGCCCAGGATCAGGCGGCTGACCTCGTCGCGGTAGCCGCCGGCGGCGCTGATCAGCACATGGAAGGGCGTGCCGATCCGGGCCAGCAGATTGCAGGGGGCGGCTACGCCCGGCCCGGTGACGGTGACGATGCGCTCGGTGACGGCCAGGCCGTCGATGACGGCGTCGCGCGCGGCCACGGCCGTGGCGACGTTCTGACAGAGCAGGCCCAGATCCTGGGGCAGGCCGTCGTGGGGGACCTCCAGGCCGGTCAGGGTCTGGATCAGCTGGCGTTCGCCACCTTCGGGATAGATCGTGCTGACCTTGGCCAGGCGGACCGCCGAGGCGAACGACTTGAGGGCCTGGCCGAGGGACTCGGCAACAACGCCCATCTGGTCCTCGATGGCGATCAGCACCTGCTCGGCGCCGCAGGCGCGGGCCAGGATCAGCGCCCCCTCGATCACGGCATCCGGGCGGTTGCGCATCAGCATTTCGTCGCAGGCGATCCAGGGCTCGCATTCGGCGCCGTTGATGATCAGGGTGTTAATCGGCCCCCAGTCGCCCCTGAGCTTGGCCGCAGTCGGAAACAGTGCGCCGCCCATGCCGACCAGGCCGCGTTCGCGAAGGTGGTCGATCAAGCTGTCGCGATCCTGATCCTGCCAGCCCGGCAGCGGCTGCGGCGCTTCGGCCCGATCCTCGCCGTCGGGGATCAGGGCCAGACAGGTTTGATTGCTCCCTGGTGGCCAGGCCCCTGGCCATTCGACTAGCCCGACGATGCGCCCGGAGCTGCTGGCATGGGCAACCACCTGGCGGTCATCGCCGGCGATGCTCAGCGCCTGCCCGCGCAGCACCCGGTCGCCAGGGCTGACCAGCAGACGGCCGGGCTCGGCCTGGTGGGTGGAGAGCGGGATGTAGAGGGTGTCGGGCAGCGGTGCGGCGGTCAGCGGCCTGCTGCAGGCAATCTGTTTGTGATGGCGTAACTGGAGCCCACCCGGGAAACCGTGCAGGCGATCGCCAATCGCCAGATTGCTCATGCGGCGCGTACCGTTAGCGGGATCGGTGCTGGCGCCCGCCACGGCTGAGGCGGCGATTCCAGGCTGATGCAATCGACCGGGCAGGGCGGCAGGCACAGCTCGCAGCCGGTGCATTCGCTCGCGATCACGGTATGCATCTGGCGCGCGGCGCCGACGATGGCATCGACCGGGCAGGCCTGGATGCACAGGGTGCAGCCAATGCAGCGGTCTTCGTCGATCAGGGCAACCACCGCGGGTTGATGCTGGCCGCGGCTGGCATCCAGCGGCAGGGCCTCGGTGCCCAGTCGATCGGCCAGGGCCTGGATCATGGCCTCTCCGCCCGGTGGGCACAGGTTGATCTGCGCCTCGCCGGCAGCAATCGCCTGCGCGTAAGGGCGGCAGCCGGGGTAGCCGCACTGCGCGCACTGGGTCTGCGGCAACAGCGCATTGATCTCCTCGACCATGCGGTCACCGTCCGGCTGCAGCCGCCCGCCCAGCCACAGCAGGGCGGCGCCGCAGATCAGCAGGAGGGCAACAAGAACCAGCGTGGCGGCAAGCATCGAAGGGCGAAACAGCGGCGCGCGATGTCAATACCGCATTCTATAACCTGCGCGTTTGTGCGCGAATGCTGACGAGAGTGGTGGGTGTGCGGCGAGCGGCGGCAGCTGCTGGCGAGGAAGGGCTCGTGACGACAGCGTCGATGGGCTGATCTCCTCGGAGCCCGGGTGCAGGTCAGAATTGCCTCGGTGCCGCCTGATACTCTTCTGCGGTCGATAAGCGTTCCGGGCTGATCGGGCAGCTGCAATACCGCGCCGCGGCCCGCGAGCCCTTCCTCGCCAGCAGCCACCCCCACTCCCCGCTGAAGGTTTGGGGGTTGATCAGAGCCACCCTTCGCCCCTCACTCTTGTTCACTTCGCGTCTTTGCTGCTTGGCTGCTTTGCGACCAAAAGATTTTCCGAAGCCATCAGTGGCGCCGATAGTTGCGGGGTTTTCCCTCTCCCTTCTCCCCTCTTTCCCTCTCTCCCTGACTCAACGCTTACAATGCGCCGCTTTCCGAACCGCGCCAGATCATGATTCGTTACGTAGTTCTCGCCGCCGGCCTGCTGGTTCCGCTGTCCTCAAGCGCTGTTGAACAGCCGGAATCAATCGATCGGGTTCGCGTCACCGCGCTGCCGCTGGCGGCCGGAGAGCTGGGTGAGCTCCGGAGCGTGAGTGTGATCACTCGAGCCGAGATCGAATCGGCGCCGGTCAGCAATCTGGCCGATCTGCTGGCGATGGTCGCCGGCGTCGAGCTGCGGCGGCGCGGTGCGGGCGGGGTGCAGGCGGATGTCGGGATTCGAGGCACGGCTTACGAGCAGACCCTGATCCTGCTCGACGGCATCCCGATGAGCGATCCGCAGACCGGGCACCACGACATGAATCTGCCGGTACCGCTGGCGATGATCGAGCGGATCGAGGTGGTCAAGGGGCCGGGGGCGGTGTTGTACGGCGGTCATGCCACGGGCGGGCTGATCAATATCGTGACCCGTACGCCGCAGGGCTGGGCTTCGGCCGCGGAGCTGGCGGTCGGCCAGTATGGGTATCGACAGGGCGGGGCGCTGCTCGGCGGCGGCGATGAGCGCTGGAGCCATGTGCTGGCAGCCGATCTGCGGCGCTCCGATGGCCATCTGGCCGATGAGCCGACCGACTTCGATCTGCGCCAACTGGCCTATCGCGGCCAATGGCGGCACGGCCGGGGTGCGCTGTCCTGGGGTGTGGGCGGCGAGGACAAGGCGTTTGGCGCCTACAAGTTCTACACCGCCAATTTCCCCGACCAGCGCGAGGAAACCGGCCTGCGCACGGCCTGGGTCAAGGCCGACCAGGCGCTGGCTGACGGATGGTCGCTGCAGCCCGAGCTGTACTGGCGGCGCCACGAGGACTGGTTTCAGACCCTGGTCGGGCAGACGCCCTTCATCAACGAGCACGAAACCCGGGTGTTTGGCCAGGGCCTGGCGCTGCGCCGCGAGGATCAGCGCTCGGCCAGTGGTCTAGGCGTCAATCGGCGGGCCGAGCGGATCGATTCCAACGCTCTGGGTCAGCGTCGTCGCGACGAGGACAGCGCTTGGGCTGCCCATCGCCAGGACCTGAGTGCCAGCCTGGTCGCCGAGCTCAGCCTGTCGACCGTGAATTTTGCCGATCAGGGGCGCTACTGGCTGCCGTCCGGTGCGCTGCGCTGGCAGGCCAGCGAGACGCTGGGCTGGTTCCTGGCCGCTGGACGTTCGGCCCGGCAACCGTCCTACACGGAACTCCATCTGCAAACTTCCGGCAATCGCGGTCGCGACGATCTGAGTCCCGAGCGTTCGACCCTGGTCGAGCTGGGCTGGCAGTGGCGATACCTTGGGCAGCGTCTGGATGGCGCATTGTTCGAGCGGCGCACGGATCGCCTGATCGACTGGGCGCGCGCGCCGGGGGAGGTGACCTGGCTGGCCGATCAGTTCGACGGCCATCGGGCCCGCGGTCTGGAGCTGGACTGGCGCTGGACGTCGCCCAGGCCGGGCATCGATCAGCTCGGTCTGTCCTGGACCTGGCTGGATACCCGCCTCGACGACGACGGGCGCGAGATCAAGTACGCGCTGGATGCGCCGCGCAACGGCCTGCGTGCCCATCTGCGGCTGGCGCCGGGACCGCGCTGGCGGCTGGCCTTCGACGCCCGCTACGCGGAGGTCGCGCGCGGCCGTGATGCTTACTGGCTCAATGCCCGGGTGTCGCGGTTGATCGGCCTGGGTGAGCTGTTCATCGAGGGCAGCAACCTGCTGGACCGGGAAGTTCCTGAAGCCGGCTTTGCGCCGCTGCCGGGGCGCTGGCTGATCGGCGGCTGGCGCTATCGTTCGGAGTGATTATTGATCAGAGCCTGGCAAAGCCGGTAAACCCCATGAAGGCCAGCGCCATCAGGCCGGCGGTGATCAGCCCGATCGGCGCGCCACGAAAACTGGCCGGGACGTCGGCCAGGATCAGCCGTTCGCGCGCCGCCGCCAGTGCCACCAGCACGGCGCCGAAGCCCAGCGCCGCGCCGAAGCCGAACAGCGCCGATTCGGCCAGGCTGTGCTGTTCGCGCACGTTCAGCAGCGCTACACCCAGAACCGCGCAGTTGCTGGTGATCAGCGGTAGATAGATGCCCAGCACGCGGTGCAAGAGCGGTGCGGCGTGGCGCATGTACAGCTCGGTGAGCTGAACCAGCGCGGCGATCACGACGATGTAGCCCACCGTCGCCAGATACATCAGTCCCAGCGGTTCCAGCACCCAGCGGGTCAGGATGAAGCTGGCCACAGACGCCAGGGTCAGCACAAAGGCGGTCGCCAGAGCCATCCCCGCCGCCGACTCGACGCTGTTGGACACCCCCAGAAACGGACACAGGCCGAGAAACTTCACCAGCACGAAGTTGTTGACGATGGCCGCCGAGACGATGATGAGGAGCAGGTCCATGGGGGTCGCCTAGGGCGGCGAGGGGGAGAGGGGGAGAGGGGAGAAGGGAGAGGGTGGGCCGGGAGCTCTGGCGCTGAAATCTCTATTTTTCATGGTCTTGCATTTACCTTCTTTCGTCCGCATGATGTTGCGTTCGGTTCTTGGGCGCTGGCGGGAACTGTCATGTTATCGCTTGCAGGGGATGAGTGAGTGGGGGGTGCGGCGAGTGGCGATGGCTGCTGGCGAGGAAGGGCTCGTCACGACACGGTCGATTGGCTGATCTCCTCGGAGCTCGGGTGCGGGTCAGAATCGCCTCGGTGGCGCCTGAACCCCCTCCGCGGTCGATAAGCGTTCGGGGCTGATCGGGCAGCTGCTGCATCGTACCGCGGCCTGCGAGCCCTTCCTCGCCAGCAGCCACCGCCACTCCCCGCTGAAGGTTGGCGGGCTGATCAAGAAACCCCTTCGCCCACTTTCTGAGGTCACTCCATTTCTTTGCTGCCTGGCTGCTTTGCGACCCAGAGACCTTTCCGTGTTCTCAGTGTCTTCCGTGGCTCCAGTCTTTTCCCTCTCCCTTCCACCCTCTTCCCCTCTCCCCAGCGCCAGCGCCAGCGTCAGCTGACCCCCATTCCCGGCTCGGCGCCGCTGTCCGGGTTCAATAGATGCGGCTTGCCGTCACCAAAGCTGGCGGCCAGGACCATGCCTTCGGAGACGCCGAAGCGCATCTTGCGTGGGGCGAGGTTGGCGATCATCACGGTCAGGCGGCCGACCAGTTCGGCGGGCTCGTAGTGGCCGCGGATGCCGGCGAAGACCTGGCGCGGGCGTTCCTCGCCGATGTCGAGTTCGAGCCTGAGCAGTTTGTCGGCGCCTTCGACTTCCGCAGCGGCGACGATGCGGGCCACGCGCAGGTCGAGGCGCTTGAAGTCGCCCAGTTCGATGGTTGGCAGGACCTCGAGTGTCGGTCGGCCTGGCGCCGCGGCCGGGGCCGGCTGGGTTTCGGCCAGGGAGTCCTGGCTGGCGGCCAGTACACGTTCGAGCTGTTCAGGCTCGACCCGCTTGAGCAGTGGGCTGAAGGGCTGGATGATGTGGTCCAGCAGCGGCTCGGCGACGGCGTCGAAGCGATCCAGCGGGCCATCCAGGAAGCGGGCGGCGGCCTCGGCCGTCTGCGGGATCACCGGTGCCAGCCAGATCATCATGGCGCGGAACAGGTTGATGCCCTGGGTGCAGACGGCCAGGACCTCGGCTTCGCGGCCTTCCTCCTTGGCCATGACCCAGGGCTTGTGCTCGTCGATGTAGCGGTTGGCTTCGTCGGCCAGGGCCATGATCCGGCGGATCGCCTGCTGGAAGTTGCGGGCCTCGAAATCGGCTGCGATCGTTGCGTGTTCATCCACAAAGCGCTGATAGAGGGCCGGGTCGGGCAGGCTGGCGGCCAGACGGCCTTGCCCGAGTCGGTGAATGAAGCCGGCCGAGCGGCTGGCGATGTTGACCAGCTTGCCGACCAGGTCGGCGTTGACCCGGGCGCGAAAGTCCTCCAGGTTCAGGTCGATGTCGGCCAGGCCGGTGCCCAGCTTGGCGGCGAAGTAGTAGCGCAGGGTGTCCGGATGCAACTCGTCCAGCCAGGTGCGGGCCTTGATGAAGGTCCCGCGCGACTTCGACATCTTGGCGCCGTTGACGGTCAGGAAACCGTGGGCGTGGACCGCGGTCGGGCGTCGGAAACCGGCCGCTTCCAGCATCGCCGGCCAGAACAGGCAGTGGAAGTAGATGATGTCCTTGCCGATGAAGTGGTGCATCTCGACATCGCTGTCGGGCCTGAGCCATTCCTCGAAGTCCAGGCCCTCGCGTTCGCAGATCTCGGCGAAGCTGGCCAGGTAGCCGACCGGCGCGTCCAGCCAGACGTAGAAATACTTGTCCGGAGCCCCCGGAATCGGGAAGCCGAAATAGGGCGCGTCGCGGGTCACGTCCCAGTCGCGCAGGCGCTCGCCAAACCATTCTTCCAGCTTGTTGGCGACTTCGTCCTGCAGGGCACCGGAGCGGACCCAGCTTTTCAGGCTGTCGCGGAAGTGGTCGAGGCGGACGAAGTAGTGCTCGGTCTGCTTCATTACCGGGCGGGCGCCGGAAATCACCGAACGCGGCTCGACCAGCTCGGTGGGGTCGTAGGTCGCGCCGCAGACCTCGCAGGAATCGCCGTACTGATCAGTCGCGCCGCAGCGCGGGCACTGGCCGCGGATAAAGCGGTCGGGCAGAAACAGGCCGC
Organism: Gammaproteobacteria bacterium; assembly: GCA_050485825.1. Classification (GTDB taxonomy): domain Bacteria; phylum Pseudomonadota; class Gammaproteobacteria; order Xanthomonadales; family Wenzhouxiangellaceae; genus Wenzhouxiangella. Next base: position 22,435 of record JBJHCC010000003.1, read on the forward strand.
GCTCGGGGTCGAAGAACTGCTCGATCGAACGCGTGCTGACCGCACCGGCGGCTTTCAGCCCGTGCCAGAAGCGCTCGACCATGGCCTGGTTAGCCGGGCTGTGGGTGGACGAGAAGTTGTCGTAGGACAGACCGAAGTCGTCGAAATCGCGCAGGTGCTCGGCGTGCATGTGCTCGATCAGGGCTTCCGGGCTGATGCCCTGCTTTTCGGCATGCAGCATGATCGGGGTGCCGTGGGCGTCGTCGGCCCAGGCGAACCAGACCTCGTGGCCGCGCGCGCGCTGGAAGCGCACCCAGATGTCGGTCTGGATGTACTCGAGCATGTGACCGAGATGAATCGAGCCGTTGGCGTAGGGCAGGGCGGCGGTCACGAGCAGGCGGCGTCTGGTGGTCATGAGGCATGATCAAGGGGCAGTCGATTAGCCGCAGATTATCGCACGGGCGGGCCAGGCTTCCGCGTTGGGGCTGGCGTGGCTTCGATACAATACAGGACTGATTCGGTACCTTTAGGGAAGCTCCGATGCATGAAGACCTGGCGCACTCGCTTGGCCGCCTGATTGCCGGCATTCATGATCCTCATACGGGTCAGCCGCTCGGCGCGGCGGTACGCGGCCTGGCCCTGACCGATGGTCGTGCCGCCGTTGCCGTCACCTTGAGCTATCCGGCAGCGGGCTACCGCGATGCCCTTGCCGACACCATTCGGGGGCGCTTGCTGGCCGAGGCATCGGTCAGCGCAGTAACGGTCGATATCGATTGGGACATTTCGCAGCACGCGATTCAGGACGGGCTCAAGCCGCTGGACGGGGTGGGCAATGTGCTGGCGGTGGCTTCGGGCAAGGGCGGCGTCGGCAAATCCACGGTGGCCGTCAATCTGGCCCTGGCCCTGCAGGCTGAAGGGGCACGGGTCGGCTTGCTCGATGCGGATATCTATGGGCCCAGCCAGCCGCGCATGCTGGGACTTGAGGGTGGGCCCGGGACCACGCCGGAGCGGCGCATCCTGCCGATGCGGGCGCACGGCCTGCAGGCGATGTCAATCGGGGTGCTGGTCGGCACCAATCAGGCGATGATCTGGCGCGGGCCGATGGCGACCCAGGCCTTGCAGCAGATGGTGGCCGAAACGCTATGGCAGGATCTGGACTACCTGATCGTGGATTTGCCGCCCGGCACCGGCGATATTCAGTTGACCCTGGCCCAGCGCATTCCGGTGGCCGGGGCCTTGGCGGTGACCACGCCGCAGGAGGTGGCCGTGGACGACGTTCGCCGCTCGATCGCCATGTTCAACAAGGTCCGCGTTCCGGTGTTGGGATTGGTGGAGAACATGAGCACGCATATCTGTTCGAACTGCGGCCACGAGGAGGCGGTGTTTGGTGTCGGCGGTGCCGAGCGGCTGGCGGCTGAAACCGGCCTGGCCCTGCTGGCCCAGCTGCCGCTGGACGCGGGTCTCGGACGGTCGACTGACGCCGGCCGGCCGATCGTCGCGGCCGACCCCGAGCATCCGGTGGCCCTGCGTTTCCGCGAGCTGGCCCGGCGCACAGCGGCGCGGCTGTCGCTGCAGGCCCGCAACCAGGCGATCCGCATGCCGAAGATCCGCATCGTCGACTGAGCGGACGGGTGCGAAAGCCGCGGACAGCATCGCCTTGATCTGCGTTAATCTGCCGCCTACATCAATCGCGGAGTCGATCCCTTGAGCATCAAGTCCGACCGCTGGATCCGGGAAATGGCCGAGCGCCACGGCATGATCGAGCCGTTCGAGCCCGGCCAGATTCGCAGCGCCGCCGACGGCCGCAAGCTGGTGTCCTATGGCACCTCCAGCTACGGCTACGATGGTCGCTGCGCCGATGAATTCAAGATCTTTACCAATATCAACTCGGCGATCGTCGATCCCAAGCATTTCGACGCCTCCAGCTTCGTCGACTTCAAGGGCGATACCTGCATCATCCCGCCGAACTCCTTCGCCCTGGCCCGGACGGTGGAGTATTTCCGCATCCCGCGCAATGTCCTGACCATCTGCCTGGGCAAATCGACCTACGCCCGCTGCGGCATCATTGTCAATGTCACCCCGCTGGAGCCGGAGTGGGAGGGGCATGTCACGCTGGAGTTTTCCAACACCACCCCGTTGCCGGCCCGGATCTATGCCAACGAGGGCGTGGCGCAGTTCCTGTTTCTGGAATCTGACGAGCCCTGCGACACCTCCTACGCGGATCGCGCCGGAAAATACATGGGCCAACGCGGCGTCACCCTGCCGCGGGCCTGAGCCCGAGGTGTCGGCGCCCGCGCAGACCGGGCGGCTTCAGGACAGCAAGGCTGGCTGCTGAATCAGAGTGACACTGGTGGCGAACAACTGGCCGCCGCGAAACACGCTCATCGGCAGCTCGGTGCCCGGCTCGAGGCGCGCGATGCGCAGCAACAGCTCGCGGGCGCTGGCCACCGGCTGATCCTGCGCGGTGACGATGACGTCGCCGTTGCGAAGCCCGGCGCGCCAGGCCGGCCCGGTCGGGTCGATGCGGGCGACTCGGGCGCCGGTGATCGGGCGGCCCTGGAATTCCATGGCAAAGGGCAGATCGGTCAACTCGGCGCCGATCCAGCCGCGGCGCACTTCACCATAGGCAACGATCTGCTCTTTGATGGCGCGGGCGAGGGCAGCCGGAATCGCGAAACTGATCCCCTGGGCGCCCATGTTCTGGCTCAGCGAGGCGCTGTTGATGCCGACGACTTCGCCGGCAGGGTTGATCAGAGCGCCGCCGCTGTTGCCGCGATTGATGGCCGCGTCGGTCTGGATGAAGTCTTCGAAAGTGGTCAGATTGAGCTGGCCGCGGCCGGTGGCGCTGACGATGCCCATGGTGACCGTGTGGCTCAGCCCGAACGCGTTGCCAATGGCCAGGACCACATCGCCGGTGCGCATCCGGGTGTCGGTGGCCAGGGTCGCCACTGGCAGGTCGGTCAGGTTGATCCGGAGCACCGCCAGGTCGGTGCCGGGATCGCCGCCGACCACGCTGGCCTCGGCGATGCGGCCGTCCCACAGGGCGACGACAATATTGTCGACACCGGATATCACGTGCAGGGTGGTCAGAATCAGGCCGTCCTCGGAAACGATCACACCTGAGCCCAGGCCGCTGCGCGGGCGCAGAATGGTACGGTCGCGATACAGGGCCTGAAACAGGGGGTCGGTAATGCTCAGCCCCAGCGGCTGCTCTTCCAGCGTCCGGGTGTAGATGCTGACGACCGCTGGCGCGGTGCGATTGACGGCGTCGGCATAGGAGCTGACCGGGAGCGCCGCCGGGGCCGGCTCATGTAGTGCCGGGAGTAGATCCGGGCGAAAAAACACCACCACAAAAGCCAGCGCAAGGCCCAGTATGATCGCCTGGATGGAAAAATGAATGATTCGGCTCAATTCCCTTGCACCACCTGATTGGATTCGGTTGGGTAGCCGCCAGCCTGACCGCGCCTGGTGGCTCGCCGAGGATCAGGGGCGCGCCGTTCGCTCGCCACTCATCATTTCCCTCTGACGCCGCCGAGTATAATTGTGAGAATGCTTAATTTTTCGCTAAAATACCGGATTGTTCCGTTATTGCCAGTGGCGCCAAAGATGCCGGTTCGGGCCAACAGGCCCAGTTGAAGATCGGGGCATCTGGTTGTGATTTCAACGGCTTGCAGCACCGCGCTCGATTCGCTGCGGGTCACCTAAAACAGTCTTCAAGCGGGAGTTTTTCATGTCCGAAACCGAATCGCTAGATTCCGTGCAACCGGTTGCCGACCAATCGCGGCGCCGCCTGCTGGTGGCGGCCACGGGCGTGGTAGGAGCCGTTGGCGCCGGCGCTGCAGCCTGGCCGTTTCTGGCTTCGCTGCAGCCTAGCGCCAGGGCGAGAATCGTCGGTGCGCCCGTTGAGGTCTACATCGGCAGCCTGGAGCCGGGGCAGCTGGCGCGCGTGCAGTGGCGCGGCCAGACAATCGGCATCATGCGTCGCACCGAGCAGATGCTGGCGCAGCTGCCCGGGCTGAACGACCGCTTGCGGGATCCGGATTCCTCGGTACGGGATCAACAACCGGACTACGCCCGCAACGTCCACCGCTCGATCCGGCCGGACGTGCTGGTGCTGAACGTGCATTGCACCCACCTGGGCTGTGTGCCGCAGGTCATACCCGAAATCGGGGCCCAGCCGTTCGACTCGGACTGGCGCGGCGGCTTTTTCTGCCCCTGCCACCGGTCGACCTTCGATCTGGCCGGTCGGGTCTTCAGCGGTGTGCCCGCGGTTCGCAACCTGCTGGTCCCGCCGCACAGTTTCATCGATGACAACCACGTGGTGATCGGGATCGATCACGAAGGAGCAGCCTGAACATGGCTAAGCCAGCCAGCGCCCTGAGTCGGGGCGTCGAGTCGATCAACAGTTGGGTGAACGAGCGCGCCGGCGTCGGCGAGTTCTACAAGAAGCATATCAGCGAGTACTACGCGCCGAAAAACTTCAACCTCTGGTATTTCTTCGGTTCGCTGTCGCTGCTGGTTCTGGTCAACCAGCTGGTCACCGGCATTTTCCTGACCATGCATTACAAGCCCGATGCGGAGCTGGCTTTTGCGTCGGTCGAATACATCATGCGCGACGTGGAATGGGGCTGGCTGATTCGCTACATGCACTCCACCGGCGCCTCGCTGTTTTTTGTCGTGGTCTACCTGCACATGCTGCGGGCCTTGATGTACGGGTCGTACCAGAAGCCACGCGAAATAGTCTGGATCCTGGGCGTGACGATCTATCTGGTGCTGATGGCCGAGTCCTTCATGGGCTATGTGCTGCCCTGGGGCCAGATGTCCTACTGGGGCGCGCAGGTGATCATCTCGCTGTTTGGCGCGGTGCCCGTGATTGGCCCTGAACTGGTTGAGTGGATTCGGGGGGACTACTACGTGGCTGACGCGACGCTCAATCGCTTCTTCGCGCTGCACGTCGTTGCCTTGCCGCTGGTTCTGGTGGCCCTGGTCGTCCTGCACCTGGCTGCGCTGCATGAAGTGGGCTCGAACAATCCCGACGGGGTAGAGATCAAAAAGAACAAGGATGCGCAAGGGCGCCCGCTCGACGGCATTCCGTTTCACCCCTATTACACGGTCAAGGACATTTTCGGCGCTGGCTTCTTCCTGCTGATCGCGGCGTTCATCATTTTCTTCTGGCCGGAGTTCGGCGGCTACTTCCTGAAGCCGGACAACTTCGTCCAGGCCAACCCGCTGGTCACCCCGGATCACATTCCGCCGGTCTGGTACTTCACCCCGTTCTACGCGATCCTGCAAGCGGTTCCGGACAAGTTCTGGGGCGTCGTGCTGATGGGCGCGGCCGTGCTGATCCTGTACCTGGTACCCTGGCTGGACCGGAGCCCGGTGAAGTCGATTCGGTATCGAAGCTGGATGTCGAAGCTGGCGCTGGCGCTGTTCTGCGTCGCCTTTGTCCGCCTCGGCATGCTGGGGCTGTCGCAAGACTCCAGCACTTTCGAGTTGCGCTTGTGGACCTTTATCTACTTCGCGTTCTTCATCCTGATGCCGATCTGGACGGGCATCGAGAAGACCAAACCCGTTCCCGAGCGAGTGACCCACTGATGAAACACACCGTCATTCTTCTGGGCGTTGGCCTGCTTCTGGCCGGCAACGTGCTGGCCGCCGGCAAGTACGGCAACCTGGATTCCTCCGGGGCGAATGTGTTCGACCGCGCCTCGGTCCAGCGCGGTGCCGCGACCTTCATGAATTACTGCGCGTCCTGCCACGGCATGAAGTTCAAGCGCTATCAGCGTCTGGTCGCCGATCTGGGTCTGAGCGAGGAGGAGGTGCTGGAAAATCTGGCCTTCGGTGAGCAAACCCTTGCCGATTACATCAAGCCGGCGATGCGCTATGCCGATGGCACGGAATGGTTTGGCAAGGCGCCGCCCGATTTGAGCCTGACCGCGCGCTCGCGCAGTGCCGATTGGATCTACAGCTTCCTGCGCGGCTACTACCTGACGGATGAAGGCTGGGCCAACACCGTGCTGGAAAATCCGGCCATGCCGCATGTGCTGTGGGAGATGCAGGGTATCCAGCGGGCCATGATCGAGACTGTCGAGGACAATGGTAGCGGCCAGGCCCGCGTGGCCGGCCTCCAGCTCGATCAGCCGGGCTTGCTGTCGCCGAGCGAATACGATCAGCTGGTTCGGGATGTCACGGCCTTCATGATCTATGCTGCGGAGCCAGCGGTTCTGAAGCGCTATCGGCTGGGCGTCTGGGTGATGCTGTTCCTGGCGCTGTTCACGTTCCTGGCCTATCTGCTTTATGTGGAATACTGGAGAGATGTGAAAAAGTGAAGCGCTGTCGCGCTGGGCGGCCCCTGGGGCCCGAGGAGAGAGGGACGGAATCATGATGGCGTTGTATTCGTCGGAGAATTGTCTCAACTGCCACCGCGTGCGCTTCGTGCTGGCCGAAAAGGGGATCAATGTAGCAATCATCCACGTCGAGCAGGACCGGACCGCCACGGCCGATCTTGCCGAGCTGAATCCGTATGGCGAAACGCCGACGCTGGTTGATCGCGACATGGTCCTGTACGGTACCTGGGTTGTCACCGAGTACCTCGATGAGCGCTACCCGCATCCGCCACTGATGCCGGTGGATCCGGTGTCGCGCTCGCGGCTGCGGCTGGGGATGTACCGGTTGTACCGTGACTGGGTTGAGGCCGGTCAGGTGATCGACTCGTCCAGCGCCGAAAAAAAGCTGGCCGCCACCCGCAAGCAGCTGCGCGACAGCCTGTTGGCCTCGGATCAGCTGTTCGGGCTGTCGACGTTCTTTCTGAACGAGGAGCTGTCCCTGGCTGATTGCGCTTTGGCGCCGCTGCTGTGGCGCTTGCCCCATTACGGCGTCGATCTGAATGCGCGCAGCGCGCCGAACCTGAATCGCTACATGGAACGCATGTTCCGGCGCGATTCCTTCCAGCGCAGTCTCACCGAGGTTGAGCGAGCGCTGCGCGAGCCGGCCTGATCATGCTCTCGAGCCGACCCTACTTGCTGAGGGCGATTCACGAATGGATCGTCGATTCGGGGATGACACCGCACGTGTTGGCGGACGCTGCTCAGCCGGGTGTTGAAGTGCCGTCGACAGCGGTGCAGGACGGCAAGGTCGTCCTGAACATCGGCCCCAGCGCGGTGCGGGATCTGATCATCGACAATGAGCTGTTGACCTTCGTGGCCAGGTTCGGCGGCGTCTCACGCGCGATTGCCGTCCCGATCAGTGCCGTTCTGGCCGTCTACGCCCGTGAAAACGGTCGCGGGATGATGTTCCCGGAAGAGGACGGCGATGGCGCCGACGGGCTCGACAGTGATGACGATCAGCCCGCCCGCCCGGGCCGGCCGACCCTCAAGGTCATCAAATAGCGCCTTATTCGATGAGCTGGCCGCCTTCCGGCAGCCGGGCGGCAATGGTTTCCAGGCGGTGCCCGAGCAGGGACAGCTCGCCGCTGGACCGGGCGCCGCCGTCGGGGCTGAAGTCGAAGCGGTAGCGGCGCCGGATTCGCCAGCCATCGTCGACGCGTACCGGTCGGACCAGCGATAGCGCCACTGTTTGGTCGAGCAGCTGCCAGCCTTGTCGTTCGCAAAAGGCGCGGGCGAGGTCGCGGGCTCGGTCGCGAGCCTGAATCGAGCCGTGCCACCACAGCGCAAGCGCGGCAATCAGCAGCAGGGCCCCCAGCGCCGCGTCCATCAGCGCAGCCTCTGCAGCAACACATAGACCGCGCCGGTGCCGCCGTCGCGCGGCGGCGCCGAGGCAAAGGCGCACACTGCATCGTGACGGCTCAGCAGGCGGCCAGTCATCCGCTTGAGCTGGGGGCCGTCCGGCCCGGAACGCAAGCCCTTGCCGTGGATGATCTTGACGCAGCTCAGGCCATCGCGTTGCGCGGCGAGCAGAAACGTTCTGACGCTGGCGGCGGCGGCCTCCGTGTTCATCTGGTGCAGATCGATTTCATCCTGGACACGCCAGTGGCCGCGCCGCAATCGGTTCAAAAGCCGCTTCGGCAGCCCCGGCCTGAGCCAGGCCAGCTCCTCGCCGGTTTCGACGACGGCAAAATCGATCGGGCCCCTGTCCAGCTCCTGCATGACCGCGGCTTCATCCAGCAGGCGCTGGCGAGGCAGCGGGGCCGGTCTGGGTACGACCGGCACAGCCCTGTCGCCCCGGATCCGACGGACCTTGCCGATACTGTCCCGAAACAGCGACTTTTCTTCGTCCTCCAGACTCATGGCCAGACCTCACTGCGGTAGCTGCCGGACGTCCGGCTTTCCTTTATAGTTACGGCTTTGGTCCAGCCGATTCAAGCATGCATATTCTCATAGCCAACGATGACGGGCTGTATGCGCCCGGCATCCGCCTGTTGTCCAAGCGCCTCGCCGAGCACAGCTCGCGGGTCACCGTCGTCGCGCCGGACCGCGACCGCTCCGGCGCCAGCAATTCGCTGACCCTGGATCAGCCGATCCGGGTCGAGCAGCAGGAGGACGGTGTTTTCAAGGTCTACGGCACGCCAACGGATTGTGTCCATGTGGCCATCACTGGCCTGCTGGGCGAGGAGCCTGACATGGTGGTGTCCGGGATCAACGCCGGCGCCAATCTCGGCGACGATGTCCTGTACTCCGGTACGGTCGCTGCAGCCATGGAAGGGCGTTTTCTCGGCCTTCCGGCGATGGCCGTATCGCTGGCCTACGGGCCGGGCGGCCCGCGCCACTATGACAGTGCCGCCGAGGCGGCATGCATCCTGATGAAGCAGCTGATCGCCGAGCCGCTTCCGGCCGATACGATCCTGAATGTCAATGTTCCGGATTTGCCGTGGGACGAGATCCGCGGATTCGAGACGACCCGCCTCGGTCACCGTCATCGATCGGAGCATGTCATTCCGCTGGACGATCCGCGCGGCCGCAGCTTTTTCTGGGTCGGGCCGCCCGGGGACGAGCAGGATAACGGGCCGGGTACGGACTTCAACGCCATTCGCCAGGGGTTCGTCTCGGTGACGCCGATCCACGTTGATCTGACTCGCTACCAGGCTCTTGAGCAGGTCAGTCACTGGATCGAGAAACTTAACGCGGGCGGTCACAGGCGCGGCTGATCATGAACACTCGCCTGGACCGGGGCATCGACCGGGGCATCGGCATGACCTCCGAGAATACCCGCCAGCGGCTGGTCGACCGCCTGCGCAGCAAGGGAATTCGCGACGAGCGGGTGCTCGCGGCGATCGGGCGTGTGCCGCGACACCTGTTCGTTGATGAAGCGCTGTCCTCCCGTGCCTATGAGGACAGCGCCCTGCCGATCGGGCGCGGCCAAACGATCTCCCAGCCGTACGTCGTCGCCTTGATGTCGGAGGCCGTGGCGGGTGAGCGGGTCCTCGGCAAAGTCCTTGAGATCGGTACCGGTTCGGGCTATCAGGCGGCGGTGCTGGCCCAGCTTGCCGACCGCGTTTTCAGCACGGAGCGGATCGGGGAACTGGTCCGCAATGCGCGCCAGCTGTTTCATCGGCTGGGCCTGCACAATATTCTGACCCGCCATGTCGACGGGCTTGGTGGCTGGCCCAGCCAGGCGCCGTTTGACGCCATCGTGGTTACCGCCGGTGGCCGCATCCCGGACAGTCTGCTGGAGCAACTGGCCGTCGGTGGCGTGCTGATCGCGCCGGAGCAGGTCGGCAGCGAGCAGCGTCTGATCCGGACCACGCGGACCGAGACGGGACTGGAGCGAGAGGATCTCGGCGCGGTAGTGTTCGTGCCCTTGCTGTCCGGGACGGAGTGAGCGCATGCCTGGCCCGCTGACTGCGTGCCTTCGGGGCGGCCGCTGGTCGCTGCTGCTGGTCCTGCTGTGCCTGGGCTTGCTCAGCGGCTGTGCGCCCTGGCAGCCGGCGCCGGTGGAGGATCGCCGCGCGCCGCCGCCACGAACGACTCAGGCGCCGCCGCCGCAGCGGCCGCAGGCGCCGCCCCTGCACGAAGTGCGGCGCGGTGACACGCTCTATTCCATCGCCTTCCGCTACGGCCTGGATTGGCGCGATATCGCGCGCTGGAACCGGATTGATGCGCCCTATACGATTCGGCCGGGGCAGGAGCTGCGGTTGACATCTCCGCCAGCGCAGGCCACGGCGCCTGCAAGGCCATCGCCGCCCGTTGCGGCAACGCCGCCGGCCGGGACCGAGCCTGTTGCCGTGGAGCCGGCGCCGCCGGCTCGCACTGCCCCGACCAGCTCGGTGCCGTCGACTTCGGCACCGGCCAGTACCGTCCCGCCAACAGAGACCAGGCCGCCGCCGGCGACCAGCGCGCCGGCGCCGGCCTCGACGTCTGCGGAGCAGCCGGGCGGCGCGCCTTCCCGCAGCGTGGCGGGTGTGGCCTGGCGCTGGCCTGCTGCCGGCCCGGTGGTTCGTCCCTTTGACCCGGCTGCCACCCGCCGCGGTATCGGTATCGGTGGCTCGGTTGGGCAAAACATCGTCGCGGCTGCCGACGGCGAGGTGGTCTACAGCGGTACGGCACTGATTGGTTATGGCGAGCTGATCATCATCAAGCACTCGGAAACCATGCTGTCGGCCTATGGCCATAATCGTCGACGTCTGGTCGAGGAGGGTGCGCGGGTGCGCGCCGGTCAGGCGATCGCCGAGATGGGCATGAACGAGCGCGACGAGGCAGTGCTGCACTTCGAGATTCGCCGCAACGGCCAGCCCGAGGATCCGCTTCGCTTCCTGCCGGTACGCTGAGCGGCCTGTGCACTTGCGCGCGGGCATCGGCCTTTCACGACTGCTGTAGTACAACCTTCGCCAACGTGGCTGAGCCCTCTGCCGGCTCAGGCACATGAGGCGGGCGATTCAAGGGATGTACTGCACTGATGAGAGTGACTCGATATACCGACTATGCCTTGCGGGTGCTGATGTTTCTGGGGTTGTCAGACGCCCGCCGGTGCACGATTCGCGAGATCGCCGAGGCTTATGATGTTTCCCGCAACCACCTGATGAAGGTCGTTCAGGAACTGGTTGCCAAAGGCTACGTCGAATCGGTACGTGGCGTCGGCGGCGGTCTCAGGCTCGCCCGTTCACCCGAGTCGATCCGGATTGGCCAGGTGCTCGTGGACATGGAGCCGGACCTGGATCTGGTCGAATGCATGCGCGCTGACGGGCAATGCGTCATCGGCCCGGCCTGCGGCTTGCGCGCGCTGCTTCTGCGGGCCCGGGCCAGCTTCATTGACACCCTCGACAGCAGTTCGCTCGCTGATCTGTTGGGGCCGCCTCGGGCCGAACGCCTGAGCCAGCTCCTGGCGCAGGGCAAACCCGCGGCGTCCGACGAAGCAGCGGTTTAGACGAGGTTCCCAGACTCAGGCTCCAGAACGGCCGCTATCTATCCAGAATCACTTGAAAAAAGTTCGAGACAGGTGCATGATGCCCGCAGATGACTCGGGACGCAACCATGCCTGTTTCGACGATACACGGAATCAACCGCCTGCTGTTGGCCGCGGTTTTCCTGTGTTCGGGCGGGGCGTGGGCGGCAGAAGTCCAGAATCTGAGAGTTTGGGCTGGGCCGGACAGTACCCGCGCGGTGCTGGACCTGGGCGACCGTGTCGACTATCGGCTGTTTACCCTCGAAAACCCCGCCCGCATTGTCGTCGATATCGACACCGCCAGCGTTCAAGGGCCGTTACCGTTTGACCCCGAGCGGGGCGGTGTGATCGCCAGCGTTCGGCATGGCGTTCGCGAGGGTTCCGGTCTGCGCGTCGTTTTCGACCTGCGCCAGAGTGCCAAGCCGCAGAGTTTCCTGCTGGATCCGGCGGGCGAGTATGGGCATCGTCTGGTCATCGACCTGACGCCGGAGGGGGCGCAGACCGCCACTGAGCGCGTCCGAGAAGTGGTGCGCGCGGCGAGTACCGGCGAGCGCGACATGATCGTCGCGATCGACGCCGGCCACGGCGGCGAGGATCCCGGCGCGATTGGTCCCGGCGGCACCCATGAAAAGATCGTCACCCTGGCGATTGCCCGGGAGCTCGAACAGCGCATCAATGACATGCCGGGGATGCAAGCGGTCATGATTCGCACCGGCGACTATTTCGTTCCCCTGCAAGAGCGCTACGCGCGGGCGCGCGCGGCCCACGCCGATCTGTTCCTGTCCATCCATGCCGACGCTTTTCGGGATTTCCGCGTCCGCGGCAGCTCGGTCTACGTATTGTCGCGCAGCGGTGCCTCCAGTGAGGCCGCCCGGCTGCTGGCTCAGCGCGAAAACAAGTCCGACCTGATCGGCGGTGTGCGGCTGGACCAGGCCGATGACATGCTCAGTTCGGTGCTGTTGGACCTGTCGCAGAGCGCAGCACTCGAATACAGCAATCATGCGGCAGATCTGATTCTTGGCCAGCTCGGCACGGTGGGCCGTCGTCATCGCAGCCAGGTTGAGCGGGCCAATTTTGTGGTGCTGCGCTCTCCCGATGTGCCCAGCGTGCTGATTGAGGTGGGCTTTATCAGCAATCCGCAGGATGAACAGAATCTCAACAGCGTGGCGCACCGGCGCCAGGTGGCCTCGGCCATTGCCGGCGGCGTGCGCGACCATTTCCAGGCGACCGCGCCGCAGGGCACCTGGTTCGCAGCCAACCGCAGTCGCGATCGGCACGTCGTTCAGCGTGGCGATACCCTGGGCGTGATCGCGCGCCGCTACCAGGTCAGCGTCAATCAGATTCGCGAGGCGAACAATCTCAACGGTGATGTCATCCACCCGGGCGCGGTGCTGGTGATCCCCTCCGGCAGCTGATGGTCGACATTCGGCGTTAAACTGGCGGGATGCCGATCCGTCAGCTCCCCCAACATCTGGTCAATCAGATTGCCGCTGGCGAAGTCGTCGAGCGGCCTGCTTCCGTGGTCAAGGAGCTGGTCGAGAACAGCCTGGATGCCGGTGCGCGTTCTATTCGTGTTGAACTGGAGGAGGGCGGCATGCGGCGCATCCGGGTGGTTGACGACGGCGCCGGTATTGCCCGGGACGAGCTGGCCCTGGCGCTGGCCGCCCATGCCACCAGCAAGATCAGCTCGCTGGAAGACCTGGAAGGCGTGGCGAGCCTCGGATTCCGCGGCGAGGCGCTGCCGTCGATCGCCTCGGTCAGCCGATTGCGTCTGGCGTCGAGGCCCAGCGGCCAGGCGGAGGGCCATGAGCTCGAGGCTGAAGGCGGCCGCTTGAGCGAATTGCGGCCGGTCGGCATGCCGGGCGGCACCATTGTTGAGGTCCGCGACCTGTTCTACAACACGCCGGCACGGCGCAAGTTTCTGCGCACCGAGCGCACCGAGCTGTCGCATATCGATGAGTTGCTGCGTCGCCTGGCTCTGGCCAACATGGGGATCCAGGTCGAGCTCAGCCACAACGGACGTGCGCTGCGCCGGATTCAGCCGGCCGGCGATCCGGACAGCCGGCTGCGCCGCCTCGGCGCGGTCTGCGGCGAGGCGTTCGTTGATCAGGCGCTTGGCCTGGAGAATCAACATGCCGGAATGAGCCTGTCCGGCTGGGTGGCGAGGCCGAGCTTCTCCCGGGCCCAGGCCGATCTTCAGTTCTTTTTCGTCAATGGCCGTCTGGTTCGCGATCGCCTGGTCAGTCACGCGGTTCGCCAGGCCTATCGTGACGTGCTCTTCCACGGGCGCCACCCCGCATTCGTCCTGGAGCTGACCGTGGATCCAAAGCGGGTCGACGTCAACGTCCATCCGCAAAAGAGCGAGGTGCGCTTTCGCGATGGCCGGCTCGTCCATGACTTTCTTTTCTCCAGCTTGCATCGCGCGCTGGCGGAAACCCGACCGGGCCAGGCCGCACTGGCGCCGAGTCGCGCGCCCGAGCCATCGCCTTCGATGTCGCCTTCGTTGGCGCCGTCGCAGCCGTCGGCTTTCGGGTCCGGCGCTCAGCCGGGCTTGGGCCTGGCGGTTGCCGATAGCGTCGCGCGCTACGCCAGTCTGGTGTCCTCGCCGATGCATCGGCCGGCGGAAAACCCGTCTGAGTTGCCGCCGCTTGGTTTTGCCGTGGCCCAGATTCATGGCGTGTTCGTCCTCGCTGAGAATGCGAGTGGCCTGGTTGTGGTCGACATGCATGCCGCCCATGAACGCATCGTCTATGAGCGGCTCAAGCTCAGCTGGCAGGAAGAGCGAATCCGCGCCCAGCGGCTGCTTGTGCCTGAGCGTCTGGCCGTGTCCCGGCGCGAGGCGGTCGCCCTGGAGCAGCACGCGGAAGCCATCAGCCGCCTGGGTTTCGAGTTGGATCTGGCCGGCCCGGAGAGCGTTATGGTGCGCGCTGTGCCGACCCTGCTGACCAGTGGTGAGCCGCTCGGTCTGGTCCGCGATGTGCTGGCCGATCTGGTTGAGCTGGGTGACAGTCAGCGCATCGACTCGACGATCGACGAACTGCTCGCCACGATGGCTTGCCACGGCTCGGTTCGGGCCAATCGCCGCCTCTCGATCGAAGAAATGAATGGCTTGCTGCGCGACATGGAGCGCACCGAGCGCAGCGACCAGTGCAACCATGGCCGCCCGACCTGGGTTCAGCTCGACATGAAAGCGCTGGACCGGCTGTTTCTACGTGGTCAGTGAGGCCTTGACCGCGCCACTGCCGCCCATCGTCATCGTCGCCGGCCCAACGGCGGCCGGGAAAACGGACCTGGCGATGAAGCTCGCCCGCGAGCTGCCGGTCGGCTTGATCAACGCCGACTCCGCCCAGGTCTATCGGGGGCTGGATATCGGTTCGGCCAAGCCCGAGCCGACCCTGCTGGCCGAGTTTCCGCACGCACTGATCGACATCCGCGAGCCTGAACAGGCCTATTCGGCTGCGGAGTTTGTCAACGATTGCACGGCCGAAATCAGGCGTCTGCACGGGCAGGGGCGCCTGCCGGTGGTCGTCGGCGGCACCGGCTTGTATCTGCGCGCGCTGATCTACGGCCTGGATGAGCTGCCCGGCGCGGACCCGGCTGTGCGCAGATCGATTGCCGCGCGGGCCAGCGCTCGCGGCTGGCCGGCGCTGCACGCCGAGCTGGCCGCGGCTGATCCCGTCGCCGCAGCGGCCATTTCCCCCAAGGATCCACAGCGTATTCAGCGCGCGCTGGAAATCCTGCAGCTGAGCGGCAAGGGGCCCAGTCATTTTCAGCGTCACAATCGACTGCCGCGCGGCCGCAGCCTGCGTATCGTGGTCGCCGCGCCGGATCGACGTCGGCTGCATGCCCGCATCGAGCAGCGCTTCGACGCCATGCTGGCGCGCGGATTTCTCGACGAGGTGTCAAGGCTGCGTCGACGAAGCGGCCTTACACTGCAGGCGCCGGCGATGAAAAGCGTGGGGTATCGGCAGGCATGGCAGCATCTGGATGGGGCCCTGGACGCCGCCGGATTCCGCGAACGGGCCATCGCCGCTACTCGCCAGCTGGCCAAGCGGCAAATCACCGCCTTGCGTCAACTTGGCGATGCGCTCTGGTATGATCCGGATGGCGTGGCGGCGGTAGCGCGGATCAGGAAGCGAGCTGCCGTTTTGATGGCTGGAGGCGAATAGAAGAGGCAGATGTCGCGAGCCGCGACAGCATGCGGGATATCAGGCAAAGGCTGAACCAGACCCACCTACAACAACAGACAGTCCTCAACAGAAGGTGAAACAAAAATGTCCAAGGGTCAATCACTTCAGGATCCGTTTTTGAATGCGCTGCGACGTGAGCGCGTCCCGGTGTCGGTCTATCTGGTCAACGGCATCAAGCTCCAGGGTCAGATCGAATCGTTCGACAATTTCGTCGTGCTGCTCAAGAACTCGGTCAGTCAGATGATCTACAAGCACGCCATTTCCACCGTCGTGCCGGCGCGCAATGTTCGCATCGGCGACGACGAAGGTTACGACTCCTGATCGAAGCGTTTGGTCAGCCCGCGACGGCGCGCTCGTCTCGCTGTCTGCTGATTCATCCGGTCTTTGATGCCGGCGATGATGCGGACTCTCGTGAAGAGTTTCGGCGCCTGGCCGAAGCGGCCGGCTTGACGGTCGTCGCCGAGCTCAAGGCGCCGCGGGAGCGGCCCGACCCGCGTTTCCTGATCGGCAGCGGAAAAGTCGAGGAGGCGGTCGCGGCGGTGGCCGACGGCGAAGCCGGCGTGGCGCTAGTCAACGGTCGCTTGAGTCCGGTGCAGGAGCGCAATCTGGCGCGGCGGCTGGGTTGCAACGTGCTTGATCGCACCACCCTGATTCTGGACATTTTTGCCCAGCGTGCCCGTTCCCATGAGGGCAAGCTCCAGGTTGAGCTGGCCCAGCTCAGGCACTTGTCGACCCGATTGATCCGCGGCTGGACTCACCTCGAGCGTCAGCGCGGCGGTATCGGCTTGCGCGGCCCGGGCGAGACCCAGTTGGAAACCGACCGTCGCCTGCTCGGCGATCGGATTCGCCAGCTCACGGCGCGGCTGGGACGGGTTGAGCAGCGCCGCGATCAGGGGCGCCGGGCGCGCAGCCGCAGCGACGTTCCGCTGGTGGCGCTGGTCGGTTACACCAACGCCGGCAAATCGACGCTGTTTAACCGTCTCACCGAGGCCGAGGTGGTCGCCCGTGACCAGCTGTTCGCCACCCTCGACCCGACCGTGCGTCGGCTGCGCGGCAGTCCGGGCAGTACCGTGCTGCTCAGCGATACCGTGGGGTTCATCCGCGATTTGCCGCATGAGCTGATCGCCGCCTTTCGGGCGACGCTGGAGGAAACCCTGTCCGCGAGCCTGGTGCTGCATGTCATTGACGCGGCTGATCCGGATCGACTGCGCCACCAGACGGTGGTCGAAGCGGTTTTGAGCGAAATTGGCGCTGAAAGCCTGCCGAGGCTGAAGGTTTACAACAAAGTGGATGCCACGGATCACGCGCCCGGGCTGGAGCGGGCAGAGGACGGCAGCGTTGTGGCGGCTTGGGTATCGGCGGCCAGCGGCGAGGGGCTTGAGGCCCTGGAGCGGGCAATCCTTGAACGCGTCGGTGAGGGGCGTCTGACCACGCTGGTGCGGCTGCCGGCGGAGTGCCAGCGACTGCGCGCGCGGTTGTTTGAACTGGGGGCCGTCCAGGGCGAAGAAGTCGATGATGAGGGCGGCAGTCGGTTGCAGGTGGATATCGATCGCCGTGCCCTGCGCGCATTGACGAAGCTTGACGGTGCAGATGGCAAACTAGCCGCCGAACTCCTGATAAACTAGCGAGACGGATATCAGTGTCTGCCTGCGACAAAGGCGGCAGGCACAAAAGCCTGCCCCGCGGTGGGCTTTCCCACGAACAGACGGAGAAATCAATGCCCTGGAATGAACCTGGACGCGGCAGCGGCGGCGGCGGCGGCGGTGATCGTGACCCCTGGAAAGGCGGAAACGGCCAGCAGCCGCCCGATCTTGACGAGGTCTTTGCCAATGTGCAGCGCCGGTTGAAAAAGATCATCGGTGGCGGTGGCGACAGCGGCGGCAGCCGTGGCGGTTCGGCCGGCGGTCCGTCGATGAGCGGCCTGCTGTTGCTGGCCGGCGTCTTGATCGCGATCTGGGTCGCCTGGAATTCGGTCCATATCATTGATGAATCCGAGCGCGGCGTGGTGCTTCGGTTCGGTGAATACCATCGCACCCTGATGCCGGGTCTGAATCTGACCCTGCCTCGGCCGATCGACGAGGTCCTGAAGGTCAATGTCAGTCAGGTGCGCTCGCTGGAAAGCGCCAGCCGGATGCTGACCGGCGACGAGAACCTGATCGACCTGGCTTTTGCGGTCCAGTATCGGGTGGTTGAAGCCGAAAAGTTCCTGTTCAACGTGCAGGACCCGGTGGACTCCCTGGCCCAGGCCTCCGACAGCGCGATGCGCGAAATCGTCGGTACCAACAACATGGATTTCATCCTGGAGATCGGTCGTGGTCAGATCGCCGTCGATGCCCAGGCGCTGCTCCAGGAAATCATCAATCGCTACGATTCGGGCATCGAAATCACCACCTTCAACCTGCAGGAAGTGCGGCCACCCGCTCAGGTCCGGGCCGCTTTTGACGACGTGGTGCGTGCTCGGGAAGATCAGATCCGGTTCGCCAACGAGGCCCAGGCCTACGCCAATCAGGTGATTCCCGAGGCGCGCGGTCAAGCCGCCCGTGTCCTTGAAGAGGCTCAGGCCTACCGCGAATCAATCATTGCCCGCGCGACTGGTGAAGCGGATCGCTTCGTTTCTGTCTACCAGCAGTATCAGCTGGCGCCCGAAGTCACCCGCGAGCGTCTCTATCTGGAGACCATGGAGCGTGTGCTGGGCCGTTCGACCAAGGTCATCATGGATATCAGCGACGGCAACAATATGTTCTATCTGCCGCTGGACCGGCTTGGACAGGGCGGGGGCAGCGGCTCTGCGCCGCCGCCGATTCCGATGATGTCGCCTCAGGAGCAGCTCCGCATGAGTCAGAATGATCCGCGTGCCCGCCGCGGCCGGGAGGGACGTTAATCATGAAAGTCTTTTTTCCGATCATTCTGATCCTGGCCGTTTTCATCGGCCTGAACAGCATTTTCGTCGTCAAGGAGACCGAGTTTGCGATCAAGTTCCGCCTTGGTGAGGTGGTGCGTGCGGACTACGAGCCTGGGCTGCACTTCAAGATGCCGTTCATCAACAACGTACGCAAGTTCGACCGCCGGATCATCACCCTGGACATGCGCCCGGAGCAGATGAACACGGCTGAGCAGAAGTTCGTCGAGGTCGACTACTACGTCAAGTGGCGGATCGCCAACCCGCGTGACTTCTACGTCGCCACTCAGGGTGACATGATGTTTACCCGGGCGCGACTCGGCCAGCTGATCCGGAACGACCTGCGCGACGAGTTTGCCCAGCGCACCCTCAGCGAGGTGGTGTCCGAGCAGCGCCGCGAGATGATGGATCGTCTGGTGGATCGCGCCGACCTCCGCTTCCAGGAGTTCGGGATCGACGTCATCGACGTGCGAATCAAGAAAATCGAGCTGACCGATGAGGTGCTGACCTCGGTGTTCGAGCGGATGGAAACCCAGCGTACCGAGTTCGCCAACGAACTGCGCTCGCTCGGTCGGGAGCGGGCCGAACGCATTCGCGCCGATGCCGATCGCCAGACCCGGGTGCTGCTGGCCGACGCGGAGCGTGATGCGCAGCGTTTGCGCGGCGAAGGCGATGGTCAGGCGATTCAGATCTTCGCGGAAGCCTTCAATCGCGACCGGAACTTCTACTCGTTCTGGCGCAGCATGAATGCCTACGAGACCAGCTTCAGCGGCGAGCGCGACATCCTGCTGCTGGACACCAACTCCGAGTTCTTCCGTTTCTTCGATCAGATGCGCCCGCAGTAAGGGGCACAGGGAGCCATGACCAGATCGGTGGTGATCCTCGGCACCCAATGGGGTGACGAGGGCAAGGGAAAAATCGTGGACCTGCTGGCCCACGACGTGGATGCGGTGGTTCGTTACCAGGGCGGCCACAATGCCGGCCACACGCTGGTGATCAACGGCCAGAAGACTGTGCTGCACGTGATTCCGTCCGGGGTGCTCACGCCCCGGGCGCGCTGCCTGATCGGCAACGGCGTGGTCGTGTCCCCGCACAATCTGATCCGCGAAATCGAAGGCCTGGAGGCGCGCGGGGTCGGGGTGCGGGAGCGGCTGGGCATTTCGCCGGCCTGCCCGGTGATCCTGGGTTGCCACGAAGCGCTCGACAAGGCCCGGGAAAAGGCCAAGGGCGTGCGTGCCATCGGCACCACCGGTCGCGGTATCGGGCCGGCCTATGAAGACAAGGTCTCCCGCCATGGCTTGCGCCTGGCCGATCTTGCCGATCCGGAGCGGCTGGCCGACAAGCTCGGCGCGGTAATCGATTACCACAACTTCCTGCTGGTGCATTACTACCAGGCCGAGCCGGTGGACGGTACCCAGATCGCCGACGATGCCGCCAGGCTGGGCGAGGTGCTGAAGCCGATGTTCGTCGACGTCACCGGCGAGCTGCATGCGCTGCGTGCCGGCGGCGGCCGGATTCTCTTCGAGGGCGCACAAGGCGGGCTGCTCGACATCGACCACGGCACTTATCCTTTCGTCACCTCTTCGAATACCACGGTCGGCGGCGTGCTCACCGGCGCCGGGGTCGGACCGCGCGATATCGACTACGTGCTGGGCATCACCAAGGCCTATACCACCCGGGTGGGCAGCGGCCCGTTCCCGACCGAGTTGCAGGACGAAGACGGCCGGCTGATGGCCGAGCGCGGGGTCGAGTTCGGCTCGACGACCGGGCGGCCGCGACGCTGTGGCTGGCTGGATGCGGTGGCGATGCGCCGGATGGTCCAGGTCAATGGCGTCACCGGCCTGTGCATCACCAAGCTTGATGTGCTGGATCCCTTCGACACGGTCAAGATTTGCGTGGCCTATGAAGGCGTGGACGGATTCCCGGTCGGCGCGGAAGAGTGGGCGCGGGTTCGACCGGTGTACGAAAGTCTGCCCGGCTGGGAAGGGACGACCCAGGGCCTCACCGATGCCAGCAAGCTGCCGTCGGGGGCGTGCGCTTACCTGGATCGCATCGCCGAGCTGATTGGCGCGCCAGTCCACATGCTTTCGACCGGCCCTGAGCGTGACGCCAACATCATTTTCGAGCATCCGTTCAGCCACTGATCCGTCGACAACCCCGGCCAAGGCCCAAGCGCGCCGACTTCGAGCATCGGCGCGGCTCGCCAGGCCAAGACCCAGGTGCCAGTGACGCTTCGGATTGCTGCCCGGAGTCTGGTAAATTGACACGATCGGCCGCCGCAGTGGCCATCCCCATCGATTCGGACATCAGCCCATGCTGGACCCTCAACTGCTAAGACATGATCTGGACGCCGTGGCCGAAGGTCTGGCCAGGCGCGGCTACCACCTCGACACCGAGAGTTACGCCGCGGTGGAGACGCGGCGCAAGGCCCTGCAGCTGCGGACCGAGGAGCTGCAGAACCAGCGCAACGTGCGGTCCAAGTCGATTGGCCAGGCCAAGGCGCGCGGCGAGGCTATTGAACCGCTGCTGGCTGAAGTGGCGCAGCTCGGTGACGAGCTCAAGGCCGCCAAGGACGCTTTGGAAGGGATCCGCGAGCAGCTCGATCACCTGTATCTCGACCTGCCGAACCTGCCGCATGCCTCGGTGCCGCTCGGCAAAAGCGATGAGGACAATCTGGAAATTCGGCGCTGGGGCGAGCCGACCGCGTTCGGTTTCGAGCCGCGCGATCACGTCGAAATCGGAGAGATGCTGGACGGTATCGACTTCGAAGCCGCGGCCCGCCTGTCCGGCAGCCGGTTCGCGGTGCTCGGCGGCGCGACCGCGCGCCTGCATCGCGCCCTGGCCCAGTTCATGCTGGACTTCCACGCCCGCGAACACGGCTATCGGGAAATGTACCTGCCCTATCTGGTATTGCCCCAGGCCATGCAGGGCACCGGTCAGCTGCCGAAATTCGGCGAGGATGCCTTCTGCATCGACGATGATCCGGTCCGCTATCTGATTCCCACCGCCGAGGTGCCGCTGACCAATCTGGTTGCCGATCAGATCATTGAGGCCGGGCGCCTGCCGCTGAAGCTGATGGCTCATACGCCCTGTTTCCGGCGCGAGGCCGGTTCGCACGGCAAGGACACCCGGGGCATGATCCGGCAGCATCAGTTCGACAAGGTCGAGCTCGTCCAGATCGCGCTGCCCGCCGAAGCGGAGGCCTGTCACGAGGCGCTGACCTCGCATGCCGAAGCCATTCTGCGGGCGCTGGGCCTGCCGTATCGGCTGATGCTGCTGTGCACCGGCGACATGGGCTTCTCGGCCTGCAAGACCTATGACCTGGAGGTCTGGCTGCCGGGGCAGAACGGCTACCGCGAAATTTCCTCCTGCTCCAACTTCGGCGACTTCCAGGCTCGCCGCATGCAGGCGCGCTGGCGCAATCCAGAAACCGGCAAGCCCGAGCTGGTGCACACCATCAACGGCTCCGGTCTGGCGGTCGGCCGCACTCTGATCGCGGTGCTTGAAAACTACCAGCAGCGCGACGGCTCGGTCCTGATTCCCGAGGTGCTCAAACCCTATATGGGCGGGCTGGACCGGATCGCGGCCGGATCCGGCGCTTGAGTCGGTCTGGCAGGGCGGGCAGGGGATGAGCATTCACAACTTTTCCGCCGGTCCCGCGGCGCTGCCGCTGGCCGTGCGTGAGCGCCTGGCCGAGGCCTTGGCGGTGCCTGCCGACCGCGCCCCTTCCATTCTCGAAGTCTCGCATCGCGGTGCGCGCTTCGGCGCCGTGGCCGAGGAATTGCTGGCGCGCCTGCGCGCCCTGACCGGCGTTGGCGATGAGCACGAGATCCTGCTCCTGCAGGGCGGGGCCAACCTGCAGTTCGCCTGGCTGCCGATGAACCTGGCCGCCGGCGGCACGGCGGCCTACCTGCTGACCGGTCACTGGGGCGAAAAGGCCCTGGCCGAGGCCCGGCGGGTGGGGCGGGCCGAGGTGTATGCCAGCGGCGAGTCCGGTGGCTATGTGGATATTCCGGACACGGGCTCGCTGCCGGCTGACTGTGCCTATCTGCACTACACCGGCAATGAAACCATCCACGGCGTCCAGTTTGACCGGCCGCCGGCCGTCGACGCACCGCTGGCGGCTGATCTGTCGTCCGAGTTCCTGTCACGCCCCTATCCGTACCGGGAGCTGGCCTTTGCCTA
This sequence comes from Gammaproteobacteria bacterium, assembly GCA_050485825.1. Classification (GTDB taxonomy): domain Bacteria; phylum Pseudomonadota; class Gammaproteobacteria; order Xanthomonadales; family Wenzhouxiangellaceae; genus Wenzhouxiangella. Next base: position 45,025 of record JBJHCC010000003.1, read on the forward strand.
TGCCGGCGCGCAGAAAAACCTCGGCCTGGCCGGGCTGACCGTGGTGCTGGTCCGCCGCGAGCTGCTGGCCCGCATTCCGGATGGTTTGCCGAAGTATCTCGACTACCGGACCTGGGCCAGTTCCGGCTCCCTGTACAACACGCCGGCAACGTTCTCCTGGTACGTGGCCCTGGAAGTGCTGCGTTGGATCGAGGAGATCGGCGGCCTTGAGTTTCTGGAGCGGCGCAATCGCGCCCGCGCCCAGAAACTCTATGATTTCATCGACGGCAGCGATTTCTGGTCCAATCCGGTTGCGCCGCGCTGCCGCTCGGTCATGAACCTGCCTTTCTTCCCCGCCGACCCGGCATTGACCGCGCCGGTGGTGGCGGCCGCCGAGCAGGCCGGTCTGGTCGGGCTCAAGGGGCACCGTGCCCTCGGCGGTCTGCGCGCCAGCCTGTACAATGCGCTCGATGACGACGCGGTGGAGAGCCTGATTGACTTCCTCGGAGACTTCGAGCGCAGCCGCGCCTGATCCCGAGCTGGCGCGGGTGCGCGAGCGCATCGATACCCTCGATGCCCAGATCCAGGCCCTGATCGCGGAGCGCGCCGGCCTGGCCGGCGCGGTGCGAGCGGCCAAGGGCGATCTGGGCAGCGCATCGGCCTACTACCGGCCGGATCGCGAGGCTCAGGTGCTCCGGCGGGTGATCGAGCGCAACCAGGGCCCGCTGAGCGACGCGGTGATGCTGCGCGTGTTCCGCGAGATCATGTCGGCCTGCCTGGCCCAGCAGGAGCCGATGCGGATCGCCTATCTGGGGCCAGAGGGGACCTTCACCCAGCAGGCCGTTTACCGCCAGTTCGGACACTCGGTGAACGCCATGGCCCAGGCCAGCATCGAGGAGGTGTTTCTTCAGGTGCAGGCCGGTGAGGCCGATTTCGGCGTGGTGCCGGTCGAGAACTCCAATCAGGGCATCGTCACCCACACCCTGGACATGTTTCTGCATTCCGATCTCAAGATCGCCGCCGAGGTCGAGCTGCGCATCCACCAGCATCTGCTGACCCAGGCTCGTCGTCTCGACGACATCGAGCGGGTCTATGCCCATCAGCAGTCTCTGGCCCAGTGCAAGCACTGGCTGGCGGCTCATCTTTCGTCTGCGGAGCTGATCTCGGTCTCCTCCAACGCCGAAGCCGCGCGCCGGGTTCGTCATGCCCCGGACGCGGCCGCGATCGCCGGCCGTCATGCCGCCGAGGTCTACGGCCTGCCGGTCCTGTTCGCCAACATCGAAGATCACGTCGACAACACCACCCGATTCCTGGTCCTGGGGCGGGAGCTGCTGCCGCCCTCGGGCGAGGACAAGACGACCCTGCTGGTCGCCGGCCGCGACGGTCCCGGCGCCTTGTTCCGACTGCTGGAGCCGCTGGCGCGTCATCAGGTCAACATGAATCGCATCGAGTCCAGGCCCTCCCGCCAGGGACGCTGGGATTATGTGTTCTTCATCGATGTCGATGGTCATGTCGAACAGCCCGGCCTGGCCGCGGCGATGGCCGAGCTGGAAAGTGAAGCGCGCCTGGTCAAGGTGCTGGGCTGCTATCCGAAGGCCGTCCTCGGCCGACTCCCCGAATCCGAATCCCGCCCCGTCGCCTGACGGTGGCCCGAATCCAATGAATCAGACATGAAGAGCTTTGATTACCAGACCCTGGCTGTTCCGGGTGTGCGCCAGCTCAAGCCCTACACGCCGGGCAAGCCGATCGCCGAACTCGAACGTGAGTATGGCGTGCGCGACTCGATCAAGCTGGCTTCGAACGAGAACCCGCTAGGCGCCAGCCCCAAGGCGCTGGCCGCCATTCGAACCGAACTCGACGAGCTGTGGTTGTATCCGGATGCCAACGGCTATGAGCTCAAGCAGGCGCTGGCCCGCCTGCATGACCTCGACCCGACCTGCATCACCCTGGGCAACGGCTCCAACGATGTGCTGGTGTTCCTGGCCCAGGTCTTTCTGCAGCCTGGCGTGGAGGCGGTATTCTCCCAGTATTGCTTTGCCGTCTACCCGATTGCCTGTCAGATGGTCGGGGCCGGCATGCAGGTGGCGCCGGCGCTGCCGCCCGATCACGCGATGCCGCTGGGGCATGATCTCCGGGCCCTGTACGAAAGGGTCGGGACCAACACCCGGCTGGTGTTCGTCGCCAATCCGAACAATCCGACCGGCACCTGGCTGGACGGCGCACGCCTGAAAGACTTCGTCGCGTCCCTCCCGCCGACCTGTTTGTGCGTGATCGACGAGGCCTACACCGAGTACGGCGATGCCGACCGGCTCGGCGACGCCTCGCGTTGGCTGCGCGAACTGCCCAACCTGATCGTGACCCGCACTTTCTCCAAGGCCTACGGCCTGGCTGGACTGCGGGTCGGTTATGCCTTGAGCAACCCCGGCGTGGCCGACCTGCTCAATCGCGTGCGCCCGGCCTTCAACGTCAACGCCCTGGCCCTGACTGCGGCGCGGGCGGCGCTGGACGATCAGGCGTTCATTGCCCGCAGCCGGGCGCTGAACGCGGCCGGTATGGCCCAGCTCGGGGCCGGATTCGAGGGTCTGGGCCTGGGCGTGATTCCGTCGGCGGCCAATTTCCTGCTGGTCGACTGCGGGCGCGACGCGGCCGAGATCAACGAGCGCCTGCTGCGCGACGGCGTGATCGTGCGCCCCGTCGCCAACTACGGCCTGCCGAACCATCTGCGCATTACCATCGGCACCGAGGCGCAGAATGCCCGCGTGCTGGCCAGCCTGGGGAGGGTTCTTTGACGTGAGCGGAGCACGCCTCGAAGTCCGGGCCGCCGGGAGGCCGCTGGCCGGACGCTACGGCCCGCCCGGCGACAAGTCCATTTCGCATCGCCTGGCCATCCTGGGTGGCCTGGCCGCTGGAGAAACCCGGGTCACCGGCTACCTGGACAGCGCCGATACCCTGGCCACCCTGCACGCCATGCAAGCCCTGGGTGCGGAAGTGCGCAGGGAGAACGATGCCATCCTCATCCGCGGCGGCCGGCTGCGGGCGCCGTCGACGGCGCTGGACCTGGGCAACTCCGGAACCGGGATGCGACTGCTGTGCGGGGCGCTGGCCGGTCGGCCGGAGCTGCGCGGTGAGCGTCTGCGGTTGATCGGCGATGAGTCCCTGTCGCGTCGCCCGATGGGTCGGATCAGCGATCCTTTGGCCAGCATGGGCGCGCGCATCGAGACCGTGGACGGTCATGCGCCCTTGACCATCTGGCCTGCGCCGCTGACGGGCATCCGCTACCGGATGCCGGTGGCCAGCGCCCAGATCAAGTCGGCCTTGCTGCTGGCCGGCCTGGCGGCTGAAGGTGACACCGAGGTGCTGGAACCCGGGCCGAGCCGCGACCACAGTGAACGCCTGCTGCCGGCTTTCGGCGTCGAGGTCGAAGGTCTCGACGGCGGGGTGCGCCTGCGCGGCGGACAAGCGCTGCACGGTGCCGGCCCGTGCCGGGTGCCCGGCGACCTGAGCTCGGCCGCCTTCGCCGTCGCTGCGGCACTGCTGGTGCCCGGATCCTCCCTGACCCTCGACAACGTCGGCCTCAATCCGAGCCGCGACGGCATCTTGCGGATCATCGCCGCGATGGGCGGCGAGATCGAGCGCGAAGCGGCTTCTGCTGTCGGCGGTGAGCCGGTCGGCCGCCTGCGCGTGCGCGCCCAGCCCCTGCACGGGATCGATGTTCCCGAAGCCTGGGTGGGCCTGGCCATCGACGAGTTTCCGGTACTCATGGCCCTGGCCGCCTGCGCCGAGGGAACGACCCGGATCAGCGGCGCCGGCGAACTGCGGGTCAAGGAATCGGATCGGCTGGCGGTGATGTGCAGCCAGCTGCGTCGCCTCGGGGTGCGGATCGAGGAGACCGCCGACGGTGCCATTATCGAAGGCGGGCGGGTTCAGGGCGGCGAGGTCGATTCCCACGGTGACCACCGAATCGCCATGAGCCTGGCCGTGCTCGGCCTGGTTGCCGAGGGCCCGGTCAGCATTGCCAACGCCGAGTGGATCCGGACCAGCTACCCGAGTTTCGTCGACGATATGCAGGCCCTGGGCGGCGATATGGCATGGGCCTGAGAAGTGCGGAGGGAAAAACAGACCGGCGCGTATCGAAGCATCCGTCAAGCCAGCGCCAGGCAACCCTCTCCTTTCGCCCGTCTTCCTTCTACCCCTCTTCCCATCATGCGTTGCAAAAACCGAGGCTTAGCAAACCGTGACCCAAGACTGCACTGAACGAGCGGCCGCGCCGGTCCTGACCATCGACGGCCCCTCCGGCGCGGGCAAGGGCGCGGTATCGGCGCGAGTCGCGCAGCGGCTGGGCTGGCGGGTGCTCGATTCGGGCGCAGTCTATCGGTCGGTCGCGGCTGCTGCGCTGGACCGGGGTCTGGATGAGACCGACGAAGCGGCGCTGGTCGCCCTCTGTCAGAATCTTGACCTGCGCTTTGAGGCCGGTCAGGACGGGATTTCAGTGTTTCTTGATGGGCGTCCGGCTGACGCGCGACTGCGAATGGAAGAAGTCAGTGTCATGAGCTCGCGGGTTGCCGCCGTGCCGGCAGTTCGCGCCGCTTTGCTGGCCTTGCAGCGCAGCTTCAGTCGCGAGCCAGGGCTGGTTGCCGATGGGCGCGACATGGGTACCGTGGTGTTTCCGGATGCGCAGGCCAAGGTGTTTCTCGATGCCAGTGTGCGTGAACGCGCGAACCGGCGCTATAAACAGTTGAAGGAGAAAGGGGAAAATGTTATATTTCTCCGTCTTTTTCGCGACCTTGAGGCGCGAGACCGTCGAGATCGGGAACGCCCCGTGTCTCCGACCGTCCCCGCCGCGGACGCCGTGGTGATCGACTCCACCGCCATGTCCCTGGACGATGTCGTTCAGGCCGTGGTCGACGTGGTGGCGCGTCAGCTCACGGGTTGAGGGAACGAACAGGACTTTTGGGTGCCGGCGCCTTTCGATGAGGCGGCTGGTTTTTTTTAAACGAGCATCAGTCGCAATGGCCGATGCGGATGACCAGAGACCGAGCGCATTGAACGCACAAGCCGCGCGAATTCTGCAGGAAGATACAAGCGTAATGACCGAATCCTTTGCTGAACTATTTGAACAGAGCCTGACCGAGAAGGACCTTCGCCCTGGTGCGATCGTCATGGGTCGGGTCGTTGAAATCCGCGACGATGTCGTGGTGATCAATGCCGGGCTGAAGTCCGAAGGCATTGTCCCGATCCATCAGTTCGAGCGCCCGGATGGCGAGCTCGAAGTGGCCGTCGGAGACGAGGTGGAAGTGTCGCTGGATGCCGTCGAAGACGGTTTTGGCGAAACCCGCCTGTCGCGTGAGAAGGCCAAGCGTTCGCGGGTCTGGACCACGCTGGAGAAGGCCTTCGAATCTGAGGAGAACGTCCTCGGCCAGATTTCCGGCAAGGTCAAGGGCGGCTTCACTGTCAATATTGACGGCATCCGCGCCTTCCTGCCCGGGTCGCTGGTTGACGTGCGCCCGGTTCGGGACCCGGTCTACCTGGAAGGCAAGGATCTGGAATTCAAGATCATCAAGCTGGACCGCCGCCGTAACAATCTGGTGGTCAGCCGCCGCGCCGTGGTCGAGCATGAATATGCCGCCGAGCGCGATGATCTGATTGATCGCCTGACTGAAGGTGCCATCATCAAGGGTGTGGTCAAGAACCTCACCGATTACGGCGCCTTCCTGGATCTGGGCGGCATTGATGGCCTGCTGCACATTACCGACATGGCCTGGAAGCGCGTTCGTCATCCCTCGGAAGTGGTTGAAGTGGGCGATGAGCTCGAAGTCCGCGTGCTGCGGTTTGATCGTGAGCGGATGCGTGTTTCGCTGGGTCTCAAGCAGCTTGGCGACGATCCGTGGAGCAATATCGATCGGCGCTATCCGCCGACCTCGCGGCTGTTCGGCAAGGTCACCAACATCACCGACTACGGCTGCTTCGTCGAGATCGAAGACGGCGTCGAGGGCCTGGTCCACGTGTCCGAAATGGACTGGACCAACAAGAACGTCAACCCGGCCAAGATGGTTCACGTTGGTCAGGAAGTCGAAGTCATGGTGCTGGATGTCGATGAAGAGCGTCGTCGCATCTCGCTTGGCATGAAGCAGTGCAGCCCGAATCCCTGGGAAGCCTTTGCCGCCACCCACAACAAGGGCGACAAGGTGTCTGGGGCGATCAAGTCGATCACCGACTTCGGCATCTTCCTTGGTCTGGAAGGCGGTATCGACGGCCTGGTCCACCTGTCCGACATCTCCTGGATGAATGCGGGCGAAGACGCCATTCGCCATTTCCGCAAGGGTGAAGAGGTCGAGGCTGTGGTACTGGCCGTCGATCCTGAGCGCGAGCGCATCTCCCTGGGTATCAAGCAGCTTGAGCAGGATCCCTTCGCCACTTACATGGCCGAGCATCCGCGCGGTTCGATCGTCACCGGTGTGGTGCGTTCAGTCGATCCCCGCGGAGCGGTGATCGAACTGGCTGACGGGGTTGAAGGCTATGTCAAGGCCGCCGACCTGGCCAAGGAACGCGTCGAAGACGCGACCAAGGTTGTGGCAGTGGGTGACGAGGTCGAAGCCAAGTTTGTCGCGCTGGACCGCAAGACCCGAAACCTCACCCTCTCGGTTCGGGCCAAGGACGACGATGAATTGGCCGAGGCACTTGATCAGTACCAGTCCCGCTCCGGCGGTTCCGGCACCTCGCTGGGTGATCTGCTCAAGGAGCAGCTCGGCAAGGATTGATCGGCAACTGCGGACCGGCGCTCCCCCGGAGCGCCGGTTGGCCTGATGGGGAGAGGGCGATGACAAAATCCGAGTTGATCGAGCGCCTTGCCGCTGGCCAGACTCACCTGAGTCAGGCCGATGTCGAGCTTGCGGTGCGGTGCATTATTGAGCAGCTTGGCCGTGCTCTGGCGGACGGGGAGCGGATTGAAATTCGGGGGTTCGGCAGTTTTTCGCTGCATTACAGGCCGCCGCGGATGGGGCGCAACCCCAAGACCGGCGAGCCCGTTGCCTTGCCGGGCAAGTATGTGCCGCACTTCAAGCCGGGCAAGGCCTTGAGAGAACGCGTCAACGGCGACGGCGGCTGAGCCGGGCGCCACCCGCGGCCCCGGATTGAGCTGGGGTTCGGCATCAGCGGAGGTCTTGCCCGATGTATCGCTGGATCGTTGTTGTATTCTGCCTGCTGGCAGCAGCCCTGGGCCTGGGTCTTGGGGTGATGAATCCGGAGCCGGTACAGGCTCATTTCCCCGGTTTGAGCCTTGCGCTGCCGCTGGGAAGTCTGCTGGTGTTGATGCTGGTTGTGGGCGTCGTCATTGGTCTGCTGCTGTTCTTGCTGTTGTTTCACTTGCCTTCGCGCTGGCGGCGACATCGCTCGGCGGAAGCGCAGTCCGGTACTGCCCTGAACAAACCGGATGCTTGAGCTGCTGCCGTTCCTGCTGCTGCCTGCCGCTGCGGCGACGGGCTGGTTCGCAGCGCGTCGCCAGGATCGGCAGCGCCGAGCTCGGGCGACCTCGCTGTCCAGCAGCTACTTTCGTGGTCTGAACCATCTGCTCAATGAAGAGCCTGACAAGGCCATCGAACTGTTCACCCAGCTTGCCGACATCAACCGGGATACGGTCGAGACCCATTTGGCCCTGGGCAAGCTGTTTCGTCGCCGTGGTGAGATGGACAAGGCGATCCACTTCCACAAGCACATCATTACCCGTCCAAATCTGACCGAGGACCAGCGCACTCAGGCCTTGCTTGAACTGGGTCAGGACTATATGCGGGCCGGTCTGCTCGACCGGGCGGAGCGACTGTTCAGCGAACTGCTGGAGCACGATCCTCAGGCCGAGGTGCCGATTCGTCAGCTGCTCGATATTTATCAACAGGAGAAAGATTGGGAGAAGGCCATCGAGCGCGCCCGCCAGCTGCGTCTGCCGGGTGACACCGGCGGCAAGCTGGTTGCCCAATTCTATTGCGAACTGGCCCAGAAGGCGCTGGAGCAGGAGGCCTTCGACGAGGCGCGGCAGTTGCTCAGACAGGGCCGGCGCCAGGACCCTCGCAGCCCGCGACCGCGCCTGCTCGAAGGTGATCTGGCCTGGCGGACAGGGGACATTGCCGGTGCAGCCCGGCACTATCAGGAAGCCTGCGAGCTCAACTGCGACTGCAGCCTGGCGGTGCTTGACCGAATTGTGGACGCGCATCGCCAGCTGGGCCGCCTGCAAGAGCTGGAGGCGTGGCTGCGCGCGCAGGTCGAGGGGTCCGGCATGACCACGCCGGTACTGGCCTTGAGTCACCTGATTGCCGAGCGCGATCCCGCAGAGGCGATCGAGTTTCTGCTGGGCCGCCTCAGCCTGCGTCCGACCGTGCGTGGATTGGAGTATCTGATGGAGCTGGCGCCGCGCGCGGGCGTCAGTCTGGATGACATCGGACCTGATCTCATTCGGACCCTGATGCAGCGGCTGCTGGATGGGCAACCCCGATACCGCTGCCAGCATTGCGGCTTCAGCGGCAGCACCTACCACTGGCTGTGTCCCAGCTGCCGGCGTTGGAACACGACCCGGGCGATCGGTGGCGTACTGGGTGAATAAGTGAACGCGCAGGTCCTGCTGGTTGCGCTGCCAGTGCTGGCGGCCGCGGTGACCTGGGCGCTGGTGCCACCGCTCAGGATTCGTCTGCTGGCCGGCGGGATGATCGACCAGCCTGGCGCACGCCGCAGCCACTCAACGCCGACCCCGCGCGGCGCCGGACTGGCCATGAGCGCCGGCCTGCTGGCGTTGCTGCTGGCCGGATGGGGGTGGGTGGCGCGTCTACCCGAAACCCTGCTCGTCATTGTCGTGCTGAGCACGCTGGGCTGGCTGGATGATCGTCGCGGTCTTGGCGTGGCGGCTCGGCTGCTTGTTCAGTGTGCGGTGGCGGGCGGGCTGCTGATCGCGCTGGGTGGTCCCGCCCCTTTGCCTGAAGTGTTGGGGTTGCCCGGGCCGGCCTGGTTTCTCGGCGGTCTTGCAGCGGTGGCGGTGGTCTGGCTGATCAATCTCCACAACTTCATGGACGGATCGGACGGTCTGGCCGCCATGCAGGCCTGCTGGAGCGGGCTGGCCATGGGCGGTTTGTTGCTGCACTCGGATGCAGCCGAGATGGCCGTGCTGGCGCTGGGGCTGGCAGCGGTCTCGGCTGCTTTTCTGCGCTGGAACTGGCCGCCGGCGCGCGTGTTCATGGGCGATGCCGGATCCATGCTGCTGGGCGGAATGATCGCCTGGCTCGCTTTGCTGAGTGTGTATGAAGGGCTGTTCAGCGTCTGGCAGGCGCTGATCGTGATGGCGTTGTTCCTGATCGATGCGACAGCGACCCTGCTCTCAAGGCTTGTGCGCGGTGAGCGGTGGTATACTCCGCATCGCTCGCACGCCTACCAGCGCTTGATCGCGGCAGGGCGAACGCACCGCTGGGTGCTGGGGTGCTACGCCGGCCTGAACCTGGGTGTCGTGCTCCCCGCACTCGTGGCCAGTGTGTTGATCCCCGGAGCCGATCGCTGGCTGTGGCTACCTTTGTTGACGTTGCTGCTGTTGGTTTGGGGGGTTGTACAGTCGGCCACCAAGGAGAACAACAGTGCATGACTGATCGGGTTGAACGCCGCACGGCTTTGCTGAACCTACGCGGGCTTGCCATTGCCCACGACCTGGCGATGATTGCCCTGGCCTGGGTTGCCGCCCGCCTGGGCACGCTTTGGTTGCTCGGCGAGGCCTCGATCAGCTGGCAGCAGCTGGCCGTCGAAGTGAATCTGGTGCTGATGGTTCAGGGCTTCCTGCAGTGGCGGGCTGGCCTTTATCGCGGTGTCTGGCGATTTGCCAGCCTTCCCGACCTGGGAAACCTGCTGCGTGCAGCGCTGCTTGGCGCCGTCGCCGGTGCCGCCGTCCTGCTCGTGCTCGACGCTGCGGTTGAGCTGATGGTGCTGATGGTCTGGCTGTTCCCGGTTCTGCTGTTGACCCTGCTCGGGCTGCCGCGTCTGACTTACCGGGTGCTGAAGGACATGCGCCTGGAGGTTCGGCGCCGCCGGGTCACACAGCGCACGCTGATCCTCGGTGCGGGTCGGTCCGGGCGTCTGCTGCTGCCTGAGTTGAAGCGGCGGGGTGGCTTCGAGGTGGTGGGTTTTCTCGACGACAGCCGTCGTCTGCGCAATACCGAGATTCAGGGCGTTCCGGTGCTGGGCCCGATCGAGCGCTTGCCGCGGATCGCGCGCGAGGCGGCCATCGATCTGGCGGTGATTGCGATTCCTTCGGCGACCAACCATCAGATGCAGCGGGTGGTTGAAATCTGCGAGCGCGCTGAAGTCGAGTTCAAGACCTTGCCGACCCTCAAGGAGCTCGGCAGCAGCTACACCCGTTTTGATGATCTGAAGCCGGTGGCGATCGACGATTTGCTGGGCCGCGAGCCGGTCTCGCTGGACTGGGACGCGATTCGCGCGGGGTTGGTCGGCAAGCGAGTGCTGGTGACCGGTGGCGGCGGTTCCATCGGGGCTGAGCTCTGTCGCCAGATCGCGCGCCTTGATCCGGCCTCGCTGGTGATCATGGACAACAGCGAGTACAACCTCTATCGGATCGACTATCGCCTGCGCGGCGAGTTTCGTGACCTGGTCATCGATTGTGTGCTGGGCGACATCTGTGACCCGGCCACTGTCTCTCACGTGATGGAACACAAGCGCCCGCAGGTCGTGTTTCACGCGGCCGCCTACAAGCACCTGCCGATGCTGCAGAATCAGGTTCGCGAAGCCTTCCGGAACAATGTGATCGGTACCCGTCGGATGGCCGACGCGGCGTCTGTCTACGGTGTGGAAACCTTCGTTTTGATTTCCACCGACAAGGCGGTCAATCCCTGCAACGTGATGGGGGCGACCAAGCGCATCGCCGAGCTCTACTGCCAGCACATCAATCGCAGCTCGGAGACCCGCTACATCACGGTGCGCTTCGGCAATGTCCTCAATTCGACGGGGTCGGTCGTACCGCTGTTCAATGAGCAGATTCGCCGGGGCGGGCCGGTCACGGTTACCCATCCTGAAATCACCCGCTATTTCATGACCATTGCCGAGGCCGGGCAGCTGATTCTCCAGGCCGGTGTGCTGGGCGAGGGCGGCGAAGTGTTTGTGCTTGATATGGGCGAGCCGGTACGGATCAGCTACCTGGCCGAGCAGCTGATTCGGCTTGCAGGCAACGAGCCGGGCCGCGACATCGAGATTGTCTATACCGGCCTTCGTCCCGGGGAAAAGCTGTTCGAAGAGCTGTTTCATGAGCACGAGGACTATGCCAAGACGCGGCATGAGAAAATTTTCCTGACCCATGGCCAGGACGTGAACCTGGAATGGATGATCGAGCGTCTGCAGCGGGCTGATCAGGCGGTGCGCCGCTATGACGACCGCGAACTGCGCAAGCTGTTGCTGGAACTGGTGCCCGAGTTGCGGCTGTCCGGTGACGCGCGCGTCGTACCGTTTCCCGGTTAGCGCGGCCCTGTTGATGGTGTCTGCCCGGGTTCGGCCACGGTGATGAGCCTGCGGCCCAGTGCGCCCTGGCCCAGGGGCCGGATAGAGTGGCTGCATCACAGCTCGGAGCTGCTGGCAGGCAACCCCTTGGGCGACCCGTCGATTCGCGAGCATCCCGTTTACTTGCCGCCATGCTATGGGCAGGGGGACCGTCATTATCCGGTATTGTGGTGCCTGGCCGCGTATACCAACGCCGGGCCCGGCCAACTGAACTGGCGCAATCATGGTGAGAATCTGGCCCAGCGCCTGGACCGCTTGATCGCCCAATCCGGCATGGCTCCCGTGATCGTGGTTTTCCCCGATTGCTATACCGCGCTGGGCGGCAATCAGTATGTCAACTCGCCGGCGATCGGGCCATATGCGGACTATCTGATCGAGGAGCTGGTCGATGCGGTGGATCAGCGTTACAGGACCTTGGCGGAGCCGGCCTCCCGCGCCGTGTTCGGCAAGTCCTCCGGCGGCTTCGGCGCGCTTCATCTCGCTATGGCGCATCCCGGCCACTTTGCGGCCGTTGCCAGCCATGCCGGTGATTGCGGCTTTGACCGCGTCTATCTGCGGGACTTTCCGATCTGCTGCGACGTGTTGGCTCGCCATCAGGGCGATGTCGAGGCGTTGGTGCGTGCCTTCTGGCGCGACAAGCAACCGGGCTCGGCCGCTTTCCACGCACTGATGACGCTGTGCCTGGCGGCCAGTTACTCGCCGGATCCCAGCCAGCCGCTGGGGCTGGCATTGCCGTTTGACCTCAAGACCTGCGTGCTTGACCCCGTGATCTGGGCGCGCTGGCTGGCGTTTGATCCGGTTCGCAGGGTGGACAGCTCGGCTGACGCCTTGTCGATGCTCTCGGGCTTATGGCTGGATGTGGGCGCTCGCGACCAGTACTTCATGCATTACGGCACGCGTGAGTTGGCTCAGCGCCTGGCCACCGCCGGCATCGGGCACCGCTTCGAAGAGTTCGACGGAACGCATTCCGGCATCGATTGGCGTCTGGATCACGCGCTGCCATGGCTGGTTCAGCGCTTGAAAATCGACTGAATGGGCGTCACCTAGAAGAGGCAGGCGCCGCGCCGCGGGCGTATCGGTCAACCGAGCTCGCCCGCCGCTTCCTTGAGTTCTCAGGCCTGGAGGCCGCATGCTGACCATTACTCCTTCCGCTCGCGACTATTTTGCCGGCCTGCTGGATAAGCAGGCCTCCGGCACGCATCTGCGTCTGCGCACGGTGCATGCGGGTACGCCACAGGCCGACGTCGAGCTGACTTATTGCGCAGAGGGCGAGCAGGGCCAGGACGATCTGGCGGTGGATTGCCAGCGATTTACGCTGTTCGTGGACTCAGCCAGTCAGGCCAGCCTTGACGGAGCGGTGATCGATTTCGAACGCAATCCCACTGGCGGCGAGCTGTCGATTCGGGCGCCCGGCCTGAAGGGTCAGCGGCCCGCCGATGCGGCCCCGCTGCGAGAGCGGGTAGAGTGGGTGCTGCAGTCAAAGATCAATCCCATGGTCGCTTCTCACGGTGGCCGGGTAGGCCTGGTTGAGGTCACCGAGCAGCGCGATGTGGTGCTGCAGTTTGGCGGCGGCTGCCACGGCTGCGGCATGGCCGACGTGACACTGAAACAGGGCATTGAAACCACCCTCAGACAGGAAATTCCCGAACTGGGTCGAGTGATCGACGCCACCGACCACAGCCGCGGCGAAAATCCCTACTATTGAGTCGTTGGCCTGTACCGGTTAGCAAGTGAGGGCCGCCGGCGCCCGCCTCCTGCCGGCAGCGAACGTTGTTTTTCGTCGGCCGTTCGGCTCAATGTCAAGGCCCGCTCTGCCGCGCAGGCTTCTGGGAGCCTGCGCGGCAGAAGGCATCCGGTCTGCAACGGCGCCCTCGCCATTGAGTGCGCCTATCGTCAAGCTTACATAGGTCCTCTATGCGCGCTCTCCGATAGACACACTCAATGGCGATGGCATCCGTTTCGCCTCGAACGTTTCTGCCGCGCAGGCTCCTAGGGCTCCAGTCCCCGCGAGCGCAGATAGCGCATCAGATCAAAATTGATCATGAATCGAATATCCGTCGGCCCGCCCGGGGTGGCATGGCCTTGAACGCGGGCCATGCCGCTCAGGCCCGGTAGGCCGAGCGGGGTATCGACCTGGCCTCCGCGCGGCAGGATTCGAACGGACAGACCGTCGACGCGCGGAACCGGAATGGCCTGGTCATAGATTCGGCCGAGGACGAGGGCGCGGGTTTCGTCATGGGCCAGCAGCGCGCCGACGATGGATCCGGCGACCAGCGCCGTCATCGTGATCATGATGCTGCGCTCCACATGCGTCGAACCCTCCCATTCCCGGGCCAGCAGGCGCAGTTGCCGACGTGCCTCGCCGTGGGCGGCGCGCATCTGGGCCTGAACAGCGGGGATCGCCATGAACGCGGCCAGTAGATCCGACGCATTGCCGGCTCGCGCTTGGTCGGGCCCGCGTCCGGGCTCGAAGGCGAGTGGGTTCGGCACGGGTGCCGGGGCGCCGCTGCGAAGCATCCGGTCCAGATCGCTCTCGACTTCCAGCCAGCTTGGATTCAGCCAGAGATCCAGGGTGGCGGGCTGTCGAAGACGGGCCTGGGCCTGAAGAACAAGGTCGGAAAATTCCGGCCTCAGTTCGAGCTGGCGCTCATCCGTCAGCCGCGCGCGGGGGAACCGACGCTGATTTCCTCCGAAAAAACTCGGGCCGCCCATGCGCTTGCTCCTCGAAAGAACGCCGCGATTCGATCAGTCTAGCGGGTGCGGGAAGCGGGCTCAAGCAATCCGGCCGGGCGGCGCCCTGGGCCGGAGGCGGCTCGATAAAGTGCGCGCCGGGAGAAGCCCCGGCTGATCAGCGAATCCGGGTGTCGAACAGGCCTTGCTGACGCGAATACCAGGCTGCCAGGTCGCGGATGTCCTGGTCGGACAGTTCGCTGGCAAAAGGCGACATGATGGCATTGTCGCGATCGCCCGAGCGGTAGGCCTGCAGGGCAAATTCGAGGTAGCTGGCATGCTGGCCGGCCAGTATCGGATAGTCGTCAGCCAGGGCCACGTTGCCATCGACCCCGTGGCAGCTCGCGCAGACCGCAGCGGCAAGCTGCTCGCCGCGCAGCGGATTGCCGGCCTGTGCGCCGGAGGCCATCACCAGCCAGGCGACACCGGCCAGCAGGCAGATTGTGCGGGTGCTCATCGGCGGCCCTCCGACAGGCTGACAAAGTAGGCCGCGACATCATGGATGTCCTGGTCAGACAGCGTGTTGCCCTGCGCCTGCATGGTCGGGTGGCGCCGTTCTCCTGAGCGGTAGGCCTTCAGCGAGGCGACGATATAGCCGTAGTTCTGGCCGCCGAGCCGGGGCACCGCGTAGGTCGGGTACACATTCTTGTGGAAGGGGATGCCGTGGCAGCCCTTGCAGGTGAAGGCGATGATCCGTCCCTCTTCGGCGTCTCCCTGCATCGCGAAGGCCGGGCTGAGCCCGCTGGCGATGATCGCTCCCATTAAAAACAAACGCTTCAACATTGCGCCCTGTGTCAGTCTGCGAGGAATCCAAGCGCGCTATTATAGCGGGCGGCACCGCCCGGGTGAATGCTTAGAAAGTCTCTGTTCGGCCTCTCCGACCCCATCGCGCGTCTTGGCAGCGCCATTCCGAGGCGTCCTGGCACGACAAGCGCCTCGGGTGCCCCACGCCGGCCGGCTGGATTTATTGACATTTGACCGGACAAATTTACGTAAAATTCCGACTCCGTTAGCTTTTCTACGAGACCCTGTTCCAAATGAGCGCATTGAATCCCCTTGATTTGTATGACATCGACGACCAGCTCAGCGACGAGGAGCGGATGATTCGCGACAGTGTCGCCCGCTTTGTCGATGAACGCGCCCTGCCGTTGATGGCCGATTGCTTCGATCAGGGGCGTTTTCCGGACGAGCTGGTTGCTGAAATCGCGGATCTTGGTCTGTTGGGTTCCAGCCTGGAAGGCTATGGCTGCGGCGGTCTGAATGCGGTCAGCTACGGTTTGATCTGCCAGGAGCTGGAGCGCGGCGATTCGGGCCTGCGCAGCTTTGTCTCCGTGCAATCCTCGCTGTGCATGTATCCGATCCATGCCTTCGGCTCCGAGGCGCAGAAGCAGCGCTGGTTGCCCGACATGGCCGCCGGCAAGGTGATCGGCTGCTTTGGCCTGACCGAGCCGCACGGTGGCTCCGACCCGGCCAACATGAAGACCCACGCCAAGCGCGACGGCGACGACTGGATCATCAATGGCGCCAAGATGTGGATCACCAACGGCAGCATTGCCGACATTGCCATCGTCTGGGCGCGCACCGACGACGGCATTCAGGGCTTCATCGTCGAGAAGGATTTCAAGGGCTTTGAGGCGCGCAACATCCGTTCGAAGATGTCGCTGCGCGCCTCGGTCACTTCCGAGCTCTACTTTGACAATGTTCGCGTGCCCGAGTCGAACCGTCTGCCCGGCGTCAAGGGCCTGAAAGGCCCCTTGTCCTGCCTGAGTCAGGCGCGCTACGGCATCACCTGGGGGCCGATCGGTTCGGCGATCGCCTGCCTGAAGGAGGCGCTGGATTACACTGCCGATCGGATCCTGTTCGAGCGGCCGCTGGCGGCCAACCAGGCGGTTCAGATTCGCCTGGCTGACCATGCGCGCCGGATCACCATGGCTCAGCTGCTCAGTCTCCGTCTGGGCCGCCTGAAGGATGCCGGGCGGGTTCATCCGACCCAGATCTCGCTGGCCAAGTGGAACAATGTCCGGATGGCGCTCGATATCGCTCGCGATTGCCGGGACCTGCTGGGCGGCTCCGGCATCACCCTGGAGTACGTCGCCATCCGCCACGCGCTGAATCTGGAATCGGTCATTACCTACGAAGGTACCGAGACCGTGCATCAGCTGGTGGTTGGGCGAGAGCTGACGGGGCTGAATGCGTTTTGATGGCCGGGTAGAGGGGGAGAACGGAAAAGCGAGAGGCTGGGGCGCATGGCGGTACCACGGCAGGGGTGATACCGGCGATAATTCGCCTCGCCGCCCTGACGCCGAGCCCTCGGGGCGGTGCCTCCAGCCTCTGTCAGGGTCAGCCAGCGCATGTCTCAGCCGTCCAGCGCACGTCAGATCAACCGCGCCGAAGTCGTCGATCAGAACTTTCTCGACCACCTTGAGGCGCTGGCCGCCGGCCGGGTGATCCCGACGCCGGGCGCGCCGATTCCGGACCGCGACCTGCTGGAGCTGTTCGACAGCCAGATGAGTTCGCGTCAGCTGGACCTGATGGCCCGGGTCAAGCGCCTGGAAAACAAGGTGTTCTACACCATAGGCTCGTCCGGCCACGAGGGCAATGCCCTGGTCGGTCGGCTCAGTCGCCACACCGATCCGGCCTTCCTGCACTATCGCTCCGGTGCGTTCATGGCCGAACGCTATCGCCAGCTGCCGGGCATGGACTTCGTCCGCGATACCTGCCTGTCCTTCGCCGCCTCCAGCGAGGATCCGGCCTCAGGAGGTCGGCACAAGGTCTGGGGCAGCCGGCCGCTCTGGGTGCTGCCGCAGACGTCGACCATCGCCTCGCACCTGCCCAAGGCGGTCGGTACGGCACTGGCGATCGCGCGCGGCTCGCGCCTCAATCCGGCGCTGCCGGTCCCCGACGACAGCATCGTGGTTTGCAGTTTCGGTGATGCCAGCCTCAACCACGCCACCGCCCAGGCCGCGCTCAACACCTGCGCATGGACCCGACACCAGAACCTGCCACTGCCGGTACTGATGGTCTGCGAGGACAACGGTATCGGGATTTCGGTGCCGACGCCGCGTCAATGGGTACGCGACAGCGTGTCCAGCCGCCATGGCATCGAATACCACCAGGCCGATGGTCTCGATCTGACGGCCGGCTATGCCGCCGTTCAGGCGGCAATTGCCAGTTGCCGGACGCGCCGTCGACCGGTCTTTCTGCACCTGATGACGACCCGCTTGATGGGTCATGCCGGGACCGACTTCGAAATCGAGTATCGCGACCCGACCGAGCTGGCTGCCGCAGAAGCCCTTGACCCGCTGCTGGTCTCGGCCGAGCGTGTGGTCGCGCGCGGACTGATGAATCCGACCGAGATTCGAGAGCGCTACGAAGCCCTTCGGCGGCACTGTCTGGCCGAGGCTGACTTCGCCGATCAACGGCCGCGCTTGACGCAGCTTGCCGCCGTGATGCAGCCGCTGGCGCCGCTCTCTGCGAGCGCGGTGCAGGCCGAGGCCGAGCGGCCGCCGGCGCCCGACGCGCGTCTCGCGGCCTTCGGTTCGGAGCCGCAGCTGCCTGAGCGCCAGCCCCCTCGCCATCTGGCCATCCAGATCAATCGTGCCCTGGCAGACTTGATGGCCAAGTATCCCGAGGCCCTGCTGTTCGGCGAGGACGTGGCGCGCAAGGGCGGGGTCTACACCGTCACCCGTGGGCTCTGGGAGCGCTTCGGTCGTCAGCGCGTGTTCAACACCCTGCTTGACGAGACCACCATTCTCGGCCTGGCCCAGGGCTTTGGTGCGATGGGCTACCTCCCGATTCCGGAGATTCAGTATCTGGCCTACTTTCACAACGCCTGCGATCAGATTCGGGGCGAGGCCTGCTCGCTGCAGTTCTTCTCCAACGGCCAGTTTCGGAACCCGATGATCATGCGCATCGCCAGCCTCGGCTATCAGAGGGGCTTCGGGGGCCATTTCCACAACGACAATTCGCTGACTGCCCTGCGCGATATCCCGGGTCTGGTCATCGGCTGCCCGTCGCGCGGAGACGATGCGGCCATGATGCTTCGGACCATGGCGGCGCTGGCCCGAGTCGACGGCCGCGTCTGTGCCTTTCTGGAGCCGATCGCCCTGTACATGAGCAAGGACTTGTACGAGCGCGATGACAATGCCTGGTGCTTCGAATATCCCGAGCCCACAGTGGCCCTGGCGCCCTGGCAGGCGCGGGTCTACCATGCCGAGGCCAGCGATCTGCTGATCATCAGCTTCGGCAACGGTGTGCCGATGGCGCTGCGCGTCGCCAGGCGCCTGGAAACGGACTACAGCATCCGGACGCGGGTGCTCGATCTGCGCTGGCTCAAGCCGCTGGACATCCGTGCCATCGCCGAGCACGCCGGCGCCTGCGAGGCCGTGATGGTCTTTGACGAAGGCCGCCCGGACGGCGGCATCGGCGAAGCCGTGGTGACCGCCCTGGTCGAAGCCGGCCTGGGGAACAAGCGCATTGGGCGCCTGACCGGTGCTGATTGCTACATCCCGCTGGCTGACGCGGCGAATCTGGTTTTGGCCGGCGAAGGCGAGCTGCTCGCTCGCTGTGAGCAGCTGGTCTGCTGAGACTGGCCGGTCGATTGGTCAGGCTTCCGTGCATTCGATACACTAGGCTTCAGGCACGGCGGCCCCGGGCAGCGATTGGCCCGGCCGGAAGGGTCGGGGCGGCGGCGGCCTTCGCGGACAGGCGCCGTGACTGCCATGCAACGAAAACCGAAGGTGTTTCGTTGCCGGGTAAACAATGAGTCCCTTGGCGACGAGGCCATGCAGCTAACCCTGACGGTGGAGAAAGGTCCGGACCCGGCGCTGCGGGGGGCGAGGTTTCAATTCGACCAGCGCGGGGGCACGCTGGGACGCTCCGCGGACAACGATTGGGTGCTGCCCGATCCTGACTGCTACACCTCCGGTCGCCACGCCCGTATCAGCCTCCGAAACGGTCGCTTTGTGGTCGAGGACCTGAGCACCAACGGCACCTTTCACAATGATCCGGACCGCCTGATCGGCAAGCAGCGCAGCGTCGAGCTCAACGATGGCGATCAGCTCTACATCGGTGAGTTCGTTCTGCGCGTCGCCATTCCCGAGGCCGCGCCGCCCGCGGCCGTTCAGCCCGCTTCGCCCGCGGGGCGCGATGCCCTGGAAAGCCTGCTCGATTCGCTGCCGGCCACCTCACCGCCGCAGGCGATTCCGGAGCGCGATGAGTTCGATGATCTGCTCGAGCCACCAGCGCCTGCCGACCTTGATCGGCCCGAGGATGATCGTCGTAGTGACGACGAGTTTGGCGGTGGGCGTTTGCGTGGCCGGCTTGAGCTGGACGAAGATGACGCCGCTACGGGTGATTCCACGACCGATCCCTCTGCCGGCCGCTTGAGCCAGTCGCCAGAGCATGAGTATTTCGCGGCCCCGGCGCTGAACCGTGATCCGGCCGCCGATATTCCCGATGAATGGGATGCGCTGCTGACCGGGTTTTTCGAACCGCCGGCACGGCCGGCTTCGGCGCCGGCGCCTGATCGGAGCTCAGCCGGCGATGATCCAGCGTCATTCGGCCAGGGCAGGGGCGCGGGCTCCGCCACGCCCGAGTCCGGCTCCGCGCCGGCCAGGGCGCCGAATCCCCGAGCGGCTGCAAAGACCCCGGCGCCAGCCGGATTGCGGCCGCCGGCCGGGCCATCGAGGTCGGGCGGAGACGCCGTGATGCAGCAGATACTGCGCCAGCTCGGCATCGAGGATGCGGCGCAGGAGATTGATCCGGAGGATTTTGCCGACCAGATTGGCATGATCGTGCGGATGGTCGGCGAGGGCCTGATGCAGCTGCTGGCCAGCCGGGCTGAGATCAAGAACGAACTCCGGATTGACCAGACCCGGATTTCCAGTGAGCGCAACAACCCGCTGAAGTTCTCCCCGACCATCGAAGAGGCCATGCGGCGGGTTTTTGTCAACCGCGACGCACCGGGTTTCCTGAGTGGCGCAGAGTCCTTTGAGCAGGCGCTGAACGATCTCCGGGCGCATCAGGTGGCCATTCTTGCAGCCGTCCAGGCAGCCGTGGAATCCGTGATTCGCCAGTTCGACCCGGAGCAGCTGGAGGGCAAGCTGAAAAAGATTTCACCAATTTCTGCTTCCGCGCCCTTGATCAGAGAGGCCAAATGCTGGAATCTGTTCGTGGCGCACTACGGAGAGATGGCGACCAACCTTCGCCAGGATGCTCGGCGGGTCTTCGTCAAGGAGTTCGCCGAGGCCTATGAGCGTTCGGCGCGTGAAATTGCGCTGCAGATAGCGCAGAATCGAGTCCGTCAAGCAGCGGATTGAACGGCATCAGGGCCCGAGCGCAGCGTCGGCACGTGCGGTCGGGGACGGCTTCAGGAACTTCGGAGGGCTTCATGCAATTCGGCTCAGGCAGAACCATAGGGGTATTGATCGGCTGTATCGGCCTGGTCTCGATCCTGCTCGCGCTCAGCGGATGCGCCCGTGATCGGACCCCGCCGGCAACCAGCGTCGCCCTGGCGATCACCGCTTCCAGCGAGGTCAACCCGGATCGCAACGATCGGCCTTCGCCGATTCTGGTGCGCATCTATGAGCTGCGGTCCGCGGGTGTGTTTTCGAGTGCGGATTTCTTCACCTTGCTGGAGCAGGACGGCGCCGTGCTCGGCAGCGACCAGGTGTCGCGGTGGGAGATGCAGCTGGATCCGGGCCAGAGTGTCACTCTGGACCGTGATTTTCAATCCGGTTCGACGTATCTTGGCGTGTTGGCGGCCTATCGGGACATCGAGCATGCGCGGTGGCGCGTCTATGAGCCTTTGCAGATCAATCGGAGCAATGCGCTGGATATTCGGATCGAGCGAGACGAGGTCACCGTTCGCTCACGCTGACCGGGCGCGTTGACACTGGCCATGCTGACCGAGCGACCAAACACCACGGTGTGGGCTGATCGGCCCGCATCATCTCAGTTTCAGTGCCGGAGCACCTAGGCCGATGTCCTGGAAGAAGCGTGTCATCTGGTCCGAAGGCATGTTCCTTCGGCCGCAGCACTTTCAGCAGTTTGATCGCTACCTGCAGCGCTTCGTGGATGCGCGCGACACCCTGGCCCGGCCCGACGTCTGGGGCTTCGATGCGCTGAAGCTGGACGAAGCCGCGCTCAAGGTGGGCAAGATCGCGGTCGAGTTTGCCAGCGGAGTGTTCCCGGACGGCACCCCGTTTGCCTTCCCCGCCGAGGATGAAGCGCCGGCGCCGCTGGATGTCCCTGAGCATCTTCGCAACGCGGTGCTGTATCTGGGCGTGCCGGTCATGAAGGCCGGCCGGGTCGAGTTCGATCAGCCGGCTGGCGATGTGGCACTGGCCCGCTACCGCTCGGAGCTGCTCGAGGTTCGCGACGCAGTCGCCGGTTCCAACGTGGTGGCCGATATCGAGGTCGGCCGGATCAACGCCTGCTTCCTGACCGACGAAGATGAGCTCAGCGAGTACGCCTGTATTCCGCTGGCGCGGCTGGTCGAGCGCCGCTCGGATGCCTCTCTGGTCATCGATCCGAATTTCGTCCCGACGATGGCCAACAGCATGGCCCATCCGACGCTACAGGCCTATGCCAAGGAAATCGCCGGTCTGCTCAAGCACCGCGCCGAGGCACTGGCGGCCCGGGTGTCGCAGTCCGGTCGCGGCGGGGTCGCCGAGCTCGCGGACTTTCTGCTGTTGCTGATCGTCAATCGGGCGATTCCCCTGTTGCATCACATGAGCCAGCGCAACCGCCTGCACCCGGAGCGACTGTACGAGTTGTTTTTGATGCTGGCCGGAGAACTGTCCGCTTTCGCCAATCCTGACAAGCTGGCGCGCATATACCCGGACTATCGGCATGCCGCCCTTCAGGAGACCTTCCAGCCGGTGCTCGCGGATCTCAGGGCGGCGCTGAGCATGGTAATCGAACAGAACGCTGTGGCCATTCCGCTGGTTGAAAAGAAGTACGGCATCCGGGTTGGCCGGATTCCCGATCGCGGTCTGGTCGACGAGGCCCTGTTCGTGCTCGCCGCCAAGGCCGCACTGACCGGCGACCAGCTGCGTACCCAGCTGCCGCGGCAGATCAAGATCGGCTCGGTAGAGGTGATCCGGGAGCTGGTCAACAAGCAGGTTCGCGGCATCGGCGTATCGCCGCTGCCAGTGGCGCCCCGGCAGATCCCTTATCACGCCGGTTTCAACTATTTCGAGCTTGAACGCAGCAGCCAGTTCTGGAAGGACCTGAAGAACAGCGGTGGAATCGCCATTCACGTGTCTGGTGAGTATCCCGAGCTGGAGATGGAGCTGTGGGCGATTCGCCAGTAGTTGATCGGCAAGCGGTTGAATCCGGCAGACCCCATGAGGAGGTGACCGGTCGATGAGCAACGAGGATCCCTTCTTTCCCGGCGGCGGGCGCGGGAACCGCACCGTCATCAAGCCCGTATCCGACCTCCGGTCGGCGGATCGGCCGCGGCCGCAGCCGCCCGCTGCGCCCAACCCCGCGTCCGGGCGCGGTTCATCTCAGTCGCCGTCACTGGAGCAGATTCCTGCCGGGCCGGGAATGAACCTGCTGGAGGGCGCCGCCAGCCGCCTGCTCAGCCTGGCCGCCCATCTCAGGAGTGCCACCAGCGATGTGGACCTGAACGCGCTGCGCGAGCAGATCAGCCGCCATCTGAAGCAGTTCGAGGAGGATGCCTTCCGCGCCGGCTACAGCGATGAGATCGTTCGCCAGGCGCACTACACGCTATGCACCTTCCTGGACGAAGTGGTGCTGGGCACGCCCTGGGGCGGACGCAGTCGCTGGCAGGAAAATAGCCTGCTGAGTACCTTCCATCGCGAGACCTGGGGCGGCGAACAGGTGTTCCGGATCATTGATCGGGCGCAGCGCAATGCCAGCGGCAATATCGACCTGCTGGAGTTCCTCTACGTGGTGCTGGGCCTGGGTTTCGAGGGTGCGCTGGGCGCCGCCACCGATGGACGCGACCAGCTCGCCCGGGTCCGGGACTCGCTGTTCGAGTCGATCCGCAATCAGCGCCCGGAGCGTGATCCGGAGCTGTCTGTGGCCTGGCGAGGATCGAATGCCGGCCGCCCAGGCTTGAGCAACTACCTGCCGCCCTGGGCCATAGCCTGCATCGGCGCCGGCTTGATGCTGCTGATCTTCATCGGCTTCAGCTTTGCCCTGAATCGGGCGTCCGACCCGCTGCTGGCGCGCATTGCCCAGCTCGACGGTGAGGCCCTGGCCCGGCTCGAAATGTCGGCGCGGCCGACGGCACCGGCTACCGAGACGCTCTACGAAACCTTGTCACGGCTGCTGGCCGATGATATCCAGGCGACTCGCATTCGGCTGGAACGTGACGGTCAGCGGGTCATCATCAGAATTGCCGGCGATGGTCTGTTCGCCTCGGCCAGTCCGCGGGTGGAAGCCGATCGCCTGCCGATGATTCGCCGCATCGGCGAGGCCCTGTCGCAGGTCCGTGCCGACGTGCTGGTGACCGGCCATTCGGACAATTTGCCGATTCGCTCGGTCCGCTTTCCCTCCAACTGGCACCTGTCAGAAGCCCGCGCCGAGTCGGTTTCCAGCTTGCTGAGTGAGTCCGGCGCTGATCCGAACCGACTCCGGCACGAGGGTCGGGCCGATACCCAGCCGCTGGCGCCGAACGACACCGCCGAGGGCAGGGCGCGCAACCGGCGGGTCGACATCGCCGTGGCGGCGACGGGCGAGGAGCCGGCATGAGGGCCTTTCTGCGTCATGTGCTGATTCCGCTGATCGCGATCACCGCGATATCGGTGGTCATCTGGGTCGCCGGTCCGCTGCTCAGCTTTGCCGGCTGGGTGCCGCTGGAGCACCCCTATGCGCGGCTGGCTCTCATTCTGTTTCTGTATTTGTGGTGGCTGATCCGCAAGACCCGGGCCTGGATGATCGGCCGGCGCTACAACGAGGAGCTGGCTCAACAAGTCGTTCAGGCGGCGCCGCAGGAGGATCAGTCCGCCGAGGAAGTCAACCTGCTGCGCGACCGATTGCAGGAGGCCATGTCGGTCCTCAAGAACGCTCGCCTGGGCGGAAAAGGAGAGAGCAAGCGCCTCTATCAGATTCCCTGGTATCTGATCATCGGACCGCCCGGCGCCGGCAAGACCACGGCGCTGGTCAATTCCGGACTTCAGTTTCCGCTGGCCGAGCGCTTCGGCGTCGAGTCGCTCAAGGGCGTGGGCGGGACCCGGCACTGCGACTGGTGGTTCACCAACGAGGCCGTGCTGATCGACACGGCCGGCCGCTACACCACCCAGGACAGCGATCGAGCCCGTGACGCCGGCGCCTGGAAAGGCTTTCTCGGCCTGCTCAAGCGCTATCGCAAGCGTCAGCCGATCAACGGGGCCCTGGTTGCCATCAGTGTCTCGGATTTGCTGACCGGCAGCGATGCCGAGCGGCGCCAGCATGCTCAGGCCGTTCGCAGCCGTCTTCAGGAGCTGCAGGCGGAACTGGGAGTGCGCTTTCCGATCTATGTCATTTTCACCAAATGCGATCTGCTGGCTGGCTTCAACGAGTTTTTCGATGATCTCAGCCGCGGCGAGCGCGAGCAGGTCTGGGGCTTCACCTTCCCGCTGGAAGGGCAGGCGGCAACCGTGCCTGTCGAACGGATACCGGATGAGCTTCGTCGCCTCAGCCAGCGCCTGTCCGACCAGCTCGTAGACAGATTGCAGCATGAGCGCTCGGAACAGCGCCGCCAGGCGATCTACCTGTTTCCGCAACAGTTCGCCGCCCTGCATGCGCTGCTGGAGAGCTTCCTCGGCGATGTGTTCTCTTCGACCCGCTACGAGGAAGACCTGCTGCTGCGCGGCTGCTACTTTACTTCTGCCACCCAGGAAGGCACCCCGATCGATCGGGTCGTTGGCGCACTGTCGCGCTCCTTCGGCGTGCCAGCACTCGGCGGCCCGGCGGCGGCGGGACGCGGCCAAAGCTACTTCCTGACCCGTCTGCTGCGGGAAGTGATCTTTCCCGAAGCCGCATTGGCCGGCGTTGACGCCAAGGGGGAGCGACGGCGCCAGTTGATGCAGATCGGGGCCTTGACACTGGCGCTGGTCCTGCTGGTCACCACCGTGGCGGCATGGTCGGTGAGCTTCGTGCACAACCGGGCACTGATCGAGCGAATGGATGGGGCCAGCGACGAAGCCCGTCTGCATTTGCGCGCCATGGAGGGTCAGCCGGCCAGCCTTGCTGAGATGGTGGCGCTGCTCAATGAGATCGGTCAGCTGCCACACGGCTATGCCGAGCGTGATCTGCGGCCACCCAGACGGGCCCGCTTCGGCCTCTATCAGGGCGACAAGATGGGCAGCCAGGCCCAGCGCGCCTACGTTCGCCTGCTGCATAACATGTTGCTGCCGCAGCTGATCTATCGGGTCGAGGACCGCCTGAGACAGAGCCGCGATGCCCAGGAGTTTCTGTACGAAACGCTCAAGGTCTACCTGATGCTGGAGCGGCCGCGGCGCTATGACAGCGACAACGTCGATCTCTGGTTTCAGCTCGATCTGGAGCGGTTCCCGCCGCAGGGCCTGAGCAGTCAGGAGCGCCAGGACCTGGCCGTGCATGTCGCGGCGCTGGCCGCCCATATGGAGGTGCCTGTCCCGTATGCGCTTGATGAAGCACTGGTTGCTGATGCCCGCGCCGTGCTGCGCTCGGTCCCCATGGCTCGCCGAATCTTGCAACGGCTGGAAATGGAGGCGGAGTACGATCGGCAGGTGTCGGCGTTCACGGTCGCCGAGCGCGCGGGGGCGCAGGCCGAGCAGGTGTTTCAGCGCGCCAGTGGCCGCTCGCTGGACCAGGGCATCAATGGTCTCTATACCCACCGCGGATATCACAAGATCGTTCGCGGCGAGCTGCGGGCCATCGCCATGGAGCTGCTGGGCGAGACCTGGGTTCTGGGCGACGAGGCCCGCAGCCGCATTGATGATGCGCGTGAAATATCACGCTTGATGGATGACGTCCGCGAGGCGTATTTCCGCGAGTTCATCAACCAGTGGGAGGCGCTGCTTGATGATCTGGAGGTGGTCAGCTTCGGCAACCTCAATGATGCCGTGCGGGTTCTGCGCGCTGCGTCCGGGACCCAGTCGCCGATTCGGCGCCTGATCGCGGCGATTGCGGAGGAAACCGAATTGACTCGCACCGAGCAGGAAGGTGGTTTTGGCGACGCGCTGCGCGATGCCGGTGCCCAGGCGGCGACCCGCCGCCTGACCCGCATGCTGCCGCGCGAGGCCCGCGGCCTGGTGGGGGCCGGCGGTCAGGCCGCCGAGCCTGAGGCGGTGGTCGAGGATCGATTCGCCGCGATCGCGCGACTGGCCGGTGACATGGATCCTGCCAGCGACTGGCCGATAGACCAGAGCCTCGGCATTCTGCGTCGACTGGCGATCAATTTCGAGGACTCCGCGCGTGGCGTCGCTGCGGGGCTCGGTACCAGCGCCGACCTGACCCGCTCCCTGCGCGAGGATGCACTCAGCCTGCCGGAGCCGGTGTCGGACTGGATGAACTCAATGGCGGTCAGAGTGGTGCAGCTGACCGCTGCCGATACGCGCTCCCAGGTCCAGCGGCAATGGGCCAGCCGCGTCCTGCCGGCCTGTCGGGAGCTCACCGCACAGCGCTTTCCGTTTCGGTCCGAGGCCGGGCAGGATCTGTCGTGGCAGGAGTTTGGTCGGCTGTTCGGGCATGGCGGGCTGATCGATGAGTTCTTTGAAACCGAGCTGCGCCGCTACGCCGATACTGCCAGCAGTCCCTGGCGCTGGCTGCCGCCGCGTCCCGGTGCGCCGACGCTCTCGGCCGACAGCATTCGCCATTTCGAGCGCGCCCGTCAGATTCGCGACGCTTTCTTTCCCGAGGGCGGGCAGCGGGCAGTGATGCAGCTTGACCTCAGGCCGGTGGAAATGGACGAATCGATCAGCCGCCTGAGCCTTCGCATCGGCGAGCAGTCCGTGGACTACTTCCACGGTCCGATTCGCTACACCACGGTGCGCTGGCCGGACCCATCCGGTAACAACGCCGTTCGGCTGCAGTTCGATCCGCCATCTCCGACCGGCCGCTCAAGCGTCTCGGCCGACGGGCCATGGGCCTTGCTGCGGTTTCTTCAGCAGTTTCCGAGGCGGCCGGGTGCCGGCCCGGAGGTGCTGATCGTGGACTTCGAAATGGCCGGCCGTCGAGCCAGCTATGAGCTCCGCTCGCACGCGCTGCTCAACCCGCTGACCAGCGATCTGGTCGAGCGCTTTCAGTGCCCGTCCTCGCTGTAGCCCAACCGTGGATACCTTCAATGATCCCGCCTATGGCCGCTCCGGATGCTACGGCAAGATTCCGCGACTGGGCGATTTTCTCAGCCGATCCTTGCCGCGCAGTCTGATCACCAGCCTGGATGAATGGTTGCAGGAGGGAATGCGCGCCAGCCAGCAGCAGCTGGGAGCGCATTGGGTCGATGCCTATCTGGTCAGCCCGGTGTGGTGTTTCGCCGCAGGGCCAGGTTGTTTCGATCCCTCCGCCTGGCTGGGTGTGATGGTGCCCAGCGTCGATCGAGTGGGCCGCTATTTTCCTTTTCTGGTCCTGGTTGAAGCCGGTGAACTGACGCCCTGTCAGGCCCTGTACCTGTGCCAGGCCTGGTATACGGATGCCGAAAGTCTGGCCCTCGACAGTCTGGAGGAGGACTTCGACCCCGCCAGCCTGGAACAGCGCCTGTCTGAGCTGCGCGCGGGTGAGGCCTTCTGGACCCGGCAAGCGGATCGACCGACAAGCGCGAATGAGTCGGGGCGTCGGTATCGTATTGGCGCTGCGGCGACCATCCGGGATGTGCTGGCGGGAATTGCCGACGACGCCCTGGAAGAGCTTTATCCGGCCAGCTCGCTGTGGTGGACGCGCGGCTCCGAGCGAATCGACCCCTGCCTGTTGTTGACCCAGGGCTTGCCCGGTGCCGGCAGCTTTGCCGCCTACTTTGATGGTCGCTTCGAGGGTGCTGGCTGGGGTGACGGCGGTGTGCTGGGTAGAGACGAGCCGCCGGAGGCCGGGCAGGCACCGATCGGGCCGGAGCCCTGAGAGCGCTTGATCGGTGAGGCCCACTCTGTCCATCAGTAGCAGCGCCTTCACCCACCAGGGACACTATCGCCAGCGTAATGAGGATGCGCTGCTGGACTTGCCCGATCGCGGGCTGTTCGCAGTCTGCGATGGCATGGGCGGCCACGACGCAGGCGACTACGCCTCCCGCTGGATCGTCGATCAGCTGGCCTCGCTCGATCTGTCGGAACGGCCCGGGCGGGCAGTGCGACAGATCCGGCAATGCCTGGACGCCTGTAATTCGCATCTGCTCGAGGTGGCCAGAACGCGCGGCCTGGGGCGGATCGGCTCGACCGTGGTACTGATGCTCGCAGCGCCGCCGTGCACGACCTTGCTCTGGGCCGGGGACAGCCGCGCCTATCGCCAGCGCGACGGCAGGCTGAGGCAGATGACCCAGGACCACAGCTACGCTGCCGAGCTGGCACGAGAAACTGGCCTTGAGCTACCGCCGTCGGGGGTGGACAGCGAAGTGATCACCCGCGCTGTGGGGGCGAGCGACCGGCTTCGTCTCGATAGCCTGGTCACGGATGTTCGGCCAGGCGACTGCTGGTTGCTGTGTTCCGATGGCGTCAGCGGGGTGATCGGCGATGACCCATTGCTGGCGATTCTGTCCGGCGCAGAGCATTCGGCGCGGCAGCTGGTCGATCTGGCCCTGACCGCCGGTTCGCGCGACAACTGCAGCGCGATCGTGGTCAGTATGAGTTAGGGCGCGCCGTGATACTCAGGCCTCCCACTTGATCGCGCCTTCGTCATCCACCGAGTACATGTACAGCCCGACCCAGTCGCTGTCGTCCTCGATCACCACCTTCTTGAAGCTCATGAATCGGGCCTTGGCGAACTCTTCCATCATCGGCTCGCTCATCCGGTGAGCCTTGAGATACTGCTTCCAGGCGTCCTTGTCGATCGGCTCGATTTTATGGCCGTTGTCGCCGGCTCGTCGAAGCGCCTCCATGAAACTCCAGAACTCGACTTCCTTGATTCGAGGCATCAGGCCCCCTCGCTGGGAATGCATCTGTCGATTCTAGCCCGGTTTAGGGCAAATTTCAGCGCGCGCAAACTGTTTTTTCTTCAGTAGTTGGGAGGTTTTCCGCAAGTAAATTACCAAGATGCGGCTTGGGCGAACAGATTTTGCAGTGGGCAGATGCACTGGTGTATGATCGAAATCCTTCAAGGCCAACCTGCAGAGGGCGCTCTAAATGAGCGAGATCCTCGACCTAGACCGGCTCCTTCAGCCGGTATCTCAAGAGCAACCCTGCGGTGCGGGCCTCGAGGATTTTGTCTTTTCGTCCGAATTCGGTGAACTGCAGAGAACGGCGCAAGGCCGGGACGAGCAGGTCATGGGCGATGAGGTGATCCCAGCCGAAGAGCCTGACTGGAGAGCGGTTCGAGAGCAAGCCCTGACCCTGTTCGACCAGGTCAAATCGCTGCGCGTTGCCGTTCATCTGGCGAAGTCGCTGACCGTGCGGGAAGGCCTGGCCGGCCTGGTTTCGGGGCTGGCATTGATCCGGGGGCTGCTGGATCGCTACTGGAATCAGGTCGAGCCCATTCTGGACGACGGCGACGCGACCGAGCGCCTCTACACCCTGGCTGAACTGAACAGCGTCGAGGGATTCCTGCGGCTGGTACGCAAGGCGCCCCTGGTCAGTTCCCAGGTCATCGGTCAATTCTCGATTCGCGACTGTCTTGTGGCCAGGGACCGGCTGGTGATTCCGAAGGGCGAGGAGGGGCCGCAGCTGGCTGCGATCAATCAGGCCCTGATGGATGTTGATGTGGCCCAGCTGCAGGAGCGAGTCGAGCAGCTGGACCAGGTCATCGAGCACGCTCGCGCCATTGAGCGCCTGTTCAGTGATCAGGTCGGCGACGGCAGTCAATTATCCCTCGATGAATTGCGGCGGCTGGGCACCGACCTGCGCCCGCTGCTGGTCGAGGCCCTGCAGCGGCGCGGCATCGTCAGCAGCGAAGGCGCAGCCGGCGATGAGCCGCAGGCGGCGGGCGCTGACGCTCAGCCAGCCCCGGCGGCTGCATCCGGGGACATCCGCAGTCGCGAAGACGTCATTGCTGCGCTCGACCGAATCAGCGAATACTTCAACCGCCATGAGCCTTCCAGCCCGATTCCGCTGCTGATGCAGCGGGCCAAGCGCCTGGTTTCTCAGGACTTCATGGCCATCCTCAAGGATCTCGCGCCGGACGGCATGAAGCAGATCGAAATGATTTCGGGAATCAAGAAAGACAAATAGATAGTCCATTCATTCAAGGAGCAGCATACGTGGCCAAGGAAAGCAGGCAGAAGTTCATCGCCCGGAATCGAGCCCCGCGAGTTCAGATCGAGTACGACGTGGAGTTGTATGGGGCCGAAAAGAAGGTTCAGATTCCCTTCATCATGGGCATCATGGCCGATCTGGCCGGCAAGCAGGAAGACGCCCCGCCGCCGATCGACCAGCGCAAGTTCCTTGAGTTCGACATGGACAACTTCGATGAGCGCATGAAGGCGATGAAGCCCAGGGCCGCGTTCCGGGTGAAGAACACGCTCAGCGACGAAGGGGGCGAGCTCAGCGTCGATCTGACTTTCGAAAGCATGGACGATTTCTCGCCAGCGGCGATTGCCCGCAAGGTCGAGCCCTTGCGCAAGCTGCTCGAAGCGCGTACCCAGCTGGCCAATCTGGTCACCTACATGGACGGCAAGTCGGGCGCCGAGGAGCTGGTGACCAGGGCGATCAATGATCCGGAACTGCTCAAGTCCCTGACGGCAGCGCCGAAACCGGAAGAGAAGGAGGGCTGAGATGGCGACTGAACGCGAAAAGGCTGCCCAGGGCGGGACAGCCGTAGTTGAGCAGGACGAGTTTTCGGCGCTGCTGCAGAAAGAATTCCGACCCAAGAGCGAGCGCGCCCGCAGTGAAGTCGAATCGGCGGTCAGGATCCTGGCTCAGCATGTGCTGGAAGGGGTGGCGCTGGTTTCGGATGACTCGGTAACGACCATCAACGCGCTCATCGCCGAGATCGATCGCCGCCTTACCGATCAGGTCAACGAAATTCTGCATCATCCCGATTTTCAACAGCTTGAGGGTTCATGGCGGGGTCTGCATTACCACGTCATGAATACCGAAACTGACGAGATGCTGAAGATCCGGGTGATGAACATCGGCAAGGATGAGCTGGCAAAGATGTTCAAGCGCTATCCCGGAGCATCCTGGGATCAGAGCCCCCTGTTCAAGAAAATCTACGAAGAGGAGTATGGTCAGCTCGGCGGCGAGCCCTTTGGCTGCCTGGTCGGAGACTACACTTTCGATCAGCACCCGCGTGACGTGGCCATTCTCAATGGCATGGCGCAGATTGCCGCGGCCGCGCACGCTCCGTTCTTGGCCGCGGCCGGTCCAGCCTTGCTGCAGATGGACAGCTGGGGGGAGCTGGCCAATCCGCGCGACCTGACCAAGATCACGTCGACGCCAGAGTACGCGGCCTGGCAGTCGCTGCGGGAATCGGAGGATTCGCGCTATCTGGGGTTGACCATGCCGCGTTTTCTGGCGCGCTTGCCCTACGGCACCAAGACCGATCCGGTCGAAGCCTTCAACTTCGAGGAGGACACCGAGGGTGCCGATTCTCGCAAGTACTGCTGGTCGAATTCTGCCTATGCGATGGCCACCAACATCACGGGCGCATTCAAGAAGTACGGCTGGTGCACGCGGATTCGCGGGGTAGAGTCGGGCGGGGCTGTGGAGGGCTTGCCGACCCATACCTTCCCGTCCGATGACGGCGGCGTGGACATGAAGTGCCCGACCGAGATTGCGATCAGTGATCGACGCGAAGCCGAATTGGCCAAGATCGGTCTGATGCCGCTGATTCATCGCAAGAACACCGACTTCGCGGCCTTCATTGGCGCGCAATCCTTGCAGAAGCCGGCCGAATATGATGATCCGGATGCCACGGCGAACGCCAACCTGTCCGCCAGGCTCCCGTATCTGTTCGCTTGCTGTCGATTTGCCCACTATCTGAAGTGCATCGTGCGTGACAAGATCGGTTCTTTCCGAGAGCGCGAGGACATGGAGCGTTGGCTGACGCGCTGGATCATGCAGTATGTGGATGGCGACCCAACCAACAGCTCCGAAGAGACCAAGGCGCGGAAGCCGCTGGCGGCGGCGGAGGTCAGGGTGCAGGAAGTCGAAGGGAATCCCGGGTATTACACCTCCCAGTTCTATCTGCGCCCGCACTATCAGCTGGAAGGTTTGTCGGTGTCGCTGCGTCTGGTTTCCAAGTTGCCGTCGGCCAAGGGCCGCTGACAGGGGTCGGGGCATTCGAGTATCCGCGGTCGATTGCAGGGTAGGCCGCTCTCGCGGTCCCGCTACAGGGGCCGCTAACTTCACCTGAGGAGCAAGAGCAATGGCGGTTGAAGCATTTTTGAAGATTGACGGAATCGACGGCGAATCGCCGGCGTCGGGGCACGAGGATGAAATCGATGTGCTCAGCTGGTCCTGGGGCGCCCATCAGTCCGGGACCATGCACCATGGTCGCGGCGGCGGTACCGGCAAGGTCAGCGTCCAGGACCTGGCCGTGACCAAGTGGGTCGACAAGGCTACGCCGAATCTATGGAAGTACTGCTGCAATGGTCAACACAAGGGCGAAGCGGTTCTGACAGTTCGCAAGGCTGGCGGTGACGCGCCGGTGGAATACCTCAAGATCACGATGGAAGACGTGCTCATATCCAACGTCCAGACCAGCTCGGGCACCGGTGAAGAGCGCATGACCGAGACGGTCAGTCTGAACTTCGCCAAGTTCAAGATGGAGTACACGCCGCAGGAAGACGACGGAACGGCGGGTGCAACGCTCGAGGCCGGCTGGGATATCCGAGCCAATCAGGAAGCCTGATCAGGTCGATGGGACCGCGGGGGCGGCTGGCCCGCCCCCGCTGATGCGGAGTGTCAATGTGGAACAAGCCGAGGCCTTGCTGAAGTCCGGCGATCTTGACGGTTGCCTGCAAGTCGTCATGAGCCAGCTGCGGTCTGACGCCTCGGCGATCAAACCGCGAATCCTGCTCTTCCAGCTTTACTGTGTCGTTGGCGAATGGGAGCGAGCCCGGCGCCAACTCTATATTCTGAAGGACATGGACGCCGCCACCATCCCGATGTTCGAGAGCTATGACTCGATCATTCAGTGTGAGCATGTGCGACGCGCCGTGTTTGCCGGCGAGCGCAGCCCGCTGGTTTTTGGTCAGCCGGCCGAATGGACGGCGAAGTTGGCGGCGGCGCTTGCGGCGCTGGCAGCCGGGCGCCTGTCGGAGGCCAGCGCACTGCGGGATGCCGCCTTTGACGAAGCTCCTACGGTGCAAGGTCAGATTGATGGCCGTCATTTTGAATGGCTGGCGGATGCCGATGGTCGGCTGGGGCCGCTGTTCGAAGTCTTTATCAAGGGCAACTATTACTGGGTGCCGATGGATTGCGTTGCCAGCCTGCGCCTCTCCGAGCCGGAGGATCTCCGGGATCTCGTCTGGGCACCGGTCGAGTTGCGCTGGTCCAACGGCGGAGAGGCCGTCGGCTTCATGCCGGCGCGCTACCCTGGCAGTGAGTCGGCGGACGATACCCGGCTTCAGCTGTCGCGACTGACCGAGTGGCAGGAGCCCGTGCCT
The DNA here is from genome assembly GCA_050485825.1 of Gammaproteobacteria bacterium. Classification (GTDB taxonomy): domain Bacteria; phylum Pseudomonadota; class Gammaproteobacteria; order Xanthomonadales; family Wenzhouxiangellaceae; genus Wenzhouxiangella. Next base: position 78,950 of record JBJHCC010000003.1, read on the forward strand.
GAGCTGCTGATCGGCCTTGGCCAGCGGCTACTCCTCACTGATGAGGACGAATATCCACTGCTGGGCGTCCGTCAAATCGACATCAATTCGGACCAGATCGGTCCGGTCGACGCCAACGACAGCGTCTGATGGGCGAGCTCAGCTACACGGAGCGCCTGCAGCCTTCCTTGCTGGATCGGTTGACGGACGAAGCGCCCGGCGAAAAAACCGAAAGTCGCACCCGGAGAGTGATCAGCATGACGCGTTTGCGCAGCCTGGTCAGGCGTGATCTTGGCTGGCTGCTCAATACCGGTCATATGGAATCGCTGCAGGATCTGTCGGAGTTTCCGGAGGTGCGTCGCTCGGTGCTCAATTACGGCCTGCCAGATCTATCGGGCGCTGCGGTTTCCGGGCTCACCGAGGACCAGATCGAGCGCATGGTCAAAGCGGCCATCCTCAGCTATGAGCCGCGGATTCTGCCGAACAGCGTTCGGGTTCGAACACGCATCTCGCCCGATCGTTTCAACCGAAATGCCATAGTTTTCGAGATCGTGGGCCAGCTCTGGGCGCAGCCGATGCCGGCCGAGCTGTTTCTCAAGACGGAGCTGGATCTCGAAACCGGAGACGTCAGCGTGATTGATGCCGGCGGCCGGGTGCAGGGCTGATCGAGTGGACCCCCGCCTGCTCAAGTACTACAACACCGAGCTGCAGTTCCTGCGTGAAACAGGCGCCGAGTTTGCCAAGGAGTTTCCAAAGATTGCCGGACGCCTTGGCCTGGAGGACTTCGAGTGCGCTGATCCCTATGTGGAGCGATTGCTGGAAGGTTTTGCCTTTCTAACCGCCCGGCTTCAGTTCAAGATCGACCACGAGTATGAGAAGTTCACTCAGCATCTGCTTGAAGTGGTCTATCCCCATTTTCTTGCCCCCACGCCCTCGATGTGCGTGGTCCAGTTTCAGCCTGATCCCAATGAAGGGTCGCTGAACGAAGGGTTTACGATTGATCGCGATATGGCCCTGCGCAGCCATATCGGACGAGGCGAGCAGACGGCCTGCGAGTTCCGGACCTGCCAACGGACCACCCTCTGGCCGCTGACCTTGCAGCAGGCGCAGTTCCTGCCTACCCGCGGCGATGTTGCCGCACTCGGGCTCAACGTGCCAGATGGAACCCGAGCTGGGCTGAGGTTGCGGTTTGCGGCAACAGGCGGGCTTAGCCTGGCCGAGATCCAGCTTGACGACATTGAGTTCTATCTGAAGGGCAGCGGCGATATCGTATCCAGGCTGATGGAACAACTGCACGCCTGCTGTCTTGGATTTGTGGCCAGATCGCGCCACCAGGGTCTGGTGCGCGCGGTCAGCCGCGACGCGGAGTCCGTTGAAATGCCGGGTTTTGCCGCGGATGAGGCCATGCTGCCGTACGGCTATCGGTCCTTTCAGGGTTATCGCCTCGTTCAGGAATACTTTGCCTTTCCGGAGCGCTTTCGGTTCACCCGGCTGACCGGCCTCGGCCCAGCTCTGCGCGACTCCGCTGCCGATCATTTTGAGGTCATCCTTTTTTTCAATCGGCCTGCCGATGTTCTGGACAATGCCATTGACGCGCAGAATTTTCTTCTTTACTGCGCCCCCGCGATCAATCTCTTTCCACGACACTGCGATCGGGTCCATGTGAGCAATCAGACCACGGACCTGCATCTGGTTCCGGATCGAACCCGGCCGATGGATTTCGAGGTTCACAGCATTCTGGAAGTCAAGGCTTTCAATGCCGGCATCACCGAGGCCAGGGACTTCAAGCCGTTTTTCTGGTCGCATGACCGCTCCTCAGAGCGCAGTCGCACCGCCTTTTTTACCCAGAAGCGGGAACCCCGCAAGCTCTCGAGTCGTCAACAGCGGAGCGGTGCACGCTCCAGCTATGTGGGCAGCGAAGTCTTCATCAGCGTGGTCGATGGCGCGAACGCGCCGTACTCGGACAACATCAAGCAGATCGGCGTCAAGGCTCTCTGTACCAACCGCGACCTGCCCCTCCACATGCCGACTCAGGGCGGCGACGATTTTTCCCTGCTGGACAGTGCACCGGTGGACAAGGTTCGCTGTGTGTCGGGGCCGACCGCACCCCGCGCCAGGTTCGCCCGGGGGGATTCTGCATGGCGCCTGCTGAGCCATCTCAATCTGAATTACCTGTCGCTGCTCAGTGATCGGGATGGCAATGGCGCGGCGTCGTTGCGAGAAATGCTGGAACTCTATGCCGATCTGGCTGATGCCTCATTGCGTCGGCAGATCGAAGGCGTGGCCGGGATTGATGTTCGGCCCGTCATCCGTCGACTGCCGATGGGCGGCCCGATTACAGCTGGTCGTGGCCTGCAGATCGATCTGACCCTGGACGAAACAGCTTTTGAAGGGCTTGGTATTTTCCTGATCGGGAGAATTCTGAAGGAGTTCCTGGCTCGTTACGTCAGTATCAACTCCTTTACCGAGACGCGTATCCTTTCCACTGAAAGAGGCGAAATCGTGAGATGGCCCCTTCGAATCGGCCAACGACTGACGATCTGATTGCGCAGATTGCGCAGGACCCGACACGCTTCGGGTTCTATCAGGCGCTCAGGCTCCTGGAAGCGTCCGTGCCGGACCGGGCTGGTTTCGGCCGCTCCCGGCGCGTTCAGCATGATCCGATCAGGCTCGGCCAGCAGCCCTTTCTCAACTTCGCGCCGTCGACGCTCAGCGGCGTCGCTGAGGGGAACGCCCATCGGCCGCCTCGGCTATACCAGAACTTTCATGGACTGTTCGGCCCCTCTGGCCCGTTGCCGGTTCATCTGACCGAATATGCCATTGAGCGCCAGCTGTCCTATCACGATCCGAGTTTCGCCCGTTTCTGCGACATCTTCCACCATCGGCTGCTGTCCCTGTTCTATCGAATCTGGGCTGATGCAGAGCCGGCAGTCTGCGAAGACCGGCCCGGAAAGAACCGCTTTGACAAGTATGTCGGCGCCCTGATTGGCCTGGGCCAGCCCGGAACGGCAGACCATGATGCATTGCCCGATACGGCCAAGCGCTTTCATGCGGGCCACCTGTCTCGGCAAACCCGCAATGCGGAGGGCTTGCTGGGAATGGTCGCTCAGCAATTCGACATGCCGGTTGCACTGGAAGCGTTTCAGGCAGAGTGGCTGGCGCTGCCGGAAGAAAGTCGACTTTGTCTTGGTCGTTCGCGTCAGACCGGTCTGCTTGGCGTCAATACCGTGATTGGAGAGAAATCCTTTGAGCGGCAGTACCGTTTCGCCCTGGTGTTCGGTCCTCTGACGCTCGAACAGTTCGAGCGCATGCTGCCCTATCAGCAATCCGCCCGTCGGCTGGGTGCTTGCGTCCACAACTACGTCGGCCTCGAGTTGTCCTGGGTTTACCGCATGTTCATTCCCGAATCTGAAAAGCCGATCGCCCAGCTGGGGCAATATGGGCAACTCGGCTACAGCACCTGGTTGTTCGGCGAGCGCTCGGGCGCTGAACATATCGATTTCTTCCACAGTCCGTCTTATCAAGCCAGCCTGAACGGGGATTCACATGGCCGAGATTTCGCGCGTCGCGCTGTTCAATAAGCTCAACAAGACCTGCTATAAGGCGGTCGAGAGCGCCACGGTGTTCTGCAAGATGCGCGGTAATCCGTACGTCGAGCTGGTGCACTGGTTCCAGCAGCTGCTGCAGTTGGAGCATTCCGATTTGCAGCTGATCATTCGTCATTACGAGTTGAATCCCTCCCGGCTGGCGTCCGACATGACTGACGCGCTGGACCGGCTGCCACGCGGAGCCAGTTCGATATCCGACCTTTCGGCCCATGTCGAGGACGCGGTGGAACGGGCCTGGGTCTGGGCGTCGCTGCTCTACAACGCCCCCAAAGTGCGCTCCGGGCATCTGCTGCTGGGGATACTGCGGACCAAGGGCTTGAGTAATGCGCTGCTGTCGATGTCGCAGGAGTGGGCCAAAGTCAAGCCCGAGCAGCTGAGCGACGATTTCAACAGCATCACCTCCGGCTCGCCCGAGGAAGCCGATCAGGGGCTTGGCCCGCAGGGTGAGCCGGGTACGGCCAGCGACGCGCTGCGTCCGAGCGGGCAGGGCCAGCAAGAGGCCTTGAACCAGTTCTCCATCGATCTGACCGAAAAGGCACGCAAGGGCGGCGTCGACGAAATCGTGGGGCGCGACGAGGAGATCCGCCAGATCATCGACATCCTGATGCGACGCAAGCAGAACAACCCGATCCTGACCGGCGAGGCCGGCGTCGGCAAGACCGCTGCAGTGGAGGGTTTCGCCTTGCGGGTCGCGCGTGGCGAGGTGCCCCCCAGCCTACTGAACGTGAGCGTCAGGGTGCTTGACGTTGGCCTGCTGCAGGCCGGGGCCAGCATGAAGGGGGAATTCGAGAATCGCCTCAAGAACGTGATTCAGGAAGTCCAGTCCTCGCCCAAGCCGATCATTCTGTTCATCGACGAGGCTCACACTTTGATCGGGGCTGGCGGCGCGGCAGGCACCGGGGATGCGGCCAACCTGCTGAAGCCGGCGTTGGCGCGCGGTGAGCTGCGCACTATCGCAGCGACCACATGGGACGAGTACAAGAAGCACATTGAAAAGGACCCGGCGCTGACTCGACGTTTCCAGGTGGTCAAGATCGGCGAGCCCAGCATCCCGAACGCCATTCGCATGATGCGGGCGATTTCGCCGGCGATGGAGAAGCATCACAAGGTCCTGATCCTGGATGAGGCCCTGGAGGCTTCGGTCAAGCTGTCCAGCCGTTACATCCCGGACAGGCAGCTCCCCGACAAGTCGATCAGCCTGCTCGATACCGCCTGCGCCCGAGTCGCCACCGCTTTGCACGCCGTGCCCGCCGAACTTGAAGACTGTCGGCACAACATTCGCGCCCTGGAACTGGAATTGAAGATCATCGGGCGTGAGCAGGACATTGGCATTGCCATCGGCGATCGTACGGAGCGGGTCAGCGCGGCCCTGGCGGAGGAGCGCGCGCGCTGCGAAACGCTGGAAGCGCGATGGGAGCAAGAAAAGGGCCTTGTGTCTGAAATCCTGGAGGTGCGGCGTCAGCTGCATCCGGATCAGGAAAACGTGGAGCAAGCCGCGGAGGCCATGGCAGAGCGCCCGGCGTCCGAGCAGGCCGAGCCTGAGGCCGATATGTCGGAAGACCAGGCGGGAGACGGCGCATCGGATCGGGCGACGCTGCTCGCCCGTCTGGAAGCCCTGCATGCCGAGTTGGAGCAGGTACAGGGCGATCATCCACTGCTGCATCCGGCCGTCGATGAACAGTCGATCGCCTCGGTCGTGGCTGACTGGACCGGAATTCCAGTAGGGCGCATGGTCAAGGACGAGATCCGGACCGTGCTGACCCTCGATGAGGCGCTGGGTCGGCGGGTGATCGGCCAGGATCATGCGCTGGCCATGATCACCCGTCGCATTCAGACCGCGCGCGCCCATTTGGACAACCCGAGCAAGCCGATCGGCGTATTCATGCTGGCTGGTCCATCCGGAGTCGGCAAGACCGAAACAGCGCTGGCCCTGGCCGAAACCTTGTATGGCGGGGAGCGCAACCTGATCACGATCAATATGAGCGAGTTCCAGGAAGCGCATACGGTGTCGACCTTGAAGGGTGCACCGCCCGGCTATGTCGGCTACGGTGAGGGCGGCATCCTGACCGAAGCCGTGCGCCGTCGACCCTACAGCGTGGTGTTGCTGGACGAAGTCGAGAAGGCGCACCCGGATGTGCATGAAATCTTCTTTCAGGTCTTCGACAAGGGCATGATGGAAGACGGCGAGGGCCGTCTGATCGACTTCAAGAACACCATCATCCTGCTGACCTCGAACGTTGGCAGTGATCTGATCATGAACCTGTGCCAGGATCCAGAGCTGCTGCCGGATGCGGAAGGCCTGGCCAAGGCCTTGCGAGAGCCGTTGCTGAAGGTTTTTCCAGCTGCCCTGTTGGGTCGTCTCGTGGTGATTCCCTATTACCCGCTGAGCGATACGATGCTGGATCAGATCACCCGTCTGCAGCTTTCCCGGATCGAGCAACGAGTCACCGATCACTACGGCGTGCCGTTCAGCTACAGCGACGACGTCACCCGGCTGGTCATTGGCAGATGCAAGGAGCTGGAGAGTGGCGGTCGCATGATTGATGCCATTCTCACCAATACCATGCTGCCCGAGATCAGCCGGGAGCTGCTGAATCGCCGCCTCGAAGGCAGCTCGATATCCCGCATCGTGGTCGATGTCGAGGACGGCGCCTTTCGCTACGCATTTGACTAGAGGATCAGTTCATGGCCAGAACCCAGCAAAACCGGCAGGCCGAACTCATCACCCCATTGGGTCCGGATGTATTGCTGTTCTATCGCATGATGGCCAGCGAGGGTGTCAGCGAGCTGTTCGACTATGACCTTCTGGTGCTGAGCGAGGATGAGAACATCGCGCTGGATGCCCTGGTTGGCCAGCATGCCCATGTCGAGCTTGAGCTTCCCAACGATGACACCCGCTACTTTTGCGGGCACGTGACTCGATTTTCCTTTCTGGGCTTTCACGGCAATCTGGCCAAGTACCGCGTTGAACTCAAGCCCTGGCTGTGGTTTTTGACCCGAGGAGTCAACAACCGGATCTTTCAGAATGAAACGGTGCCGGATATCATCAAGGCGGTCTGTGCCGAGCACGGCTTCACGGATATCGACGACAAGCTCAGCGGCAGCTATGCGCCCAGGGAGTACTGCGTTCAATACCGGGAGAGCGATTTCGACTTCATCAGCCGGCTGATGGAGGATGAGGGCATCTATTACTTCTTCAAGCATGAGCCCGGCAAGCATGAGCTGGTGCTGGCCGATGGCATCAGTGCCCATGAGCCCTATGGCGACTATGCCACCGTCCCCTGGTTCCCGCCGGATCAGCACGGCCATCGTGAGCGGGACCATCTTGATAACTGGCAGGTCAGCAAGGCGGTGAGATCCGGCAAGTACACACTGCGGGACTTCAACTTCGAGACGCCGAGAGCGAACCTGGAGGTCAAGTCCCAGATCATCCGCGAGATCGAACACGCCGAGTACGAGGTTTACGACTATCCCGGCGGCTATCAAGCGGTCGGCGAAGGCGAAAACTACGTCCGACTGCGGATGGAGGAAACTCAGGCCGACTTCGAGATCCTGCGCGGTTCCGGAAACGCCAGAGGAATGCAGCCCGGCTTTCTGTTTGAGCTGGAGGAGTTCGCCAGAGAGGACCAGAATCGAGAATATCTGATCCTCGCGGTCTCCCATGATATCGCCCAGGATTCCTATGGCGCTGAATCGCGCAGTGATTCAGCGGGGTTCAATTATTCCTGCAGCCTGCAAGCCATGCCGAGCAGCGAGATTTTTCGTCCGATGCGACATACGGTGAAGCCCATTGTCCACGGGCCGCAAACGGCAATTGTCGTTGGCGAGGCGGGCGAAGAGATCTGGACGGACCAGTACGGTCGAATCAAGGTCCAGTTCCACTGGGACCGACTGGGCGAAAACAACGAGAACAGTTCATGCTGGGTGCGGGTATCGCAGTTCTGGGCCGGCAAGCAGTGGGGTGCTCAGTTCATCCCCCGCATCGGCCAGGAGGTCGTGGTCGAATTCCTCGAAGGCGACCCGGACCGGCCGATCGTCACCGGCTCCGTTTACAACGCAGACAATCGCCCGCCCTTCGAACTGCCGGCAAACGCCACCCAGTCCGGCATCAAGACCCGATCCAGCAAGGGCGGCACCTCAGCCAACTACAACGAAATTCGGTTTGAGGACAAGAAGGGTTCGGAGGTTTTTTACCTTCATGCCGAGAAAGATCGCCGTACAGGGGTCGAGAACAATGACCATCTGAACGTGGGTGTTGATCGCAGCTCGAAAATTGGTCGGGATGAGGCAGCGGAAGTTGGGCGCGATAGAGATGACACCATTGCCAGGAATCTCAATCAGCAGGTTGGAGTCAATCGGCAGGCGATTGTGGGTAAGGATGAAGAGCTCATAGTCGGCGGGCAGCGGAAAACGGATGTTGATAAGGACAACCGGCTCAAGGTGGGCGGTCACCATGTTACCGAGATTACGAAGGACTGGGAACATTCTTCGGCCCATATCACGATGGATGCAAGGAAAGGCATTGATATCAGCGCTGCGTTGAAAATTGATGTCAATGCTTTGGGTGGGATTGACATGTTTTCACCGGGTCCAATCAACATCACCAGCATTGCCGGCGTCAATATCACCCACAATCCTCACGGAATGGTCGGTATCAAGGAGGACGACGTCGCGCTGGACAAGTATTCTCTTGCAGCAGTTCTGTCCATTGATGTCAAGGGTGGGCTTGCCCTGGGCCTTACCAATATCAACCTGGAGCACAAGAATATTGATCTGGCAACGAAGTTCGTGGAACTGAAAGACGGGAAGGTCTCGTTTACCGACGACATGGTCAGGTTTGAAAAGGCCTTGACCAAGATCGGCTCCAAGACGGTAGAGGTAGCCAAGGGGCTCTGGGTCCGCCTGTGACTGACTGCCGCGGGACAGACCCATGAAAGTCCTGAAGCCACTTTCTCTAGGCCTGTTGACGCGTCCTTTCGAGTATCGTCAACGTTGTTATTGTGGGGTTTCGATTCTTGCCATGGTTCCGCTGGCCGGCCCGGCGCGTCTGGGCAGCGAGCTCGCAATGTGGCCCCTGGTGGCCAGGGTGCTTGGCGCCGACGCGATTGTTGATGAAGGCATGCCCAAACAGCGAGCGGAGTTTCTGGTCGGCGGTCGGGCCTGGAAAGATGCTGCTCAAGCGGGTAATCTGTGTCGCGTCTCGGTTCGGCTGGGGCAGGTCGAGAAGTCCCTGAATGTTTTTGGGGATCGCTTCTTTGAGGGCGATACCGTTACCTCGCCGCTTCCGTTTGATTGCATCCCATTAAGCTGGGCCGCTGCTTTTGGTGGCGAAGGATTCCCGGAAAACCCCTTGGGAAAGGGCTACAGTTCAACGCGCGACGAGGATGGCCGGAAGCGCTATCCACTGCCCAATATCGAGTATGGCGATGACATGCTGGCCCGGCCGGGCGGCCGATCTCGTCCGGCAGGATTCGGTACCGTACCCCTGGAATGGCCGCAGCGTCAGCGGCTGGCTGGAACTTACGATGATCGGTGGCTCAAGTCCGACTACCCGGGCCTTGCTTCAGATATCGATTGGCGCTTCTTTAACATGGCGTCGCCGGATCAGCAGTTCGATCAGGCCTTTAAGGGTGACGAGGGCTATTCGCTCAAGAATTTGCACCCGCAGAAGAACCGAATTGAAGGTCAGCTCCCGGGATTCTCAGCCCGCTGTTTCCTGCGACGATCAGCGGCTGATCAGCTTGAGGAATTGACTTGTAGACTGACAACGGTTTGGTTTCTTCCTGAGGCTGAACAGGCTATCTTGATCTGGCATGCTTCGGTAGAAGTGGAAGCGCCGGACGCCAGTGATGTTGGGGAGCTGCTGATTGCGGCAGAGCATAGCGATCGTCCTCGCGATATGGCGCACTATCGTGAGGTCTATCAGCGTCGAATGGACCAGGAGTGGGGCGGAATTGCGGCGCTTGAGGAGTCGGCCCTGGTGCCTGAGGACGCTGTTGACGAATCGGCTTTGCTGCGACCTGATCCCGTTCCAGTCAAGAGCAACCCGAGATTTGATTTCATGAACCATCGCATGGCGCGCGAGCGAAATGAAGGGGAGCTTCGTATCCGGAAAGCCCTTGAGCCCCTGGGTGCGAATATCCCCGTGCTCTCAGAACCGGATATTGGCTTTGAGCCTGATGCTCTCGCTGAACGTCCTCTGAGCGAGCTGCCAGCGGTGATCAACAGTCTGCGGCGACTCCATCAGGAAAAGCAAAAGGAAGTAGCGCTGAAACAGCGCGAAGGCCTGGCTCAAATTGAAGCAGAGATGCAATCACTGTCAGAGCGTGTTGTTGGTGCTGAGGTCAAGACGGGACGCACTCGAAGCAGTGCGCCAGTGGTACGGGCCTCGGAGGAACATAGCAAGATTCAAGCGCAGCTTGATAGCATCAGCAGCCCTGGTTTCGACAAGACGGCTCTGACCGATGCCCTGCTCGGCAGCGACATGCGCCAGGCGTTGGAGATGGCGGAGAATCAGTCCATTGCAGCTTATCAACGGTCGGCCCATCTGCTGGATGAAATGGCTGATACGGAGCAGGGGCGGGAGATCGCTGCAAAGCTTAGAGAAAGTATCAGACGCCAGCATATGCTCGCATGTCGAGATTTCTCGCGAGCCGATTTCTCTGATCAATCGCTCGACGGATTGAATCTGTCTTCGGCCTTTTTGGAATCAGCGCGCTTCGAGAACGCCAGTTTGCTTTCCTGCCTGTTCGACAAGGCCGTGCTATCTCGATCTGATTTTTCCGGCGTTGACTGTCGCGACGTGAGTTTTGTGGAGGCCAATCTCGGGAGATCGAGTTGGAGGCGGGCCCGGCTCGAAGACTGTGAGCTAAGCGGTGCAGAGCTCTACGAAGCTGATTTCACAGGATCAAGCGTGGCCAGGTGCAGTTTCAAGAATGCCAGCATGATGAACTGCATCCTTGATGAATCCAGCCTGATGGACTGCAGCTTCTCCGACTGGTTATTTACCGATGCCAGCCTGCGTGAGATCACGTTGACCGGATCGAGTCTGGGGATGGTGGTTTTCGTCAATATGTCACTCGATCGGATCAATCTGGATGGAACGTCTATTGACCAGTTGGTACTGATCAATTCGCGCGTTTCCGGTCTCAGTTTCAGAGCAGCCAGGCTGGACAGCTTTGTCGTTTGCGGCGACAGTGTGTTCAAAGACTGTGATTTCAGCGAAGCAGACATGGCGAATGCCAATCTCAGGGGCGCCGTGCTGGAGCGGTGTGACTTTAGCGGCGCCAATCTGACCGGTTCGGATTTCAGCGACTGTTCAGCGGCTGGCAGCACATTTGAGCGAGTCAGGGCGAGAAATGCCAGGTTTGTCAATGCATGCCTGAATGAAGTGGTATTCAAGTCTTCGGATCTGATGGAGGCGATGCTCGAACGAGCCGACATTCGGGGAGCGAGCTTCGAGGCTTGCAACCTGTATGGGCTCGACCTTGCACGGGCCCACGTGGATCGGCAGACCAAGTTTAATGGCGCTATTACATCGAAGATGCGGACCCACCCGATGAGGTTCCGGGAGCCCTCTCGCTCATGACGCCTGCGGTCTCTGCCGACAATCTGGAAGCCCTGGTCGCCAACGGGGACGCGATCAGTGACGTGAGCCTGGCAGGGCTTGACCTCAGCGGCAAGGTGCTCGCTGGTGGTGTTTTCCATAAAGTCGATTTTTCCCAAGCCAATCTGGCTGGAGCCGACCTTCAGTATTCCAGGCTGATCGATTGTCTCTTTGATGAAGCGGCGCTGTCTGATGCGAATATCGGTTACGCCGCTTTCGTGCAGTGCTCGTTCCAGAGATCGGTTGCCACCAGGCTGATGGCGTATGAAGCCAGCCTGGTGCAATGCACGTTCAATGAAGTGGATATGACAGCATCTGTGCTTGACAATGCCAGTTTCGTGGAGTGCGTGCTGCGTCAGTGCCGCTTCCAGGATGTAAGCCTTGAGATGACCAGCTTTCTTGACAGTCATCTGGTTGCGCCAGACTTCCAGGGTGCCAGCCTGCGCAGCTCGGTCCTTCTGAAGGTGGATATGCGGGGGTCCATTTTGACTGACGCAAGTTTCAGGCTCTGTGTCATGCACGACTGCTGCTTTTCAGGCATGGACCTGTCCAGCATGGAGTTTTCCTTGTGTCAGTTTCGCGGGTCCGATTTTTCAGATTCGAAGTTGACAGGTGCAGATCTGACGCAGTGCAATTTCGATAGTTGCCGTCTGGTGGGTGCCGATCTGTGTCGGGCTACTGCGGATATGGCGATCTTCATGGATGCCGATCTGGAAGGGGCTGATTTTTCCGGAGCGAGCCTTCGCAATGCCAATTTTTTCAGGGCATCTGCGGTCAATTGCCGGTTCGGTCGGATAGACGGCTATCAGAGCTTGTGGAATGGTGCGAACAGCCGGGGAAGCTCGTTCATTGAGGCCGACCTGACCTACGCGGATTTCTCCTGCGCTGATATCTCCTTTGCCGACTTTGAGGCCGCCAGTCTCAGTCGAGCAAAGCTTCATCGTATTGTTGATGAAGGTGCTCGGGTTCCAGGAAGGGGCTCGGCCTACGGGACGGATCAGAAGCTGGCGGAAGCGGAGACGTGGCGGCCGAACGCTCGATGAGTCGCAGGGCCTCTCATTGCTCGGCTTTCAGTGCCGGCGTTCGTTCCCAGATGAATGTTGCAGATTTGACGGGAGTGTAGACGATGAATCTTGTTGAGATCGGGGCGGCTAGGCGCGCTGTTGTGGCGCCGCAACAGCTTGCGGGTTTGGTGTGCTCTGTTGACAACGGGCATGTTGTTGTTGATATCGATGGTCAGCAGCGGTCGGCGCGCGTCGCGCGGAGCTGTTTGATTCGTCCGGAGCCGGGTGATACCGTGCTGTTGTGGTGTGGCGAAGAGAGCTGGGTCCTCGCTATTCTGGATGGCCCTCATGAGGGCGGTCGAAGGCTGGTTTGCGATGGCGATTTTCAGATTGGTTCAGCAACCGGGCGTCTCGAGCTCAGAGGAGAGCTGGGGGTTGCCATCAGCAGCCCAGGCAGCGTCGAGCTGGAGTCGTCGGAGTTGAAGGTCAGGTCCAGATCGGCCTCGTTGGCGGCGGAGAGTCTTGAATGGTTGGCCGCTCGCGTGGAGGCCAGTGTTTTACAGCTATCCATGGTCGGAAAAGTGTTCCGAAGCGTTTTTGAGCGCGTCCACCAAACGAGCAAGGTTTCAACGCGCGAAGTGGAGCAGCTTGAAGATGTGGCGGTTGGTCAACTGCATATCAGCGCCAGCGGGTCGGTAGTGACCAAGGGCAAGAATCTGGTTTCGACTGCTGCTGATGTGGTCAAGATCGACGGCAAGCAGATCCAGCTGGGGTAGGGCGCCATGTTTGCAAATTCTCAAATGATGGGTATGTCCTTGGGCTTTCCCGATGTCTGTTTGACCCCTGCGCCGCCAGCACCGCTCCCCGTTCCGATCCCGTACCCGAATTTTGCACTGGGACCGACTGCGGTGCCGAATGTGCCGACGGTGCTGTTCATGGCAACACCCGCTCACAATCTGGCAACCACGGTGCCACTCACGAACGGGGATAATCCGGGTCTTGCTACCGGTGTGGCCTCCGGCACCGTGATGGGGCCTCAACGTCATTTGACCGGCGCGTTTACCTGTCTTGTCAAGGGAATGCCGGCAACGCGTCTGACCAGTATGTCGCTGGCCAATTCCACGAATGCGCCTGGGGTGCGGCTGGTGCCGAGTCAGACCAAGGTCGTTATCCTGGCACCATGAGGTAGCTGCGCATGTCCAGGGACAGCGAGCACAGAGGTCAACCTGAACCGGGCAAGCCGGGCAGGGGTTCTCTGCCTGACAAGACGCTGCTGCTGGATGAGGATGCGCGGGAGCGGTCAGGCTCGACAGTCACATCGTCTTCAGAGTCCGCCGATTCGCCGCAGCAGCCCGAGCCCGACCGGACCCGGGTGCTGGGTCGTGCTGTGGATGAGGCGGCAGATGAAATGTCCGCCGGCAATCGGCCTGCCTCCTTGTCAGATCCAACTCGGCTGAAAGATCCCGCGACTGAGGATAGGACCCGGGTCTTTTCCAGAGCCAGCGTGCCGCCTGAGACTGATGAGACAGAGTTTGTTGACCCGCGCACGGCGCTGATGACTGATCTGGCTGAGGCACCTACTGCGCTTGCGGATTCGGGCCCGGCTTCCGGCCGACCTGACGAGTCGGGAGGTACCCGTACAGGCAGCATTCCGGCAGGGGCAGGGCTTTCGGTCGGCGCTTTGCTGCGCGGCCGCTTTCGGATCACGGGCTTGCTCGGTGAAGGGGGGATGGGTGCCGTTTACAGCGCCGTTGACATGCTCAAGGAAGAAGCGCGCGACGAGAATGTCGATGTCGCGATCAAGGTCATGAAGGCCGATATCGTCGACGAGAACATGTCCTTCATGGGCCTGCAGCGTGAGGCGCGTCGGGCGCAGCAGCTAGCGCATCCGAACATTGTCACCGTCTATGACTTTGATCGCGCCGACGGTGTGATCTACATGACCATGGAGTTCATGCGCGGCAAGCCGCTGGACGCGATTCTGGAAGACAAGCCGCACGGTCTGGATCTGCCCGCGGCGCGAGACATCACCAGCCAGATCTGCCGCGGATTGGCGTATGCGCACAACGAAGGCATCGTCCACGCCGATCTGAAGCCGCAGAATGTGTTCATGCTGGATAGCGGTCGGGCCAAGATTCTGGATTTCGGCATTGCTCGTGCCTATCAGGCCAAGAAGGTGGACCTGGTGGAAGCCGTATTTTCCGGCTATTCACCGGCTTTCGCGAGCCCGGAGGTGATTGCCCGACAGGCCCCCACTCCGGCCGATGATGTTTTCGCACTGGGCTTGCTGGTCTATCAGCTCTTCACTGGGCGCCATCCGTTCGACTGGCAATCGGCGGACAAGGCCAGGGCACAGGGGCTGAAACCGAAACGCGACCCTGCTTTCAGTCGAGCGGAGTGGTCTGCCGTTCAGTCGGCGCTGAATTTTGACCGCGCTCGGCGTCCCCAGGATGCCTCCGAGTTTCTGAAGCGGTTCGCCCCGTCGCGAGTCAGGCAGGTCGCGCTGGCTGTGTCCCTCGCCTCGGTACTCGTCGCGGCGAGCTGGGTCTATTTCTATCAACCGACGCTGGGGCCGGATACGCCTTTTGAAGAGCTGCCGGTGGCCTTGCAGCAGCAAATCAGCCGGAACCTGGCCGATGCCGAGAGCTTCCTCGGTTTTGGCGATATCGACAGCGCCTTTCAGCTCTACGATGCCGTGCTCCAATCTCATCCCGGCAATCTGGAGGCCACCGCCGGGCTTCACCGTGCCAGCCTGCAGGCGCGCGATGAGATTCGCGCGGCTGTCGCCAGCGGCCGGATCAGCGAGGAAGCGGGTCGTCAGTCAGCCCAGGCCTTGCTGGCCTACGAAACCTTGCCCGCGCGCAGTCGTCGCGTTTTGCAGGGGCTTGCCGACTCGCTGTAAGGTTTCGTGGCGGGGCCTTGGCCTTCCTCAATCGATGGATGCTCGTCGCTTGACGATCTGATCTGATTGGGGTCTGGCGTGGTCGCCCTATGGTCGCCAGTTTATCCGCGCATGTCACCAGCCCGTCATCGTGCCTCGGCGTTTTGGATTGCCGACTTGGCGACGCCCAAGCACTTGACGCCCATCACATTTTTCGACTACGCTCGGTGGCAGGACAGGGGAATGAGGGTTCGCCGTGTCGGGTGTTGGGGCCAAGGGATTGTTGCGGCAGCGGAGGCGCTGCCTGGTGGCGCTGCGGCGTTTGAACTGTCCGATCTGCACATCACTGCCGCGATATCACTGCGCTGATCGCGCCATCTGCGTTGTCACCGCCGATCCAATCGGCTCGGTAAAGCGGGCGTCGACCAGCTTTTGCCGCCATCACACGCTGACTTCTGCAGGGAAAGCGGCGTTTGTGCGGTGCAGCTCTCGCGCTGTGCGTTTCGGGCCGTGGCGATGGTCATGATTGCAATGATCAGTGTTGACCCGGCCTGTCTGTTGTCGTGCCGTTTGCTGGCCGACCAGAGCCTGTTGCCCGGGCGGCAGGGCGCCCATTGGCGGCGGCTGGCATCGGCTGGCCCAGGGAGTGGTGTTCAATGATTGGCAACTTGAAAGCCTGCCGGGTGGCGCCGTGCTTGAGGCGCCCGTTATGGTCTGCAGTGGTCACGGTGTTGATGCTGGTGTCTCCGGCCCTGCTGGCTCAGACTTTCGACTCGGATGTCCCGGACAGTTGGACCTGCGAAGGCGCTTGCGGCAGCCTCGGCGCCGACGGTGTGGTGACGCTGGCACCGAATGCGGGGCAGCGCTATGGCTATGTGGTCACGCTGGTTGATGGTCCGCAGGGTCTGGCACTGCCCGACGTGGGCGGTGACGGCGAAGCAACCACCGGCTCGCGTCTGCGATCCTCGGCGTTCAGCGCGGACGCAGGCCAGGAGCTTCAGTTCTGGTTCAACTACATCACCTCCGACGGCGGCACCTTCGCGGACTACGCCTGGGCCCGGGTTCTGGAGCAGGCCAGCGGCTCGGAGGTGGCCTTGCTGTTCACTGCCCGCACCAGCCCTCAGCTCCCCGCGGTTCCGGGGTTCGCCATGCCCGCTATCGCCGCCAGCATAGCGCCGGCGATCGTTCAGGTCGTCGCCGGTGGGCCGCAGTGGTCGCCGCTGGGTGCATTTTCCGGCGGTTGCTTCCTCGGAACCGGCAACGGCTGTGGCTACACTGGTTGGGTCCAATCGAGCTATCAGTTTGAGCAATCCGGAACCTACATACTTGAGTTTGGCGTCGTCAACTGGAACGATGTGGATTGGCAGTCCGGTCTCGCCTTTGATGGCATTACCGTCGACGGTGTCGACATTGTGGCGCCACCCCCTCCGCCCACGGTCGATGTCGCGTTGTCATCGCAGGCCTTGAGCTCCGGCTTCCCGAACAGTCACTTCCTGCGATACCGCCTCGAGAACCTGGACGAGCTCGCGGCTACCGGGCTGCTGCTGGAGGTGGGTGTTTCCGAGCCGGCCGAGCTTGTTGGCATTTACGAAGAGGCGCTGGCCTGCGCACTGCTCTCCGATCAAGATCGTCGTGATGTGGTGTGTGATCTGTCGAGCCTGGAGGCTTGGGTCTGCGAGCTTGAAGGCAACTTCGGAGCCTGCCAGCTGGAAAGCTTGCTTCCCGGTGAAAGTGCGTCCGTCATTATCCATCTCCTGGCATCGTCTTTCGATCCATCGCTGCTGAATGTCACGCTTGATCAACTGAGCTTTACCGTGACGGCTTCGTCCACTCCGGCGAGCGGAGGGCAGGTCAGTCCCAGCGGCCTTCAGCAGGTGCGACTTGGAAGTCAGCCAGAGTTCACGCTGGTACCGGCGGCCGGCTACGAGGTCGAGGCCGTGGGCGGGACCTGCGGCGGCGTTCTCGACGGCAGCACTTTCACGGTTAGCCCCGTCGTGCAGGATTGCAGTGTGGAGATCGTATTTCGTCCGGTCGATGACTCGGGCCTCCCCCAGGTCGAAGCCGCTGGTGCGGACTGAGGACTTGCCACAGGTGAAGGAGAAGCATTGAATGAACACCAAGCTGGTCGTGCTGGTTGTAGGACTTGCGCTCCTGTTGGATGCCTGTCTGGGTGTGGCGGAGGCGCGCACGGTACGCGTATCAGTGTTCGAGTCAGGCCGGATCGAGGTTTCGTCCGGTGGGGCGCGTCTGGCTTCCGCAGCCAGTTGCGATGACGGTCTGTTGTTCGTGTTTTCGGAGACCGCGCAGCCCGATCCCTTGTCCATCAGTCGCCGGGATGATCAACAACGGACCGGTACCGTGACCCTGGACGTCCGGATCGATTCTGTCTGCCCCGGCGTCAGCGGTGGACAAGCCTCGTTCGAGTATCTGCATCAGGCTCAGAATGGCGGCTTGATCGGCACGGATATCGAGATCAGCGGGCTGATCAGCCCGGTAGTACTGGCGCTTGCGGTGGGGCAGTCCAGCGCTCAGACAATCGCCTATGAAGCGGCCGGAACCAGTTCCCAGGACCATGTATTTCAACTAGCCGGCCAGCAGGTCAGTTTCTTCGGTGGCGGCGCTTTCGGTTCGGTGTCGCAGCCTCGGATCTTGGCCGAGATTCGGGTAGCCGGTGCCAGATTCATCAACCCGCAGGATCCGGCGGTGGTCAATCGGCCTCGTGAAGCCGCTGCATTGGAGGCGCTGAGCCAGGCCTGCAGCTCGGAGATGGCCTCGCCCGAGCTCCGATCCGCCTGCAACAGTGTTTCCGGAGCCGAGGGCGAAGCGGCCGTTCAGCTGGCGCGCGCTTTCGACCCGCATGAATTGGCCGCTGTCCCCGGTTCCGCTACCGAAGTGGCAACGATCCAGACCGCGAATGTGAGTGGCCGACTGGCAGCCTTGCGCGGAGGTTCGACCGGTCTGAGCGTTGATGGCCTGAGCCTGTCCTACAACGGCATGCGCCTGGATGGCGGCTGGTTGCCCGTGTCGCTGGTCAATCGGCTGAATGCGACCGATGAGGAGTCCACTCTGTTCGGTCAGCAGTGGGGGGTGTTTGTCAACGGTGATATCTCGATTGGATCCCGCGGCGAGCGCGGCAAGGAAGTGGGCTTCGATTTCAATTCCTGGGGTTTGACCTCGGGCGTTGATTACCGCTTCGGCCGTGGCCACGTGCTCGGGGCGGCGGTCGGTTACAGCCGCTACGAGGCGGACCTTGATGATGACGGCGGCACGCTGGATACCGAGACCTGGACGGTTCAGGGCTACGGCAGCTATCAGTTCAGCGATGCGCTGTACCTGGATCTCACCCTGGGCTATGGCCGACCCGAGTTCGATCAGGAGCGTGTCATCGATCTGCGAGGCTTCGGGGATCTGGGGCGTCAGGTCGTTCGGGGCAGTACCGACGGCCGCCAGATCAACGGCAGCCTGGCGTTGAACTATCGGCTGGTCATGGGTGGTGGCTGGGCGGTGACGCCCTACGGCCAGTTTCGCTACGCCCACACCGAGATCGACGGTTTCGCCGAAACCGGCGGCAGTCCGTTCGCCCTGGCTTTTCCCGACCAAACCGTGGTCTCCCGGGTGCTGTCGGGCGGTGCCAGAGTATCCAGGGCCTTCAATCTGCGCAGCAGCGTACTGGTGCCATTTGCCGATCTGGCCCTGGAGTACGAGGCCGGGCAGTCGAGCTTCAGCCTGCGGCCTGAACTGGTGGCGTCGCCTGGCTTGTTTGGGCCGATGGTCGAGATCAGTAGCCCGGACCGCAGTTTTGGCCGTCTCGATCTCGGCGCGTCCTGGCTGTTTCAGGGCGGTGCCCAGGTCTTTTTCAGCTACAGCGCGCTGCTGCTGGAGCGGGATACTCGGCGCCATACCTTTTTCGTCGGGGCTCGCTTGGCATTCTGACCGGGCCTGACTGATAATCGGGACATCGTGACCGCGGTTGCTTCGTTGCCGGGTTGAGATGGTGGTCGGCCGTATGCCCGGTGGCGCTGGGCAGCACTGAAGTCGGAGGAGCCGAAATGACCGTTGGTGGATCCATTACGCATCGTTCCTTGAAACCCGGCCTGGCCGGGGCTCTGTTGGCCTGTCTGCTGTTGGCCGGATGCGGTCCCGCTCAGGTTCGGGACTTCGAAACCGCAGGGACCGAAGCCGAGGGCTTCGACGAGGTCGATGACTTCTACGTGGTCGACTGCCTGCTGCCGGGTGAAGTTCGCCGCATGGGCCGCTCCATGTACCTCTCGCCGCGTATCCCGACGCGCACAACGGCCATTGACTGCCGGATCCGGGGCGGCGAGTACGTGGCCTATAGCCGGGCCAATTACCGATCGGCGCTGAATGTCTGGCTGGCGCGTGCCGAGGCCGGCGACGCCATGGCCCAGCACTACGTCGGGGAGATTTACGAGAAGGGTCTGGGCACGGCGCCGAACTTCGTTGAAGCCGCGAACTGGTATCGGCGGGCGGCCGAGCAGGGTATGGCGCGATCCATGGTCAATCTTGCGTACTTTTATGAACAGGGCCTGGGGGTGGAGCAGGACATGGGTGCGGCCCTGAACTGGTATCGACGGGCGAGCGGCGCGCGCGAGGACGACCTGGTGTTTGCGTCGGCTGCCAGGGCACAACTGGAGGCCGTGGAGGCGGAGCTGGCCGAAGCGCTGGCGCGCGCGGAGAACGAACGTCGAGTGCTGCAGGCTCAGGTCGAGGCGTTGAGGTCTCAGCTTGCGGCCAGGGACGGCCGCAGCCAGGCTGATCAGGACACCATTGCGACGCTGGAGCGCCTGTTGGCCGATGCCAGCCAGCGGGTTGACCATACCGAAGGGCGCCTGCTTCGCCTGCGGGGATCGGCGGCGTCCTTGCCGGAGGCTCGCGTTGAAGATATGCCCGCGGTGAGCGCCGTAACGGCGGGCAGTATTGAGTTCGGTCGCTACTACGCTCTGATCGTTGGGCTTGAGCGCTATCACCACTGGGCACCGCTGGAGTCGCCGCACCAGGACGCCCGGCGTCTGGCGGAGGTGCTGAGTGAGCGCTACGGTTTTGACGTCACCCTGCTGCTTGACGCCTCCAAGAACCAGATGATGGCGGCAATCGATGAGATGCGAACCAAAGTCACGCCGGCGGACAATGTCCTGATCTACTTTGCCGGCCATGGCCAGCTGCTGCGACCGGGCGAGATCGACGAGACACGGGGTTTCGGCTATTGGCTGCCGGTCAACGCCGAGCTCAATGCCACGACATTCTGGGTCCCGAATTCGGCGGTGAGCGAGTTGCTGGCGCTGGCGCAAGCGCGAGGCGTTCTGGTCGTGGCGGACTCCTGCTTTGGCGGGGCGATGTCGTCCGATCCGGGTTCCATTCTGGCCGCAACCGGGTCCGCTCTGTCCGAGGGTCTGATCCAGCTGGGTCTTTCCCGGCAGGCGCGTTTCGTGCTCTCCAGTGGTGGTCTGGCCCCGGTGTTCGACCGCGTCAGCGGCGAGCACTCGGTGTTTGCCCGGGCGCTGCTCGAAGTGCTGGAGAGCAATGACGAGGTGCTCCGTGAACAGGATCTGTACCGGATGGTTGCAAGACGCGTGGCGGAGCTGACCGATCAGCTGGGTATCGAGCAAGCTCCGGAGCTGCGGCCAATCAGACAGGCCGGACACGAAGCCGGCAGTTTCTTCTTCGTGCCAACCATTTGAGCGTCAGGGCTTGCAAGGCAGGCTGCAAGACCGCCCAGCCAGCAGGGTCCAAGTGGATTGAAGGCCAAGCCTGATGAGTTCGGGATCAGCGTACCGTCAAGATCGGAAGTGCGGCCATCGACTGGGATTAAGGAACCTCTGAAAAATCCTGCTCGGGCGCGACGGGTCTTCGCACGATGCCTCGTCTCGGCTCGGGCGAGCGTGTGCGAGGTAGTCCGCTGACTGGCATTCCCGGACTTTCAGGTTTCTGCCGTGCAAACACAGTCTCCGATCGTTTCGGGATCCGTGTCCCGACCCAGGCTCACTGGTTTGCTTCAAACTGGAGTTGAACGGCAGCTGCATTGGCCGCCGACACCTCGGCCGACAGGCTTTCCGGGGCTTCGCCGTCGAGGGCGAACAGCAGGACGACGGTCTGCTCTGCGGCCAGCCTGCGCAAGCGGCAACTCGCTTCGCCGGGGCTCAGCTGACAATCCCACAGCCGCTCGCTAAGATCGGCGCAGCGCAGGGCGCCGGCCTGGTCCAGCGAACAGGTCTGCGCCTGGGTCAGCGCGGTGTTGATCAGCCGTTCGGGATTGCTCAGTACCAGGCTCAGCTCCAGGTTGTTGACTCTGGCCTGACCCGTATTGCTCACCGCCAGTTGCAGCACGCGCTGGTCAGGGAAAATCGGGCTGCCGGCCGGCAAGGCGGCCAGTGCCAGGCTGCTCGGCTCAGCTTCACCCTCGATGATGATGGCCCAGCCGCCAGCGGCCTCGCTGTTGGCAGCGAGGCCGCGCGGTGCCGCAACGGCGAAGTCGGGGTTTCCGTTGCCGGTCAGGTCGGAAGCAGGGGCTGCCAGCACAAGTCCGAAACGGCTCTCTGACAGGAGCTCACCGGGCAGCTCGTTGCCCAGCGTGTAGCGGCGAACCCGCTGCGATGGCGCAGCCACATCCAGCGCCGTCTGGCCAGATGTCATGTCGATACCCGTGCCGTGGATCAGGTAAACGCGGCCGGCGTCGCTGGCAGCGACGCCATCGTAGGCCGTCAGATCGGCCCAGGGCACGCCCAGCAGGATGTCATCGAGGCCGTTCCCGCTGATATCGCCCACGCCGCGGACAGACTCTGCAAAGCCCTGGTCGGCGCTGTTGGAAGACGTCAGGCGCAGCGCCTGGCTCTCATCGAGGGCGTCTGCGAACAGCGGTGACACGTGTTGGCCGCCGTACAGTACCAGGGCGCTGCCGGGCTGCTGCGCGCTCTCGCCAATGCCGATGATCAGGTCGGCCAGGCCATTGCCGTTGAAATCGCCAGCACCATCAATCGAGACGCCGAAGCGAGGCAGCTCAGTACCGATCAGGCCATCCAGGGCCTGATCCGGAATGCGCGGTCCGAGCAGGGTCAGCACCCGCTCTCCCAGCGTTTCGGCGGAGAGCTGGGTCGGGACGAGCAGCTCGGTCGGCAGCGCCTGTTCAGCGCCGAACATCACGAATACCGCCCCGGCGTGCCAGCTGCCCGTGTCGATGCTGAAAAAGCGGGCATTTGGCGCGGCAATCGCAAAGTCGTCAAAGCCGTTGCCGTTGAAGTCTCCCAGGGGAGCCACCGTGCTCATGGTCGGCAGATACGCCCCCTCGTTGAAGGGAACAGCCACCCGGATCAGGTTCGGATGACCGGTGCTGACGTCGATGTCGGCGCCATTGATCAGGGTCTCCGGCTGGTGCAGGATATAGGTGCTTTGTCGGGCCGTCGCCGAATCGATCGTCATCGGCAGATCCTGAAACGCCAACGCGGGCCTGGCGCTGCCGTCGATGCGCCCGAGCGCGCGGAGCCCGGAGCCGAGACAAGGGCCGCCGCTGCGACTGTCGACAATGCGAATGCCGCGCCGGTGCCCGTCGGCATCCGGCGTCAGCCATGCGCTGACCGGCACGCTCCCCTGCTCGGCAGGCGTTGGCCCGGCGAGCAGGAACACCGCGCCGCGGGAGCCGATTTGGCCGAGGTTGCTGCCGCCAGACCAGCCCGGTGCTCCGATCGCGATCAGCGCTGTCTCCGACAGGCCGTGGCTGCGGTCAATGCCGGCAACGCTCCAGCCAAAGCCTTGAGTGCCGAAATGGCAGCCGTTGAGCAAGGCCGCCTCGGGCAGGATTCGGACGCCGAAGCGGCCATCGGCTGCGGCGATGTCAGCCAGTAGCGGGGGCTGAATGGCGAAGGCGCCAAGTCCGATCAGAATGTCGGCAATCAGCCAGGCCGCGCCCTGATCGTCCGCCGCGCCGGCCGGGGCTCCGAACAGAAAACCGAGATCATTCGCACCACCCAATCCGCGCAGGAAATCCATCGAACTGCCGACCCATTCCTGGCGGGTGGTGCCTCTGAAGACGATCAGCGGGTCAAGCCGCTCCTGGTCCAGGCCCACGCCATTGCCTGTCAGTGCGGCCTCAGCGCTGATCCCCTGCGTCGTCGTTGCCGTCAGTACGGCGGCGAGGGCGCCGATGTCGCTGGGTGCAAACCGCACCAGAATGGTGCAGCTGGGTTCGCTGACGCTCAGGCTCTGGCCCGGCTGGCAGCTGCCGCCGACCCGGGTAAAGGAAGAATCACCTTCGAGGTCGAGACCATCAAGCGTCACACCCCCGGTCGGGCCAGACAGCTGGGCGGTCAGGGTGACACTGATCGTTGCCGAGGTGCCGACGAGGCGGTCGCCGAAGTCCGCCGGGGACGGACTCATCAGCAGCTGAATCGGGGGCTCGACGACAACGCCGGACCCAATCAGCGTAGCGCTGGCCTCATCCTCCAGGCTCGTCACCAGCAATTGGGCGACGCTGATGCCGGCCACGCTGGGCTGGAAGCAGGCCGAAACCTGGCAGCTGCCGCCAGCTGGCAGGCCGGGGCCGCTGCAAGCATCGGCGCCGAGAAAAAAGTCGGGGCTGCCGCTGATACTGACGTTGAGGGATTGCAAGGAGATTTCTGGAGAGGTATTGCTGATCAGCACGTTCTGGCAGCTTGCCGGCGCGCCGACAGGCCGCTCGCCGAAGCCGATGGAACTCGGACTCACTAGAATCTGGCTGAAGCCCTGCTTCGTCACGGCCAGGCCGGATAGGGGTACAGCGACGTCGTCGAAGTTGCCGATGAAAAGCAGTTCATCGCTGAACAGGCCCAGCGCCCCAGGGGCCGGGCCGAAGCAGACCGTGGTGCTGCAGGACTCTCCGGGTATCAGGATGGCGTCGATGCAATTGCTGCTATCGATCTGGAAGTCCGGGCCTTCCAGAAACAGATTCTCGAACAGCAGGGACGAGCCCCCGGTATTGGTGCCGACCACTATCTGACAAACGGGACTGCCGCCCGCGACGACGCTGCCAAAATCAAGACTGCCCGGCACAGCTGTCAGCACGGGAAAAGTCTGGCCCTCCGGCGTATCGGCGACCACAGAGGTGGCCATTGCGACGAGCACCGCGCCGAGCAGAGGCGCAAGGGCGCGAACGACTAGCTGAGCCAGCTGCTGCATCGTCCGCATCTCCTGGAAGCAGGGTGGAGAGTTCGGAGATTAGTGATTCCGCTGGCCAAATGCAAGCCGCTTCACGGGCTTGACCCGATTCCGGCGCGCCCGCGCGGCAAGGCCCGGCGGGTCGCTCTGGTGAGGTCTGCCCCTCCGTGCCGGCGGGCGCATTGACTGCGACGACAGGAGGGACCGGTTACACTTGCCGGACAGCAGTCAATCCGATCAATTGTCCAATGTCGTTTCGATGCTTCGCCGCGCTGATCGTGCTGGTGCCAGCGGCGCTGGCAGCCGTCAACGTCGAGCGGCGTGACCTCGGCGAGCTGTATCTGGAGAACGTGCCGGAGACCCCGTCCGAGCTTCGCGAGCGCCTGGCGCCGTATCTCGAAGTTCGCTCGGCCGCTTTCTCCGGCTGGTTGCCGGACGGCGGCGTGCTGGTCCGCACCCGTTTGGGTGAAACCGTGCAGAGTTTCCGGGTGCATCAGCCGGGCGGACGCCGCGAGCAGCTGACCTTCTTTGCCGAGCCGGTACAGTTCGCGCTGCCGGCCGACGGTGATGCCGCCGGCAATATCGTGCTGCTGCGTGATATTGGCGGCGATGAGGATTTCCAGATATTCGTTCTCGATCCGGACAGCGGCCAGACTGCGCTGCTCAGCGACGGTGAATCCCGTCATGGCGCGGTGGTGCTGTCCCGCGCCGGCGATCGGATCGCCTATTACAGCACTCGTCGCAACGGTCGCGACTGGGATCTGTACGTGGCCGATCTGGCCAGTGGCAGGGAACAACGTGTGCTGGAAGTTCAAGGCGCCTGGATGCCGCTGGAATGGGCGCCGGACGATCGCTCCTTGCTGGTGATGCGGGTAATTTCCACGGCTGAGAGCCAACCCTTCGTGCTCGACCTGGACAGCGGCACCCTGACCCCGATTGCGCCGAGCGAGGAACGCTTCGCCTTCCGCACCCTGTCGTTTGGGCGCAGCGTGGACGAGGTGGTGTTCATCAGCGATATCGGTCGTGAATTCATGGGCCTGTTCAGTCTTGATCGGGTCAGCGGCGAGAAGCGCCTGCTGATCGATGTCGATTGGGACGTGACCGATCTGGCCGTCTCGCCCGGTGGCACCGAGCTGGCCTTCGTGGTCAACGAGGATGGCTTCGGCCGGCTGCACCGTCTGAATCTGAGCAGCGGCCAGGCGCTGCCGCTGCCGCCACTGCCCGACGGGATTGTCAGCGCACCCGCCTATCGGGCCGACGGCCGGGCGCTGGCCTTCAATTTCACCGCGCCCAATGTGTCCGGCGATGTGTTCAGCATCGCGCTCGACGAGCAGCAGCTGAAGCGCTGGACCTACAGCGAAGTGGGGGGGCTGCCCGAGTCGCTGTTCGTGCTGCCGGATCTGATCCGCTATCCGACTTTCGACCGGGTAGACGGGCAGGACCGGCTGATTCCGGCCTGGGTCTATCGGCCGCGTGGCGAGGGCCCACATCCGGTGATCATCGAGATTCACGGCGGTCCCGCAGCTCAGCGCCGACCGGGTTTTTCGGCCATCTTCCAGTATTGGGTCAACGAGCTGGGTGTGGCCGTGGTGGCTCCGAATGTGCGCGGTTCGACCGGCTACGGGCGGACTTTCGTCGCCCTGGACGACGTGTTTCGACGCGAGGATTCAGTGCGCGATATCCGTTATCTGCTCGACTGGATTGCGGCGCAGCCGGATCTCGATGAAAGCCGGGTGATGGTGTACGGCGGCTCCTACGGCGGCTACATGGTGCTGGCGAGCCTGAAGCACTTCGGCGATCGCCTGGCCGGCGGTATCAATATCGTCGGGATCAGCAACTTCGTGACCTTCCTCGAAAACACCCGCGCTTACCGACGCGATTTGCGGCGGGTCGAGTACGGCGACGAAAGCGACCCGGAAACCCGAGCCTTTCTTGAGCGGATCTCGCCGGCCAACCATCCTGATCGCCTGACTCGCCCGCTATTGGTGATCCAGGGTCTGAATGATCCACGCGTACCGGCCAGCGAGTCCGAACAGATCATCGCTGCGATGCGTGCCGCGGGGCACAATCCCTGGTATCTGCTGGCACGCAATGAAGGTCACGGGTTCCGACGCCAGGCCAACCGGATTGCCCGGGCCGAGGCCGAATCCCTGTTCATCCAACGCTATTTGTTGGGCGACTGAAGCATGGAGCAGATGCTCAGCCTGGCCTTTGGCAACCTGCTCTCGCCGATCGTACTGAGCTTTGTGCTTGGCCTGGTCGCGGCGCTGCTGCGTTCCGACCTCAGTATTCCGCAGGCGGTGGCGAAGGGTCTGTCGATCTATCTGCTGTTCGCGATCGGCTACAAGGGCGGAGTGGAGGTGGCCATCGTTGGCATCGACTTACGCCTCGCCCTGGCACTGTTGACCGGCTTGCTGCTGTCGGCCGGCCTGCCGCTGATCGCATTTGCGCTGTTGCGCGTGATGACGCGGCTGGGCCGGGAGGACGCGGCAGCCGTCGCCGCTCATTACGGGTCGATCTCGATTGTCACCTTTGTCGCAGCCTCGTCGCTCCTCCAGTCCCAGGGTGTTGCCTTCGAAGGCTGGCTGGTGGCGGTGGCCGCGGTGATGGAAGCCCCGGCTATCGTGACTGCCCTGTGGCTGGCTTCCCGCGGCGCTCAGGGCTCAGGCTCAGACGCCGCTTCTGGCGAGCTACCCTGGCGCGAGATTGCCTTGAACGGCTCCATTGTGCTGTTGCTCGGCGCCTTCTTGATCGGCTGGGCGACCGGTCCGGCCGGCATGGCCGAGGTCGAGGGCTTCCTGATTGCGCCGTTCAAGGGCGTCCTGTGCCTGTTCCTGCTGGACATGGGCCTGCTGGCGGGCCGCGGCCTGCGCGGCGGGATCGGCCAGCTCGGGTGGTCGGCGCTGGCTTTCGGCATGCTGATGCCGCTGATCGGCGCGGCCTGCGGGCTGCTGGCCGGCTGGCTGCTGGGGCTATCGGTCGGGGGCATCGCCATTCTTGCGACGCTGTGTGCCTCGGCGTCCTATATTGCTGTGCCCGCCGCCATGCGCGTGGCGCTGCCGGAGGCCAATCCGGCGATCTATCTGACGCTGGCCCTGGGCATCACCTTTCCCTTCAATCTGGCCGTCGGCATTTCCTTGTATCTGCTCGCGGCCCAGCAGCTGTTCGGAGGCTGATCCATGGACACCCACGACGCCCTGCGGATCGAGATCATCATCGAAAAGCCGGCGCTGCGCCGTCTTGGTGAGGCCCTGGAACGTTCCGGCGTGAAGGGGTATACGGTGTTGCCGGTACTGGCCGGATACGGGCGCACCGGCCGCTGGAGCGAGGAGGGCCAGGTCGGTGCCGCCAGTGATATGGTGATGGTGCTCTGCCTGGTCGCGCCCGAACGGGCTGACGCGGTGCTGGAAGCGGTGTTCCGAGTCGTCAATCGACAGATTGGCGTCGTCGCGGTGAGTTCGGCGGCAGTGGTGCGACGGGACCGGTTCTAGCAGCCTGCGCGGCAGAAACCGTCCGGGCTATTCTCTGACCGGGCCATCGACCAGCGAGGTCGCCAGAACCTGCTCGGCCTTCATCTCGCGGGCGAAAAGCCAGCCCTGCACGAGGACTGGCCCGAGGGCGAGCAGCGCTTCGACCTGTTCGGGCTTTTCCACCCCTTCAACAATCACCGCCAGGCCCTGCTCTCGGGCCATCTCGACGATGCGGGGGACCAGCGCCGCTTTCGGGCTGTCGGTGGCCAGCGCGGCGGTGAAGGTCTGGCTGAGCTTGATGCCGTCCATATCGAGCTCATGCAGATAGGCGAGGCCGCAGTAGCCGACCCCGAAATCGTCGGCATAGATGCGAAAACCTCTGGCGCTGAGCCGCTCGATGCGCTTGGCCGCGGCTTGCCACTCCGGCAGGCTGCGCTCGGTAATCTCCAGCAGGATCTGTCGGGCTTGCACGCCGCGCTGCAACAGTTCGCGCTCCAGGCCCTCGCTCAAGCCCGGGTCCAATAGCTCGGCCGGAGCAATATTGATGGCGATATGGCGCCGTACATCGGCCGCCAACCAACTGCCCAGCTCCTCGCCGATGCGCTTCAGCATGACGGCGGTGACTTCCTGAATCACCGCCATTCGTTCGGCCAGGGCGATGAAGTCTTCCGTTGGAATCAGCTTGCCGCTGCGGTCAGTCCAGCGGGCCAGCGCCTCCAGCCCGAAAAGCTGCCGATCCGGCAAACTGTAGATGGGCTGGTAGACCGCCTTGATATCGCCCTGGCGCAGGGCCTGGCGAAGCATGAACTCAGGTGTCTCGCGCTGACGCCAGACGGACCAGCCGAACAGAAACAGCGCCAGACCCAGTGCGCCACCGAGACCGCTGATGGCAAACCCGGTTTCCCCCAGCTGGCTGGCTGGCGCCGCGTCACTGCGGTGCAGCATCAGGCACAGCGCATAGCGCGGGCTGCAATGGCTGCCGGTCATCACCCCGGCGCGCCGCTGGCCGCGGAGTTGATCGAGGCGGTCAAAGCCTGAACGCTGGAAGGGGTGCCAGGTCAGGCCGTCCCAATCCAGCGGGCGGAGAAACAGTTCGCCGTCTTCGGCGTTGCTGGCCAGATCAGTCACCAGGCGGGGATCGACCAGGGCATTGAAGCGGCCGTGTTCGATGACCATGGTTCGAACCGAAGCCGAAGCCAGCACGCTGCGATCGGTTCGGATGCCGGTCCCGTCGCTGAGCAGCATGTCGGGTGGACCGCTTTGCAGGGCTTCGGTCAGCCGACCCAGCGCACTGCTGCAGATCAGCGAGCTGCCCGCCAGGCCGCCGATATCCTTGATGAAACGGGCATCGAACAACTGGGTGCGCATCAACAGCAGCTGCTCATCGCTGCAGTGGTCGAAGCCGCTTGCCTCCAGCGCGGCAAACAGCGCCGTAGCCTCGTCCAGAATGTCCAGCAGGCGCAGCAAAAGGCGCTGGCTGGTCTGGTCAAGCTGGGCGCGACTGTGCTGGGCTTGAAGTCGATCAGCGCCCTGCCAACCGGCCAGCGCCCCGATCAGCACGCACGCAAACGCCAGGGCCAGAAGCAAGGCATTCGGAGCGTTCCGACCGCGAGGAAACCTGTCTGCAAGCAGGGCGTGCATGGCATTCCGAGGACGCGCTTCCTCCGTGCGGCGGCGGGGTGCGTTTCGCCCCCCCTGGCGCAAGAGCTTAATCCGGACAGGGCTCGCTCGGCAAATGATTCAGCGAGATTGACCGGCGCCGGCCGGACCGGGCTCGAAGACGGCCTGGTCAAAGCGGCGAGTCAGGGCGCGAAAACGCCAGGTATGGTCCGGCCACAGCGTGCTGTTGCGCCCGCTCACCGGATGGCGGTACCAGCTGGCGCAGCCGCCGCTGTTCCAGACGCTGCCGGCCAGCTTGCGCTGCACCCGCTCGGACCAGGCGCGCTGGGCCGAGGCCTTGACCTCCAGCACGGGCCGGCCAGCCTGGCGTCGATGCTCAAGCGCTGCCAGCAGATAGTCAATCTGTGATTCCAGCATCTGCAGAACCGAATTATGGCCGAGGCCGGTGTTTGGCCCCAGCAGCATGAACAGATTCGGGAAGCCGTGGACGCAGCTGCCCAGGTAGGCTTCCGGGCCCTGCTGCCAGTGCTCCGCCAGATCGATTCCCTGGCGGCCGCTGATCAGGCCGGCGGGTACCGGTGCTGTGGCTTGAAAGCCGGTCGCCAGAATGATGATGTCTGCCGGCCGATGGCAGCCGTCGCGGCCGACGATGCCGGTCTCGTCAATCCGGTCAATGCCGTCGCTGATCAGGCTGAGGTTGGGCCGCGTCAGGGCGGGGTAGAAGTCGTTGCTCATCAGTACCCGCTTGCAGCCCATCGCGTAGTTGGGGCTGAGCTTGCTGCGCAGTGCCGGGTCAGCGATCTGGCGGGCGAGGAAGCGACGGGCCTGCCGGCGATGCCAGACGGTGAGGGCGGGATAGCGATTGAAGGCCGGCAAGCGGGCCTCCATGAACAGATAGAGCCCCAGTCGCAGCAGCCGGCGCGTCAGCGGGATGCGTTGAAAGAGTCGTTGCTGCCAGCGCGCAATCGGCCGGTCCGGCTTTGGCAGGATCCACTGCGGCGTGCGCTGATACAGGTCCAGTTGGGCGACGACGGGCTGGATTCTCGGCACAAACTGTATCGCCGATGCACCGCCGCCGATGACGGCGACCCGTTGACCGTCCAGCTCCAGTTGGTCCGGCCACTGCTGCGAATGGAACAGCCTGCCGGTGAAGCGATCGAGGCCGGCTATGTCGGGCCAGGCCGGGCGTGAAAGGCCGCCGATCGCCGGCACCAGGATCTCGGCCTGCCACTCGTGGCCGCTGCCATCCTGGATCCGCCAACGTCGGATGCCTTCATCCCAGCTGGCCTGCTCAACGCGCGTGCCGAGATGAAGGTGAGCCGCAAGCCCGCTGTTGGCCACGCAATCGGCCAGATACGTCTGAATCTCTTTTCTGCCGGCGAACTGATGGCGCCAGTCGGATTTCGGCGCAAACGAGAGCGAGTAGAGATGGGAGTGGACATCGCAGCCGCAACCCGGATAGCGATTGACCCACCAGGTGCCGCCGACGCCCTCGGCCTGTTCCAGAATGACGAAGTCGCGCCGACCCTGTGCGAGCAGGCGCATGCCAAGACCGATGCCGGAGAACCCGGCGCCGATGATCAACAGCTCGACCGGCTTCGCGCTCATGGGATCGACACCCTTCCTGAT
Organism: Gammaproteobacteria bacterium; assembly: GCA_050485825.1. Taxonomy (GTDB): domain Bacteria; phylum Pseudomonadota; class Gammaproteobacteria; order Xanthomonadales; family Wenzhouxiangellaceae; genus Wenzhouxiangella. The sequence goes on from JBJHCC010000003.1 coordinate 109,891, forward strand.
CCCTGGCCGCGTTGAGCGGGGTATTCGAGCCGCTGGGGCTGAAGCCGACTCAGCCGATGACGCCCAACCGTCGGCCAACCCGGGTGAAGGCGTCGACCGCGCGCTCCAGGTGTTCGCGGCTGTGGGCGGCCGAGATCTGGGTGCGGATTCGGGCCTCGTTCTTCGGCACGACCGGATAGAAGAAGCCGATCACGTAGATGCCCTCCTTGAGCAGTTCGTCAGCCATTTGCTGGGCCAGCGGCGCGTCGTAGAGCATCACCGGCACGATCGGATGATCGCCGGGCTTGATGTCGAAGCCGGCCGCGCTCATGGCCTGACGGAAATAGCGGGTGTTCTGTTCCAGACGGTCGCGCAGGTCGGTGGATTCGTTCAGCATCTCGAACACCTTGATGCTGGCCGCCACCAGTGGCGGGGCCAGTGAATTCGAGAACAGGTAGGGCCGCGAGCGCTGGCGCAGCAGGTCGATGACCGGCTGCGAAGCCACGGTGAAGCCGCCCATGCCTCCCCCCAAGGCCTTGCCCAGAGTCGAGGTGAAGATGTCGACCTTGTCGAGCACGCCGTGGTACTCGGCCGAGCCACGCCCGGTGGGGCCGAAGAAACCGGTGGCGTGACAGTCGTCGACCATCACCAGCGCGTCATAGCGCTCGGCCAGGGCGGTGATCTCGTCCAGTCTGGCGACATAACCGTCCATCGAAAACACACCGTCGGTGGCGATCAGGCGGGTGCGCTTGTCGCGCGTGGCCTTGAGCGCGTCTTCCAGCGCGTTCATGTCCGAGTTTGGATAGCGATGCCGCTCGGCCTTGCACAGGCGGATGCCGTCGATGATCGAGGCGTGGTTGAGCTGGTCGGAGATGATCGCGTCCTCCGGCCCCAGCAGCGGCTCGAACAGGCCGCCGTTGGCATCGAAGCAGGCGGCGTAGAGGATGCTGTCGTCCTTGCCGAAAAAGTCGGCGATGGTGCGCTCCAGGCGCTTGTGCAGGTCCTGGGTGCCGCAGATGAAGCGCACCGAGGCCAGGCCGAAGCCGTGGTCGTCCAGCGCCGCCTTGGCCGCGGCGATGATCTCGGGATGGTCGGCCAGCCCAAGATAGTTGTTGGCGCAGAAGTTGAGCACTTCGCCGCCTTCCAGGGTCTGGATCTCGACCCGCTGCGGCGTGGTGATGGAACGCTCGCGCTTGTACAGGCCATCGGCCCGGATCTGGTCGAGTTCGTGCTGCAGGCGGGTCAGGGTGGCGCTATTCGGCATGACACTGGAGCTCGTTGACTTTCTTCGGCCCCATTGTATCAGCGCCAGGCGCGGGTCCCTGTTTCAGCTGTGCTCGCCGATCCGGGCCCGGCCTGCCTCGATCCAGCGTTCGATGCCATCGATCTGTTCCTGCGCTTCGGCCAGTTCAAGCTGTTCCAGCAGGGCTTGCTCCTGATCCTGAAAGCGACGGCGCAAAGCCTCGCCCTGGTCATGGTCCAGGCGCCCGCTGATCTGGTCGGCCAGGCTGCGAAGGTCCTGGAGCTCGGTGGCGGGATCCTTGGGCAGCAGGCCGCGAGCCTCGATCAGGTCTCTCAGCGCGTCGGCCTGCTCGCTCAGGGCGCGCGCTCGGTTCTCGAACAGTGCGGCTTGTTCGCCGAGTTCAAGCAGCAGGGCAACGGCCAGTTCGTATCGCTCGGCCAGCTGGCGCGAGGCCAGCTCGGCCTGAATCAGCGCGGCATCGGTTTCGGAGTGCAACAGGCTCATGAGGACTCTCCGGATTCGGGTGCATAGACTTCGAGCGCGGCGGGCACGAGCTCGCAGTCGATCGGTGTGTGGCCGACGAATTCGCCGTCGGCGGTGAAATCCATTCTCGGGCGACTTTCGATTCGTACCTGACGGCAGCGGAAGTGGCTGAGCTGGTCGGCGCTGCGCACCAGGCCATAGCGCAGGCGGGCGGCGTTGGCCACCAGCGCCAGGCGGCTCTGGCATCGGGTCACGACCACATCGAGTTGACCGTCGTCGAGCCGCGCATCTTCGGCGATGGTCATGCCGCCGCCGTAGTGAATGCCGCTGGCGACGGTAATCTGCAGGCAGCGGAATTGATGTCTCTGGCCATCGATGTCAACACTGGCGCGAAACTGGGGTGTTCGCTTGAGCGCTCGAAGCAGGCCGATCAGATAGGCGGCCACACCGAAGCGGGACTTGGTTTCGCTGTCCATTTCGCGGGTCATCTGCGGCCCCAGACCAATGCCGATCGCATTGACGAAGGATTCGCCGTTGGCGCGGGCGATGTCGATACGGCGGCGATGACCGGCCGTGATCACAGCGACGGCTTGATCCAGGTCTTCTGAGATGCCGAGACTTCGAGCCAGGTCGTTCGCCGTGCCCAGCGGCAGGATGCCCAGCGGACGCTTGACCTCGACGAGCGCGTCCAGGGCCAGGTTGACCGTGCCATCGCCGCCGGCCAGAACCACGCGATCAACGGACTGGGCGTGACGGCGGATCAGGGCCGGCAACTCGGTCGGATCCTCGGGCAGGTGCCTGCTGACCGGCCCGAGCCGGGATAGCTCGGCTTGGGCCGAATCCAGGTCATTGTCCCCGCTGCGGCTGCCCGGATTGGCGATCAGCAAAGTTCCAGGCATGGCTTCAGCGCTCCGGGTCGGTGGTGCGGGTCAGGCCGCCGGGCGCGACGCTGATGCGGCGCAGGGCAGCGTTTGTCAGGCAGTAGATGCCGTAGCAGAACAGGCCCAGCCCCAGCATGCCGAGCAAGCGCTCGCCGTGGGCCTCGTTGCCAACGCGCCACAGCGCCGTCGCAATATCGACAGCAGCCTCGGATGAGGCCAGCCAGCCCGCACGCAGGAATGACCAGCCGAGGATGAGAAACAACACGGCGCGCGCAGCAATCCCGTAGCTGGCCAGCCAAGCCAGCATCGGGTTCAGCCAGCCCAACGGATGGGATGTGATCCATTTGTCCCGGAACGGCTGAGCCCAGGCGCGCCAGGCCTGATAGCCGGCGGTGATGATCAGACCCAGGCCGACCATGCCCAGCAGCAATCGCCCACCTGACCACGCCAGCGCAGCCGCTGCCGCATCGGCGCTGTCGCTGGCCGCCGGAGCCAGCTCGGTCACCGCACTGAGCGTGACCAACAGCAGGCTGCCATACAGCCAGGCGCTGAACAGAAAGCCGCTGCGCTGGATCCATCCTCGCCAGTCGCTGCCGCGCTGATCCGGGTCCAGCAGGCATTGGTACAGACGCCAGCCAACGTGCGCGCCAAGCCCGACGGCCAACAGGCCAAATCCCAGTCGGCCGGGCAGGCTGCGCCCGATGACATGGACCGCGCCACCAGTGCCGGTGATGCGGCCTTCGGCAAAACCAAAGACGGCCAGCAGCACCAGGCTGCCCAGGGTCACAAAAACCAGCCCCTTGGCCAGATAGCCGATGCGCGCCACCACCACCATCGACCATCGACCCGAGCGGGCAGCCAGCCGCGCGGCAGGCAGGCTCAAGCGCGCTGCCTCGCGGCCGGCCAGCCGGCGATCAGGCCGATCAGCAGGAGCCAGGTCAGCCCGGCCAGCCAACCGGCGACAACATCACTGGGCCAGTGAACACCGAGATAAACCCGGCTCACACCGCTGACGATACTCACGCCCAGGCCGACGACGATCAGGTAGCGGGCCATGGCGCGGCGGCGCTTGTCGCTGGCCAGCAGCAGGGCAAGGCCGAGGTAGGTCACCAGCGAGGCCATGGCGTGGCTGGACGGAAAGCTGGAGGTAAACGTTGGCGTCACGTTGCTGACCAGGTCCGGGCGCGGCTGCTCGAACAGCAACTTGAGCCCGAAGCTGGCCAGAATCCCCAGGATGATGGTCACGCCGCCGAATGCCGCCAGGCGCCAGCGTCCCAGCATCAATAGCCAGCCGGTGCCGGCCACAATAACCAGGATGAGGACGCTGATGCTGCCCAGGGCGGTCAGGTCGCGACCGGCCTCGCGAATCCAGGCCGGACCCCGCGGTAGCGTCTCCTCCCCCACCGATTGCAGGCTGAGCAGCAGCCAGCGATCGGCGGCCTGCCCGGTCGCTGTGGTGCTGAACCAGGCGATCAGGCAGAAGCCGACCAGGCAGGCCAATAGCGCCGCAATCCTGGTTCCGCTGCGTATTCTGGAACCGGCGCCTGTGCCGATCCAGGCCGTCAGCAGCACGACCGGGCCCTGGCCTGCGGGCCGATCAGTGAAGCAGCTGGGCTGCGCGGCGTCGGCCTGCCGGCTAAGTCCTCAAGCTGACCCATATGTGATGTCCTGGCGATTGAGTTCGTCCGCCAGTTTAGCAGTGCGTCCGGGGTGGGAAGGCAGCAGGCGGAGTCGGTACCATCGCTCTGAATCGCGCGGTTTTTAAGTGCTCAACGGTCAGGCCAGCTCCCGCTTGATCAAAATTTGATCGCTGCCTGAGCATTTCCATGCCACTTCGCGATATCGGTCCCTCATTGTGGCGGCTGTTCCGACACCGGCCAATTCTCTCCATGTTCCGACCGATTTTGCTGGCGCTTAGCCTGTTGTTATCGCCTCTGGCCGCAGGCCAGACTTTTGATCGCATTCTGGACGCGCACTTCGACGACAAGCCATTGGGTCTGCCGATAGGCAGCGGCGGGCCTGCGCTGGGTGAGCCGCTGAGCTGGGATAACGGCCGCAAGGCCACCGAGATTGTGCCGGCAGTACCTGGCCGTGCGCTGCGCCTGACCCGGCTGAACACGCCGTCAAGTACTGCTGCGACCAGCATGCGCTTCGGCTTTCTCGACAACCGGGAAATCAACAGCGGGGTGGTCAGGATCAGCCTGCAGCTGACTCCTCAGCAGATCGGGGCCTATGCCGTTCGGACCCGGGAGGCCGGCGGTTCGACCCAGCGCTGGATCGACATCGAATTCCTGAGCGACGGCAGCATCAGGCGCCAGGTTCGCAATGGCGTCAGCACTTCGGTTGCCAGCTACGTGGCGGGCCAGTCGACTGAGCTGGTGATGCTGGGCGACTTCACTGCCGGCAGCTATTCGATCAGCATCAATGGAAAAGTCGTCGATAGCGGAACCTTTGACCCCGCTGAACGGGGAGTGGGTTCGATGCTGCTGAGTTTCCTGTCCGGCAGCGACAACTTCGACAAGTCCATGGTCATCGACGATCTGCTGGTGGAAGTGCCCTCAGAGCGCATCTTCAACGATCGATTTCAGTGATCATCATGCTGTCCGCCAACGCGCCATGGCGGCTACACTGCCGCCATGCAGTACCGCTTCGATGACTACACACTGGATCTCGTCAAGGGTGAACTGATCGGGCCTGGCGGCTCGATTCCACTCCGTCGCCAGACCTTTCGATTGCTTCAGGCCCTGCTGAGCCAGGCGCCGGCATTGGTCGATCGGGATCGCCTGATTGACGAGGTCTGGGGGCGAAGTGCGCTGTCCCGGAACGTACTGCCGCAGGCGATCAGCGAGCTGCGTCAGGCTTTGCGCGACGAGCCGTCTGCCCCGCGTTTCATTGAAACCCGTCATCGGCGCGGCTATCGCTTTATCGCGGAGGTCAGGCGCGTCGATGCCGCGCCGGCGAGCCTCGGGGCGGACGCGGATGTGGCCCGGGTCAGCATCGAACCGGCAGGTCAGGAGCCGCCGGCAGCGGTGGTGGCTGCAACGCTGTCGCCGGGCTGGCTGGCCAGCATTGCTCTGGCGCTGGTCGCGGTCCTGCTCTGGATGGTCGTCGGCCGCTGGGGCAGTGAGCCCGATCCCGCGCTGGCGCTGACGCAGGCCCGTTTGCTGGATGCTGTCGAATCGGCGCGGCGAGAGGGTCAAGCCGACCGGGCCGTCTCTGCATTGCGAACCCTGCTGGAACTGGATCCCGAAAACCGCGGGATTCGCATGGACCTGGCCGAAGCCGAGCTCGCCACCTTGAATGGCGCCGCAGCGCGCGCCGCAGTCGCCGGGCTGGCTGCGGATGAGACCGGCGCCCGCGCGCTGCGCTTGCGGGCCCGGATTGCCCGGCTGGACGGCCGCATTGATGAGGCGATGGCTCTTGCCGAGGCCGCTATCGGACAGGCCCGTGCCGATTCCGATGCAGAGCAATGGCTGGCGGCGCTGCGCGAACAGCTCGGGGTGCTGCGCGGCGCTGGTCAGCTGGCCGAGGCTGAGTCCCGGCTGGCCGCTGTGCTGCAGCAAGACGGCCTGCTTGATCCGGGCGGACGTCGGGTGCTGGCGCTGGAGCATGTGGCGCTGCTGCGCGAGAGCGGCTCACTGGCCGAGGCCCGAGCCGCGGCCGATCGCCTGACCGAGGAGTCGCTGAGCCCGAGCCTGGCCCTGGGTCTGAGTATCGAGCTGGCGCTGATCGACTCCGAGCTTGGCGACCAGGCCTCGGCGTTCAGTCGATTGCAGACGATCAAGCCTCCCGAGGGCCTGGCGCCGGCCCTGGCGCTGGCGCTGGACAATGCCCGCGCCACGGTAATGGCCCGTTCCGGCGATGTGGAAGGCGCGCGCAGCCGTTTTGAGGCGGCGTTCGCCGAAGCGCGTCGACGTGGCGCCGTCGCCGAGCTGGCTGCTCTGCAGGTCAATGCCGGCCTGCTGTTTGCTCGCCAGCGGCGAATGGACGAAGCCGAGGCGCTGTGGCAGCAGGCCTTGAGCGTGTTTGAGTCGCTGGGTGACCGTCGTGGTCAGGGCGTCGTGCTGGGAAATCTGGCCGCAGCCGCCTCGGCGCGCGGTCAGCTCGCTCGCAGCGATGAGCTCAATCAGCGCGCGCTGGCGCTGTTTCGTGAGCTCAAGCTGGACGGCTCAAGGGCGCGCACGGCTTACAACCTGGGGCTGGCTCGGGCGCGGGCCGGCGATCTGGCGGCAGCGGCCGCGCTGTTTGAGGAGGCAGCTATCGTGTATCAGGCGATCGGCCAGCTCGACCTGCTGCTGCATGTTCAGGCCAGCCGCGCCGAGCTGCTGTTCGAAGCGGGTGAGCTGGCTGCTGCCGCGGCCATTCTCGACACGGTGGACGACAGCGACAGCTTTGCCGCCGATTCTCTGGCAAGAATACTGGTCGCCCGTGCCGGACTCGCGCAGCGACGGGCCCAGCTGGACGAGGCTCGTCAGCTGCATGAGCGTGCCCGCAGCCTGCGCGATCGCGCCGGGCTGGAGCGCTGGGCGGCTCAGAGCGACCTGGACCTGCTGCGTATCGACTTTCTGGCGGGTGGCAACCCCGTTGACATCAGGATCGGTGCTGAAGCGCTGGCGATGCGCTTTGCCCGCTGGGAGGAAGCACGAGCGCTGGCGCGCGCCCAGCAGCTGGTCGCTGAAGCCCTGCTGACCCAAGGGCGGGTCGATGAGGCGCGTTTGGCGCTGCTGCAGGCCAGGGCGGCGGCCGAGCGCTTTCCCGACGCCATGCTGGACTTGGAGCTGGCCTGGGTAGAGTCCTGGGCCGCCCATCCGGATGAGTTCGAGCCGCGCCTGCGATCGCTGGCTGAGCGCGCCCAGGCGATGGGATTGCGAGCCCGGCTGGAGCAGGCGACGCACTGGTTGGATGGGGACGGGCAGGGGGAAGAGGGGGCCGCGGCAGGGGCTGTGCCGCTGCCGCCTTATGCCCTCAATGGCCGGCGCTGAGCGCCCGGCCAGGGCAAAGCTCAGGCTGCCTTGCTGCCGCCGCGCCAGTCGCAGACCACCTTGCCGCACTGACCCTTGGCCATCAGCTCAAAGCCGGTCTCGAAGTCGTCGATCGGGATCTCGTGGGTCAGAACTTTGTGCAGCGGGAAGCCGGTCAGCACCATCTGGGTCATCTTGTACCAGGTCTCGTACATGCGGCGGCCGTAGATGCCGTGCATTTCCAGGCCCTTGAAAATCACCTTGTCCCAGTCGATCCCGGTGCCGCGCGGCAGGATGCCGAGCAGGGCAAGCTTGCCGCCGTGGTACATGCAGCTCAGCATGTCGTTGAAGGCCTGGGGATTGCCCGACATCTCCATGCCGATGTCGAAACCATCGATATCGAGTTCGTCCAGGATGTCGGTCAGGCGTTCCTTGCGCACGTTGATGGTGCGGGTGGCACCCATCTCGCGGGCCAGATTGAGGCGATAGTCGTTGACATCGCTGATCACGATATGGCGCGCACCGACGTGTTTGGCAATGCCGGCGGCGATGATGCCGATCGGGCCGGCGCCAGTGATCAGCACGTCTTCGCCGACCAGATCGAACTGCAGCGCGCAGTGCGCCGCGTTGCCGAACGGGTCGAAGAAGGCGGCCAGCTCCGACGGAATGGCGTCCGGAATCGGCCACAGGTTGCTGGCTGGCACGACGACGTACTCGGCGAAGCCGCCGTTGCGGTTGACGCCAATGCCCTCGGTATGCGGGCACAGATGCGGCTTGCCGGCGCGGCAGTTGCGGCACACGCCGCAGACCACGTGGCCCTCGGCCGAAACGCGCTGGCCTTGCTCGTAGCCGCGCACGCCGTCGCCGATGTCGACGATGTGACCGACGAACTCATGGCCAATGACCAGCGGCGTCCGGATGGTGCGCTGGGCCCAGTCGTCCCACTGGTAAATATGCAGATCGGTGCCGCAAATCGCGGTCTTCTCCAGCCGAACCAGCACCTCGTTGGGGCCGGGGCTGGGCACCGGAACGTCCATCATCTGGATACCCGGGCCGGCTTCGGCCTTGACCAGGGCGCGCATCGTGGCAGTCATGGGGAGAGTGCTCCTGTGGCAAGCCTCAATATGGTAACCCGGCGCCCGTCGCGGTGGGTCTGGGCGCACGGCCTGCGGGTCATCCTATTGACCGAGCGCGCCGACCAGCCGGGGCAAGCAGTGCGCGCTGGGGCCGGCCAGATGCCAGTCGGCCAGACGGGTCAGGGCGCTGGTCTCGGGATTGATCTCGATCAGCAGGGCGCCGGCCGAGTGGGCAACAGCGGCCAGGCCGGCGGCGGGATGGACCGCGCCGGCGGTGCCGACGATCAGCATCAGATCGCAGGCCTGCACGGCCCGGGTGGCCTGATCGAGCACGGCCGCGTCCAGCGCTTCGCCGAACCAGACCACGTCCGGTCGGGCGAGGCCGTCGGCGACATAGGGCGAAGGCGGCGGGCGCGAATCGGCATGTCGGGCCAGCCAGTCCTCGCTGATCGGGCGGCGCGTCTTTGAACAGATCGTGCGGGTGATGTTGCCGTGCAGCTCCAGCACCGCGCGGGAGCCGGCGCGTTGGTGCAGACCGTCGACGTTCTGGGTGATCAGGGTGAACGCTGGATGCGCCTCGCCCAGTCGGGCCAAGGCGTGGTGGCCGGGATTGGGCTGGGCCTCGGCGATCAGGCGACGGCGCCAGGCGTACCAGTCCCAGACCAGCGTCGGGTCGGCGGCGAAGCCCTCCGGCGAGGCCAGCTGCATCGGATCGTGTTGCGCCCAGAGTCCGGTCTGGGCCGCTCGGAAGGTGGGAATGCCGGACTCGGCTGACACGCCGGCGCCGGTCAATACGGCGATGCGGCGCGCCGCGCGCCAGCGATCCAGCAGTTCGGGGCAGAGCTCGGCGTCGGCCTGGATTGTCCGCCGACTCATGGTGGTTCCGGCGGGCCGTCGGTCCACGGGAAATCCTCGGCCTCGAGAATCTCCTGGTAGCCCTCGACCCGCTCGGCCGCGATATCGCTGCGATGAAAACGTGCGATGTGGAACAGGGCATCGCCTTCGCTGACCAGCGGCAGCTGTAGCCGCCCGATCACGATCCCGCTGAACGGCGCGCGGATCTCCTGCTCGCGCTCGCCGAAGGGGTCGGACACCATGCCGAGCACGGTCTGGCCGCGCAGCACCCGGCTGCCCAGCGGCGCAAAGGCCCGGAACAGGCCGCTTTGCGGTGCCCGGACCCAGCTCGACGAGCGCGCCGCCACCGATTCACTGGGGGGTTTCCGACGGCCCGGCGGCAGCATGTCCAGATGGCGCATCACCCGGACGATGCCGTCGACGCCGCCGCGAATGCACAGCTCGTCAAGGCGCAGCGCCTCGCCGGCCTCGTACAGCAGCATCGGGATGCCGCGGTTCATCGCCTCGGCGCGCAGCGAGCCGTCGCGCAGGGCGGCGTTGAGAATCACCGGTGTGCCGAAGGCCTGGGCCATGGCCAGCGTTGCCGGATCGTCCAGATTGGCCCGAATCTGTGGCAGGTTGGCCCGGTGCAGGGCGCCGGTATGCAGGTCGATGCCGTGGCTGGCCTGATCGATGATCTCGCGGATGAACAGGCGCGCCAGGCGGGCGGCCATCGAGCCGCTGTCGGAGCCCGGGAAACTGCGATTGAGATCGCGTCGGTCCGGCAGGTAGCGGCTCAAGTGAATGAAGCCGTGCAGATTGACGATCGGCACTGCGATCAGGGTCCCGCGCAAGCGCGCCAGCGCAGGCACCTTCAGCAGGCGACGAATGATCTCGACACCGTTGAGCTCATCGCCGTGAATCGCGGCGCTGACGAACAGTACCGGCCCGGCGCGCTTGCCGCAGACCACCTGCACCGGCATCGTGGTCGCGGTATGGGTGTAGAGCCTGCCGGCCTCCAGGTCAATGCTGCGTCGCTCGCCGGGCTGGACCTCGACACCGCCGATCCGGATCGAGCGGTTGCGACGGCGGTTTGGTGAAGGGTCTGGATTCGACATCGGCGCAGAGCGGCTTGGTTCACTGTCCGATTGTAAGGCGCGCACCAGGGCTTGCGGAGCGCCTACGCGGTCTCCACTATACTGCCCTGACCCATCCGAGAACCCGGCTGCATGGATCCGGCCCTTCGTCACCTTATCGATCAGGACCCGCGTGCTGCGGCGCAGCTCGACGCGCTGGTCGCGGCGGCGCGCGATTTCGGCGCCCTGGGCTGGACGCCGGCGACCAGCGGCAATTACTCCGTCCGGATGGCGCCGGATCGGATGGCCGTGACCCGATCCGGTGTTCACAAGCGCGATCTCAAACCGGGGGACATGCTCCTGGCCGACTTGTCCGGTGCGGTCATCGGCGAGGGCAAATCATCGGCCGAAACCGGCCTGCACGCCCAGCTCTACCGCGGCCATGCCGACATCGGGGCGGTGCTGCATGTGCATTCGCCGACCACAACGGTCGCCTCACGACGCTTTGCCGCGGCCGGGCGGATTGAGCTGGCCGGCTACGAACTGCTGAAGGCTTTTGCCGGCCTGACGACCCATGCCACGACGCTGACCGTACCGGTGCTGGCCAACGACCAGGACATCGACGCTCTGGCGGCGTCCGCCCAGCCCTGGCTGAACGAACTGCCGATGCCCTGGTGCTATCTGATCGAAGGCCACGGCGCCTATGCCTGGGGGCGCGACGTGGCAGAAGCCTCGCGTCATCTCGAGGCTCTGGATTTCCTGCTTGCCTGTCATCTCATCGAAACCAAGGAGTCGCTGTCATGACCACTTTGCGTGTCTTCGACGTCGCCCGGCCGGAAGCGCCGGCGCTGGAAACCACCGATGCCAAGCGCATTGCCGCCGAACTTGACGCACTGGGCGTGGGCTTCGAGCGCTGGCACACCGACCAGGCGATCGAGTCCGGCGCCAGCGCCGACACCATCCTCGCCGCCTATGCCGACGACATCGCGCGCCTCAAGCGCGAGGGCGGCTACCAGACCGTCGATGTGATCAGCATGGTGCCGGATCATCCCGACAAGGACACGCTGCGCCACAAGTTCCTGAACGAGCATACCCACAGCGAGGACGAGGTCCGCTTCTTCGTCGACGGCGAAGGCCTGTTCAGCCTGCACATTGACGGCCGCGTTCACGAAGTGCTGTGCCAGCGCGGCGACCTGATCCGGGTCCCGGCCAACACCACCCACTGGTTCGACATGGGTCCGAACCCGCGCTTCACCGCCATTCGCCTGTTCAACAACCCGGAAGGCTGGGTCGCCAACTTCACCGGCAGCGACATCGCCGCGCGCTTCAGCCGGCTGGACAACTGAGGTGGCGCGAGTCGTCCTGACCGATATCGAAGGCACCATCGCCGACATCGCCTTTGTCCGCAAGGTGCTGTTTCCCTATGCCCGCGAAGCCTTGCCGGGCTTCGTCAGCTCGCACGGTGATGAACCGGCTGTGGCCACGGCGCTGGCCGCGGCGGCCGAGATGGCGGGCCTGAACGCCGACGATCGCGAAGCCATCGTCGGTGAACTGCAGCGCTGGATCGACGAGGACCGCAAGCTTACGCCGCTGAAAGCCCTGCAGGGCATGATCTGGAACGACGGCTATGCGCGCGGCGAATTTCGGGCCCACCTGTACCCGGATGCCCACGCCGCCTTGGCGCGCTGGCACCAGGCCGGCATACCGCTGTATGTCTACTCATCCGGCTCGGTCCAGGCTCAGAAGCTTTACTTCGCCCATACCGACTACGGCGATATTCTGGATTGGTTCTTTGATTTCTTCGACACCACGGTAGGCGGCAAGAAGGAGGCGGCCTCTTACCGAGAAATCCTGCAACGCATCGGCGCGCAGGGCAGCGAGGTGCTGTTTCTTTCGGACGTGGTCGCAGAGCTCGACGCCGCCGCCGACGCAGGACTGAAGACCCTGCAGATCTGCCGCCCCGGCACCGAAGCCGGCGACCGTCATCCTGTCCAGGCCGAGCTGACCGGCGAGGAGATCCGTACCGCATGAGCGCCATCCCGAGTCTTGCCGCGCAGTCAAAGCTGCCGCGGGTCAAGACGACCATCTTCACCGTCATGTCGCAGCTCGCCGCGCGTCACGGCGCGATCAACCTGTCCCAGGGCTTTCCGGACTTCTCCTGTCCGCCGGAACTGCTGGATGCCGTGACTGGCGCCATGCGCGCCGGGCACAACCAGTACGCACCGATGACCGGTTTGCCGGGCTTGCGCGAGCAGATCGCGCTGAAGTGCGGCCAGATGTACGGCGCGGCCGTCGACCCTGATCTGGAGGTCACCGTCACCGCCGGCGCCACCGAAGCCCTGTTTGTCGCCATTCAGGCTTGCGTGCGGCCGGGCGATGAGGTCATCGTCTTCGACCCGGCCTACGACAGCTACGAACCGGCGGTGGCGCTGGCCGGCGGCCGCTGCATCCACCTGCCGCTGGCCGCGCCCGATTTCCGCATCGACTTCGATCGTCTCGAATCCGCGCTTGGCGAGCGAACCCGCCTGATCATCTTCAACAGCCCGCACAACCCCTCCGGCAGCGTCATCGAAGCCGAGGACCTGGACCGCCTCGAGGCCCTGCTGGCTGACCGGCCCGTGTTTTTGCTCAGTGACGAGGTCTACGAGCACATCGTCTTCGACGGCCGTGCGCATCTGAGCGCGCTGGGCCGACCGGCGCTGCGCGAGCGCGCCTTCGTCGTGTCTTCCTTCGGCAAGACTTATCACACCACGGGCTGGAAGGTCGGCTACTGCGTTGCCCCGCCCGAACTCAGCGCCGAGTTTCGCAAGGTTCATCAATACGTGACCTTCTCGGTCTCGACGCCTTTCCAGCACGCGATTGCCGAGTTCATGAAGAGCTCGAATCATCACCTGGAGCTACCTGATTTCTATCAGAAAAAGCGCGATCGCTTCCGGGCTGCGCTGGCCGAATCGGCCTGGCAGCTGCTGCCCTGTGCCGGCACCTATTTCCAGCTGCTGGACTACTCGAAGCTGTCCGATCGGGGCGATGTCGAAATGGCGGAGTGGCTCACTGAATCCGTCGGCGTCGCCGCCATTCCGGTGTCCGTGTTCTACGCTGAGCAGCGAGATCAGCGTCTTTTGCGCTTCTGCTTCGCCAAGGATGAGGCCACCCTGGACCGCGCCACTGAGCGCCTCTCGGCCTTGGGTGGGTGAGTTTGAGTTTGGAAAAATCTTTTCGGTCGCAAAGCAGCAGAGCAGCAAAGCGGCTCTCCTCTCTACCCCGCTGTTCCTAGTGGTCCTTCAACCTGATGTTAGGGTTCAGCGTTCCTGTGGCGCTTCGCTGCAAGGCGCGCCGCGCAGGGAATGGACACAAGCCCTTGCCAAGCGGCGGAACGCGGCAGCGGAGTGCCACAGGAGCGCCCGAAGGGTTGGTCTGTCAGCGTCCATGGCTGCGTTCCGGCTCTTGTGAAGGGCGACGGCCATTCACTGCGAGCCGCGCCTTGCCCTGAACGCTGACAGACCAACTGAATCCTAACGTCAGGCTGAAGGACCACTAGCACTGCAGGGCATCGGCCGCCTGCCAAGGCGGTCGACAAAGCGACGGCCTGATGCACAAGGCCCTTGGCCCCGGAAACATGGCTGCGTCAGCTGCGTAATCGGGAAGGTTTTTGTAGGGTTTGAATTGATCGAGGGAGTGAGCGTGCTGGGGAATATCGGATTGCTGCTGGGCCTGGCCCTGCTGATCGGCATGGCGCTGCGCGGGGTCAATATCCTGATCGCGGCCCTGGTTGCCAGCCTGGTGGTGGCGGTGAGCAACCAGATCCCCGTGGCCGACGCCATCCTGCGCCATTTCCCCTTCGGCCCGCTCGGCGCTTTCAGCTTCGCCGGGCAGTTCTTCGTCTTGTTTCTGACCGGGGCGATCTTCGGCAAAATGATGGCGGCCAGCGGTGCGGCTGCGGCGGTGGCGAACGCGATCATCCGGGCGCTAGGGGCGCGCCGGACCCTGCTGGTCACGGTACTGGTCTGCGCCCTGTTGACCTACGGCGGGGTGGTGGTCTTCGTCGTCATCTTCACCATGTACCCGCTGGGTATTGCCCTGATGCGCGAGGCCGATCTGCCGAAGCGCCTGTTCTGCGGCGCCGCCGCGCTGGGCGCGGGCACCTTCACCATGACGGCGCTGCCCGGCACGCCGTCGGTCCACAATGTGATTGCCGCGTCGGCTCTGGGCACGGACCTGTTCGCCGGCGTCGCGGTCGGTCTGCTGGCCGCCGCGGTGATGTTCGGCGGCGGACTGTTTTACCTGGAAGACCAGTGGCGACGGGCGCGCCTGGCCGGCGAAGGTTACCTGGAGAACCAGCAGGACACCGCCATGGCGCAGATGGCGCCGGACCTCAACCATGCTCCACCCTGGCCGCTGGCGCTGTTGCCGCTGGCGGTGGTGCTGGGCAGCATCCTGCTGCCGAGGCTGCTGGTGGCATCCGGCGTGCCAGCCGGGGAGGCCGGCGTGATGGCTTTTGCGACCAGCCAGCCGATCGTCTGGCCCAGCTTTGCCCTGCTGCTGGGTTCAGGGGTCTGCGTGGCCCTGTCGGCTTCGCTGCGGCGCGGCTTCATGGACGCGCTGGGCGCGGGTGCCAATGACAGCATCATGCCGTTGTTGAATACCGCCGCGGTCATCGGTTTCGGCGGCGTGGTCACTCAGACCGCCGGTTTCGCGGGCTTTGCGGCCGGCGTGATGGCCTGGGAGTTGCCGCCGCTGGTTTCGGCCGCCATCTCGATCAACCTGGTTTCGGGCATCGTCGGTTCGGCCTCAGGGGGCTTGCAGATATTCATGCAGACCTTCGCCGAGAGCTATCTGGCAATGGGCGTGGCGCCCGAAGCCCTGCACCGCGTCGCCACCGTGGCCTCAGGCGGGCTCGATTCCCTGCCGCACAGCGGCGCCGTCATCGCGATGTTGACCATCATGGGATTGAAGCACCGCGATGCCTATCGGGATATCTTCGTCGTCACGGTGTTGGTGCCACTGCTGGCCGCTATCATGGCCATTGGTCTGGCACTGCTGATCCATTGAGCCTGCCCGGGGTTTGGCTGGTGCCTTGGGCGTCCCTGGATCGGCACAACCGGGAGTGGCAAAGCCCGCTGCGCAGCGTCGGGCTGCCTGTGGGTTCTGATCCTGACTGGAGATTTCCAAATGTTGCACAAGCTATTGATTGCAATGAGCTTTGTTGGGCTGGCAGCCTGCGGCTCAGGACAGGCGCCTGAGCCCGAGCCGGAACCTGAGCGTCGCGGGAGCGGGTTGCCCGCAGGTTACGAGCAGGCCCTGGAGCGGGCCCACGGGGTTGAAGACGAGGTCCAGCGCGCCTTCGAGCGTCAGCGAGAGCGGATCGACGAACCCTGATGGCGGTGCCGCCGGGCACCGGCCATTTTCAAGCTCAGGGCTGACGCGCCCAGTTGTAGTAGGGCGGCCGCGGTGCCGTCAGCTCGTTGAACGGTTGATGTTTGACGATGCAATGCAGCGCGCCGGCCGCGCTGATGATGTTGGAGCAATTGACCGCGATCACGGTACGGTCCGGAAAGGCCTGCTGGTAGGTTGCCAGGGCGGCAGCGTTCTGCTGAGCGTAGCCGCTGAAGGCACAAATCAGCACGATATCGTTGACGATCACGCCGTTGGTATAAGTGAAGTGCGAGCCGCCGCTGCGCCAGCCGGGTGTACGCAGCACGGTGTAGCCGCGTGCCGTCATTTCCGTGACTGCTTCTTCGGTGACGGCGTGCGGGATCCCGCCCCATTCCTGTTCCGCGTACTGGCCGATGATGA
Organism: Gammaproteobacteria bacterium; assembly: GCA_050485825.1. Taxonomy (GTDB): domain Bacteria; phylum Pseudomonadota; class Gammaproteobacteria; order Xanthomonadales; family Wenzhouxiangellaceae; genus Wenzhouxiangella. Next base: position 126,217 of record JBJHCC010000003.1, read on the forward strand.
CGGTGTTGTCGTCAGCGGGCAGGAACCACATGTCCAGATGCCCGGTGCCGTCGTACCAGTTGATAAAGCCGCCGCCGCTGTTGCCGTTGGGATCCACCGACAGGGTGCCGAAGAAAGTCAGATCCACCCCCTGGTAGCTGGCGAACAGCTGCTTCATCTGCTCACGGCTGACGCCCGGGTTCTCGCGCAGGATGTGATCGGTGATGAAGGCCTCGCCATTGGCGAAACTGTGGTAGTTGCCGCCACCCTGCAGCAGCGGCAGCAGGTAGATCGGCAGACCGTAGGCGCCGGCCACCGACTGCGGCACGCTGTTGTCCAACGGTCGCGGCCGGTCATAGGTGTGATCAACGATGATCCGGCCGAAGTCGCCACTGGCGAAGCGCGGGCCGTAGTCGCGAATCCAGACCGAATCGCTGGGGGCCTGCAGAAAATCGATGCGGCCCAGATTGGCGCCCGCCTGGCTCAGCGCATTGGCGGCATTGTTTTGCTGGACCTGGTTGGCGACGATCAGAATGACCCGGGCTCGCGAGTCTCCCGTGGTGATCGGGACGATCATGCTGGTCAGCTCGGCATTGAACTGACCCCAGCGCATCAGGATGGCGTCATTCCTTTCGTACTCGGCCTGGGTACGCAGAAAGCTGTAGGGGGGCAGGTTGTCGGGGAGGGGTGGCGGCGCTGCTGAAGGTCTGGCGCGACGCGCCTCCTCGGCCGCCAGGTGTCGCGGCAGGCCCGGGTTGCGGGCGTCTTCGCGCTGCAGCCGCTCGAGTACGGCCGGGTCGGCCAGGCGCAGGCCGCTCTGCTGGGTCGCGGTCCTGGTGTCCGTCGCCCGTTCCAGGGATTGCGCGATGCCGGGCAGCGGCAGTAGCGCGAGGAGCACAGCCAGTGCGGGCAGACGAAAACGACACAGATCAGAAAGCATATCGGGCATTCGGGAAAAAGGGCAGCCGCAAGGCTAGCCGATGCATCCCGGGCTGGCAAGTCCGTCCCTGTCAGCCTTCCTCGACGCCTCGAGCCAGTTTGCGCAGGCTCAGGCCATGCTTGCGGAGGATGCCGCGGATCTGATCGTAGCTCAGGCCCAGCCGCTCGCCGGCCTCGACCAGCTGGTAGCGGCTTTCGGCCAGCGCCTTGAGCGTCAGCCGTCGCTCGATCGCATCGAGATGGGCGCGCAGGTCATCCGGCAAGTGCTCGTCGGTACCTTCGGCTGCATCCGGGCTGACCCGCTTCCGCGACGGTCGCCAGGGCGAGTCAAACGGGTCGAACTGAATCTGGCCGAGCGGTACATCCGGGTCGCTGTGGCGGTAGACCGCTCGCTCGATGACATTCTTGAGCTGGCGAATATTGCCCGGCCAGCGGTGGTTGAGCAGCAGCTCCGCCGCTGCCGTTCCAAAGCCGCCGAACAGCTCGCGACCCAGCTCGCGGCTCATCCGCATGGCGAAGTGCTCGGCCAGCGGCAGGATGTCTTCGCGGCGCTCGCGCAGCGGCGGCAGGGTGATGACATCAAAGGCCAGGCGATCAAGAAGGTCGGCACGGAAACGGCCGCGCTCGGCCAGCGTGGGCAGATCCTCGTTGGTGGCGCCGATCAGGCGCACATCGACGCGGATGCTTTTCGATGAGCCCAGACGCTCGAACTGGCCGTATTCGATCACCCGCAGGATTTTCTCCTGCACGCTCATCGCCGTATTCGCCAGCTCATCGAGGAACAGCGAGCCGCCGTCGGCGTGCTCGAAGCGCCCCTGGCGCTGGCGACCGGCGTCGGTGAATGCGCCGGCCTCGTGCCCGAACAGTTCCGACTCCAGCAGCGATTCGCTGATGGCGCCGCAGTTCAGTTTGATCAGGGGCTGGTCCCAGCGTTGTGAGAGGTAGTGCAGGCGCTCGGCGATGAGCTCCTTGCCGGTGCCGCGCTCGCCGACGATCAGGACTGGCCGGTCCAGCGGCGCGACCCTCGACACCTCATCCAGCACCTCGAGGAAGGCCGGGGATTCGCCGATAAGGGGTTGTTCGTCGCGATTCATGTCAGGGTGCGCGCCGGGTTGTTGGGGGGCAGCTGGATTTCCAGGCTGTGAGCCTACCGCAAAATTCGGCTCCAGCGAGCAGGACGGTGTGCTGGTGCAGCCCGCTCACGATCGCATGTTAAGATTACGATGGTGAAACGTGTCCCCGTACAGCGCATTGCCCTGATGATCAGCCTGACCCTTGTGGTTCAGCTGCTGATGCCTTGGCATGTGCTGCACATGCAGGCGCTGGCCGCAGACCCATCAGCCCCGGCGGAGCATCCGGTCGTTCTGGCGTCTGGCGGCGGTTGCCACGGGCCTGCCGCTGTCGATAGCGGAGACCATGTCTCGTCGGTCGCGGGTTTCTGCGAGTGGCTTTGTGCCCAGGGCCAGACGGTTCCGCTTTGGGATGGTCTGGTGGCTGCCAGTTCGCCGCCAACGGTTTCCCTGCTTTTCCTTTGGTCCGGCTTTGACAAGCTGCCGGACGCCGTGCCCACACCCCCTCCAATCGCCTGACTTCATGTGTTGATTCGACGCATCGCCGCCTTCCGGCAGTGATGCTGGTTCGTCTTGCATGGAGTAAATGATGAAGACTCGTATTCTGATGGCGGCCATCGTCATCAGCGTGGGGCTCTGGACGGATTCCGCCAGCGCCCGGCCGATCACCTATACCGGTGGTCAGGTGCTGGTGGCTGAGGGTCAGGCCAATCAATGGCAGGCCCGTTATACCTATTCCCACAGTTTCCGCCATTCCAGCTCGGTGGGCTTTCTGCGCATGGATGATCTGCGCGAAACCGGAGAACTGGAGGTGGCTTATCTGCGGGCGGCCTGGCTGGCGCGGCGCTGGAACCAGCCGCACAGTCAGGGCAATCTGTTTTTGTGGGGTGGCCTGGGCCACGCCTGGACGGATCAGGGTTCCGGGTTCGCCCGACACCTTGGCTTTCAGGCCGACTGGGAAACCCGCCGCGTCTACACCGCGGCGATGAGCGACCTGCACGACGGTTCGGGCTGGCGACACCGCAACGACACCATCGCCCTGGGGGTTGCCCCTTTCGAGCATGACTTCGAGCGCACTGCGGTCTGGCTGGTGGGCAAGGGCATGCGCACCACCGGCATGATCGACGACAAGCCCAAGGCCGCCCTGGTCCTGAGACTGTTCAATCCGCGCTGGTGGTTGGAGCTGGGCGTCGACAGCAATGGCAAGCCGCTGGGCTTTTTCATGATTAACCTGTAACCAACTGATTTTTGGAGAAAACCTTATGAACACTGTTTTCAAGATCGTAATGATGTCCGTACTGTTGCTGCTTCTCGCCAGTCCGCTGGCCGCCGCAGCGGCCGAAGGCGAGGCGCACAGCGTGCGGGTGGAAGTCAACGGCCTGGTCTGTGCCTTCTGTGCTCAGGGGATTCGCCGCACTTTCAACCGCGAATCGGCCACTGCCGACATTCTGGTCAGCCTGGAGAATCGCCTGGTCGCGCTGGAGTTCAAGCCCGGCATGCAGATCAGTGACGAGCAGATCACCAAGCGTCTGACCGATGCCGGCTACAGCGTGGTCAGCATCAGCCACGTCAGTGAATCGGTTGCCGCCATTCGCGCGAGCCTGGGCGATGACGGCTGAGCTGTCGACGACCCGGCAAGGCCTGTGGGGCGCCTTCGGCGCCCTGCTGGCCAGCGCCGGCACCCTGGTCTGCTGCGTGCTGCCGGCGGTGATGGTCAGCCTGGGGGCGGGTGCCGCTCTGGCTGGCCTGGTCAGCGCCGTGCCGCAGCTGATCTGGTTGTCGGAACAGAAGCTGCTGGTGTTCGGCACGGCCAGCGTCGCCCTGCTGCTGGCCGGCTGCTTGCTGTGGCGTGCCCGCTATGCACCATGCCCGGCCGACCCGAAACTGGCACAGGCCTGCATGCGCCTGCGCCGCTGGTCGAACCGCCTCTATGCCGTTGCCGTCGTCGCTACCGTCGTCGGGGCGGTGTTTGCGTTTGGCTTTGGCTAGCAGGTAAGTCCTGGTTTCTGAAACCTTTAGGTCGCAAAGCAGCAAAGCAGCAAAGCAGCAGAGCAGCGAAGGCTAGTGTGTATGGGAAGAAAGAGGAGAAGTGAGAGGGAAGGGCACTTGGTCCAAGTGGCTGGAAACAGCCTGAACAGGAAACCACTGGATATAGGAGAGGCACTCAGGGTACGAATGCGAAACGTCACCCGCCAAGCGGGGTTTCGGCCACGCTTCGAGCTTCCGAGCGACATCTCCCGTGCATTCTGTGTTCTCCGTGGTCCCAGTCATTTTCTTCGTTGCTTTGCTGCTTGGCGACCCAGAAGGTCTTGGCCATCAGAATTTACTGTTCAGTCGGACGCGCAGCGTAATCTGCAAGAATAGCGGGCATGGCCAAGCAGAAATCCCTTTATGCCTGCCGCGAGTGCGGGGCGAGTTTTCCCAAATGGTCCGGGCAGTGCCCGGACTGCGGGGCCTGGAATTCGCTGGAGGAGGCTGTGGCTGTCGCGCCGGCTGCCGGTCCGAAGGGGCGCGGCAACTGGGCTGGCGCGGCGGCAGCCGCGGTAGTACGGCTGGCCGATGTGGCGGCCGAAGACAGCAGCCAGCGCCTGTCGTCCGGCTTGAGCGAACTCGATCGGGTGCTGGGCGGCGGTCTGGTCCCGGGTTCGGTGGTGCTGATCGGCGGCGACCCGGGGATCGGCAAGTCGACCCTGTTGCTGCAGGCCCAGGCGCATCTGGCCGCCGGCCATGGCAGCCTTTATGTGACTGGCGAGGAATCGGCGGCGCAGGTCGCCATGCGTGCGCGTCGCCTGGGCCTTGACCCCGGTTTGCTGGAGTGCCTGACCGAGACCAGCCTGGAAACCGTGCTGGCCACGGCCAGCGCCCGCCGCCCGGCCTTCATGGTGGTCGACTCCATCCAGACCCTTTGGACCGAGGCTCTGCAGTCCGCACCGGGCGCGGTCGCCCAGGTCCGGGAGTGTGCGGCCCGCCTGGTCCAGTTCGCCAAGCAGAGCGGCTGTGCGGTGGTGCTGGTCGGCCATGTGACCAAGGAAGGCGCGCTGGCCGGCCCGCGCGTACTCGAACACATGGTCGATGCGGTGCTCTACTTCGAGTCCGACTCCGGCAGCCGCTACCGCCTGATCCGGGCGGTCAAGAACCGCTTCGGCGCCGCCAACGAGCTGGGCGTGTTCGCCATGACCGACAAGGGTCTGAAGGCGGTTGGCAACCCCTCGGCCATTTTTCTCTCCGGCCAGGAGGAACCGTCGCCTGGCAGCTGCGTGCTGGTAACGCGCGAGGGCACCCGCCCGCTGATGGTCGAGGTGCAGGCGCTGGTGGCGCCGTCCAGCCTGGCCAATCCGCGCCGGGTTGCGGTCGGCATCGACCCGAACCGCCTGGCCTTGCTGCTGGCCGTAATGAACCGGCACGCCGGCATCCAGATCATGGACCAGGATGTATTTGTCAATGTCGCCGGCGGCATCCGGGTCAGCGAAACGGCCAGCGACCTGGCGATTGCGCTCGCCCTGAAATCGTCGCTCCGGGAGCAAGCGCTGCCCAAGGGCCTGATCGCCTTCGGCGAAATCGGACTGTCCGGCGAACTGCGCCCGGTCTACAACGGCGAGGAACGCCTGCGCGAAGCCGCCGGCCAGGGCTTCGACCAGGCCTTCGTTCCCGAAGGCAACGTCAAGGGCGTCAAGGCCCGCCTGACCCTGCGCGGCTTCAAGACCCTGTCAGCCGCACTCTCTGCCGTCTGAGCCATCCCTCATTTCTCTCTCCCTTCTCCCCGTTTACTTTTCACCTTTCACCTTTCACCTTTTACTTTTTCACCGCCCCGCATTCATTGACGATTCAGCGCCATTCCGACAGACTGATCGCATCACCCTGAGGACTCCAGGAGTCTTGATGCCATGCAACGACTGATTTCGCTATCGATCATCGCCGCGGTGCTGACCCTGGCCGCCTGCGTCACGATCAACGTGTACTTCCCCGAAGCGGCCGCTGAACGGGCGGCTGATCGCTTCATTCAGGAGGTTATCGGTGACAACGGTCGTGCCGCCGAGCGCGAGCCCCCACCGCAGGCCACCCGTTTTCACTTCTCCGAGCTGTTCATCGCCAGCGCGCATGCCCAGGCGCCGAACATCAACATTGATACGCCGCAGATTCAGGCGATCAAGGAACGCATGGCTGCCCGTCACCGCGAGCATCTGGCCGCCTGGTTCGAGGCCGGTGCGATTGGTCTGGATCGGAATGGCGAAGTCCAGATTCGCGACCGTGCCGCGGTGGGGCTGGCTGAGCGGCGCAATCTGGAGCGCATCGTCGCCGAGGACAATGCCGATCGCAACGCGGTGTACCGCGAGATTGCGATCGCCAATGGCCGGCCGGAATGGGAATCGGATATTCGCGAGACCTTTGCCCGGCAGTGGATCGCCAACGCCCGCAGCGGCTGGCACTACCAGCGCCCGGACGGCAGCTGGGTTCAGAAGTAGGTTTGTCCGGCCGCGTCACGAACCCGTCGGGGCCAGGTCCCCGACGGAGGATGCGGTAAACGGGCGGAGTTGGTCGGTCGGCCACATGGAGCCGACCTGTCCATTTCACGCCGGATTGCTTCGCGGAGGCTTGCCACCCGCATCGGCGGTAGGTCGGGGCCGCGTCCCCGACGGACGGCGTGGGGCTTCACCGAGCATGGTCCGTCGGCCGCTTGGGGCTAACCTGCGGGCCGCCCGATCCATTCTCTGGGGCATCGATGGGCACCGAGTAGGTCGGGGCCACGTCCCCGACGGACGATGCCGGGCTCAGCCGTCCTGGTCCGGTTCTCGGTCGCCCCGTGTCGGAGGGCTTGATTCCGCGCCGGTCCAGACCAACCTAAGGAAATCACCCCGGGCATCCGCAATCTTCGCTCATGCGTCATCGTTCACGCCGCAAGCCGCCGGAAGCGCCTGTTTTTGTTGAAATCGAGGACCTTGGCCATGACGGTCGCGGGGTAGGGCGGGTCGACGGCAAGGCCATTTTCGTGCACGGTGCACTGCCCGGGGAACGGGTGGCGGCGCGGGTGATCGATGTCGGCCGTCGGCATGACGAGGCGGTCTGCATCGAGGTGACGCAGGCTTCACCGGAACGGGTCGAGCCAGGCTGCCCCTGGTTCGATCGCTGCAATGGCTGCGCACTGCAGCATCTGGATGCCGGCGCCCAGGTGCGCTGGAAGCACAAGCGCCTGGTCGACAATCTCAACCGACTGGGCCAGGTTGAGCCTGAGCGCTGGCTGGCGCCGATCACCGCCGAACCCTGGCATTACCGTCGCCGCGCGCGCCTGAGCGTCCGTCTGGTGCGGGCGCGTGAGCGCGTGCTGGTGGGCTTTCGCGAGCCCCAGGGCGGCTTTGTCGCCGACGTCGGCCACTGCCGGGTTTTGCATCCGGATTTCAGCCACCGCCTTGACAGCCTGGCGGCGCTGATCGGCAGCCTGTCGGTGGCGGACGCCGTGCCGCAGATTGAAACCGCCAGCGGCGATGAGGGCTCGGCGATGGTCCTGCGCCATCTGAGGCCGCTCACCGAGACTGATATCGACCACCTCAAACGCTGGTCGGCGGAACAGGGTATCGCGGTCTACCTGCAGCCGCGCGGCCCGAATACCGTTCACCGGCTGGCACCTGAGGCGCATGATCTGGTCTACCGCATCGACGAGCCGCCGCTGACCCTCGGCTTCACGCCGCAGCAGTTCATCCAGGTCAATGCGGCCATCAATAAAAAACTGATTGGCAAGGCCCTCGAACTGCTGTCCCTGACCGGCACCGAGCGCGTGCTCGACCTGTTCTGCGGCCTGGGTAACTTCACCCTCCCGCTGGCCCGCCGGGCCGCCCAGGTGGTGGGGGTCGAGGGTCTGAGCGATCTGGTCGAAGCGGCGCGCGCCAATGCCCGGCGCAACGGCATCGACAATGTCGAGTTCGACGTCGCCGACCTGAGCCAGAGTGTGACCGACCGGCCCTGGCACCGGGCCGGTTTCGACGCGGTGCTGATCGACCCGCCGCGCTCCGGCGCCCTCGAGATTCTGCCGGTGATCGCCGCCAGCGGCGCGAGGCGCGTCGTCTACGTGTCATGCAATCCGGCGACACTGGCGCGCGATGCCGGTGAACTGGTCCGTACTCACCGTTTCAGGCTGGTCGCGGCGGGTATCGCCGATATGTTTCCGCATACTGCCCATGTTGAATCCATCGCCCTGTTCGAACGCTCATGAGTCTTGAACTGCCGCTGGGGCCGCTGATCGTCGGCTTCGATGGGCACCGGCTCGATCGCGACACCGCCGAGATGCTGCGCCATCCGGCCGTGGGTGGCGTGATCCTGTTTGCCCGCAACTACGACTCGCCCGAGCAGCTCCGGGCGCTGACCGCGGAACTTGCCGCGCTGCGCGAGCCGAGGCTGCTGATCACGGTCGATCAGGAAGGGGGCCGGGTTCAGCGGCTGAGGGCGGGCTTCACCGCGCTGCCGCCGCTGGGCCTGATCGGACGCTGGTATCGCAGTCACCCCGACCGCGCCCGCGACCTCGCTTATCGCCACGGCCGGGTCATGGCGGCCGAGGTGATCGGCCATGGCATCGATTTGAGCTGGGCGCCGGTGCTGGATCTGGATCGCGGCAGTCGGGTGATCGGTGATCGAGCCCTGTCCGACGAACCGGACGCCGTGGTCGAGCTGGCCGCCTGGTATATCGCCGGCCTGCGCGACGCGGGCATGAGCGCCTGCGGCAAGCACTTTCCCGGCCATGGCTCGGTGGCCGCTGACTCCCACGACGAGATCGTGATTGATGAGCGCCCGCTGGCACAATTGACCGAAGATCTGGCGCCGTTTGCGAGGCTGGTCGATCAGCTGCAGACCGTGATGATGGCGCATGTCTGCTATCCGGCGCGCGATCCGGCGCCGGCCGGGTTCGCTCGCTCATGGGTCCAGGACTGTCTCCGCGGTGAGCTGGGTTTTGCCGGGCTGGTGGTGTCCGACGATCTCGATATGGCTGGCGCCGCGCCCGGGGGCGATCTGTTCGGTCGCCTGGAGCGCGCCTTTGATGCGGGCTGTGATCTGGCCCTGGTTTGTCGGACCGAGTCGGCACGGGCAGTGCTGGCACGCAATCCCGGCTGGCCGCTGCCGGATCCGGCAGGCATGCTCCGGCTGCATGCGCGCCCGCTGGCGACGCTCGATGAACAGCTGACGGTGTCGGAGTTCCAGGCCTGGCGGCAATCCCTTCAGCAGCTGAGCCAGGCAACATGAACGAACTTCTGGAGCAGGCCGGCAGCTGGATCGGTATCCCGGAGTGGGTGCTGCAGGCCTTCATCATTATCCTGGCGGCGTTGCTGCTGGAGTTTGTCTACCGCATTTTTGTGGGCAAGCTGGCAAAACTGGCCAGCAAGACGGCCCATCTCTGGGACGATGCCGTGGTCTATGCCGGCAAGCGGCCGGTGTCGCTGCTGATCTGGTGGCAGGGCATCGTGATGGCAGCTCGCGTCATCGAGCCGCACAGCGAGGCGATCGGATTCTCCGGTGATTTCCTCAATGCTGCGCAGCAGCTGGGGCTGGTGGTTGCCGCGACCTGGTTCAGCGTCCGGCTGGTGACCGGCTTCGAACGGGCTTTTGTCGTCGAGCGCCGGAAACGCAACGAGCAGGTCGACATCACCACCGTCAGCGCGCTGGGGCGGATCGTCCGAATCGCCGTTGTGCTGACCGGCGTACTGACCTCCCTGAGCATCCTGAATATTCCGATTTCGGGCTTTCTGGCCGCCGGCGGCGTCGGCGGCATTGCTGTCGGTCTGGCTGCGCGCGACCTGCTGGCCAACTTCTTCGGTGGCTTCATGGTCTTCATGGATCGGCCGTTCTCGGTTGGTGACTGGGTGCGCTCGCCGGACAAGGAGATCGAGGGCGTGGTCGAAGCGATCGGCTGGCGCGTGACCACCATCCGCAAGTTCGACCGCCGTCCGATGTACGTGCCGAATTCGGTATTCACCACCATTACCGTCGAAAACCCCTCGCGCATGACCCACCGCCGCATCTTCGACCATATCGGTATTCGCTACGAAGACCAGCATGTGGTTCGAGCTGTGGTCGATGACATCCGCTCGATGATCCAGAATCACGAGGACATCGCCACCGATCAGATCATCATGGTGCATTTCGACGTTTACGGCCCGCACTCCCTCGATATCATGGTGATGTGCTTTACCAAGACCACCAACTGGGCGGAGTTTCACCGCGTGCGCGAAGATCTGCTGCTGAAGATCGGCGAGGTGATCGCCAGCCATGGCGCCGAGATTGCCTTCCCGACCCGGACCATCAAGCTCGAGCAGGCCGAACAGTTGGCCCGCGCGGCGCAACAGGAGCACGCTGATGAAACCCAGTGAGTACGGGCCGGATCACTGGCCCGCCGGCGCCGAGCGCATCGTTAGTGCCGAGGCGGTACAGGCTGCCCTGGACGCCCAGGCCGAGCGGCTCAGCACTGCCGTGATGGACGAGAGCCGGGTTACGCTGATGGTGCTGATGAACGGCGGCCTGTATCCGGCCGTGGAACTGGCCCGGCGCATGCTGCGCCCGCTGCTGTTCGATCATGTCCACGCCACCCGCTATCGGGGCCAGACCCGCGGCGGCGATCTGCACTGGGGGCGCTGGCCTGATCGGGTGGACGGTTGCGTGATCCTGGTCGACGACATCTTTGACGAGGGCTACACCCTCCAGGCCGTCCGCGAGCGCCTGCTGGCGGATGGCGCCGATCGAGTGATCACTGCCGCCCTGACCGTGAAGCAGCATGATCGTGGCCTGCCGCGCGACTGGGTCGACGATGCGGGTCTCGATCTTCCCGATCGCTACGTGTTCGGCTGCGGCATGGATTGGCAGGGCTACTGGCGCCAGCTCGACGAGATCTGGGCGCTGCCCTGACACCACGCCTGCACAAGGACTTCGACGCAATGAGCAAGCCCAGAATCGGCATCATCGGCGGCACCGGCGCGCTGCATATCCTGGATCGGCGCGACAGCCAGCCGGTTGATACGCCGTATGGCCCGCCGTCGATGGCGCCGGTCCGGGTTGCCTTGGGCAACAGCGAGGCCTGGTTCATCGCCCGCCATGGGGACCCGCACCAGATACCGCCGCACCGGGTCAACTATCGGGGCAATATTCGCGCCCTGGCCGATCTGGGCGTGGCCCATATCGTCGCGATCAACGCGGTCGGCGGCATCGATCCGGCGCTACCGGCCGGCGCTCTGGTCCTGCCCGACCAGCTGATCGACTACAGCTGGGGTCGGGCCCACAGTTTCAGCGATGATGCGGAATCGCCGCTGCAGCACATCGAGTTCGCGGATCCGTTCGCCGGCCCGGCCCGTGCGGCGCTGCGGGTTGCGGCCGCCAGCGCCGGCATCGCGCTCCATGACGGTGGCTGTGTCGCCGTCACCCAGGGCCCGCGCCTGGAAACCTCGGCCGAGATCCGCAAGCTGGCAGCCGATGGCTGCAGCCTGGTGGGCATGACGAGCATGCCGGAGGCGGCGCTGGCGAGAGAAGCGGGCCTGGACTACGCCAGTCTCTGTGTGATCGCCAATCCGGCCGCGGGTTTGACCGAAGCACCCATCACCATGGAAGAGATCGCTGCCGTACTCAATCTGGCCATGGAGGAGGTGCGGCGCCTCCTGCAGGCGCTGCCGGCGGCTATTGCCTGAACAGCGGCGCGCTGGGGCCGACCGCGGCGTCCGGCAAAACTGTGAGGGACTTAACGCCGATTGTGCTTGGGGTTTTGACACGCCGGCGCTATTCTTGTCCTTCATGGTTCGCCAGCGGAGACCGGTAGCATGACAGAGCAGCTGACCCTCTCGGCCCTGTGGGTGGGAGCCAAGGATCTGATGGTCATGCGTTCGCTCCTGAATCTTGCCGGCGGCCGCGACGGCGGCCAGACCTGGACCATCTCCGATCGTCCCGGCGGCGATGTGACGCTGATCGACGTCGACGCGCCGGAAGGCGAGGACGCCTGGAAGACCGCTACCCAGAAGGGCCAATCCGTGATTGCCCTGGCCAGACGCAAGGATTTCCCGGCTCGGTTTCTGCTCAACAAGCCGCTGCGCTCGCGTGAATTCCTGAAGCTGCTGACCAGCGTGGCTTCGGGCGAGGCCGGCCAGGCGCCCGTTACCACGGCCACGGCCACGGCAACCGCATCGGGAGCCGCCGCAGCCGCCATGCCGTCAATCTGGCAGGGGTTCGAGCTCGCCCCGCACGAGGGCTTTTTTACCCTTGCCGAACATTTGCGGCGGCAGAGTTGGAAAAAACCCGTGGTGCTGACTCAGCCGGGCTGGCCGCTGCTGCTGATCGATCCGGGCTCGGGCGCCTGGTTCTATGACGGCTCGATCGCCGATCTGGCGCCCAGCATGTTCGCGCAGCCGATGCCGGCCAGCGCGGGCGTGGCGATTTCCAGCGCGGATCTGGTGGAGCGCGTGCAGGACCTCAGGCAGCGACCATTGAGCGAACTGAAGTGGTATGCCGGTCTGGCCCAGTCGCGGGGGCTGCTGCACCCCGATCTTCTCGGTGAGGTGCAGTTCATGCTGACCCAGGTGCCAGGGGAGGCGATGAAAAATGAAGAGCTGCATCGCCTGGCCCAGATTCTCATTCGCGGGCCGATCACGCTGGAAAACCTGCGCGAACAATCCGGCCAGACGCCTGAAACGATCATGGCCTTTCTCAACGCCTGCTATACCAGCAGCAAGCTGCTGGTCAATCGCGTCGCCAAGGTTTCCAGCTTCTGACAGCCGGCTTTGGCGCGGCGCTCAGCCGCGCTTTCGCGCCAGCATCCGGTCCGGCGGCAGCAGTTCGGCATCCCAGCCGTGGTGGTCGGCCAGCCAGCTCAAAGTCTCTGCCTTGTAGAACACCACGTGGGTGGGATCACGCCGGTAGTGCCAGCCGGCGAAACGGTCATCGTCAGTCTGGAACCGAGTCATCAAGGCCAGCCAGCCGCCGGGTCGTAGCAGGCTGTGGAGGCGCTCGAACTCTGCCGCAGGCTGATGGAAATGTTCGGCGACTTCAGTGCAGGTAATGAAGTCATAGCCGGGTTTCAGCAACTCATGGTCGGGGGCGTAAATGGGGTCGAATACGGCCATCGGATGGCCGCTTTCGGCCAGCATCGCCGCCAGCGCCGGGCCCGGTCCGCAGCCATAGTCCAGGCCGCGGGCGCCGGCCGGCAGGCGAGCCAGCAGGGGTGCGGCGATGCGCCATAGAAAGCGCCGGTAGCCTGGGTCGTCGATCGCATTGCGGTGCCGTTCGTATTCGGCGAGTTCCTCCACTGGCGGCAGGCGCTGATCCGGATGCAGCCAGGTCGCCAGGCAGCCTGTGCAGCGCCGGTAATCGCGGCCGGCGACGGTTACAAAAGGGCGGGACTTACTGGCCCGGCAAACCGGGCAGGGCAGCGACGAGGCGTCGGCCGCCGGCTCAGGGCTTGAGTCGGCGCGCAAGGCGGCCACCCAGCCAGGCCATGGGCAGATAGGCCAGCAGCAGATCGACGGCAATGAACCAAAGCGGTGCCGGCAACAGCACGGCTGCGGCGATACCGCCGGCGAGAAAGCAGCAGCCGATCACCATGGCGATCAGGCGCCGGTGGGCCGGCGCCAGCAGGGCGGCAATCAAGGCTCCGGAAAAGCTGCCCAGCGCATGGGCCAGAAACGGCAGCAGGAAATGTTTCGGCTTGTACCGATGCATGTGTTCGCTGACGCTGTCGATGTCGCTGACGTCAACGCCTCTCGGGACCGGCAGCAGTTCAGGCCCAATCATCAGCAGGCCGCTGTTGACCAGGCCGCCCAGCAGCAGGCCGGCAAGGATGGCGAGAATATAGCGTCCGATCACGGGCATGTCGGGTTCGGGTCGAAGAGGACGGGAGAATCTACCATTGCAGGGCGCGCTTTGCAGCCTCTTTAGTGACCTTCGGCACGCGCGCAAGCCTGGGCAGTCTGTTTCAATAGCCCGGTGTTCAGTGTGTGGAGCCCCAGCATGACCCCGTTTCGTTTCAGCCATACCCTGCAGCACCGTGTGCTTTCCAGCGTGGTGGCAGTGCTGAGCCTGCTTGCTTTCCATGCCGCAGCCGCGGCCAGTGACCAGGTGAATCTCGGCGACGACGTCAGCCTCAGCGGGTCTCTGGCCAGTCGCAATGGCTCGGTGCAGATCGGTGATCGTGCCCGCATTGACGGGCCTATCGAAACGCGAAACGGCAATATCCGCGTCGGCGCGGATGGCCGCTTCGGAAGCCTGTCCAGCCGTAACGGCAGCATTCTGATCGGTCCGCGCAGCCAGGCCGCCGCAGTCGACACCCGTAATGGTTCGATCGAGCTGGGCCAGGCGGCATCAGCGGCCAGCGTATCGACCCGCAACGGCAGCATCACCATCGCCGAACAAGCCCGCGTCCATAGCGCGGTCGAAACTCGAAATGGCGGTATCCGTGTGGCAGCCGGCGCCGAGCTTGGCGGCGATGCGACGACCCGAAACGGACCGATACGAATGGACCGGGGCACGATAGTGCGGGGTGATCTCAGCACCCGCAACGGTCAGATCGAGCTGGATTCAGCCAGCGTGGCGGGCAGTGCGTCCAGCCGCGGCGGCGATATCCGCCTCAACGGCGCCAGTCGCATCGGTGGCGACCTCGTTATCGACATCGAGCCGCTTGGCGGCTGGCTGCGCTTCGGCGCCAATCGCTATGTCGAGGCCGGCAGCATCCGGATACTTGATGACAGCGTGGTCGAGGGCGACGTCATCATCTCGCTGCCGGCTGATTATGATCGTGACATGCCGATGCTGGAAATCGCAGCCGGGGCCGAAGTGCGCGGACGAATTCGGGTTGATCATCGCGTCCAGCTGTCGGTTGACAGCCGGTTCCGCGCTCGGATCGAGCAACTGCTGCCTTGATGAGCCCGGCCGGTCCGGCTTGATCAGCCGGGCCGGTCGCGACAGGCGGACCTGCTGACCGCACGCAGTCGGTAAACCGGCTAAGATGCGCGAGCGCGGCCGCCCTGCGGCCATTCCCCCAGGCCCTTTGCGGACGAGCACAGTCGGTCGATGGCAAGAACCTGGCCGATTGCGATCGGCATTTATCTGATCATGCTCCCGGCGACCGCCGTGGTGCCGGTGCTGTTCGGGTTGACTGAGGGGCGGTTTCCGGGCCTGAGCGACCTGGAGCGGCACTTGTTCATGTCGATCAATCTGGCGGGTGCGCTGCTTGCCGCGCTGGTTTCCGGGCTGCTGTCCGACCGGCTTGGTCAGCGCCGGCGCCTGATTGTGCCGGCCTTGTTCGTATTTGCCGCCGCGATGCTGGCCATGTATCTGCCCTGGTCGTATCCGCTGCAGCTGTTGCTGCGCTTCATCGAGGGTGCGGCGCACATGACCGTGCTGACGCTGGGCATGACCCTGGCCGCGGATGGCGTGCCACCGCAGCGACGCGGCAGGACCATGGGTCTGGTCGGTGCGGCGATGAGCCTGGGGGTGGCGAGCGGCGCGGCGCTGGGTGGCCGTCTGGGCAGCCCGGAGCCCACCCTGGTGTTGGTCTGGATGGGCGGCCTGATGCTGGTGCTGGCGCTGTTTGCTCAGCGTTTCCTGCGCGATGCGCCGATTGAGCGCCTCAGTGGTCGGGTCAGCGAGATGCTGCGGTTGATCGCCCGCCGTCACGAGCTGTTGGTGCCCTACACCTTCACTTTCATCGACCGGGTTACCGTCGGCTTCATCATTTCCACCGTGTCGCTGTACTTCGCGACCGAGCTGGGTTTTGACTCCGTGCGAATTGGCCTGGTCATGGCCGCCTTCCTGCTGCCCTACGGGCTGCTGACCTTTCCGGTCGGCCTGCTCTGCGAGCGCCTCGATGCCGGCCTGATCATGGCGCTGGGCAGCCTGCTTTACGGCCTTTTCATCGTCGCCCTGGGGCTGGTCAGCGCAGATGGCGTTCTGACCGTAATGGTGGCTGGCGGGCTGGTCGCTTCGCTGATGCTGTCGCCGTCCCTGATTCTGGTCACCCGCCTGGCCGGGCCCAATCAGCAGGCCACGGCCATGGGTGGCTTCCATTTGATCGGCTCGCTGGGCTTCATGCTCGGGCCCTTGTTCGGGGTTGGTACCGTGCAGGCCCTGACGGCGCTGGGCTATGCACCGTATCCCGGAGTGTTCATCGCCAGCGGCGCCCTGGAAATTCTGTGCGCGCTGCTGTTCCTGCCCTGGCTGATGCGGATCAGACGGCGCGCCGCGGCCGCGGCGCGCTGAATCTGACGCGCCTCAGAAAAAGTACTGGGCCGAGGTGTAGAGGCTGCGCTCGGGCTGGATCTGGTTAAAGAACGGCTCGAAGTACTCGCGGTTGGCCAGATTGCGGATTCCGGCTACCAGCCGCAGACGCTGCTGGCCTGCCAGCGGCAGGTCATAGCGGGTGCGCAGCTCGAAAGTGGTCGAGCCGGGATAGTCGACCCGATCGGTACCGGTGTCCTCGCGATTGAGGATGGTCAGGTCCTGGCTGGACAGATTGGTTCGCCCCAGCAGCTCGATCCGGCCATTGCCGCCGCGGGGGCCCGAGAACCGCCAGGCGACGCCGTAATTGAAGCGGCCGCCGTCGACCCGAACCAGATCGCGATCGGACGGGGCGTAGGTGCGGGCACCGTTGCCGAACACCTCGAAGAACTGGCCTCGCCAGGCGCCGCTGAGCTCCCAGCCGTACAGGGTGACGGTACCGGCGTTGACCACCTGCTCAACGATCGGCATCGGTTCGATGATCTGTTCGACCATGTAGTTGCTGACCCGGTTGTAGAACAGCGCCACTTCACCGCTGTAATTGCCGCTCTCCCATTTGCTGCCGAGGTCGAATGACGCCGAGCGCTCGGCGTCCAGCTCGGGGTTGCCGATAATCTCGACGCGGCGGACCACCGATACCACCGCGCGTTGGTAGCGCTCGGCCAGATCAGGTGCGCGGAAGCCGGTGCCGAGGTTGGCATAGATCATGTGCTCCGGAGTGCGCTGGAATACCGCGGCGATGTTGCCGCTCAAGCCGCTGTCGGTATCCGAGGTATTGCTGATCGCGTCCTTGACCGAGAACCAATCGGCGCGCAGGCCTGAGATCAGCTCCCAGCGCGGCGCCAGCGTCCAGTTGTCCTGCAGATAGAAGCCGGCGCGGTACTGGCGCGCGTCGACCCTCAGCAACGGCGTCGGCCCGGGCCGCAAGGCCGGGGAGGGCGGGCCGAAAGGAAACAGCTGCTCGCGGGTTTCGGTTTCTGGGCCTTCGCTCTCGTCATAGCCAAAATCCATGCCCACGGTCAGGCGATGATCGCCGAACTCGAATCGCGCCTGGGGGCTGATCTCGAAGGTATCGATCCGATCGTCGGTGACGACGCGCACGGCTTCCAGCCGCGGTGGCGGCGGGCCGCCGGTGACCAGCTCTGGCGTGGTCCGATCAAACTCGCGGCGAATCTGCTGCCAGTTCAGGCCAATCCGGTACTCGGTCAGATGTCGGCCGCTGTGCTGGGCCTGCCAATGAGCGCCCAGCAGGGCGCGCTGGTACAGCGGGAACTGGAAGCGCAGCGGCCCCTGGCCGACCGGCCCGAACGGGATCCCGGCGTCTTCGATCTCGACATCGGTGTCGCGGCTGAAATTGCCGATCAGGCTGAACTGGCGGGCATCGTCGACCTGCCAGTCCAGGCGTCCGAAGGCCGAGGTCTTGTCGGTGGCGCCGTTGCTGGCCCGGCTGCCGTCGGCCAGTTTCGGGTTGTCATTGCTCGAGTAGCTGCCACCGAGGACCAAGCCGACGCGCTCATTGCCACCATCGACAAAGGCGCCGCCGCGATGGAGGCTGAAGGCGCTGTCGTGAGCGTAGGCGAGGCCGCCATTGACACCGGGCTCGCTGCGTCGCCGCGGCTGCCGGGTAATGACATTGATCACGCCGCCAAAGGCGTCAGTGCCATAGAGCACCGAGTTCGGCCCGCGCAGGATTTCGATGCGCTCGATGGCAAAGGTGTCGTAAATGCTGATGTTGCCACCGCCGTAGCCCGTACCCTGGCCAGACAGGCGCACGCCGTCAGTAAGTGTCAAAACGCGCTGCGAGCCCAGTCCGCGCAAGGTGAAACCCTGCTGCCAGAAGCTCAGGACTTCGCCCGATGGCCCGAGGCCCACGTTGGGCTGACGTCGGATAGCGTCGGTCAAGTCGATCGGAACCTGCTCGTCGAGGCTCAGGCGGCTGATCGTGTTGACGGCCTGAGGCGTTTCCAGGGCCACCCGCTCACGGCCGCGTTCGGCGGTGACGGTAATGACTTCTGTTCGCTCGGTGCTGTCGTCGTCCTGGGTTTCGGCGCTGGTCGGCAGGGCAGGGCCCATCAGTGCCAGGGCAACGGCGAGGGTCAGGGGCTTGGCGCGCAAACCCGGTTTGCAAGCGCTGGCTGGAAAAGCTGTCATGGGGGCTGTTTTCAATGCGAATAATTATTGTTGGCAATTATACAGGGCAACACGCGACGGCAAGCGAAATCGGTGGGCCAACCGAGCCGTCTTCCGGGCGATTGGCGATGTTGGCATGGCGCTTGCTTGTACCTAGGGGCGTGCGCGGCAGAAGCCATCCGGGCTGCAACGGCGCCCTCGTCATTGAGTGCGCCTTTCGTCGAGCTGACATAGGTTCACTATGCGCGCTCTCCGATAGACACACTCAACGGCGATGGCATCCGTCTCGCCTCGAACGTTTCTGCCGCGCGGGCTCCTGGCCTGCTGGATAGTCAGTGACCAACATGCGATGATCAGGCTCGGAGTAGGAAGGTGATACAAGACAAGCGGGTACTGGTCATCGGCGTGGAGACCGCAGCGCGAGCGGCGTTGGCGTCTTGCGTGCGTGAACAGGGCGCTGACTGCCGCCTCGAGGCTTCCATCGAGCAGCTCGCCGACGATGATCTCGCGCGCTGGCCGGACGCCGTCCTGGTCATGGTGCCGGAGAACGCCGCCGAGGCGGTCCGCCGCCTGAGCCCGCTGCGTCGGTCGGCGCTGATCGCGCAGACACCGCTGTTGCTGATCTATCCAGGCCCTGTCGAGCGCCTTCCCGTCGACGCCCTGCTGGTGGCCGAAGTGGATGATTTCCTGGCCTGGCCGGATAACGGCGATCAGCTGCCGCTGCGCCTGGCCCTGCAGATTCACCTCGCCGAAGGCAGGCACCGGCCGGCCAACAACTGGCACTGGCATCGTCCGCTGCTGGATCAACTGCCCGACATTGCCTGGGTCAATCGAGGCGGCAAGATTGTGTACATCAACCCGGCCGGCGCGGAGATACTCGGCGGCGGATCGGCTGATCGCATTCTGGGAAGATCGCCCTTTGATTTCATTGATCCCGCATTCCATCAACTGGTGCAGGGGCGGGTCAAGGCGGCCCTGGAATCGCCCCAACGCTTCCCGATTGTCCAGAATCGGCTGGTGGGTGAGAACGGCGAGCGCGTCGACGTCGAGGTCATCGCCAATTCGCTTGAGGTCCAGGGGCAGCTCGATATTCTGGTGATAGCGCGGGACGTCAGCCCGCGCTTGCGCGCGGCCAACGCGCTGAGCGAAGCGCTGGAGCGCGAGCGGGCAGCCGTTCGCAAGCTGGCCGAGGGGCAACGCTTTCTGGGCATGGCCACGCGGCTGGGTCGGCTGGGGGCCTGGGCAGTGGGGTTGCCGGACAGGCAGATGCGCTGGTCCGACGAGGTTTATGCCATCCATGAGCTCAAACCATAGACCAGCCTGTCAGTCGAGCAGGCGCTCTCGACTTATCTGGATGCTGATCGCCTGCGCCTCGATGCTGCGGTTCGGGACTGCATGGGACGCGGCCACGCATTTGACATGGAGCTGCGAATCCTGACCGGGTCGGGGCGGGTGAAGTGGGTGCGCTGCATGGGCGAGGCCGCGCGCGACGCCGATGGACGCGTCGTTGGCGTCGACGGCGCGCTCCAGGACATTGATCATCGAAAGAGAATCGAGGACGATCTCAGACGCCAGCTTCGCTTCAAGCGTCTGGTCGTGGAGGCCTCGGCCGAGCTGGTGGCGGCGCGAGATCCGGCGGCAGTCAATCGCTGTCTGGATGAACTGCTCAGGCGTCTGGTCCAGCAGCTGGCTGCCGCGCGCGGTTTCCTGGTCTACGACGCTTCCGACGAAGGGCTGCCGCGTATCCGGCATGAGTTTCGGCTCGACGGCTGCCCGCCGCTGCTGGCTTCGGCGGCGGCCACCAGCGTCGCTGACTGGCGGTGGTGGCATCTTGAGCTCGCTGAGATGGGTGTCATTCGGTTGGCGTCGACGGAGGCGCTGCCGGCTGTGGCTGACGCCGAGCGAGATGACCTGTCGCCGGGGCCGTGCGGACCGCTGCTGGCGATCCCGCTTGGTGCAACGGACCGCAGGATCAGCGGATTTTTCTGTTTCCAGCGTGAACCGGGTATGGACTTGTGGCGCGATGAGGAGGTGGCGCTGGTGCAGCTGGTCGCCGCGCTCGTGGCGCACACGCTGCTACGCCATCAGACGCTGGCCGCGCTGAAAGACAGCAGCTACCGACTGCGCGCCAGCGAGGAACGTCTGCGTCTGGCTGCCGGCGCCACTGCCGACTTGATCTACGACTGGGACGTAGGCGCTGATACGGTCTGGTGGAGCGAGGGTCTGAAGACGATGTTCGGGCATGATCCCGAGCAGTTGCCCGACGGCCTGGAAGGCTGGACCAATCTGGTCCATCCCGAGGACCGCTCGCGGGTGGAGACCGACATCGCCTGCCTCGTCACCCAGCCGTCCGAAAGCGGTTCAGGTCAATGGTCCGCCGAGTATCGTTTCCGGCGCGCCGACGGCAGTTACGCCGTGGTTCGGGACAGCGCCCGTGTGCTTTCCGGCAACGACGGCAGCATTGTCCGGATGGTCGGCAGCATCGCCGATATCACCGAGATGGTACAGCTGGAGCGCAAGCTGCGCGAGTCGCAGCGGCTTGAAGCCCTGGGCCAGTTGACCGGCGGCGTGGCGCACGACTTCAATAATCTGCTGACCGTGATTCTTGGCAATGCCGAGCTGATCCGGGAAGCGACCACTGATCGAGAACCGCTGCATACCCTGGCCACCATGGTCAGCGATGCGGCTGGTCGCGCCTCGGAGCTGACCCGCTCGTTGCTGGCCTTCGCCGGCCGCCAGGCACTGGCGCCGGAAGCCTGGGACATCAACAGCCTGATCGAAGGCATGCACAGCCTGCTGGCGCGGACTCTGGGCACCGAGATCGACATTCGGCTCGATCTGAACGAGGACCTGCCGCCGGTACTGATTGATCGCAGCCAGCTGGAAAACGCACTGCTCAACCTGTGCCTGAACGCGCGCGACGCCATGCCCGATGGCGGTCGCGTGCTGATTGAAACCGAAGAGGCCAACTTCGACGCGGGCGTCGGTGGGCGTCAGCCCGATCTCGAGCCTGGTGGCTATGTCGTGCTGTCGGTCAGCGATACCGGCTGCGGCGTCGCGCCGGAGCATCTGGAACGGCTGTTCGAGCCGTTTTTCACCACCAAGCCCAAGGGCAAAGGCAACGGGCTGGGGCTGGCGATGGTGCATGGTTTCGTGAAGCAGTCGAAGGGCCATGTCAGTGTGTATTCCGAGCTGGGTGAAGGCGCCACGCTGCGGCTCTATCTGCCCGTCGCCAAAGGGTCCAGTTCTCGGACCATCAGCGAGCGGCCGCTGCCCCCGGTGACCGGCGGCAGCGAAACCATCCTGCTGGTCGAAGACAATGAGATGGTCCGGCGCCATGCCGAACAGCTGCTGCAGAGCCTGGGCTACCGGGTCATCTGCGCCGACAGCGCTGCCGCTGCACTGGCATTGCTTTACAAGGGCCTGGCGTTCGACCTGCTGCTCACCGATGTGATCATGCCCGGCGGCATGAATGGCCGGGAGCTGGCCGAAGAGTTCCTGAGAGAGCGGCCGGGCCTGCCGGTTTTGTTCACCTCCGGATATTCCGAGAGCGTCCTGATCGATCGCGGTCGACTGGCCGCGGGTGTCGATCTCCTGCCCAAGCCCTATCGCCGCGCAGACCTGGCCCGCCGGGTTCGGCGCGCGCTTGACAGACGGGATTCCGGCCGCAGCCCGGTGCGCTCGCCATGAGCAATCGCCTGCTGGTTTTCGACGATGACGCGACCCTGGCGATGACCATCGCGATGATCGCTGAAACGGCCGGCTTTGAGGCGCGGACGGCCAGCTCGCCCGACGCGTTCTTTCGCGAACTGGACGCCTGGTCGCCGTCGCATATCGCGCTGGATCTGATCATGCCCGAACTCGACGGGGTTCAGGTCATGGCGAGGTTGGCTGATCTGGATTGCCGGGCCGGTCTGATCATCACCAGCGGCGTTGGCAGCCGCGTCCTGGACGCGGCCGTGCGCTCGGCCAATGAGCATGGTCTGAGCGTCATTGGGCAGTTGCCGAAGCCGTTTCTGCCGAGCGCGCTGCGCGCCATGTTGCAGGGCGCCGCGCCCTCGCCGGTAGCCCCTAGCGCCCGCGCCGGGACCTTGAGCGATGCGGTACCCGATGCCGCCAGCCTGGCCGAGAGCCTGGACGGGGAGGGGCTGTTCCTGGCCTTTCAGCCGCAGATCGACTGCGAGAGTGGCCAGATTACCGGCTTCGAAGCGCTGGCCCGCTGGCGTCACCCGCGCTTTGGCGTGGTTGCGCCGGATGTTTTCATTCCGCTGGCCGAGCGCGAAGGCCTGATCGATCGCTTGACTGACCGGGTGCTGGACATGGCGCTGGCCTGGCTTCGTTCGCAGTCCTTCGGGCCAGCGGTCTGCGAGCGCCCGACGGTGTCGATCAACGTCTCGGCGCAGTCGCTGACCGATCGAGATTTCGTGCCGGAAGTGCTGGCGGCCTGCAAGACCTACGGAGTCGAAAGCGGTCGTGTCATCCTTGAGGTGACCGAGTCCGTGGCGATGAGTGACCCGGTCGCCGCGCTTGATCAGCTCACCCGCCTCCGGATGAAGGGCTTTCAGCTGTCAATCGATGATTTCGGCACGGGGTTTTCCTCGGTGTTGCAGCTTGCCCGTCTGCCATTTTCCGAGATCAAGATTGACAAGTCTTTTGTGATGGATGCGATGCGCTCGCCGGAAGCCAGCGTGGTGGTTCGTTCCATCGTCGACCTCGGCCGCAGTCTGGGTCTGCGCTCAGTCGCCGAAGGCGTCGAGGACAAAGAAACCTTGTCTTTCCTGCGCGCTATCGGCTGCGATCAGGCCCAGGGCTACCATGTCGCGCGGCCGATGGTCGCGGCCGACCTGGCGCGTTGGCTTGAGGCGCAGTCGCAGCGGCCGGTGTCGCAGCGGCCCGGTCTTCGCTCTACCGACGCACGCAACCCCGAGGAGGCCGTGTTTCGCTGGACCGACAGCTTGATGACCGGCATTGCCGCGGTCGATGAACGTCATCGCAAGCTGGTCGAGATCATCAATGCGCTGGGTGATCTGCGACAGCGCGCGGAGCCGATCAGCGTCGACGAGCTCGATCGCCTGTTCGGTGACCTGCATCACAGCGCCGACCACCATTTCCGGGATGAAGAGCGCCTGATGGTCAGCGCAGGTGTCGACTCTCGCCATCGCATGGCACATATTCGAGAGCATCGCCAGTTTCTGGCTGAAATTCCGGTGCTCAGAGAACAAGTGGACACTGATCGTCCGGTCTCGCTTGATCCGGTGCTGTGTTACCTGGTCAATTGGCTGGCTTTCCATATTCTGGGTATCGACCAGAGCATGGCGCGCCAGATCGCGGCGATTCGTCGCGGCGCGGCCGCTCCGGCTGTCTGGGCCGAGGAGCGCGCGCTGCGGGATCGGGAGCATCAACCCGTGATCGCGGCGCTGACCGAGCTGTTCAAGCTGCTGTCGCAGCGCTCCCTGGCCTTGCGTGAAGAGCAGCGCGAACTCAGCCGCAGCCTGAGCGAATGCACCGCCGCCCTGGCCCAGGCCAATGAGCAGCTCGCCGCGATTGCCATGACCGATCCGTTAACGGGCGTTCCCAATCGTCGCCATGCGCTGAACGCGCTGGCCAGGGAGTGGGCTGCCAGCGACGACAGCGGCGCGCCGCTGTGCTGCCTGCTGATCGACGCCGACGGCCTCAAGCCGATCAACGACCAGTATGGCCACGAAGCCGGTAATCGGGTCATCCAGGCTGTTGCCCGCAGGCTGCAGGACTGCATCCGCACCGATGACCTGATGGCGCGCATGGGCAGCGACGAATTCCTGATACTCGCGCCGGGCGTGGCGCTTGAGGCGGCACGTCAGCTGGCCGACCGTGTTCATCGCTACATCGCCGACCTGCAGGTGCCGGTCGGCGACGAGACCTGGTATGGCAGCGTCAGTATCGGCGTGGCGCAGCGCGATCCGGAGATGGCGGCCCCGGAAGCACTGGTTCGTGCAGCCGATGCCGCCCTGTGTGCCGCCAAGCGCCGCGGTGGCCATCAGAGGGCCGAGTATCCGACAAACGGCCAGCCGAGCTGATCCGAGGCTCGGCTAACCGCTGTATCGACGGGTTTGCTCAGGCGGCCTGGCTGGCGGCCACAGTGGCCTGAATATGCGAGCGCAGGCCCGGCTCCAGGCGCAGGGCATCGGCCAGTCCGTCGAGGAAAATCTGCTCCGGCGCCGACGGCGACTCGACCATCAGCAGCGCGGCGGTGTAGACCTCGGCGGCATGTTCCGGCGAATCCACGTCGCGGGCCAGGCCGGCGATATCCAGCGGTTTGCTGAACTCCTCGAACAGGAAGGCCTTGTCCTCGGCCGTCAGCTCGCTACTGTTGATCTGATTCAGGATGGCCTGACTTTCCTCAGCATCGATATGCCCATCGGCCTTGGCCGCCGCGATCATCGACCGGGCCAACAGCAGGCTCAGCTTGCCGCAGGCCGCGCTGTCTTCTTCGGCGGGCAGAAAGGCGCTGCCAGGCGGGGGCAGGGCGAGCGCATCCGGCGTCGCAGTTGTCGTCACCCCGGCTTCCTGCTGATGCCGCTGCCAGGCCTGATAAGCCAGCGTCCCGACCAGCGCCAGCCCGCCAACCCGTACCGCGGACCCCACCAGCCCACGCCGCCGCCGACCCATCAGCAGGCTGGTCAAAGCCCCACCCGCCACGCCACCGGCAAACCCGCTGGCCGCGCCATTGTTGACCAGCTGATCAAGCAAACGCTTCGCGTCAAACATGGTGAAATCTCCTCGAAAGTGGGCGTCAGTGTAGCGCGGTGAAGCGCCCCGATTATCGCGGAGGCCCCGAATCTCGCGTCAACGGTCTCCTCTGGCGAGCGGCCCGATGAGATGATCAGGCCGGGGAGAGTCGGCGATATGGCTTGTCTGCGTCGTGGCAGTCGCGGGCTTCCAGCGCCGGCGGGGCGTAGATTGCTGGGTCGCTGGACAACCGCAAGCAGGCCGCTTATTCTCGCCAGGAATAGCCGGATCTGGCGCCCGTAGGCAGGCGAAGCCTGGTGTAGTCGCCGCGCGCGGCCTACCGAGATCCGGCGCTCGCTTGCGCTAAACTCTCCGGCGACGGCGGTAAGCTGCTTTGGTCCGGTTTTTCAGGACTTGCCTGAACAATCGCCAATAGCCCAGACAGCGGCCACCGTCTCCCTTTTGTCATAAGCACCTCCTATTTCCCGTGCACTACACCCAGCGGATGCCTTGACTGCGATGGCCAGATATTGGATCAAACAGCCGCGTCTGAGCCACCATCAGCTGCTGTTGGCAAGTTGTCTTGCCGCTTTGGCCGTGGGCGTTTTTTTCCGATTTCAGCAGATTCATCTGCAGGTATTGCTCGACGACGAATGGCACTCGATTCATACCCTGACCGCCCTTCGGTACTCAAAAATCCTCGCAAGTTTCGGCTTTTCCGATCATTGCATTCCCTGCACCTTGCTTTTCAAGGGATTCTTCGATGGGTTCGGGCTTTCGGAGATGTCCATGCGCGCATTGAGCCTGGCGGCTGGCGTATTGACCTTGATGGCAGTTGCTGGATGGCTGTTTGCCAACGGCTTGCGAGCCCAAGCCGTTGGCGTCACCTGGCTGCTTGGGATCTCCCCGATACTGGTCTATTTTTCCAGGTCTTCCCGACCTTATGCCATCATCCTGCTGCTGTGCATTGTTGCGATCTGGGCGGCGTTTTCCTGGGAAAGGACCCGGTCTCGGAAGTATCTCGCGGTTTTCATCCCGTCCGTTGCGCTGGGTGCCTGGGCCAATCCACTGTATGGCCCGGTCCTGATGAGTCCGCTGCTGTTCTTTCTGTTTGAAAACGCGCTCAAGCACCGGTCCTTTCGTGCCACCTTGAGCGCCTCCCTGCCGCTTTTTGCCATCGGGCTGCTTTGTCTGGCAGCCGCGGCACTTTTCCTGCTGCCGCCCCTCATCAATGATTTCGACAGCGTGGGCGTCAAGGTTGGCTGGTCGTTCCCGGATGCCACCACAATACTCGAGGCCACCCATATCTTCGTGGGAAGCGGATCCGCCGTGGTCGCTTTCCTGTTTTCAGGTCTGGCGCTGCTGGGCAGTATCCGGCTCTATATTGAAAAAAGAAGGTGGTTCTTTTTTGGCCTGACGGCCCTGGTCGTGCTGGCATTGACGCTTGGTGCGATGAGGCCGCTGGCGTTCGATACCGGCCTGGTCTTTGCGAGATATACCTTGATCTTGTTGCCCGCCCTGGTGCTTTGTTGGACCTGGGGGCTGCTTTGGATTGCCGCAACAGTGAGCGCCACGCCCAGCGTTCGTTCGGGTCTGGTGGCGATCTGTCTGGCGTTGCCGCTGATAGGAAACCCGATTTGGGATTTTTCGGTCCGGCCCAACAGTTACAGTCAGCATGTTCTGTTTATCAATGATCCTCGGCCTGGGCCCGGCAGGCTGGGGGTGCTGGTCGACAGAATGCTTCAGTCGAGCTATTGGGACGAGCGGATCCATTTGGATGCGGAACCGGGAACCAGCATTGCCGTCGCGCCCTGGCGCTTTGAGGCACCGCTGTCGGCTTTGGCGGTGATCGAGCGACGAACGGGCTACCGGACGATACCTGCCTTTATCCGAGGATTCTGCGCCGGTGGAGTTTTTGGAGAACTGGCAAAAGCCGATGGCTTCGGTTTTCGCAATGTCTTCTATCTTGAGACGGGTGAGGCGCTGTCGGCCGAGCCGGTGTCACTCATCATCTGGAAAAAGCAGTGGTACGTGGATCCGGACGCGGAGCGGATCCTGGCGGAAAGGCACATTTACCCGTGGGCTCTGGAACAGCGATATCCGCAATGTGCCGATGCCATTGCCGAGAAGTATGGTGAGCCCATCTTTGAAGACGAACATCTGATGGTGTTCAGGAATCACGCCGGGAACCGCTGAAGGTTTCCGGCGGGGCGGCTCAGCGCAAATAGGTTTTCAGGATCCTGGCGATCAGATCCACCTCATTGGCCACGTCGATATCCCGCAGCTGAGCCTGGACCGGTGCGAAGGTCTCCCGCAGATGGCTGTCGAGCACATCCACCATCAAGCCGTTGGCCGCTCCCCGGAGCGCGGCGATCTGCTGGAGCAGGTCGCCGCAGTCGGTGCCCGCTTCCACGGCACGTTCCAGCGCCTCCGCTTGACCTCGAATGCGCTTGAGCCGTGTGAGCGCGCGTTTCTTCTCGTCCGGCGTGTGCGGCATGGATTCAGCTCAGGCGTGCAGATGCGCGGCGTGATAGGCGATGTGTTCGCCGATGAAGGAGGCCATGAAGTAGTAGCTGTGATCGTAGTGCTCGCGCAGCTTCAGCGTCAGCGGATGGGCATGCTGCGCGCAGGCGGCCTGGAGCAATTCCGGCTTGAGCTGGTCCTGCAGGAATTCGTCGGCGAGACCCTGTTCGACGAGCAGCGGCAGGCGCTCCGCGGCCCCGGCGATCAGAGCAACGGTGTCGTAATCCTGCCACTGTGCGCGGTCCTCGCCCAGATAAGCCTTGAACGCCTTTTGGCCCCAGGGCACCTGTGAAGGCGCGACGATGGGTGCGAATGCGGACACGCTGGCATAGCGCCCGGGGTTTTTCAGCGCGATCATCAGCGCGCCGTGCCCGCCCATCGAATGGCCGAAGATCGAGCGCTTCGCGCTGGCCGGAAAATGAGTTTCGACCAGATCAGGCAGTTCGCTGACGATGTAGTCGTACATGCGATAGTGCCGGTTCCACGGCGCCTCGGTCGCGTTCAGATAGAACCCGGCGCCGACGCCCAGATCGTAGCCTTCGGCATCGGGCACGCCCTCGCCGCGGGGGCTGGTATCGGGCGCGACGATGATCAGATTGTGCGCGTTGGCATACTGCTGCGCGCCAGCCTTGGTGATGAAGTTCTGCTCGGTGCAGGTCAGGCCCGACAGCCAGTACAGCACCGGCAGCCGCCGTGTCCGGGCCGCCTCGGGCAGAAACACGGCGACGTTCATCGAGCACCCCAGGGTGCTCGATGCGTGCTGATGCACCTCCTGCCAGCCGCCGAAGCAGGCGCGCCGTTCGATTCTTTTCACGGCCGGCACCTAGAAGTGAACCACGCTGCGGATGGACTTGCCTTCGTGCATCAGGTCGAAGGCCTCGTTGATCCTTTCCAGCGGCATGGTGTGAGTCACGAAGGGCTCCAGCTGAATCTTGCCCTGCATGGCGTCTTCGACCATCCCGGGCAACTGGCTGCGGCCCTTGACGCCGCCGAAAGCCGTGCCCATCCAGCGCCTGCCGGTGACCAGCTGGAACGGGCGGGTCGATATCTCCTGGCCAGCGCCGGCCACGCCGATGATCACCGACTGGCCCCAGCCGCGATGGGCGCATTCCAGCGCGGCGCGCATGACCTCGACATTGCCGATGCATTCGAAAGAATGGTCCACGCCCCAGCCCGTCATCTCGACGATGACCTGCTGAATGGGCTTGTCGAAGTCCTTGGGGTTGACGCAGTCGGTCGCACCGAACTCGCGGGCGAGTTCGAACTTCGCCGGATTGACGTCGATGGCGATGATGCGGCCGGCCTTGGCCTGCCTGGCCCCCTGAATCACCGCCAGGCCAATGCCGCCAAGCCCGAAAACCGCGACCGAGTCGCCGGGCTGGACCTTGGCCGTGTTGTGGACGGCGCCGAGACCGGTGGTCACGCCGCAGCCCAGCAGGCAGACCTGCTCCGGATTGGCTGCCGGGTTCACCTTGGCCAGCGAGACCTCGGCCACGACCGTGTACTCGCTGAAAGTCGAGCAGCCCATGTAGTGATAAACCGGCTGGCCTTGATAGGAAAAGCGCGTGGTCCCGTCCGGCATCAGGCCCTTGCCCTGGGTCGCGCGCACCGACGTGCAGAGATTGGTCTTGTTCGAGGTGCAGAACAGGCATTCGCCGCATTCGGCGGTATACAGCGGAATGACATGATCGCCGGGCGCCACGCTGGTCACGCCTTCGCCGACCTCCATCACAATGCCAGCGCCCTCGTGCCCGAGTACGGCAGGGAACACGCCTTCCGGGTCTTCCCCGGACAAGGTGAAGGCATCGGTGTGGCAGACCCCGGTATGAGTAATCCTGACCAGCACTTCACCCTTCTTCGGACCCTCGAGATCGAGCTCGACGATTTCCATGGGCTTCCCGGGCGCAAAGGCCACGGCTGCTCGCGTTTTCACTATCGCAATCCTCTTGATGGATACTCCCGGGGAGTATTGTGCCATGCCGGGCTTTGTGCGGTGGGCCTGGCGCTTGCCTGGCACTAGGCCAGTAAGTTCGACTCCCGTCTGATCTTTGATGGCCTGATAAGAAAGAAGCTGGCGCAAAGGCCGGCTTCTTCTCGGGGATCTGGTGGAGGCGGCGGGGCGTTGCGTGTCGGTGTACACGCGAATCAATCCTTGCGCAGCAAGGCCGGTGCCGTCTGTCTTCGGCGGACGGCTGCGGGCCGCAGGCCCGGAACCAAAGCAAGCGGGTTCGACGCCCGCCAGGCTTTGCCGTCCCCAGAAAACAAGAAGCCGGCGCAAAGGCCGGCTTCTTCTCGGGGATCTGGTGGAGGCGGCGGGGCGTTGCGTGTCGGTGTACACGCGA